>CAJFVJ010000003.1:615997-932007 GCA_904420445.1 Candidatus Adamsella avium | reverse complement strand
TTGTTCGGATAAATTTTGTCATTTTCGAGAAGAGTTTTTACACCGTAGCTTAGGGTAACAGCTGGTTTTTTTGCGAGATATTCATGTTCTTTCGGAATAGCGTTGATTAAGACATAAATGGTAGCAGCAGCAACAATGCCGAGGATAGCAAGTGCTATGAGGACTTCTACCAGTGTGAAACCTTTTTTAAGTTGCATATTTTACTCCTATTTCTCAGTAAATTTTAATTTTATTATACCCGTTTTTGATTGTTTTTAAAACTTTATAAATAAAAAGAGTTACGGTAATTTAACCGTAACTCTTTTTGTAATAATTGAATATTACATCATACCGGGCATTCCACCGCCCATATCAGGCATAGCCGGTTTTTCTTCAGGAATATCAACAACTGCTGCTTCTGTTGTCAACAGCATAGAAGCTACTGAAGCTGCATTTTCAAGAGCGCTTCTCGTAACTTTTGCAGGGTCTACGATACCTGCTTTAACCATATCTGTGAATACTCCGTTTTGAGCGTCAAAGCCTTCGTTTTCTCCGAGTTCTTTAACTTTTTCTACAATAACATCGCCTCTTTCGCCTGCATTTTCTGCAATTTGTTTAAGAGGAGCATCGAGAGCTCTCAAAAGAATTTCAGCCCCTGTTTTTGTATCAGCTGAGCAGCCGCAGTCGCAAGCTGATTTCATTTTGTTATCGAGGAGTTTTGCTACTTTAATGAGTGCAACGCCGCCGCCAGGGACGATACCTTCTTCGATGGCTGCTCTTGTTGCGTTGAGAGCGTCTTCTATTCTCAGTTTTCTTTCTTTCAACTCTGTTTCTGTTGCAGCGCCGACTTCGATTACTGCTACACCGCCTGAGAGTTTTGCAAGACGTTCTTGGAGTTTTTCTTTGTCATAATCACTGTCTGAATCCTGGATTTGACGTTTGATGAGAGCAACTCTGTCTGCAACTTTTGCAGCTGTTTCATCGCCTACAACTATTGTTGTTGTATCTTTTGTAACTGTGACACGGCGTGCTTTACCGAGCATTTGAACTGTGATGTTTTCGAGTTTGATGCCGAGTTCTTCAGTGAACATTTCGCCGCCTGTGAGGATTGCGATATCTTCCAACATAGCTTTTCTTCTGTCGCCAAATCCGGGAGCTTTTACGGCAACAGCTTTGAGAACTTTTCTCATTGTGTTGACAACCAGTGTAGCAAGTGCTTCACCTTCAACATCTTCAGCTATGATAAGAAGACCTCTGCCTTCTCTTGCAACCTGTTCAAGTATAGGAACCAGGTCTGCAATAAGGTTAATTTTTTTGTTTACGCAGAGAACGAAAGCGTCTTCGAGGACAGTTTCCATTCTTTCAGTATCAGTGATGAAGTAAGGTGATATGTAACCTTTATCGAATTGCATACCTTCTACAACTTTGAGGTTTGTGCCTGTTGTTTTTGATTCTTCAACAGTGATAACGCCGTCTTTACCGACTTTATCCATTGCATCAGCAATCAAACCGCCGATATAAGAGTCATTGCCGGCAGAAATAGCAGCTACCTGAGAGATAGCTTCTTTTGTGCTGACAGGGCGAGCCATAGCTTTGATTTCTTCTACGGCGATGTCAACGGCTTTGTTGATGCCTTTTTTCAGTTCCATCGGGTTGGCGCCTGCTGTGACGTTTTTGATACCTTCTTTTACGATAGCCTGTGCAAGAACAGAGGCTGTAGTTGTACCATCACCTGCGATGTCATTTGTTTTTGAAGATACTTCTTTAATAAGCTGAGCGCCTGCGTTTTGAAGAGGATCTTTCAATTCAATTTCTTTAGCGATTGTTACACCGTCGTTAACAATTTGAGGACCGCCGAATTTCTTTTCAAGTATAACATTACGACCTTTTGGTCCGAGAGTAACTTTAACCGCATCAGCAACGGCATTAACTCCTTCTACGAGAGCTTTGCGTGCTTCTTCGTTAAATAATATTTTCTTAGCCATTGTAATCTAACTCCTTATTCTATGATTCCTAATACGTCTCTGACTGATAAGATTTTGTATTCTTTATCGCCGACTTTTATGTCGCTGCCGCCGTATTTTGCAAATAATACGACATCACCGACTTTGACTTCCATTTCTTCTTTTTGTCCGTTTTCGAGAGTTTTTCCGGGACCTACCGCAAGAACTTTTGCTTTTTGAGATTTTTCTCTTGCAGAATCAGGAATGAAAATTCCGCCCGAAGTTTGTTCTGTTTCATCTATAACTTCTACGACTATTTTGTCTGATAGTGGTCTGATGTTTACTGACATAGTATCCTCCAATGTAAAACTAACTTGATAAATATAACAAAAACATCTTATTTTATAAAGAAGTATTTATCTTTACCATCGATTTTATAGCAATAAAATAATAAGTTATGAAAAAATTAAGGAAATTTTAATTTTTTCATAACTTATCTATTTGATGTTATTTTAAAATCCTTATTCGAGGAAAATTGTTTTTATAATAAGACTCTTCTTTGGCTAATGAGGTGATGTTTCTTATCCTCCCCAAAAAGACTCTTCGCTTCGCTAAGAGTGACAAAGCGGGGGGTGTTTGCTCACATCCGCGTCATTCCGTAAACTGCCTGTTGTTGAGGCTGCGCAGGAGAATGACAGGATGTTTCTCCATTAAACATAGTCAACAAAAAAATTCCTGATTTCGTTTTGGCAGCGTTTTTTCTTTCTTTGGTTGCGTTTCTTTCTTTTTGCTCGCAACAAAAAGAAAGAAATGAACAAAATACCAGGTCGCTCTATTTTAGTTGCCTCCCCCAAAAAAGACTCTTCGCTCCGCTAAATATGACCTTCATCCTCCAAAGACTTTTCGCTTCGCTCAGAGTGACAGGGAGTTTCTTTTTCAAAGAGAGTCAGGTTATTTATAGAAACTTCTCAAACTTTTATATGCAGGAACACTCTCCGGGGTGTAGTCAAATTTCCAGTCATATTTAAGTTTTTTTTGATTTGTTTGTTTTTGAAATTTGAATTGATTTAGCCCTACGGGGTAGGTGTCTGGTTTAAAAAATTCGATTATATAATTTATTATTTTTTTCATAACAGCGTACCGTTCAAAGTATTTGTATATTAACTTTAATGAATTTTTTCAGTAAAGCAATATATATTATACATTCAAATTGTTGTTGATTCCCGCCTCAATAGTATGAGATTTTCTGTTATTTCTTAATATAATAGTGTTAGATTATTGTCTTTCTTGCTGCTGTAGAGTAATATTTTAGTGTATACCGCATCTTAGTTATTTGGGGATTATGAATAAGTTCAGTACAAGTGCCATAACGCTGAAGTCGTATGACCTGAGCGAGTCTGATAAGATAGTTGTTCTTTATTCAAAAGAACACGGTCTTATGCGTGCTGTTGCAAAAGGTGCAAAGAAAACTTCAAAGAGAGCTGCAGGGATTGATAACCTGCTTGCAAAGAGATTTTTGCTTTTGAAAGGGAAAAATCTCGATACAATCTGCCAATCAGAGGGGATAAATCATTTTTCAGGGATAAGGAATGATATATTCAAGT
This sequence comes from Candidatus Adamsella avium, assembly GCA_904420445.1. Lineage (GTDB taxonomy): Bacteria > Cyanobacteriota > Vampirovibrionia > Gastranaerophilales > CAJFVJ01 > Adamsella > Adamsella avium. The sequence goes on along the minus strand of CAJFVJ010000003.1, from coordinate 928,481 downwards.
TGTCTTATTCCATTTATTGCTCGGAGCTGATAAATATCTTCGGTGTTGAAGAAGACCCGACAAGCGAGGATATGTACAATCTTTTGTATTTTACTTTTGAAAATATCTCAAAAGCAAAAAATCCCTGCAACACTATTCTTTCCGTACTGAAGTTTCAAATGAATCTGATGGATATAGCGGGTTATGCTCTCGAGATGGATGATTGCGTAAAATGCGGTCATTCTTTTGAGAGTCAGGAGATGTATTTTTCAACCCGCGGCGGAGGTGTTTTGTGCCGTGAGTGTTCTGTGTTTGATGAGGATAAAAAGCTTATTTCCGATAAAATCAGGCTGTTTTTGAAAAAAGTAGCGTCAAGTGATTTCAACAGCTCATTTTTCTATGATAAAGAATTAAAAAACGAAGCTACGCTTATGTTTTGTCTTAATTTGATAAAAGAGTACATTTCTCTCAAATCGCCGAAGAGGATAAAATCAACTCATATGCTAGAGTGTATTTAATAATATTTTTGTTAAGTAAAAATATTAAAAAAAGTGAATATTTAAAATACTTAGGGTATTATATAAAAAGACAGCGGGAGCGATATAGTGAGAGATAGAATAACATTACTTATAATAATACTTGTTCTGTGGACGTTCTTGATAACTTTCCCGATATATGTGCCGAAGTATCCTGCGTTAGTGTTGATACTCGGATTTATCATAGCTTACACTATTTTGTTTAATATAGCAGAAAGACACCAGCGCAGAAAAAACAAAAAAAATCCGCCTAAACTTGATGAGTCTTATCGTCCGTTTGTGACAATTATGATACCTGCTCATAATGAGCAGGCTGTTATTGCTGAAACAGTGAAGAATATTTCTTCTATTGACTATGATTATTATGAAATTATTGTTATAGATGACAGAAGCGATGATAAAACAGCAGAAGTTCTTCTTGAGCTTGAAAAACAAAACTCGAGAGTTAAAGCGCTGATACGTGACAAAGAGGCCTTCCCAGGCAAATCAGCCGTGTTGAATGACGCTTTTGAAATAGCAAAAGGTGATGTTATTTGTGTGTTTGATGCAGATGCACGGGTGGAACCAGATTTTCTGAAAAAAATAATTCCCAATCTCGCTCCGAAGGAAGTGGGTGCTGTTCAGGCAAGGAAAGTGATTTCAAATCGAGAACACAATTTTCTTACCCGCTGTCAGGACAATGAGTATGTTCTTGATGCTTATTTCCAGTTCGGGCGTGATGCAATCAAAGGTGCCGTCGAACTCAGAGGCAACGGCGAACTGATAAAACGTGAAGCCATAGAGGATGTCGACGGGTGGAATAATTATACAATCGTTGATGACCTTGATTTATCGACAAGATTGCATTTGAAGGGATGGGATATTCGTTTCTGCCGTGATGTATGCGTGTATGAAGAGGGTGTAAAAGACTTTTTCCCGCTCATAAGACAGAGAAGACGCTGGGTTGAGGGAAGCATCAGACGTTATTTGGATTATTTCATCGATGTTCTTTTCTCAAAAGATATGTCTATTCGTGTGAGTCTTGATATGTATGCTTACATTGCCGAATTTCTTCTGCCTGTGTGGCTGATTTCAGAGTGTGCCCTGCAGAGTGTTTGGTTTATCGACGGAAACCCGAATCACATGTTGTCATCTTTCATGATGATAGGTGTTGTAGGTGTATTTTTCTTTGTAGGTCTTCTTTATAGTTTGCGTAAATACAATAAGCTCTCAATCTGGCAGACAATCAAACAGTCCGCTGAAACGGGTGTTTATCTGGTAACTTTATGGACTCCGATAGTTATATTTATTGTGTTCAAAATAATTTTTGTTAAGCGTTCGATGGACTGGGGAAAAACATCTCATGGCGAAATTCCTGAAGAAGTTTCTTCAGAATTGAAAACATCATAAAAACAGTCGTTATATTTGAACTGCGTTTATCGAAGAAAACAAACATAATAGATTTGTTAAATTTTATTACCCCTCATTTCTCAATCTGTCATATTTGAAGCTTCTCGAACTTTAAGCACTATATGCAAAAATAAGGGGGCAAATATGAACATCTCACGTATAAACTCTATCGGATTTAAATATAACACTCAACTGTTTTCTGCGCCTCAAAAACACAGCTCTCAGCCTGTGCAGACTCAAACACAGCCTGCCTCAACTCCTTCGCTTGAGCAGATGCAGAGCTTTGTTAACCTCTCTTTCAAAGGTCATTCTACACCTGTTCATGATGAAGTATTTCACATATTTTTATATGATGATGAATCTCTTGAAATGATGGCAAAAGACTCTCCTGATGAATTCAAGAAAAATGTCTTAACTCAGGATGAAGATGGGAATACTCCGATTCATATTGCAGCAGATACTAACAATACTTCAGCTCTTTCCATATTTGCCGAACATGCCCCTGATGAGTTCAATCAGGCTGTATCAATACAAAATGACGAAGGAAGGACGCCTGTTCATTATTCATTGCTCAACAATGATGAGCAAGCTTTTGAAATGATGGCAAAGAAGTCACCTGATGAATTCAAAAACTCCGTCTTTGCTCAGGATAAAGACGGGAATACACCTCTTCATATTGCAGCAAATACTAATAATATTTCAGCTCTTTCCATATTTGCCGAACATGCCCCTGATGAGTTTAAACAAGCTGTATCAATACAAAATGATGAAGGTTTGACTCCTGTTCACCGTGCTGTCGTTAAATCACCCGTGTTTCTCTGGATAATAGGAAGTTATGATCCGGAGAGTTTCAGGGAGTCAATTATCTTAAAAGACAAAAACGGAAAAACTCCGCTTCATGAGGCTGTTTTGGATAAAAATCCAAATTCTCTTAAAGTAATAGCAAAATATGCCCCGGATGAGTTCAAACAGGCTGTCTTAATGCAGGATGAGCAAGGGTATACTCCCGTACATCTTGCGGATAAGAACAAAGAAATTCTCGAAATAATTGCCAAACAGGCTCCAAAAGAGTTCAAACAAACCGTTTCTACCAAAGATAACTACGGTTGGACTCCCGTTGATTATGTAACGAGGGTCGCTGACTTTGATACACCAAATGCAGATGATTATCAAATAGATAAAGAAAACATCGAAGCTGCCGCATTTATGGCCGAAAATGCACCGGAGCAATTCGGAGAGGCGATTTCTACAGTTCACAAACACTGGTACTCCGTAAAAGAAACTACGCTTCATAGCATGACAAGAAAATTTAATTCTGAGGACTTGCTTGTGCTGGGTGCAAAAACAACTCCTGAGATATTTAAACAACTGATTACTCAAAAAAATAACGACGGTGATACCCTTGTCCATCTTGCCGCTAAATCTCCGGAATCACTTAAGATAATCAGCGAATCAGCCCCGAAAGAGTTCAAAAAAGCTTTGCTTATGAAAAATAATGACGGAAATACTCCTGTTCATGCTATGTATAGAAATCCTGAAGCGCTGTCATTAACAGCCGAATTAGCTCCGGAGGAATTCAAAAAAGCCCTGCTTAAACGTAACAAAAATGGGCAGCCTCCGGTTTGTCATATGATGGAATATCCAGGCTCAATGCAGGCAGTATACGACGCAGCACCTGAAGAGTTTGAAAAATCAATACGCATGAAAACAAGACCCGGTTTATTCATGCGCGGGGAATCAGTCGCTGAGTTAAGCGAGCAATCTGAAGAATTAGCAGATATTCTTGAAAAAATAAGAGCTAAATAACAATAAATCAACAAAAAAGCAGGCTGAAAGCCTGCTTTTTAAATCTAAAATTTTGATGAGCTTACTCACCTTTTGCATAAATAGTTGAAGTAGCACCGATTTGATGCAGTTTGATAAAGTTTGTTCTTCCTATTTTTGAGCTGATGAATGACATACCGCCTGTAATAAGAACCTTATCCCCTGCATTCAAGGATTTTTCTTTAATGAGGATTTCATCAACTTTTGCGAGCAGGTCGGTTGCTTTCATCTTTTTCTCGCTGATTACTCTCGGATATACATCCCAGAACAAATTCAATCTGTTGCAGACAGTCTGGTCATGAGTGAATGCAATAATCGGTACGGATGGTTTTGCTTTCGAGAGCATTCTTGCTGTATAACCTGTTTTTGTGAAAGCTACAATTGCACTGACTTCAACAGCATCAAGCATTTGAATAATAGCAGAGCAAATTGCCTGTGAATCCAAATCATATACTTCATGTGAGTGTACATAATGATTGAGATGCAAGCACTTGCTTTTCTCTAAACTGCCTGCGATAGTTGTCATCATTGATACAGCTTCTACAGGGTAAGCACCCATTGCTGTTTCTCCTGATAACATAACAGCATCAGCACCATCGATAATAGCATTTGCAACGTCGCTTGCTTCTGCTCTTGTAGGAAGCGGCTGTTCTATCATTGACTCAAGCATTTGAGTTGCAACGATAACTCCTTTTCTCTGTGCATTTGCTTCTTTTACAATTTGTTTTTGGACGATAGGAACTTCTTCGATTGAAAGTTCGATGCCCAAATCGCCTCTTGCTACCATAACAGCATCAGCAGCCGTAATTATGGCATTGAGATTTTTGACTGCCTGCGGTTTTTCAATCTTTGCAACAACAGGAATATTGCCGCCAAAATCTTTGATATATTGTTTTGCTTTGAGAATATCATCTCTTTCTCTGACAAAAGATAATGCAACATAATCAGCATTGTTCTCAACGGCAAATTTTATGAAGTGAACATCTCTTTCTGTTACTGCTGATAAGCTTGCTGTTGACCCTGGGATGTTCAAACCTTTTCTTTTCTTGAGCAATCCGCCGTGGACAACTTCTGCTGTCAGATAAGTTCCATGAGTTGATACAACTCTGAGCTCGAGCTTACCGTCATCAAGAAGTATTCTATCGCCTTTTGCCACGTCTTCAACAATACCGAAATAGTCAACGGGAATAAAACCTTCTTCCTCTTCTATGCTCGGTTTTAATTTTACAATTTGTCCGTTTTCAAGCTGTTTTGGTTCTTTCAAATTTCCTACACGGATTTTCGGTCCTTGCAAATCAACCAGAACACCGACTGTTGTTTTCAATTCAGCTGATACTTTTCTGATAGTTTCAATTCTTTTTTTGTGGACTTCTTCTTTGTCATGAGAAGTGTTCAATCTAAAAATGCTTACGCCTGCTTTTACAAGCTCTCTGATTTTATCTTCTGCTTCTGATGCAGGTCCGATTGTAGATACGATTTTTGTTTTTGTATGATCCATAATCAAAATACCTTTTTCTAATCTGATTTCTTCTTATAATAAATTTATAGCAAAAAAAGAACATGAACAATATTAAATTCTTCATATTTGTAATATTATTTATATAAAGTACTAATCAATCAGGAGAGGATTATTTTATGCTTCACCAATTTGTTGCTGACCATGGAATGGTCATATCGGGGGCGATTTTGCTAATTGCTTATATTCTTATTGCAACCGAAAAAATTCAAAAATCTGTAGTAGCACTAATCGGTGCTTCTATAACCCTTCTTCTCGGACTTCTTCCGTTTCAGGGAGAATTGAAAGAAGTGGGAGGAAACATTGTTTATGTGAAATCAGTGTTTGAATATGTCGCATTTGACGTTATATTCCTCCTGATAGGCATGATGATAATCGTTCATATCACAAGCCAGAGCGGTGTGTTCAACTGGATGGCAATCGAATTGCTAAAACTCACCAAAGGACATCCGAAACTGGTTTTATTAGCGCTTGCAGGATTTACGGCTGTAGCCTCGGCGTTCCTCGATAATGTGACAACTGTTGTGCTTATGATGCCTATTACGTTTATTATCGCAAGGGAGTTCGAAACAGACCCCGTTCCTTTCCTCATTACGGAAGTCTTTGCCTCAAACATCGGAGGTACTGCAACGCTCATCGGCGATCCGCCGAATATTATAATCGGCTCTAGAGCAGGGTTGAGTTTTATGGATTTCGTAAACGAACTGACATGTATAGTCGCCATAATCTTTATTGTCAGTACTCTTGTGTTGATGTTTCTGTTCAGAAAAAGCCTCAAAGCGTCAAAAGAAAAAATGGAACACGTTGCAAACCTTGATAACTCTGCAACAATAACTGACAAAGGGCTTATGATTCGCTCACTTATTACTCTTGCTCTTGTCATAATCGGTTTTGTTACTCATGACAAAACGCATATTGCATCTTATGTGTTTGCTGTTGCTGGTGCCAGTTTCCTTCTTTTGTTTGAAAAACCTAAAGAAATTTATAAAGACGTTGAATGGCTCACTATTTTCTTCTTCATCGGCTTGTTCATAATAATCGGCGGTCTTGAAGCAACAGGAGGCATAAGCTATCTTGCCGACCAGCTGATTAAATTTACTCATGGAAGCCTCGAAGCTGCCTGCATGCTGATTTTGTGGGGGTCGGGAATTCTTTCCGGCGTTATCGACAATATTCCGTACACAGCAACAATGGCTCCTCTTATTGCCGAAGTTCAACACACGCTGCCTTATACGGGAGAAGGACACCATCCGTTATGGTGGGCGCTGTCTTTGGGGGCTTGCCTCGGGGGTAACCTTACGATTATCGGTGCTGCTGCTAATGTGCTTGTCAGCGAAACAGCTGCAACAAAAGGCTATCCGATTACCTTCATGAGATTTATGAAATATGGCGCTCTGGTTACGCTTATCTCATTAGTTCTGAGTTCTGCATATCTCTACCTCAGATACTTGAGATAATCTGACCGAAACGGTAATTTCTTAAAAACCCGATTTAATGTTAAAATTAAATCGGGTTTTATCTTAGAGGAAAAAGTATGAAAATAGTCGTTTGCATAAAACAGGTGCCGGACACTTCGGATATAAAATGGAGCGAAAACAATACCATTATAAGAGAAGGAGTCGAAAGCATACTAAATCCTTATGATTCTTATGCCCTCGAACTGGCTTTGAAAATAAAAGATAAATTCCCCTCTTCAGAAATAACAGCACTCACAATGGGACCTCATCAGGCAAAAGATATACTCAAACGTGCAATTGCAACAGGAGCGGACAGAGGAATTTTGCTCTCTGATAAAAAATTTGCAGGCGCAGACACTCAGGCAACAAGCAAAACACTTTCAGCAATAATCAAGAACAAATTTCCTGATGTCGACCTCATAATCTGCGGGCAATTCGCAATTGACGGCGATACTGCACAAACAGGTCCGAGTATCGCAGCACATCTGAATTTCCCTCAGCTAACTTATGTCAAAGAGCTGGTAGATGTTGATGAGTCATCTGTTACAATCAAAAAAGAAACTGACTATGGCTCTCAAATGGTAAAGATGATGCTCCCAGGCGTTCTGTGTGTGACAAAAAATAAAGAAGTTCCGAGAAAATTTACTATAAAAGGAACAATAAAAGCTTATAATACTGATATAGAAACTTATTCCCTGCTTGATACAGGTCTAACACCAAAAGAGGTAGGGATATCAGGTTCACCGACTTATGTGTCAAAAGCCTTCAGACCGCAAAGACAGAAAGAATGCGAGTTTTTTGACTACTCAAATAACCCTGAAGAAATAACAAACATCATTGCAGAAAAATTGAGCAATTTTATCTAGGAGATTTTATGGACGAAAACAGAGGTATATGTATAGTTGCAGAACTGACACCCGAGCTGGCTCTCGCTGATGTTACTCTCGAGCTGGTCGAAAAATCTCTCGAACTCAAGAAAAAACTCAACAACGAGCCTGTTTCAGTTCTTCTGCTTTCACCTGAAACGAATCTGGAGGAGATTATCTCTAAACTCTCAAAAGCGGGCACGGATAAAGTTCTGATTTCAAAAAACAAAAATTTCGAAACTTACTCAACAGAATTTTTTTCAAAGGCTGCCGTTGAAATCATAAACAAAGTCAAACCGTCTATAGTGCTTATTGGTGCAACAACACAGGGGAGGGATTTGGCTCCGAGAATTTCTTCTCTCCTGAACACCGGTCTGACAGCTGACTGCACAGGCTTGGATATAAACGATAAAGGACAGTTAGCTGCAACACGCCCGACATTTGGCGGTAACCTTATGGCTACAATCTTATGCAAAACATTCCCACAGATGGCAACTGTCCGCCCGAAAGTAATGCCAATGGGGGCTTTGAACCATGAAACAAACGTAACGGTCGAGGAATTCCCGCTGAACTTTGAAAATACCAAAGACAGCGTTGAGATTTTGAATTTTATCAGACATATTGAAAGCTCTGGAATAGAGAATGCTGATATTGTGGTCGCAGGCGGAAAAGGAATGAAAAACGCAGAAAACTTCAAAATTCTTGAAGAGCTTGCCGATGTTCTCGGAGGTGCGGTGGCTGCTTCCCGTGCTGTTGTTGACGCAGGGTGGCGTCCTGTATCAGAACAGGTAGGACAAACAGGGAAAACAATAAGACCAAAACTATATATCGCCTGCGGCATATCAGGGGCAGTGCAGCATACTGTCGGAATGGAGCAAAGCGGCACAATTATTGCAATAAATTCAGACCCGCATGCGCCTGTTTTTTCTATAGCGACTTATGGCATAATAGGAGATGTTTTTGAAGTCGTTCCTGCATTGACAAAAAAACTGAAAGACATAAAAAAAACCCGTTAAATTAATAACGGGAGTCTAGGATAGAATTAGTATTACGGAGTTTATAGAGGAGTTCTGTTTTTATAAGAACGGTGATAAAAAAAAATTGCGCAATTAATCTTAAGTTCTTAAAACTTCTTAACAAAATGGGGTTGTATGTTAATAAATAGAAGGTTTTTACAATTTATTTTTATCTGCTGGCTGATGTTAGCTTTTGTTTTTGTACAGGAAGTTTTCGGGCAAACAAACGCCCAAGAGTTAAAAATCGTTCAGCTCAGCGATATACACTATGATTCCGTTCTTATAAACATCGACAGCAGGATGTATGGAGAGTCAAGAGAACTGTTTCAGGCAGCAATAGACGATATTAACTCATTAAAGGATATTGATGCGATTGTTTCCTCAGGAGATAACATAAACCGCCCGTCTAAAAAAGACTTTTTCAATTTTCTGAAAACTTCAAAACAACTGAAAGTTCCGTTTTATATAGCCATCGGAAATCATGACGTCGGTCTGCTCGGAAATTCAACCAAAAGATTTTATATTAACACCATGAAAAAGCATTACCCCCATATAAAACCTGAAGGAAAAAATACTTACTACATCACGGACAGCATAAAAGGGTATAAGTTTATATTCCTCGACGGAGTAATCGATGCTCAACTCAGCGCACATGGTTTCTTCCCGAAAGAACAGCTTGTCTGGCTTGATAATAAACTAAAAACAAACGAAAACTACAAAATAATCATAGTCCAACACCATCCCGTAGTTCCTCCTTTCGAAGGGGGGACGCATGACGTTGTAAACAGTGATGAATATCTGGAAATTCTCGACAAACATAAAAATGTAGTTGCCGTCCTATCAGGACACTATCATTGTGTTAAGGCAACCATAAGAAATAATGTGCTGCACGCAGCGGCACCGTCGCTTGTGCAATATCCCAATGCATACAGGCTTATGACTTTTAAGGATGAAGATAACTGTATCGTTGTAACATCAGAGTTTAGAGAAACCTCTCTTAAAGATATACAGAATACCAGCAAGGAACGCATTTTGCGAAATCTTGACGTTTACTCGGGAATGGAAGAAGATAAAAATTTTACATATAAATTGTGTAAATAAATGTAGTTGACTTTCTCTGACATTCTGAAAAAGCAGACTCTTCGCTTGCGCTCAGAGTGACTTTTTCCGTCATCCTGAGCACAGTGACCGCACCCTCAGGGTGTCCTCATATGTACGGCTAACGCCTACATCTGAGGCAAGAATCTCAAACAATGTCTCAAAATAAAAAAAACCGACCTTTTGTGGTCGGTGTGAAGTCTTTTATCAGACTCTCTCTATTTAATTTATTATCTCTCTAATATAGACTGTATGTGGTTTTTAGCTCTCTCTTTATTGTTTCCTCTCTATGTATATATAAAAACAGTCAAACATAAAAAAGTGCTAAAAAATATTCAATAAATATATATTATTGAAATATTTCTTAATAATTTAATAAAAAGTGTTTAAAAACTCTATATAGGGGAATGTGTTTATTTTTTTGTTATAATTTTCCATTATGGATGTGTATCAAAAAGCTTTAAATATATTGGAATGGAATACTCTTCTTGATAATCTCAAGGGTTTTGCCTCATCAAAAAGAGGCAAACAAAAATGCCTTGAGGCTCCTTTATATAGTGATATAAACAGGATAAAAGAAGAACAGACGCTGACCTCAGAAGCCCGCAGAATGCTTGATTTGCTTTTGTATCCTCCTTTGGACGGGATATATGATATTGAAGAAGCAATCAACTCGCTGAATGCGACAATTTGTCTCGGAGGTGAAGAGCTTGTTTCGATAGCGAGAACCATCAGGGCGTCACGTCTTATGAAGTCTTTTCTATCTCATAACTCTTCTGATGCGCCATTGTTAAACAGGATTGCAGTTGTTTTATTTGAAAATAAAGAACTTGAAGATAGTATTCTCTCAAAATTTGATGAAAATATGCAGATGAGAGAGGATGCAACTCCAGAGTTGAGGGATTTATACAGGAGTTTGAGAGCGCAGAATGCAAATTTGAAAAACAAACTCAACGATATCATATCTTCTTCCATTTCGAAATATTTGCAGGAGCAGACTTTTACCATGCGTGATGAGAGATATGTGCTTCCTGTCAAAGTTGAAAACAAAGCTCATGTAAAAGGGATTGTGCATGACGTTTCTTCAAGCGGGTCAACAGTGTTCATAGAACCGCAGGAAATTGTTGCCTTGAATAATTTGATAAAAGAAACAGAAATAAGCATCAATGCGGAAATAACACGTGTCCTAAGCCAGCTTACATCGGAGGTGGCTGTTTTTAGGGATGATATTTTATCAACGGTTGATGTTCTTGCACGTCTTGATTTTATTTTTGCTCGTGCCCGTTTCAGCATAAAACTGAAAGCTGTTGAGCCTGTTGTAAACAATGAGAGTTTTATTAAGCTTAAATCAGTCAAACATCCTATTTTGATGAGTGTTATAGACAAAGTTGTGCCAAATGATATTTCTATAGGACAGGATTTCAACACGCTGATTATCACAGGGTCAAATACTGGAGGCAAGACGGTAACCCTCAAGACTATCGGGCTTAGTGTTTTGATGACACGTGCAGGAATGCATATTCCTGCTATAGAAGCGAGTGTTTATCCTTTCAGAAAAGTGTTTGCAGATATAGGTGATGAACAGAGCGTTATACAGAGTTTGTCAACATTTTCAGGGCATATCAAAAACATAAAAGAAATTGTTGAAAATGCCGATGAGTCAAGTCTTGTCATACTTGATGAACTCGGTGCAGGCACTGACCCCGCTGAAGGGTCTGCTCTTGCGCAGGCTATATTGGAATTTCTCTCGCGCAAAAGATGCCGTACCATAATCAGTACCCACTACGGTGAGTTGAAGACGCTTGCGTTTACCAAAGAAGGATTTGAGAACGCCTGCGTTGAGTTTGATTCAAAAACTCTTTCACCGACATACCGTCTGATTACGGGCATGCCTGGGAAAAGCAATGCGCTTGATATTGCGAAGAATTTGGGACTCGGGTATGAGATTATAAATTATGCCAAAGATATCCACTTCAACATAAAAGACTCAACGGCATCAGTGCTTGAAGGGCTGCAAAAAATTCAGAACGAGCTGAATGAGAAGAACAAAGAAGCGGAGATTTTGAGGAAAGAGGCTGAAGAACTGAAAGTTTCTTATGAGAAGAAACTCGCTGAGTTATCAGAAAGCAAGAAGAAGACTCTGAGTGCATACAAGAAAAAATTCAGCACGGAGCTTGAGGCTGCAAGACAGGAGATAAAGGATACGCTGAAAGAAATATATAAGACAAAGAGCGAGAAACTTATCAGAAGGGCTTCAAACAGAATTAATGATACCGAATCTGCCCTAAGAGAAGAATTTGCAGAGGCGCAGGAGGAGTTTAGTCCGACTTATCAAAAGGTTGACCTCTCTGCTCTGAAAAAGGGAGATACTGTGTTGATTAAAGGCTTGAACCAGACAGCTGTTGTCCTCGAGCTTCCCGATAAGAACGGCAATATACAGGTGCAGATGGGCTTAATCAAAACCACAGTGAAGGCTGATAAGATAGCATTCACAAACAAGAAAGCCGATGTATTTGAGTCAAAGAAAAAAGGAGTTTCTTTCTCAAGAAAAGATGTCCCGAGAACGCTTGACTTGAGAGGCTATCGTGTTGAAGATGCTCTTGATGCACTGGATAAATATCTTGATGATGCGTCTTATGCAGGGTTGTATCAGGTTTCTGTCATCCACGGGCATGGCACGGGGGCATTAAAAAAAGCGCTGAGAGATTATTTCTCACAGTCTTTGTATGTTGCAAAATTCCGCCCCGGAGAAGATGGTGAAGGCGGTGACGGAGTCAGCATTCTTGATTTAAATTAGGCGGTCTTTCCTGAATTGATATGGAAGAAGCTCGGAGAGCTTGAGTGTTACAGGTTGTTGATTTTCGCCTTCAAGGATAACATCCAAATCTTTTGAGCAAAATTCGCTCATCCATTGAAGACATGCGCCGCATGGAAAACACATTTTGCTGTTCGGGCTTGCAATGGCGATAGCTTTAATGTTCCCTTTCTCGCCTGAGGCGATGGCTGTTGAGATTGCGTTTCTCTCTGCACACAGAGTTAAGCCGAAGCTTGAGTTTTCGACATTACAGCCTGTATAAATTTTGCTGCTCTCAAAGAGCACAGCTGCTCCCACACGAAAATGAGAATAAGGCACATAAGCGTTTGAGGCGGCAGCAAATGCCATATCAAATAGTTTTTTGTTCATCAACTATCCTACTGAAACTGTCTGTTTGTTTTTTTCTTTAACCTGTTTTGATACTGCGTTTATAAGACCGACGAACAGCGGATGAGGTCTTTCCGGACGTGATTTGAATTCAGGGTGGAACTGGCAGGCAACAAACCAGTCGTTTTGAGGAATTTCTATCATCTCAACAAGTTTTTCATCTGGAGATAACCCTGAGAAGACAAGCCCTGCATCAGCAAGCTGCTGTCTGTATTTGTTGTTAACTTCATATCTGTGTCTGTGGCGTTCGCTGATTATATCAGTTTTGTATGCCTGGTAAGCTTTTGTACCGGGTTTCAGGTGGCATTCATAAGCACCGAGCCTCATTGTACCGCCGTAACCGTCGATATTTTCCTGCTCGCTCATCAGTGCTATTACCGGATTTGGCGTGTTTTCGTTGAATTCTGTGCTGTTAGCATTTTCGATACCTGCAACATGTCTAGCAAATTCGATTACCGCACACTGCATACCGAGGCACAGACCGAGGTAGGGGATGTTGTTTTCTCTTGCATATTTGATTACGTTGACTTTACCTTCGATGCCTCTCATTCCAAAGCCTCCGGGGACAACAATTCCGTCGATGTCTTTGAGCATTTCGGCTGCTTTTTCTTCGCTTGTACATTCTTCTGATGCCAGCCAGTGGAGTTCTATTTTTGCCTGTATAGCTGCCCCTGCGTGTTTGAGTGATTCAACAACCGAGATATAGGCATCAGATAGCTGGGTATATTTTCCGACCAGAGCAATTTTAAGGGTATGTGTCGGGTTGTTGATTTTATGAAGAAGTTCTTTCCAGTGTGTCAAATCAGGTGTTCTGTTTTCGAGCCCGAAGCGTTCAAGAATTTGTGATGCGAGGTTTTGTTCTTCAAGAGCGATAGGAACTTCGTAGATAGAACTCAGGTCTTTACATTCTATTACTGATTTTGGAGCTACGTTTGTGAACAGAGCGAGTTTTGCTTTTTCTGTTTCAGGAATAGGTATTTGAGTTCTGCATACGAGGATATCAGGCTGGATACCTATGCTTCTAAGTGTGTTAACACTGTGCTGAGATGGTTTTGTTTTCAGCTCGCCGGTTGTGTTCAAATAAGGAAGAAGTGTTACGTGGATAAATACGGTATTTTCAACACCTGCTTCAAATCTGAATTGTCTGATAGCTTCAACAAATGGAAGACCTTCGATGTCGCCGACCGTACCGCCTATTTCGCAGATAAGGAAGTCGGGGTTTGATTTTGCGGCGGCTCTGATTCTGCTTTTGATTTCGTTTGTGACATGGGGGATTGTCTGGACGGTTGCGCCTAGGTAGTCGCCTCTTCTTTCTTTGTTGATGACATTGAGGTAGACGCTGCCTGAGGTTACGTTGTTGTTTTTGCCGAGAACGGTATCCGTGAATCTTTCATAGTGACCGAGGTCGAGGTCTGTTTCCGTTCCGTCGTCGGTAACAAATACTTCCCCATGCTGGAAAGGGCTCATTGTTCCAGGGTCAACGTTGATGTAAGGGTCAAATTTTTGGATTGTTACCGTATATCCTCTTGCTGTCAATAATTTACCTAAAGAGGCTGCTACAATCCCTTTCCCAAGAGAGCTTACAACACCGCCTGTTACAAATACATATTTTGTTCCCATTTCACATAACCCTTCTTATTATTTTTTTAAATTCAGTATTCTATTCTTCGTTGATTTTCGGTACTTTGAAGTAGCCGTCTTCTTCTTCAGGAGCATTCGCAAGAAGATCCTGTTTTGAAATTTCATGCTCCACCACATCTTCTCTCATGACATTTCCGAGAGGATAAGGGTGCGCCATTGGTTCAACGCCTGTTGTATCAACTTCGTTGAGCTGGTTCATATATTCTATTACGCTTGAGAGCTGGGAAGAGAATTTAACTTTTTCTTCTTCTGTCAGTTCAAGTCTTGCAAGCTGCGCAACATGTTCTACATCTTTTATGGTAATCAATTTCTTATCTCCGCAACAATGATATTCTTTATTTATTTGTACCATGCAAAAAACTTAAAAGCTAGGTAAGTTTAAGATTTATTCTCAAAAATAACAAGTTGATTTCTTCCGTTATTTTTTGCTTCATAGAGAGCTTTATCAGCTTCTTCCTGGAAGTTGAGGTTATCTTTATCAGGGTCAAAGATGCTCAGTCCCATACTTACAGTGATGTGAAGTTCTAGGGAGCCTGTTTTGAATTTTTTATTTTCGATTTTTTTTCTGATTCTTTCGCCGACTTTTTTTGCTTCTTCGAGGTTTGTGAAAGGTAAGAGGATAACGAATTCTTCTCCTCCATATCTTGCAGCGATGTCGTTTTCACGGATTTGTTTTGTTACGATACCGGCGATTTCTTTGAGTGCAAAGTCCCCTACGGCATGTCCGTGGGTGTCGTTTATTTTTTTGAAGAAGTCTATATCTGTCATCAGACAGCAGAGAGTGGAGTTTGTTCTTTTTGATGTAGCGATTTCCTGTTTAATACGTTTATCGAGCTGGCCTCTGTTGTAGAGTCCCGTGAGGGAGTCAATGGTCGCATTTTTTAGAATTTCCGAGTAGACGTCGGCTTTATCCATAGTAACTGATGTCTGATAAGAAAGTTGTTCGAGGTAATTTTTAAGAGTGTTTGATATTTTGAAGTAGTTGCTGTCTGCGATTATATATCCGATAATATGTTTATCGATAATGAGCGGGAATATGCCTGTCATATCTTCGTTGATAAGGGTAACCTTCTGGCAGTTTTCCATATATGATTTGAGTTTTTCAAGTCTTGTATTTGTGTAAGCTCTCGGCCATATAAGATGCAGGTCATGTTCTTCTTTTTTGAAGATATAAATCAGGTGTTCAGGGACGAACTTGTCAAGAATTTCTCCGATAATCGGCATAATATAGTCAGGTTCATACTGATTTTCGATTACTTTTGCTATATTTTTCATTGATTGATAGAAATTGATGTTCATCTCCATTTTTTCGTTCAGAGAACAGCTTATAATCCTTGCTGAAAACATAGAGGAAGCAATAATAAGTGTATTTAGAATTTTTGTTGTTATCTCAGAATTTGTTGTAATTTTCATCAGACCGAAGACGAGTCCGTTTTCGGTAAGCGGGATATAGAGAATGTTTTTTTGAGGTTCCTGTTTGAGGTTTGTTTCTTTTTCCGAAAATTCATACATCTCATTATTTAAAACAAAGTGATTCCTCTTAATTTTAAGAAAAACTTTATAATCAGGGCTGTTTTTTATGAGCAGGCTTGATTCAAAACCTTTGAACGTTTTGAGGTTGTTGTTGATTTCGTCGAAGAAAAATAGCTCGAGATGAGGAGAGGAGAGAATTCCCTCTAAAATTTTATCTGATTTTTGGAGCAGCAGGTCTGTTGAGTTGTTTTCTGAGAGAATTTCTTCGAGTTGTTTTAGCAGGTTTATCATTTGAAGAATGAGTCCAAATTGCCTATTTTGCCAATTTCAAGATGAATTTCTTCGAGCAGTTCCAAGAGGTCTTCATCATCCAACTTTAAGTATAGCAAAGTTTCGACATCAAATAAATGTATATCAAAATCTTTTTCTTCCGTGATGATGTTTGAGAAGCTGTTAGCAAGGTTTATTATTAAAGAGTGAGTATCAGGAGGCGAGTCTATAAGAGGGTAGTGGTGTTTTAGGAGAACTTGAGAAATAGATGAAGGGAGATTCCAGTGTTCAGCGAGGACATAAGCTACTTCAGGGTGTGTGATTGCGCAGAATTTTTCTTCATTCTCGAGAACTTCTTTCGGGTCAAACTGATTTTGTGTTGCGTTGTAAGCTTTCATGTAGTTATCGTGGTCATATTGTTCGAGAATTATTTTCCCCAAATCATGCAAAAGCCCCATGCTGAAGATTTCTTCGTCTTTGAGGTTAAAGAGTTTTTTGCTGATTACCTGTCCTGATATTGCCGTAATCAGGCTGTGCCTCCAAAATTTGTTATAGTCGAAGACTTTTTCGTCGCTGTTTTTGGGGGTAAAGATGCGATAGATACTTGCAGAGAGGAGGAGTCCTCTTATGGTGCTGTATCCGAGTATTGCAAGGGCATGTTGTATGGAGCTTATTTGTTTTTCAAATCCGTAGTAAGCCGAGTTAACCATCTTGAGAACACGGGAAGCAAGTCCCGGGTCATAGGAGATTATTTGTGCCATCTGGTTTGCTGAAGATTTCGGGTCCTGCACGAGTTCCATAACTTTATTAACAACTTCTGGAAGTGAGGGGATTACTTCTATTTTGTTTTTTATGTAGTTTGCTTTGCTTGCTTTTGAGTTCTGGTGTTCTTCGACGAGGAGGTCTATAACATTGTCGCTGTCGTTAATAATCGGTGTCAGTTTTGAGTTAGCTTTTTTCAGTTCATTTTTTATCCATTCTTTGACAATTCTGTTGTCTGCGAGTTTTTCGTCCTTGAAGACGATAACCTCATCAGTTTGTTTTTTTGATATATATTTCAGCAGGTTTAGGAGTTCAGGTTTGAAGTCATGGCGGGCGTCTTTTGGTTCTTCAAAAATTTTTTCGAGTTTAATATTATTTTTTGAGCAATATTCGATTATGTGAACGCGTTGGATTTCGAGTTCCGTTTCTCTTGCATATGAATTTTCTTCAAAAGAACATATGTAACCTACAGCGTTCAAATTTTACTCCTTTTTCTCTTTATAGTCTTTGCATATATTGCAGGTTTTGAGGTTGTTGATGATTGTTTCATCAAGTTTGTCGGATACGACGACTTTTCCTCCGACATAAGTCAGTTCTCCTTCGAGAGGAATTTCTTCTTTCAGCATTTTATCTACAAGAGGATTTCTTTTTTGTTGAATCATGAGTTTGTAGTTCACTTCTCTGAAAATGTCATAGATATATCTTGATATATATGTATCACCTTTTGAGTCTAAGACGAGTCCTGCTTTTTCGAGTTCCTGTTTTGAGTAGAAGTATTGTTTCATGCTCTTCAGGAGGATGGCGAAGTTGTAGTGGGCTTCGAAGTTCAGAGGTTTCAGGTTGATTGCTTTGCAGTAATAAACGGTTGCATCTTCTTTCCGTCCGAGCAGCTGGTAAGTCAGAGCGAGGTTGTAGAGTGTATCATAGTCATCTTTTCTTATTTTAAGAGCCTGTTTGTAGCTGTCAGCGGCATATTCAAGGTTTTGTCTTGATTTTTCCGTGTCATCGCCATATATCAATGATTTTGTTTTATAAGCCAGCCCCATATTATAGTATGCCACGGCTTTGTCATTTTTAACATCATCTCCGTTTGTATAAATTTTGGGTATATTAAGTATGAAAGGTTTTGATTTTACGGTAGCTTTATAGTTTTCGATAGCTTCATCCGGGTTATAGAGTTCTTCAGTGAGGATTATTCCGAGGTGAATTCTTGCCTTTGTGAAGTTCGGGTCATATTTGATTGTTTGTCTGTATAAGTCAGCTGCGTTTTCGAAGTCTTCGAAAGCTACGTGAATATTGGCAAGGTTGTATCTTG
Source organism: Candidatus Adamsella avium (assembly GCA_904420445.1). Classification (GTDB taxonomy): domain Bacteria; phylum Cyanobacteriota; class Vampirovibrionia; order Gastranaerophilales; family CAJFVJ01; genus Adamsella; species Adamsella avium. Next base: position 910,137 of record CAJFVJ010000003.1, on the reverse strand, counting down.
CTTTTGTGTGCTCTGGATAGAGTTTGAGCGCTCTGTTGTAGTAGTTGATAGCGCTTGTTAGTTGTTCTTGTGCATAAGCTTTATCGCCTTTATAGACGAGGTAATAGGCTATAATATGGTGATATTGCAGAATAAACCAGTCTTTGAAGAAAAAAACGCAGAAGAGAAAGATTATGGCAAAGACTGACATTACTATTTTGAAGATTATATTTTTGAATAAATTGCTTATAAACTTTATGAATTGCATATCTATGGCTTATTTTTGTGTTCTTATTTTATATTATACCAACAATATCAGACAATCGGGTAATTTTTATTTTAGAGATTTTCTGTTTTTATATAATTGTTGATAACGAAACCGATTCGTTAAATAAAAAATTTGACTCTTACCCAGACACGATCCAGCTATCCGAATATTATTTTTATAATATTCGGTTTTTTTTATTCAAGGCAGTCGGGACGTGAGTAGTAGTATTCGATGGTGAGGTTTTCGACAGCCCAGGTGTCGTGGTGGTTTTGGAATGTGCCTGATTGAATGGTGAAAGTATTTTCTCCTGGTTTGAGGGAAGAAGCTGGTATTGAACAGGAGTAGTCAGAGCGGCAGGTGCCTTTATCAGGAGAGAAAGGCAGAGGAATGCCGTTTATTTTGATTGCAGGAGATTGGTATTGAGGACCTCTTGAGGAAACATAGTTTACATCAGAATATAGAAAGCTTATTTTACCGCCTTTGATTTGTTTTTGTATGGTTATTTTTGGATTCAGGGTAAAAGAGATGGTTGTTTTACCTGTTGTTCTTTCAAATGCAGGTATTTCATCGTTGCTGATTATATCCATACATTTTTTGAGAAGATATTTTTTGCTTCCGGCAGAAAGGTATCCCGGGAAAGTTTTTGAGTCTTTTTGCAGGTGGCATGGCTGTTTGATGTTGTCTTCAGGAAGTTTGTTTACAGGATAGAGGAGTATCAGGATTGTTGTTGTTAATCCTGTTATGAAAGCAAGTATTGTTCTTGTTATGAAAACAGAACGTTTTTTTCTCATGGTATCCTCTATGTTTATTTAAGCAGCTGTTCCTGCACAAAGCCGGCAAAATAAAGAGAACCTGCAACTATAAGCAATTTATCTTTATTTGTTTTTATGAGGTTTGTGATTTCCTCTGGTGAGTTTTTAATATTTATGCATTTATCCGGAAGAAGTTTTTGTATATCATCAGAAGATGCCGCATTCTTTGAGAATGTGTCGTTGATAAATATTTCATCACCCGGTTTGAAAAGTTCTTTGACTATTTGGGGATAGTCTTTATTTTTGAGTGATGCGTAAAACCATGCAATTTTTTTATTCGGAAAATATTCATCGATTGTTTTTCTCAAAAGCTTTGCGGCATCAATGTTGTGTGCACCGTCAATGATTGTGTTATATTCTCTGAAAAACTGCATTCTCGCAGGCCAGCTGACTTTTTTGAGAGATTCTGCTATTGATTTTTCTGATATTTTAAAATCAGTTTTTTCATTGAGGTATTCGATTGATTTCAGAACAAGCGGAAGGTTCTTTGCCTGATATTTTCCAAGAAGGTTTGTTTGATAAATTTTTCCGTTTACTTTTATATTATTAAATTCCCCGTCGAAGAAATTGTCATCGGAGTCCTGTGTAAGCAGAAGAGGAGAGTTCATTTCCTTTGTTTTTTGTTCTATAACTTTTTCGCCTCTGTTGTCTTTTGAGATTACTACGGGAGCGTTTGGTTTGATTATGCCAGCTTTTTCATATGCTATTTTTTCGATTGAATCACCCAGTCTTTCAGTGTGATCCATATCTATTGAGGTTATTATCGATAAAACCGGCTGAACCACGTTTGTCGCATCGAGCCTGCCGCCAAGACCCGTTTCGAGAATTGCTATATCGGCATTATTTTTTGCAAAATAAAGAAAAGCGCACACTGTCAGGATTTCAAATTCCGTGAGATAGACATCTTCTTCATCCGCTTTGTTGAGGACGATTTTTGTGAGGTTATTCAGCTCTTCATCAGATATATCAATGTTATTAATTTTTATTCTTTCGTCATATTTCAGAATATGCGGGCTTGTATAGAGTCCTGTTTTGTATCCGGCATTTGTGAGGATATTTGACAGCATAATACATACGGACCCCTTGCCGTTTGTGCCTGCTATGTGTATGCATTTGATTTTTTTATGCGGGTTTTCAAAAGCGTTGAGAACTTTTGTTATCCGTCCGAGTCCCAGTTCGATATGAAATTTTTCTTTTGAAGTGAGGATGTCTTTTACTTCTTTATAGAGAACAGTGTTCATTATTCCTTCTTGAAGATTGTCTTGTACACTCTGTCATTATAATACAAATCTATGCCGTAGTATCTGCTATCGAGGTCATAAGCTTTTACAAGCGATTGAGGAGTTCTCGGAGGTGGGTCGTCTTTGCCCATTGCAATGCCGAGAGCCCATCTGAATGGATATAAAGGATAATCCCACCAATGTTTTTGTTTTTTGGGAGGCTGCGGATATGTTGTCAGCGGTTGAACTGATTCTGTTTCGTATATCGGGATAATGTATTTAACCTTTCCTCCCTGTTTGAAGAGAACATAGTAGCTGTCGTTGATTTTTCTCGGAGAAATGAGGTAATAGTTTGCAGGGATTTTTATGTCTTTGAAGACAAGCGTTGAGGACACTCTCAACAGAGGATAAGGTGAAACATGAAACTGTGAGTTATCTTCAGCTTCGTAGGGATCAACGTCGTTTTCGAATGTGATTTCTGGAACAGCAAGGTTGTAATATATTTCATCATATTGAGAATCTTCTGCGATGGCAGGTGCGTTTGCAAAACACAGAACGAACAATACGGCAAATGTTAACAAAAATTTTTTCATAAGCCCTCCTTGTTTATTTTAACAAATAATACTTGACAATCAAACTTCATGTTAGTTAAACTTAATTTTACTACATCGGGATGTAGCGCAGCTTGGTAGCGCACCTCGCTTGGGACGAGGGGGTCGCAGGTTCAAATCCTGTCATCCCGATTTTTTTATGTTTGTGCAAAAAAAAAATAAGTAAATTTGACTTTGCGTTTTAATATTCATTCTTTATCTAAGCAAATTAGGTTTTGAAAGATAAAATTTTAATATATTATGATTAATTTTAATAATATGGAACTGGCAGGTTAGACAATTTAATTTGAGAAATAATTTGTTATTTCTAATATAGAAAATTTTTAGAAGGAGAATTTTTCTATGTTGAAATATTTTGAGATAACAAAAGACACTGAAGGGGCAAAAAAATTTTTTACAGCTAAGCTTGCATATACAATCACTCCGGGTGAGTTGAGAAAAGTTCTGGATGAATTACCTGATGATATACAGGTTGTTGATGTGCGGAAATTTGAGGATTTCTCGAAGGGGCATCTGCCTACAGCGATAAATATTCCATATGACCAGCTTGAAGTTTATCTCGGCGAGCTGCCAAAAGATAAAGTTATAATAGTTTATGGTTACAATATTGTCTGTCATCTCGGTGCAAAAAGTGCGTTATTCCTTGCAGAAAATAATATTCCTGTTATGGAGCTTTGCGGAGGTTTTGAGGAATGGCAAAACAAAGATTTTGAAGTTATATCTACACCAAACTAAGTTTGTAAATAATACTCTTCAAACACTTGACTTTGAGACTCTAACCTAATTTAATATATATAATGAAAAAAGGTTAGGGATATATGAAAACTTATTTCAAAGACACATATAAAATATTTATATAAAAAGAGAAAAAGCTTTTTGCTTTTTCTTTTTTTTATGTTTTATGGCTGAGGGTTTGAAGATGATTGCTCAAAGAACGAAAAAAATACAAAAAGGTCTGGTTAACACAATAACCCGTGTATCAAACAGTCTTTATCTCATAAAATTCACACCGCAGGTTCCTGTAGACATTAAACCGGGGCAATTTGTTTCCATTCTATGTGATAACCTTACGCTTAGAAGACCTTTCAGCGTGATGGACTACGAAGATGGTGTTATATCGATTTTATTCAAGAAAAAGGGCGCCGGCACGGCTTATATTTCAAATCTCAAACAAGGCGATAATGTTGATTTTGTCGGTCCTATGGGTAATGGTTTTAATATTGAGAGAAAAAAATCTTTATTAATCAGTGCAGGAGTTGGTTCTGCACCTGTTTTTTATTTACACAAAAAAATGGATGAACTTGGCATAGAAAACTTTTTTGCTTCAGGTTTTGTTTCGAAAGAGGAAATCCCCTCAAACCTCGAGTTTGATATGATAACTACTGATGACGGCTCGGAAGGTAAAAAAGGAAGCATTGTGAACTATATTGAAGAGTTGATTTCTTCATACAAGCCTGAGAAAATTTACTGCTGCGGACCTGAAATTGTGCTGAAGCTTATATCCCAAGCAGCAGGAGAACACTCAATCCAAACGGAAGTTGCAATGGAAAAAGTTATGGCATGCTCCATCGGCGTATGCAAAGGATGTGTCATAAAAATCAAAAAAGACGGTAAAATTCAGAACGCAACGGTGTGCCATGACGGACCCGTGTTCGACGGAGGAGATGTGGTATGGCAGTAGCTCAAGATGTTGATATGAGTTTCAAAATCAGAGATGTCGTTTTCAAAAATCCGGTACTGACGGCATCGGGTACTTTTGGTTATGCTGATGAATTTGAGGACTTTACCGATGTGTCATCGCTTGGAGCTGTTGTTACAAAAGCCATCTCAATGGAGCCAAGACCGGGAAATGACCACCAGCGTATTTTTGAAACTTACGGCGGGATGATAAACTCTATCGGGCTTGAGAATGTCGGGATTGAAAAATTTGTTGAGGAAAAACTTCCTGTTCTTAAGGAGAAAAATATTGATTTTGTAGTTAATCTCGCAGGGAAAACGCTTGATGAGTATGTCAGTCTTGCAAAAGTCTGCGAGGAGCATAACATCAAAGCTGTTGAACTGAATATTTCATGCCCTAATGTGAAATCGGGATGTCTTGAATTCGGAACGGATGAGGTTGTTTTGGGCAGACTTGTTGACTCTGTAAGAAAGGTCTTTGCCGGATGTCTTATCGTCAAGCTTACGCCTAATGTGACATCGATAGAGAAAATTGCGCAAGCTTCGCAACAAGCGGGGGCTGATGCTGTTTCTTTGATTAATACGGTGAAAGCTCTCGGCATAAAACTTGATTTTATTAACGGTAAGTTCAAAAAATCAACCGTCCAGGGCGGGCTTTCAGGACGGGCAATAAAACCTATCGCCCTTGGAGCGGTAAGCAGAGTCAGGCAGGTTGTTGACATCCCGATTATTGGAATGGGTGGGATTTACTCGCTATTTGATATGTTTGAATTTTTCTCGGCAGGTGCTGATATGATTCAGATTGGAACGGCAAATTTTACCCACCCTGATATCAGCGGCCAGCTTGTTTGTGAACTGAAAAATTTTATGGCAGAAAACGGATTTTCTACACTGAAAGAGTTGAAAGATAATTTAAGAGGTGAATACTAATGAGCAACGAAGTTTTGGAATTATTGGAAAAGACTGAAGGAGTACTGCACGGACATTTTTGTCTGACATCCGGTCTTCATTCGAATATTTATTTTCAGTGTGCAAAATTGTACCAGTATCCTGATATAACCGAAAAAATCGGAAAGATGCTGGCTGATAAACTTCAAGGCATTGAGTTTGATACGGTAATCAGTCCTGCTGTCGGAGCGGTAATCATCGGATATGAAACAGCAAAACAGGCAAAAAAAAGAAACCTGTTTGTTGAAAGGAAAGACGGTCAGATGCAGCTTCGCAGAGGGTATACTCTCAAGAAGGGCGAAAGAGTAATAATTGTTGAAGACGTAATCACTACAGCCCGCACTATAAACGAAACACTCGAGGCAATCAAAGACTTCGGAGCCGAACTTGCAGGAGTTGCCTGCATTGTTGACAGAACTTCTGGGCGGTCGTCTTATAATCTTACATCTCTTTTGCAGATTGATCCTGTTGTTTATGAACCTGATAACTGCCCGCTGTGCAAAGAAGGCATACCGGTAGAAAAACCCGGGAGCAGAGGCAATGAGGTAAAAACAGGTGTCTAGAGAACTTTTTGAACATCTGATAAATATCGAAGACCTTGATAAATCGGTAATTACCGATATTATCAGGGATGCTGATTTGTTCAAGCAAAATAAGAAAAAATCAGACGTTACAGGCAAAACTGTTGCTTTGATGTTCTGCGAAAATTCGACAAGAACGAGATGCAGTTTTGAAGAAGCTGCCAAAAAACTCGGGATGAACGTCATCAATTTTGATGCAACAAGCTCTTCTTTTGCAAAAGGCGAGTCGATGAAAGATACAGTCGAAAATCTTTATGCAATAGGCGTTGAAGTTGTTGTCATCCGTCATTCAATAACAGGAATAATAGACAACACCTTGGGCAAGATTAACTGCAATATGCATTTTATAAACGCAGGCGACGGCAACAGAGCGCACCCGTCGCAGGCTTTGCTTGATTATTACACAATGCTCGAAACATTCGGCACAGTTGAAGGGAAAAAAGTTTTGATAGCGGGAGATATCTCCTTCAGCCGTGTTGCAAAATCGAATATTGCACTGTTAAATAAATTCGGGGCTGATGTTCACCTCTGCTCTCCAAAATATTATAAACCGTCAGGTGTTGAAAAACTCGGGGTTACCTACCATGACAACATCGAGGAGGCTTTGAAAGATGCCGATGTCGTTATGGTTTTGAGAGTGCAAAACGAACGCCACGGGAACTTGATTTACCCTTCGACAGCTGAATATAAACGTAAATATAATATCAACTCAAAAAACTTTAAACTTGCAAAAGCGTCTGCTATCCTTATGCACCCTGGTCCTGTGAACAGGGATGTTGAGCTTTCATCGGAACTTATGGACTCAGATGCAGGAAAAACTATCTTAAGACAGACAAAAAACGGAGTATTCGTAAGGATGGCAATTTTGAACAAAATCCTTTCAAACGGGAGGGCTGAGTGATGCTGCTGAAGAATGCACATATTATAAACCCCGCCGATAATCTCAACGAGCTTTCTGATATAAGAGTTGAGAACGGCATGGTGGCTGAAATATCCAAAAATTTGTTTCCTCTTGTTGATGAAGAAGTTATTGATTTATCAGGGAAGGTCATTACTCCGGGGCTTGTTGATATGCACTGCCACCTGAGAGAACCGGGGTTTGAGTCAAAGGAAACAATAAAAACAGGTATACAGTCTGCTCTTGCGGGGGGATACACAGCAATTTGCCCGATGGCAAATACATCTCCGGTTGTTGATAATCTTATGACCCTGAAATATACATTTGACAGAGCACAAGAAGCGGAGGAAATAGGCTTTTATCCGATTTGCGCCCTAAGCATAGGTTTGAAGGGGCAAAATCTCGTGAATATGTCTGAATTGAAAGACAACGGGGCTGTCGCTTTTTCTGATGACGGGAAACCTCTCGAAAATCTGAAACTCTACAGGGTCGCTCTTGAGTATGCCGATTCTTTAGGTGCGTTGATTATATCTCACTCTGAAGATTCTTCTCTTGCATCGGGAGGCGTAATCAACGAAGGAGCAGCGTCAACAAGACTCGGTTTGCAGGGGATATCTGATTTGGCTGAGAGTGTTGCCGTTGCAAGAGAACTAGAGGTCCTGCGCTATAGCGGAGGGAAACTACATTTTGCCCACATCTCAACAAAACGGTCGATAGAGTTAATCAGACAGGCAAAAAAAGACGGTCTTAATGTAACCTGCGAAACAGCGCCTCATTATTTCAGCCTGTGTGATGAAGATATAAAAACCTTTGAGGCAAAGTTCAAAATGAATCCTCCTCTGCGTTCAAGGGAAGATAAGGAGGCAGTAATCGAAGGTTTGCAGGATGGAACAATAGATGTAATTGCGACTGACCATGCTCCGCACACGCTTGAGGAAAAACTAATGCCAATTCAAAAAGCGCCGATGGGCATTGTAGGGTTTGAAACTTCTCTCGGCTTATGTATCACTAATCTTGTTGACGGCGGTTATCTGACTCTGTCGCAGGTAATTGAAAAATTGTCGCTCAACCCCTCCCGTATTTTGAATATAAAACAGGGGAATATAAAAATCGGCGAGCCTGCAAATTTGACTGTTGTTGACCCTGATGTTGAATGGATTGTTGATGCGTCAAAGTTTAAATCAAAATGCAAAATTTCTCCTTTCGACGGTAAAAAATTGAGAGGACGGGTTTTAGCGGTAGTTGTAAACGGAAAATATAAGGAAATACAGTGATGGTAACAGTTGAAAAAATTAATCCGAAAATAAAAGAAAAAATTGTTCTTGCGCTTGATGTCGATAATCTCGAAACAGCAAAGAATCTTATTCTTGAACTGAAAGATTATGTAGGAGTCTTCAAAGTCGGTTTGCAGTTCTATACAGCAAACGGAAGCGAAGTTTTTGAGTTTATGAAAAAACAGGGAGCAAAATTCTTCTTTGATGTAAAACTTATGGATATTCCGAATACTGTTGCAAAAGCGTCAGAAAACATAGTCAGAAGCGGGGCAAGTTTCTTCAACATTCATGCTCTTGGCGGCGGCGAGATGATGAGAGCTTCAGCTGAGGCAGCCAAAAAAGCTGCTGTGGAAGCAGGAGAGGAAACTCCTACCGTGCTTGCCGTTACAATATTATCAAGCATAAACGATGATATATTGAATAACCAGTTGAAAATACCATATAGCGCAGAGAATTATGTCACAGAGCTTGCAAAACTTGCAAAAGACAACGGAATAGACGGAGTTGTAGCAAGTGTCTGGGAAGCAAGAAAGATTAAGGAAGTCTGCGGTCAGAACTTCAAAGTGTTATGTCCCGGGATTCGCCCCGTGTGGGCGTCAAAAGATGATCAGAAACGGCTTGCTACACCGTCGAAAGCAATTGAAGAGGGTGCTGATTATCTTGTTATAGGTCGTGCAGTGACAAATGCACCAAACAGGCTTGAAGCGATGAGCAAGATTTATGAAGAAATTGAACAAGCAATGAAAGGATAAAAAAATAATGAAAGCAAGAATGCTTCTTAGCAACGGAATGATATTTGAGGGAGAGTCTGTAGGCGCAGAGGGAACGAATTTCGGAGAACTCGTGTTCAATACCTCTATGGCCGGCTATCAGGAAATTTTGACAGACCCTTCTTATGCCTCTCAAATTGTTGTTATGACATATCCTGAGATTGGCAACTACGGGATAAACAACGATGACTTTGAGAGTGATAAAGTACACCCTGTCGGATTTATTATGAAAAATTATTCAAAAGAATACAGCCACTATAAAGCTGTGAAAACACTTTCGGAGTATTTAAAAGAGAATAATGTTGTGGGTATAAACGGTCTTGACACACGTACTTTGACAAAAATTATCAGAGAAGTCGGAGCAATGTACTGTGTTGTTACTACAGAAAAGATTACCGATAAAATCCGTGAAGAACTCAGAAAATATGAGATGGACAAAAATCTTGTCCTCTCAGTATCAAGAAAAACACCGAAAAAAATTAACGGCAGCGGGATAAAACTTGCTGTAATCGACCTCGGTATCAAAAACAGCATTTTGCGTGAATTTTCAAAAGTTAACTGTAATATGACAGTATTCCAGGCGGATGTCGATGCAAAAACCATTCTGGACGGGGGATTTGATGCCGTATTTCTCTCTAACGGTCCAGGTGACCCTCAGGATGCAAAAGCTGCAATTGAAACGACAAAACAACTCGTCGGAAAACTTCCGCTGTTCGGGATATGTCTCGGATTTCAGATTTTGAGCATTGTTACCGGCGCAAACACTTACAAACTAAAATACGGTCACAGGGGAGGAAACCATCCCGTCATAAATCTCGAAACAAACAAAGTTCTCGTAACATCGCAGAACCATGGTTATGCAGTTGATGAAGAAACACTATCTCCAGAGTCAATTGCCACATATCGCAATTTGAATGACGGCACGCTTGAAGGTTTCAGAGTCCCCTGTCTTGATATAGAGGGCGTTCAATTCCACCCTGAATCTGCTCCGGGACCGACAGATGCAAACGATATTATAAAAGATTGGGTTAACAAAATTAAGAAAGAAGAAGAATCATGCCAAAAAATTTATCAATAAAAAAAGTCTTAGTAATCGGTTCGGGACCTATTGTCATAGGTCAGGCAGCCGAGTTTGATTATGCGGGAGTGCAGGCATGCCGTGCACTGAAAGAAGAGGGGATTGAAGTTGTTCTTGTCAACAGCAACCCTGCAACGATTATGACCGATGAGCATATTGCCGATAAAGTTTATATAGAGCCTCTGACTGTTGACTCTCTTGAATATATTATCAAAGAAGAACGTCCTGACGGTCTGATAGCAAGTTTGGGAGGACAGACAGGCTTAAATCTTGCGGTAGCACTCTATGACAGGGGTATTCTTGAGAAGTACAACCTCAAGCTTCTTGGTACAAAAATTGATGCAATCGAAAACGCAGAAGACAGAGAGAAGTTCAAAACTCTTATGACGGAAATCGGCGAGCCTGTTCCTGAAAGTGATATTGTCTCGAGTCTTGAAGAAGCTCAAAAATTTGCCGAGAAAATAGGATTCCCGATAATCATCCGCCCCGCTTATACTCTTGGAGGCACAGGAGGAGGTATTGCCACAAATCAAAAAGAGTTTGAAGAAATTGTCCATACGGGTTTAACACTCAGTCCTATTTCTCAGGTTCTTGTCGAAAAGAGCATAGCAGGCTACAAAGAAGTTGAATATGAAGTTATGCGTGATTCAAACGACACCTGCATAACTATTTGTAATATGGAGAATATAGACCCTATCGGTATTCATACCGGCGACAGCTTTGTTGTTGCTCCTACTCAGACACTGACAAACAAAGAGTGTCAGATGCTCAGGTCATCAGCTTTGAAGATTATCCGTGCGCTCAAGATAGAAGGAGGGTGCAATGTTCAGTTCGCTCTTGATACCGTAAGCAATCAATATTACGTAATTGAAGTTAACCCTAGGGTAAGCCGTTCATCGGCGCTTGCATCAAAAGCAACAGGCTATCCAATTGCAAAAGTTACAACCAAAATTGCTATAGGCTACAATCTTCACGAAATTAAAAATGCCATAACACAGACAACAACGGCAGCTTTTGAACCGTCGATAGATTATGTTGTCACAAAAATTCCAAAGTGGCCGTTCGACAAATTTGCAAGCGGAGACCGTATTCTTGGAACAAAGATGAAAGCTACCGGTGAAGTTATGGGCATCGGGAGAACTTTTGAGAGTTCTTTCAAGAAGGCTGTTACGTCTATCGAAAGCAAACATACAGGGTTGATAAAGAAGCAGTTTATTGAGCTTGGAGATGATGAACTGAGAAAATTGTTGTATGTTCAGGATGACAGAAGAATTTTCAGGGTTGCCGAAGCACTAAACCGTCATCTTATGGACGTTGATGAACTCAATAAGATTACCAAAATCGATAAATGGTTTATCAGAAAGATAAAAATTCTTGTCGAAATGTGTCAGCGTTTGGCAAAAGAAGAGCTTACAAAAGAACTCTATCTTGAAGCAAAAGAAAAAGGATTTCTTGATTCTGAGATTGCTCATTTTTCGAACCGTCCCAAGAAAGAAATCCGTGAACTCAGAAAACAATATGGAGTCAGCGCATCTTTCAGGATGGTTGATACCTGTGCCGCTGAGTTTCAGGCACACACTCCTTATTATTATTCGACTTATAATGAGGAGAATGAAAGCTTTAGAGATCCTGATGCCAAGAGCATACTGATTCTCGGCTCTGGGCCGATAAGAATAGGACAGGGAATAGAGTTTGACTATTGCTCGGTGCATGCGGCATGGAGCGTGAGAGCAAACGGATATAAGTCCATCATCGTAAACTCTAACCCCGAAACTCTCAGCACCGATTTTGATGTTGCCGATAAACTCTATTTCGAGCCTATGAACATAGAAAATATTATGAATATCATAGAAAAAGAGCAGCCTGAGGGGGTAATGGTTCAGTTTGGAGGGCAGACAGCCATCAATCTTGCACCGAAGCTTGAAAAAAGAGGAGTAAAAATTCTCGGAACTTCTCTTGAATCAATAAATACAGCTGAAGATAGAAAACTGTTTGAAAAACTTCTGAGATGTTTATCCATCCCGCAGCCTCAGGGAAGAGCCGTTAAAACTGCAGAAGAAGCCAAAACTGCGGCATCGGAACTCGGTTTCCCTCTGCTTGTCAGACCGTCTTATGTAATAGGCGGAAGGGGCATGCAGGTTGTCTATGATGAAGAAGAGCTTTTGATTTATATCAACGATGCTCTCAAATTCTCTGATAGTCATCCTGTGCTGATTGACCAGTATATTGAAGGCACAGAGGTAGAACTTGATGCGGTATCAGACGGCAAAACCGTTGTTATCCCGGGAATTACCGAACACATCGAAAGAGCCGGCATACACTCAGGCGACAGCATCTGCATTTATCCGACTCAGCATATAAGCAAACAGGTGCTTGATAAGCTGATTGAATACACCGAAAAGATTGCTCTTGCATTGAATGTTCAGGGTTTGATGAACATTCAGTTTGTCATAAAAGACGGTGTGGCTTATGTAATTGAAGTTAATCCGAGAGCCTCAAGAACGGTTCCTATTTTGAGCAAGGTGACAAATACTCAGATGGTTGATATCGCAGTCAATGCAATTCTCGGTAAATCGTTGAAAGAACAGGGTTACAAAACAGGCATGCTCCCGACGACATCCCTTGTGTGCGCAAAAGTTCCCGTGTTCTCTTTCCAGAAACTCAACCGCATTGACCCTGCACTTGCTCCTGAGATGAAATCAACAGGGGAAGTGCTCGGAATTGATACCGTTTATGAAAAAGCATTGATAAAAGGCTTTTTGGCAGCGGGTTATGAGTTCCCCGAAAAACGAGAAAAAGTTCTTGTTTCTTTGAATGACCACTACAAAAAAGAATCTCTTGATATAGCCAGAGATTTTGTGGATTTAGGCTTCACGTTGATTGCAACAACAGGCACCCACAAGTTTTTGGCACAGCATGGCATTGAGTCCGTTGAGATTGAGAAGTTTGACATAAACAAAATTCAAGACCAGATGAAGAATAAAGAATTGAGCTTTGTGTTGAACACTCCTACAATGAACAACAACTCTTACCGTAAAGGGTCTGAGGGACGCGGTTTTATGATAAGAACAATTGCCGAATTATACTCAACACCGTGTTTTACATCCATAGATACGGCAAGAGCGTTCCTTAAGGCATTTAAATATTATATTCACAATGAAAAAATGGAATATAAAAGTATAGATAAATACAGGAAAAGTCCGCTTCTCGGTTTTATTTCCATATAAGTTCAACAGGCTTTTAAGATTATCTTAAAAGCCTGTTCTAATATAATAGGCGTAATTCTTATTTTAAATTACAATATTAAGTCTGTTAATATTATACTATAGTTGTATTAGTTAAAATAAAAAAAACTTGTTTATAGAATATTTTGAATATAAAATAAATGTTATCATGACAACAATTTAATTTAGATGTTTACTATAGAGCAGCAAGGAATAAATCAATGTCAAAAAAGAAGCTTCTAACATGGATTTTCATAGTTTTGGTGGCAGGTTTGATAGGCTATCAAAAGATTACAACTTATATAAACGGTCAAATCGCAGTCAAAATGAGAGAACGACCGACCGCTGTTGAACTCGGAGTTGTCAAAGAAGGTTCAATAAAAGATAAGGTGGAATCAGCAGGACGTATTGAAGCTGTCTATTCTGTTAATGTGGTCGCCCGTGTTCAGGGATGGCTGCAAAAACGTTATTTCAAAGAAGGCGCTATGGTTGATAAGGGTGCTCTTCTCTTTCTGATTGAACCTAATCAGTATGAAATAGCCGTCAGTGAATCAAGAGCTGCCGTCAGACAATCACAGGCAACTTTGATTAATGCGGAAAAAGAACTTCTGAGAGCAGAAGAACTTGTCAAAAATGACTTCGTAAGTAAATCATATTATGATCAGGCGCTTGCTACTCGTGACCAGAACAGAGCTGTGCTTGATGCAAATAAAGCAAGTTTATCAAGAGCTCAGCTCAACTTGAGCTATACAAGAATTACATCTCCGATAAAAGGAAGAATAGGTAAAATATTCATAACGGAAGGCAACCTTGTTGACCCTCAGACGGGAACTCTCGCAACAATCGTAAGTGTAGACCCTATCTATGCCAATTTTACGCTGAAGAGCGAGGACTTCCTCAAGTTCAAAAAACTTGATGTCCAGACAAAAGACGTCCTCAAAGATATGGATGTTACTTTGAGATTGCCTGATGGCAGTATCTATGACAAGAAAGGGCATATTGCCTTTGTTGACAATAAAGTTGACCCATCAGCCGGCACAATTTCGCTGAGAGGGGAATTTGAAAATCCTGAAGGGCTTCTTGTTCCCGGAGATTATGTGAACGTAGTCGTTCAGGCAAAAGAAGGCAGAAAAGTTACGCTTGTTCCCCAAATAGCGGTATCTGACAGTACCAACGGATATTTTGTCTATATTCTGAACAGAAAAGATCCCAAATTGCAGGATAGTATAAAGGCAGGCAGCGCAGACGGCTCTGTAGAGATGAGATACATCAAAGTTAACGGTCAAATAGACGGAAACTGGATTGTTACAGACGGTCTGAAAGTTGGAGAAGAAGTTGTAACCAAAGGTCTGCAAAATCTGAAACCAGGAGGTGCCGTCAGAGTTGTTGAGAATATCAACGAAGACGCAGCTCAACAACCTGCAGAAAAATAATTTTTTAGAGTTGGACAAGAGAGAGATTGTTTGCAATGACTGAAAATAATAATATAGAAAATAACAACAGCGGGCAAAAGAAGAAGGGGTTGTATTTCTTCATTGAAAGACCTCGTTTTGCAATGGTAATAGCAATATTTATCGTTATTGTCGGTATTATTGCAATGCTCGGACTGAAACTTGAGAAGTATCCTGATATTACTCCTCCTCAAATTCAGGTAACAGCATCTTACCCTGGAGCCAGTGCCGATGTTGTCGAATCATCAGTTGCCTCTGTCATTGAGGCGCAGGTTAACGGTGTTGAAAACATGTTATATATGGTTTCAACCAGTTCTGATGAAACTTACAGATTGAAAGTTTATTTCAAAGTTGGTTCTGATAAGGATATTGACCTTGTTAACGTTCAAAACCGTGTTCAACAGGTAACTCCAAAGCTGCCGGAAGATGTAAAACGTTTGGGTGTTACCGCTAAACAACAGGTTGACGGTGCCGGCGTCGTTATCGTCGGTGTGTCATCTCCTGATAACACTTATGACCAGCTTTATATTTCAAACTACGCATCAATTTTTGTTAAGGATGAAATAGCCCGTTTATACGGAGTCGGTGAAGTAGGCGTCTACGGCGCAGGCGACTATAGTATGAGAATCTGGCTCAATCCGATAAAGATGGCAAACTTGAACGTTTCCGTAACTGAAATCCAGCAGGCAATCCAAACACAAAACGTTCAGGTATCAGCAGGCGCCTTCGGTCAGGAACCAGGTGATGAACCTCAGAAGCTGCAAATGACTCTGAGAACAAAGGGAAGACTCCTTGAACCTGAAGAATTTGAAAATATTATCGTCCGCTCAAATATGGACGGGTCAAAAATCAAAATAAAAGACGTGGCAACAGTTGAACTTGGAGCTCAGACATACAGCAATATCGGTCGTGTAAACGGTAAACCGGGTGCTGTTATGCAGGTTATTCAGGTTCCCGGTGCAAATGCTGTTAATATTGCACGTGAAGTTTATAAGAAAATAGAAGAACTACAGCCTACACTTCCTCAGGGGATTGAAGTTAAGGTGTTGAAAGATGATACGAAGTTTATCATCGAATCTATGAAAGAGGTTGTCAAAACAATTTTTGAAACTTCGTTTATCGTTGTGCTGATTATCTATCTGTTCCTTGGAGATAAGCGATCAACTCTTGTCCCTCTTCTTGCAATTCCTGTTTCGTTGATAGGAACGTTTATTTTTATAGCCATGTTTGGTATGTCAATAAACCTCCTCACTCTGTTTGCAATGGTTCTTGCCGTTGCGACGGTTGTCGATGACGCAATTGTCGTAATCGAAAACGTCAAACGACACATGGAAGAAGGAAAATCTGCTGTGGAAGCTACCCAGCTGACTATGGAAGAAGTCGGCGGCGCACTTGTTGCGATGGCTCTTGTCCTGACAGCCGTATTTGTTCCGGTTATGTTTGTTCCAGGGTTGTCAGGTTTGATGTACAAACAGTTTGCAGTGTGTATTTCTGTTTCAATTCTTTTATCAGCTGTTTGTGCGCTTTCTCTTTCGCCTGCATTGTGCGCCACGATGATGAAACATTCTCAAAAACGTTTTGCGTTCTTTGATTGGTTTGACAAGAAGTTTCAGGAAGCAACCGATTTTTATGTAAAATATACAAAAAAATATGTATATAACAAAAAGCTTACTATAGTTACATTTATTGCTCTGTGTATAGCAGCGGGAGTACTATTCAAAACTGCTTCAACAGGTTTTATCCCTACGGAAGATGAAGGTGTTCTCCTCGCTCAGATTACGTTGCCTCCGGGTGCCTCTATGTCAAGAACTCTTGCAGTTGCAAAAGAAGTTGAGGATACTGTTACACCGATGGAAGGTATCCACAGAACAATTACATTTGTCGGGATGGGGGCAACAAACACTGCATTTGTTGTTATGGAACTTGATGAGTGGAATAAAAGAGAGTTCAATTTTATCCAAAAAATGATAAGAAAATCTCAGGGTAAACCTACGGACTTATCGGCAAATGCTATGTCAGAGCAAATAAATAAAGCTATCGCTCATATTAATGAGGCAACGATATATGTAATTCTTCCTCCTCCGATTTCGGGTATGAGCTTGTTGGGCGGTTTTGAATTGCAGATGCTCTCAAAAGGCGAGTATACTCCGCAGGAACTCGAGCAGTATGCTACTGATTTGATGATAGCAGCAAATCAGGATAAGCGTCTTTCAAGAGTATTCACAACTTATCAGGCAAATATGCCGCAGTATATTGTTGAGATTGACTATGACAAAGCTCTTGCACAGGGAGTGAACCTGAGTGAGATTTATTCGACGTTCTCCTCAACCTGGGGAACATATTATGTCAATGACTTTAACAAACTCGGACGTGTATTCCGTGTCCAGCTTCAGGCTCAACAACCATTCAGAAGAAATGCAAATGATATAGCAAATATTTATATCAAAAATAATCAAGGAACGATGGTACCTCTATCTACGATGGTTACTTTGAAACAGTCGGTAGGTGCACCGTCAATTACCCGTTATAACCAGTACAGATCGGTTCAGTTCAACGGAAACCCAGCAGAAGGACGCAGTTCAGGTGAAGCGATGAAGGCTATGGAAGAAATAGTCAAAGAAACGCTTCCTCAGGACATTGGATATGAATGGTCCGGTACATCAAAGCAGGAACTTGAATCAGCGGGACAAACAACGTATATTATTACACTGTCTTTGATATTCGTTTATTTGTTCCTGGTTGCTCTGTATGAAAGCTGGACAATACCTATAGCGGTTATGTTGATTACTCCTGTTGCTGTTGTCGGCGCACTGTTGTTCCAGGCAGTAATCGGGCAGTCCTTTGACCTCTATTCTCAGGTCGGTATGATTACACTGATAGGTCTTTCTGCAAAACAGGCAATCCTGATTGTAGAATTTGCAAAAGTTCTTCATGAAGAACAAGGGTTCTCGATTGAAGAAGCTGCAATAGAGGCGGCAAGACTGAGGTTTAGGGCGATTATGATGACTGTTCTCGCTTTCGTCATAGGTGTCTTGCCTCTTGTTTGGGCTCATGGCGCCGGTGCTGTAAGCCGTATATCTGTAGGTTCTACTGTATTCGGCGGTATGCTTGCAGCAGGTTTCATCGGTACATTGCTGACTCCTGGATTTTATGTAATTGTCCAGAGCATGACTGATTACTTTATGAATAAATTTTCAGCTAAGGAAAAAACAAATTAAATTAAGCATAAGAGGAACGTATGAAAAAGAAGATTTTTATTATAGCATTGGTTTTATCAACGCTTAATATAAATGGAGCTTTTGCTCAAGGGACTGAGCAAAAAGTCGAAAATTCTAATATAAAAACAGAAGTAGTGAACGTTCAGGCAGAAAAGGAACCGGTGTTTGAATCTGCTCCTGAGTCTTCTCCTGTCATAAAAACAGAAGCTGCCAAGACTGTCGAAAAAACAGCCTCTGCAACACAAAAAGCAGCTCCAAAGAAAAAGAGAAAATTCTTTTTCTTCAAATCAAAGGATAAAGAAGAAGCAAAACTGGCAGAAGAAACATCAAAAAGTTCAGAACAGCCTGTTGAACAAAAAATAGTCGAACCTGTAGGTGCTTCTGCTGAAGAAAATACAAAAACCGTTGCCTCTGCAAACAAAAAAGTAAAAAAGAAAAAGAAAAAACAGGAAAAACTCGAAAAAGAAGAAGTTATTCAATCAACTGATACTGCTTCAAATACGGAGTCTTCTCCTCAAATAATACAAGGCTCGGTTGAACAGCATGCAATCATCTCAATTGATGACTGTATCAAAGCTGCTCTTGCAAACAACCCTTCTATTCGTTCTGCTATCAGCGATGCTGAAATTTATAAGACAAAAATCGGACAGGCATGGTCGGCTTACTTCCCGACATTAGGAGCAAGTGTCGGATATTCGAGAAATGATATGCTTGTCACCAACTTTAAATTTCCTGCTCAGACTTATAACCAGTATCAGATGCCGAATATTACCGCTAATCTGCTTTTGTTTGACTTTGGAAAAACCAAGGCAAAGGCTGATATAGCAAAGAAAACTTATGAGGCATCAAAAGATAATATTCAAACAAGTATAAACGAAGTTGTATACAGCGTAAAAGAAGCGTATTATAACCTGCTTTTTTCAATTCAGCAGGAGCATGTTTATGACTCTACAGTGAAAGCTTATGAAACGCACCTTGCTCAGGCTCAAGCTTTCTATAACATTGGAACAAGACCTAAGATTGATGTCATAACAGCCGAATACAATTTGGGTAATGCAAAGCTTAACTACATTAAGGCAAAAAATACGATTGATATGGCTTATGCCCAGTTGAACAATGCAATGGGCTTGCCAGAGTATGCGAATTATGATGTAAATGATCAGTTTGACAGCAAGGCATATTCTCTGAGTTTTGATGATGCAATCCAAAAAGCTTATGAAACACGTCCTGAATACCTTGCTGCAAAGAAAAAAGCTGACGCCTCAAAACTGTTGATAAGATCTTCAAAAAGAGCATTTGCTCCTGATATTAATGCTTTTGGAAGCTACACATCGGGTGGTAAATCGGCAGCTGACGACTATGGATATCAATTCGGTGCACAATTGCAATATACAACAACAAACTTATACTTGTTGAAAAAGCAGGTTGAAGAGGCTCGTGCTACCTACAAAAAAGATGCCGCTGACCTCGAAAAAACAAGACAGAACGTTTATCTCGAAGTTAAACAGGCTTATATCCAGCTCAATAACGCAAAAGAATCCGTTCCTGTCGCAAGATTGTCCATGCAGAACGCAGAAGAACAGTACAATCTTGCAAGCGGCAGATATAAAGTCGGATTAGGAGATGTTATCGAGCTGAAAGACGCTGAAACGACTTATCGTAATGCACAGCTTGATTATTACAATTCTCTGCTGAACTACAATATTGCTGCTGCTAACCTCGAAAGAGTTGTCGGAGTGCCTCTTCAAACAGTTGCACAATCTACCCAAAACCTTTAGAGTTGTATAATATCCGGAAAAGTATTGATTTTATTTTTTTTAATATTATACTAATCAGGTAGCAAATAATTTTTTGTTTTGTTTTATAACAAGTGTGAACAGGAAATTCTATGAAAAACCAACAACAAAACTATATCAACAACTTGAGCTGGTGGTGGCTGTATCAGAATACAGGCACGTTTTGTTGGCGTTAAATATTTTTTAAAGTTATCAAAGTGACCTGTATTTATTATGCAGGTCACTTTTTTTGGAAAATATTTGACAGGAATTGAATACAGATGAAAACAAATAATATAACCTTCGGAACAAACCCTCAAAAACTTATAAACACTCTCCCCGGTGCTTTGAAACCGGCTGCTAAACTGATGGCAAGCCAGGAGGGAGCTGATGCATTATCAAACATCAGATTTGTACAGGATACTGTTACAAACTGGGCGCCGAAGGCTATATTTTCCCGCAGCAAAGCTGACTTTGCAGAAACTTCTTTTCTTGAGTTCGCCGAGAGTTTTCTTGTTTATTACTGCCCGAAAATTTTAGGCGAGAATGTTTTCAGAAAAGCTTACTCAAAAAATCTCGGAAAATCTCTCGGAGAAAAAGTTTCAAAACCTCTTGCTGAGCTTAAAAAAGATACAACACTTCAAAACGGCGAGCTGAAAAAACTTGCCCCGGTCAAAGCAGCAATCGCCTTGAGCTGTCTTGCCATCCCTCTTACCGAGTTTTCTTTGAATTACATCAAAAATCTTTTTACGCTGAAAGTCTTCAAACAGGCAGACTTTGACAACATAGCAAACCTGAATAAGAAGGGGAAAACGGAAAAAGATGAAACAAAAACAAAAGTTAAAAACAACGCAGTCAAAAACATCGCAACGGCAGCCGCATTATTCGGAGGATGCCTCGGCGCTTCTATGCTTCTCGTGAAAAAAGGTCAGAGTTCAAAAGCTTTGCAACATTTCAGTGATGCACTGCTCGACCCGGGGAACAAACTGTTCCCGAATAATAAGAAGCGTGCTGATTTTGTGAACAAGTATTTCAGTATAGACTTCGCTGATAACAACGGTAAACTCGCCTTGAGCAGGGGACAGCTGACATCCTGCGTTGTTATCGGGGGGGCCGGTTATTTCGGAGCATCAAAAGACAGAGGAAAACAAAACTTCCTCGAAACTCTCTTCAGATATCCTCTTGTCGGCTTCTATGTAATCACGGGCAGCGAGCTGTTTGAAAAAGGCTTCAAGAAAATTCTGAAAAACAAAGACTCGTTCAAAAACATAATCAAACCTAACCTTGAAGTTCCAAAGTTTTCAGAGCTTCCGCAAATTGCAGAAAATCTTGCAAAACAAAACAAATCTTCTGTTGAGAGCGAGTTTGCAAAACTGACAAAACAAAAAGCAATTATCTCTGGAGTTCCCTTCTTGTTCGGTTTAGGATTTATGGGGATGTTTGTTGCAGGTATCTCACGTGCGTTTACTCAATACAGATATGACCATGACCACAGGGATGACCCTGATAATATAACGGTCAAGAAATTTTCAAACCCCTATGCACCGAAAGATATGGATGACTTCAAAAGAAGGGTGGCAACAAAGCAGTATCTGAACTTTGCCAAGAAATCCTAAACTCATTTTTCAATCGATAAAAATATAATCGGCTGCTTATAGAAAGACAGGCGGGCTTAATATTTTATAAACAAAATTTTTCTAAGTTCTTAGATATTATTTTTATTTATGGTAAAAAATAAGTAAGAGATAAACCAGAGGCAAAAGATGAAAACAATGACAAGAAATATAGAAAAGCTTAGAAACATAGCAATAATCGCTCACGTCGACCATGGTAAAACGACGTTGGTTGACTGCATGCTCAAACAAAGCGGAGCATTCAGAGAAAATCAGCATGTGCAGGAAAGAGTTCTTGACTCAAATGATTTGGAAAAAGAAAGAGGAATAACAATCCTCGCAAAGAATATATCGATTGACTACAAAGGGTATACAATTAATGTTGTTGATACCCCTGGGCACGCTGACTTCGGCGGTGAAGTCGAACGTGTTCTCGGCATGGTCGATGGTGCGTTGCTTATCGTTGACGCAGCAGAAGGTCCGATGCCGCAGACAAGGTTTGTTTTATCAAAAGCTCTTGAACTCGGTTTGAGAATAATTGTCGTAATTAACAAAATAGACAAAAAAGGCGCAGACCCTGACAGAGCGCTTGATAAAGTCTTTGACCTGTTTACCGAGCTTACTGATAACGAAGAACTGATAGATTTTCCGATAGTTTATGCAAGCAGTCTGATGGGATTTGCCAAGAACGAACTTGACGATGACAGCACAACAATAGAGCCTCTTATGGAGTGTATTGTCAAGAACATAAAACCTCCGAAAGGAGATGTGAATGCAAATCTTCAGTTCCATGTCACTACGCTTGACTATAATGAGTATGTAGGAAGAATAGCAATCGGAAGAATAATCAACGGCAGCATAAAATCACAGGAACAGGTTTCGTTGATTAAGGCTGACGGAAGCACTACAAGAGGCAAAGTCGTAAAACTCTTCGGTTTTAAAGACCTCGGACGTGTTGAAATACAGGAAGCTTTTGCGGGAGATATCGTCGGTATTGCAGGTTTTGCTGATATCCAGATAGGGGAAACAATCTCATCTCTTTCAAACCCCGAGGCTCTTCCGTTGATAAAAATAGACGAACCGACACTGCAAATGAATTTCTCCGTTAATGACAGCCCCTTTGCAGGACAGGAAGGGAAATTTGTTACCTCAAGACAACTGAGAAAAAGACTCTATGACGAACTAGAAAAAAATGTCAGCTTGAGAGTTGAAGACACTGACAGCACTGATGTTTTCAGAGTAAGCGGAAGAGGAGAGCTGCATTTGGGCATTCTCATCGAAACAATGAGAAGAGAAGGCTATGAGTTTCAGGTTTCAAAACCCGAGGTTATCTTCAAAGAAGAAAACGGCGAAACTCTTGAACCTTATGAAAATCTGATTGTTGATGTTCCTGATAATTTTGCAGGTTCAACAATCGAAAGACTTGCATCAAGAAAAGCCCAGATGACAGATATGCACTCAAACGGCATAAGAACACATCTGAAATTCAATATCCCTGCAAGAGGACTGATAGGATTCAGAAACGAATTCATCAGAATGACAAAAGGCGAAGGCATTATGTATCACACTTTCAATAAATATGATGTCTACGCAGGAGATATTCCACGTCAAAGAAGCGGCTCTCTCATTGCTCATGAAGAAGGCGAGGCAATTCCTTATGCGCTTCATCAATTTGAAGACAGAGGAGTTTTCTTCGTAACTCCGAAGACAAGAGTCTATAAAGGTATGATTGTCGGCGAAGGCAACCGTCAGCAGGATATAGCTGTTAATGTCTGCAAAACCAAAAAACTTACAAACATGAGAAGTGCTACGGCTGATGTTATGGTTACGCTGCAAGCGCCGAGAATTATGTCGCTCGAAGAATGCCTTGAGTATATCTCTGATGATGAGCTTGTTGAGATTACTCCTCAGAATGTAAGAATGAGAAAAGCCGATTTGACAAGAACGAGGTTTAACTAACGATGATAGAAAAAGACAGTATTATTGAAAATTTTACTCTTCCGGGAATTGATGAAAACGGTGTTGAAAAGGAATTTTCGCTCTACGATTTCAAGGGAAAAGATATTGTTTTGTATTTCTATCCGAAAGATAATACCTCGGGATGCACTCAGGAAGCTTGTGACTTCAGGGATAATATGAACCGTCTTACATCAAAAGCGGTCGTCATCGGCGTAAGCCCTGACAGCGTTGCCAGCCACAAAAAATTCAGAGAAAAACAATCGCTCAACTTCATTCTTTTATCTGACAGCGAGCATAAAGTGTCTGAGATTTTCGGCGCCTGGGGCGAAAAGAGCATGTACGGGCGTAAATATTTCGGGATTATCCGCTCAACATTCCTCATTGACAAAGATATGAAAGTGAAAGCTCTCTGGAGAAAGGTCAAAGTCAAAGGGCATGTTGACGAAGTGTTGAATGCGATTGATTAGAACTCTGTTACGGTAACATTTTTGTTCTGCTCTTTGAGTTTTTCAATCAGCTTATTGATTATGGCATTTTTCTCATCAGAGCTGTATTTGCCGTTGTTATAATTTGATGCTTTCCCGAGGAAGAAATTTATGTTATCGGCTTTTTTGAGCATAAAAATTATTTCTTCGACAGGATTGTCAGGTTCTCTTTTTACGAGTTTGATTTCTTTTATGTTATTCTGCGATGGTGTTTTGAAGCCATAGATTTTGTTTATGTCATGCAGTGATTTGATATATTCATACTGAAAATCAAACTCATGCGTAAAATCAAACCACTTTACGACTTTTTCGAGAGTCAGCACTCCTTCGCTGACCAAATCAAACCCGTCAAGATGGGATTTTGCAGGTATGTCGTTTACAAACTGATTTTGATCGACAGTGAGTTTTCTGTTTAGGACTCTTGCGAAAACTTTTGCCGTTGTCCCCCCGCAGAGAATTTTTTGTCCGTCGCATGCACAGAAGGTTTCGACATATTTTTTGTCGTCGCTTTCACTCTTCGGCGGACCTATTGCAATATTCAGCTGGACTCGGTCACGGGGATTTATGACAAGGATTGTTATATCATCAGAAAGAGAACCGTTTTCTATATATTTGGCATAGTGAATAAGGCTGTGTGAGATATTTTCGCTTGATGGGTGTATTTGAAGCGATTGTTCCAAAAACAGAGCAACCCTATCCCAGCCCCAGCCGTCTTTCAATAATTTCCCTCTTCCTGCCTGAACCAAACCATCGCTTGCAAGAACAAGAAAGTCGTCTTTTTCTAT
This sequence comes from Candidatus Adamsella avium, assembly GCA_904420445.1. Classification (GTDB taxonomy): domain Bacteria; phylum Cyanobacteriota; class Vampirovibrionia; order Gastranaerophilales; family CAJFVJ01; genus Adamsella; species Adamsella avium. The sequence continues at coordinate 885,511 of CAJFVJ010000003.1, read as the reverse complement.
GCGAAAGTCGCTGATAAATATATCTTCTCCTTCGCAGACTATTTTCTTTCGTTCGTACTCTTTCAACTTGAGATGATTGAAATAAAACACAAGCGGGTTGTCATATTCGATAATCCTTACCCGAAGGTCGTTGAAAATTTGTATGACCGTAAAAGTCGAATAAGCTATTTTTCTCTCCCGGCATGTCGGCAGGATGTTTTTCAGCACTTTGACGCTTTGTTCAAGAGGCATGTTATTCATCAAAAATTTTGAAAGAATAATCTTTGTGTAAGTTGATGAAATATTAGCTTTCACCCCGCTGCCTAAGCCGTCAGAGAGGACAAATATTTTGCTGTTTTCGTCTTCAAACACTTCTATGCTGTCGCCGCATAGAATTTTTCCCTGTTTATTAAACTGTTGTATCGAATAATCTATAATCATACTACTGCTTTATCAGGTTTATTAGTTTACCTAATAACATCTCCGTTTCCGCTGTTGACTCACCGAGGAGTACAGCGACATCATGAGTTACTTTCATCTGTTTATCCAGAACAGCCTGCGCTTTTTCGAGTGTTTCCATCTTAACTTTTTCAAGCGCCTGTTTGTGGACATCGGCTTCCGTAATATCGACAAGGAATACAATCGTTATTCCAAGGTCTTTTATGGAGAAGATTATTTTCTTTACTTTTTTGTTGTTGAAGGCTCTTATTGCTTCGTAGACATGTTTTTTGTTTTTCAAAACATTCTGGAATGGCTCCAAATCATCAAACAATACGGATATATTCTGATTAATCAGCTCGTCGGCTTTTTTATCAGCCATCTCAAGGAGCGCATCGTTCACACCTGTTATCTTTAGATTGTCATCAAGAATAATCACTCCGTTTGGATTTGACTCAAGCAAAATTCTCGAAAATTTCTCCGCACGATTTTTCATATAAGGAATGCACATTTCTTTCTCGGCTTTTCCCTGTATGACCGCAATTGCTTTGTCACGGCAGGATTTATAACCGCAGGCACCGCAGTTAATCTCATCTTCTTTTGTGTATTTTTCCATCGAACGCAGAGTTGCTCTGATTTGTTCTTCGGTTGGCATAACCTCTTCTTCGTAGTGGTTTGCAAATCTTCTGCTAAGAGGATATTTGTTTATGTTGAGAATTTTTTGGTCTTTTTTCTCAAACATATTTATTTCTTTGTTGAATTTTTCCTCTATCTCAAAATAATTTGCCTCACAATAACTGGATGGTTTGAGAGGTCCGTTTATGCATCCGTTTTTGCAGGCTAGCATTTCAATCATTTTGTATTGAACATTTGATTTTCCTCTCAGATACTTGAGAAATTCCATAATCTCTTCTAACCCGCTTAGGGAAATCATCTCATCTTTTGATAACTCTTTATCAGCACCGCACAGAGTCAGAAGAGAACCCTCAAGAGGATATGTCGATGTTTCATAAATATAATCATCATTGAAAAATTCCGGAGTAACTTTGTCAAAAGAAAAGTTTTCATCATTCATCCACTCTTCGAGTTCATTGAATGAGAGAGCATATTCTATTCCGTTTTCCTCGGCTTCATTCTTTTTTGCAAGGCATGGTCCAATGAACACTACTTTTGAGTCAGGATAGTTTTCTTTTATTTCTTTTGCATGCAGCACCATAGGGCTGTCAACCGGAGCGAGCAGGTTTATTAAATCAGGGTAAAAGTTTTCTATCAGCTTCACTATAACAGGGCATGCCGTTGAAATAACAGGCAGTTTGGTAATCTTCATGTATTCATAGTGTTTTATTGCATTTATTTTTGCAAATTGAGAGGTCTGCTCTACCCTGAAAATTCCTTGAGATTTGAGAAATGATAAAATACAGCCTGTTTTGTCAAAATCATAATAAGCATAAAAAGATGGAGCGATGCTTGCTATGACTTTTTCACCGTTTTTTAAAGCTTCTTTCAGCTCAGGGAGAGAGGTTTTTACTTTTTTTGCCTTCTGCGGGCAGACATTGACGCATGTTCCATCAAGAATACACTTGTCAAAATCAATGCAGACTCTGTTGTCTGAATAACTGATTGCATTGACAGGACAGTGTTTTATACATTTATAACAATCCTTGCAGTTGGATTTTATAATCTCTATTATTCCCATTTTTATACCTTTAATCCATTACCTAAAATCGTGATATTTTTCACACTTATATAACTAAAATTATAACATCTGTGCTGTTTCTGTCAACGTTTATTCGGCCTATATTATTTTGCAAAGTCAGGGCAGTGACTTAGTTTAGATGAAGTATTTTTGTAAATAATTGTTAAAGATACACTTGAAAAATTTTTATCATTTGCTATATTATGAATAGTGAAATAAATCACAATTATTTTGCGTTATACTACACGATGTTAGAAATAAAGGACATTGAAACATGATTACAGAAAAATTACCTGAAGAAACAACTTGTCCGGCAAATGTTGAAGTAAAGACAGAAGAAGATTTGCACTTTGCTATTGATAAAGCTGCAAAAGCTCAAAAAATTTACGCAACATTCAACCAGGAACAAGTAGACAAAATTTTCAAAGCAGCTGCTACAGCAGCAGACAAAATGAGAATTCCTCTTGCAAGAATGGCTGTTGAAGAAACAGGCATGGGGGTTATGGAAGATAAGATTATCAAAAACCACTTTGCATCGGAATACATCTACAACAAATACAAAAACTACAAAACATGCGATATCATCAGCGAAGATAAAGCGAACGGTATCAAGATGGTAGCGGAACCTATCGGTGTAATAGCTGCTGTTATCCCGACTACAAACCCGACTTCTACAGCTATTTTCAAATCTTTAATCGCATTAAAAACAAGAAACGCTCTTGTTTTCTCTCCTCACCCGAGAGCTAAAAAATGCACAATTGCAGCAGCAAAAGTCGTTTTGGATGCTGCCGTAAAAGCCGGCGCTCCTGAAGGTTTAATCAGCTGGATAGATGAGCCATCTGTTGCATTATCAAATGCGTTGATGAAACACCCTGATATAGATATGATTCTTGCTACAGGCGGCCCCGGCATGGTTACTGCTGCTTATTCTTCAGGTAAACCTGCATTGGGTGTAGGCCCTGGTAATACCCCTGCTGTAATCGATGAAACTGCTGATATCAAAATGGCTGTTTCTTCAATTCTTTTGAGTAAAACTTTTGATAACGGTATGATTTGTGCTTCTGAACAATCAGTTATCGTTGTTGATGAAGTATATGAAGAAGTTAAAAAAGAATTTGAATATAGAGGTGCTTATATCCTCAATCCTGAAGAAAGAGAAAAAGTAGGCAAAACTGTTATTCAAAACGGAAGAGTAAACGCAGCAATCGTAGGTCAGCCAGCTGCTAAAATAGCTGAAGTAGCCGGCATCTCTGTTCCTGAGGATACAAAAGTTCTTATCGGTGAAGTTACTGATGTTTGCGAAGAAGAACCGTTTGCACATGAAAAACTCTCACCTGTTCTTGCTATGTACCGTGCATCAAACTTTGAAGCTGCTGTTCAAACAGCTTATGAACTGGTTGACTTTGGCGGAGCAGGTCATACATCTGTTCTTTACACTGATGAAAGAAAAACTGACAGAATTGACTACTTCGGAAGAAGATTACATACTTGCAGAATCTTAATCAATACTCCATCATCACAAGGTGGTATAGGTGATTTGTACAACTTCAGAGTAAATCCGTCACTTACCCTCGGATGCGGCTCTTGGGGCGGTAATGCTACCAGCGAAAACGTTGGAGTCCACCACTTATTGAACATCAAAACAGTAGCTGAAAGGAGAGAAAACATGCTCTGGTATAAGGTTCCTGCAAAAATTTACTTCAAGAGAGGCGCTCTTGATTTAGCCCTCAGAGAATTGAAAGGAAAGAAAAGAGCATTTATCGTAACAGACAGATTCCTCTTCAATTCAGGCATGACTCAAGGTATTACAAACGTGTTGGATGATATCGGCGTTGATTATCAAATCTTCTTTGATGTAAAACCTGATCCGACATTGTCAACAATCAATGATGCAATGATGATGGTTAAAGCTTATGAACCTGATGTGTTCATTGCTCTTGGCGGCGGTTCTTCTATGGACGCAGCTAAAATTCTCTGGTTGATGTACGAACAACCTGATACGGTATTTGAAGATATCGCTATGAGATTTATGGATATCAGAAAGAGAATTTGCCAGATACCTGACCTCGGCAAGAAAGCTGAAATGGTATGTATACCTACAACCTCAGGTACAGGTTCAGAAGTTACACCGTTCTCAATTATCACTGATGATGAAACTCATGTTAAGTATGCAATTGCTGACTACGCATTGACTCCGAACGTAGCTATCGTTGACCCGAATCTGGTAGACTCTATGCCTAAAGGTTTGACTGCTGTTTCCGGATATGACGCTATCGTACACGCACTTGAAGCTTATGTATCAGTAATGGGTACTAACTTTACAAACAGCAATTCATTAGAAGCGCTCAAGTTGTTGTTCAGATATCTGCGTCGTTCTTATAACGAAGGTAAGAATGACCCGGTTGCAAGAGAAAAAGTCCACTATGCAGCAACAATCGCAGGTATGGCTTTTGCAAACGCATTCCTTGGTATGTGCCACTCAATGGCTCACAAGTTGGGCGCTATGTTCCACGTACCGCATGGTCTTGCTAACGCATTGTTAATCAACCAGGTTATCAAATTCAACGCAACTGATAAACCGGCTAAACAAACAGCATTCCCGCAATACAAATTCCCGAATGCAAAAATGAAATACGGTCAGATTGCTGATGAATTGGGCTTGGGCGGTAAGAATGACGATGAAAAAGTTCAACTTCTTCAAGAAGCTCTGATACAGATGAAAAAAGACCTCGGTCTTCCGATGTCAATCAGAGAATACGGTATTGACGAAGCAGAGTTTATGTCAAAACTCGATGAAATGGTTGAACTTGCATTCGATGACCAGTGCACAGGTGCAAACCCGAGATATCCGTTATTCAAAGAAATTAAGCAAATGTATATTGATGCTTATAACGGTGTTATCTAAGTTATTTTTTACACATAATTTGTTTTACCGGCCTCTTGATTTCAAGAGGCTTTTTTTTGTTGCTTTCAGGAAAGACCTGCTTGCGCACAGAATAACAAACATACCTCTATAGCGGAGGTATGTTTGTTATTATCAAAACACTCTACACCCGGTGTTTCCGAGTTATTTGCTAACCTTCATGAGTACTTTTTCGAAAACAGAAACAGCCTCATCAACATCAGCTTTTGATATAACAAGAGGGGGCACGAACCTTATGACATTGTGTCCGGCGCCTATTAACAGCAAACCGTTTTTCTGGCACTCGGAGATTATTTCTGAAGTTGGAGCATTGCACTCAACTCCGAGCATAAGCCCTAAACCTCTTACATCCTGAATGATATCAGGATATTTCATCTTGAGCACTTTTAACTCTGCTTTCAGATAATCTCCAACCTGACGTACATTTTGGAGAAGTTTTTGATTAATAATTTCATCAAGCACGACTTTTGCTCCGCTCATAGCGATAGGATTGCCACCGAATGTTGAGGCATGATCTCCCGGGGCAAAATGTTTTGCGGCTTTTTCTTTTGCCATCATTGCACCAACCGGAATACCGTTTGCAAGTCCTTTTGCAAGACAGATGATATCAGGTTCAACATTATAATTCTCGTAGGCAAACAGCTTTCCTGTTCTTCCGATGCCTGTTTGCACTTCGTCAAAAACAAGCAGGATATCATGTTCGTTGCACAAGGTTCTTATTTGTTCAAGAAACTCTTTATCAGCAGGAATAACACCGCCTTCACCCTGTATAACTTCCATAAGTATTGCGCAGGTGTTCTCGTTTATTAACTCTTTTATTGACTCGAGGTTGTTATATTCTCCATAAAAAATATTCGGAAGAAGAGGCGTAAGACCCTTTTGATATTTCTCCTGTCCTGTTGCCGTTATGGCACCGAGTGTTCTGCCGTGGAAAGAGTTTTTCATGGTAATTATTTCATTACATCCTTCTTTTTTTGAGTTGCCGAACTTTCTGCATAATTTCAAAGCTGCTTCAATTGACTCAGCCCCGCTGTTGCAGAAGAATACTTTATCAAAACAGCTGTTTTCAATAAGCATTTCTGCAACAGCTGTTTGAGGTTTGTTGTAATAAATATTCGAGCAGTGGTTGAACAACTCTAGCTGGGAGCTTACGGCGTCGATAAATTTTTTGTTTCCGTATCCGAGGCAGTTGACTGCTATTCCTGCTACAAAGTCGAGAAATTTATTCCCGTTTTCATCAAAGAGGTAGACGCCTTCGCCTTTTTCGATGACAAGAGGGAGGCGTTTGTAGGTGTTCATAATATATTTATCAGATAACTCCTTAGTGGATGAGAGCAACTTGTTCATCTTCAGCCTCCTCAATTACTGTACCTATACCGTCTTTTGTATAAATTTCCAAAAGAATTGAATGTTCTATTTTTCCGTTGATTATGTGAACAGAATCAACGCCTTCTTTGATTGCCTTTGAGCAGCATTCGACTTTGGGAATCATTCCTCCTGTGATTGTTCCGTTGTCAATCATTTTTTCTATTTCAAACGGGGTAAGACGTGATATCAAAGATTCAGGGTCATCAGCGTTCATTCTTACACCTTCTATATCAGTCAGGAACACGAGTTTTGTTGCTTTGAGTGCAATAGCAATTTCAACGGCGGCATAATCAGCGTTGATATTATAAGTGTTTGCTTCCTTATCGGCGCCTACAGGAGAAATGACAGGAACAAAATCGCTTTTGATGAGAGTATCAAGCACTTCCGTATTTATTTTTTTGATGTCACCGACGAAGCCTATATCGACACCATCAGGCATCTTTTTCTCAGCTTCAATTAACATCCCGTCTTTTCCTGAGATGCCGACGGCTTTTGTTTTATGGCGCTGAAATTCTGAGACAATTGATTTGTTGATTTTTCCTGATAAAACAGCTTCAACAACCTGCATTGTCTTTTCATCAGTAACTCTGAGTCCGTTAAAGAACTTCGGCTCTACTCCTTCGAGGGCAAGAGCTTTGTTTATTTCAGGACCTCCTCCATGGATAATGACGGGGTTAATTCCTACCATCTTCATGAAAGCAATGTCCCCTATTACGGAGTGTTTTATTTCTTCATCGGTCATGGCGCTGCCGCCGTATTTGATGACGACGGTTTTTCCGTGAAACTTGCTTATATAGGGCATTGCCTCAATCAATATTCCTGCTTTTTTTATATATTCCTGCATTGTTTGTTCCCTTCTAGGTTCTGTATTCTGCGTTGATTTTGACATAATCAAAGCTCAAATCGCATCCCCATCCGATAATTGACTCTAATCCCCGGTTCATATCAATCAGGATTTTTATCTCTTCCTGTTTTAGGATTTTGAAGGCAAAGTCTTCATCAAATTCAACAGGCAGCCCGTTTTCGAATAATTTTATTTCACCTGTGTCGTTTTTGAAGGAGATTTTTACCTGATTCGGGTCAAAATCAACTCCTGATGCCCCCATAGCGGACAAAATTCTTCCCCAGTTGGCATCGTTTCCGAAGAAAGCTGTTTTTACAAGGTTTGAGTTCAAAATTGCTTTGCATAAGACTCTTGCATCTTCTTTGCTTTTTGCATTAAAAATCTGGCATTCCAAAAACTTTGTAGCCCCTTCGCCGTCTTTGACTATTTGTTTTGCAAGGTATTTTGTTATGTAATCGAGAGCTGTTTTGAATTTTTCATAGTCTTCATCTTCTTTATCAACAATGGGATTCTCAGCCAGACCGTTTGCAAGAATTACAGCCATATCATTCGTGCTTGTTTCTCCATCGACGGTAATCATATTGAAAGAATCGTTGATGTTTTCTTTGAACGCTTTATCCAAAAGCTCTTGGGATATGTTGATGTCTGTAGTGATAAAACCAAGCATAGTCGCCATATTCGGATGAATCATCCCTGAACCTTTTGCAATTCCTGCAAGTTTAACTTTTTTGCCTTTTATGTCTATTTCGACGGCAATTTCTTTTCTGAACGTATCTGTTGTCATGATTGCTTTAGCACATCTTTTTGCTGATTTTTCATCAGAGCCGAGAGTTTTTGAAGTTTCTTTTATCCCGGGGATAATCTTATCCATCGGGAGATAAACCCCTATGACTCCTGTTGAAGTGACAAGTACGGACTCTTTTTTGATGTTCAAGCATTCTGAAAGAGTGTCTGCCATTGCAAGTGCATCCTGATAACCTCTATCGCCTGTGCAGGCATTTGCATTACCGCTGTTGATGACTATTGCCTGAATTTTCTGTTTTTCTTTGACAAGTTTTTCGCACCACCATAGCGGGGGAGCTTTCACAAGGTTCTTTGTGAAAACAGCCGAGCATAATGCAGGTTTTTCACTGTAGATGATTGCCAGGTCTTTTTTAACTTTTTTTACTCCCACATGTTCTCCTGTTGCCAGAAAACCTTTCGGAGCAGTAATTCCGCCTTCTATAATATTCATCTTCTCTCCTTCTTATACGGGGAATATCCCGGGTGTTGTCAGTGATGTTTTTTCATCAAGACCGAATATAATGTTCATGTTTTGGACAGCTTGTCCGGCAGCACCTTTCATGAGGTTATCAATCGCACCAATAACGACGACATTTCCGCTTCGTTCATCTGCTGATAGCCCTATATCAACAAAGTTTGAGCCTTTTACCCATTTTGTTTCAGGGAATACGCCTTCTTTTGTAAGCCTGATAAAATACTCATCTCCGTAGTATTTCTCATAGACGGCTTTCAGCTCTTTATATCCGATGTTGTTTTTCAACTTTGCATAACATGTTGCGAGGATGCCTCTGTTCATTGGAATCAAGTGAGGAGTGAAGGATAATAGGATTTCTTTTCCTGCTGCTTTTGAGAGTTCCTGCTCAATCTCAGGAGTATGTCTGTGAGAAGCCACTTTGTAAGCTTTGATTGATTCATTCACCTCGCAGTAGAGATTGCTCAAGCTGACTCCCCGTCCTGCACCTGTTACTCCTGATTTTGCATCTATGATAATAGAATCTTCTTTGATTAAATCTTCTTTCAACAAAGGAGCCAGACTCAAAATCGAGCATGTTGTATAACACCCTGGGTTTGCGATGAGGGAAGAGTTTTTAATTTCTTCTCTGTTCAGCTCGCATAGGCCATAGACCGCTTTTGAGAGGAGTTCTCTGCTTTTATGTTCAGTGGCGTACCATTTTTCATAAACTTCTATGTCTTTGAGTCTGAAATCAGCTCCCATATCTATAACTTTACATTTTGAGAGTATGGTTTCATTTATCTTCCCTGAGGCAATTCCATGGGGCAGGGCAAGGAACATTACATCGGCTTCGTCAGATATTTTTTCAAGATTATCTTCGCTGCAGGAGAGGTTTGTTATATGTTTGAAGTTTTCGTATACATCAGTGTATTTTTTCCCGAGATAGCTCACTGATGTGATATGGCTCACTTCAACATCTGGGTGCGAAGACAGGAGTCTGAACAACTCTTCTCCTACATAGCCTGTTGCGCCTATTATTGCTGCTTTAATTTTGCTCATTGTTTTTTATCCACTCTTCATTCATTTCGATAACTTTTTTCATGGTTTCAGGTGATGGACCGCCTGTCACTTTTCTTGATAACACCGATTTTTGAGGAGATATTTCGTCAAAAATATCATCTTCGAAAAGGGCGTTTTTTTGTTTGTATTCATCAATAGTCAGCTCTTCGAGAGTCTTTCCATGCTGCAGTGCATAGGCAACAAGCACTCCTGCGCATTCATGGGCATCTCTGAAAGGGAGACCTTTTTTGACAAGATAATCAGCAACATCGGTTGCATTCAAAAATCCTTCTTTTACTGCCGAGAGCATTTTATCTTTGTTTATCTTCATTGTTTTTAGCATAGGAGGAAGTATCGAGAGGCAGAGCTTTACTGTTTCGACCGCATCAAAAAGTGGCTCTTTATCTTCCTGCATATCTTTGTTATAAGCAAGAGGCAGCGCCTTCATCGTTGTGAGAAGAGCAATAAGACTGCCATAGACTCTGCCCGTTTTGCCTCTTATCAGCTCAGGGATATCCGGGTTTTTCTTCTGCGGCATAAGGCTGCTTCCCGTTGAAAAACCGTCGTCAAGCTCGATAAACTTGAACTCAAAGCTTGACCACAGCACAAGTTCTTCTGAAAATCTGCTCAGATGGGTCATTATCAATGATAAATCACCAAGAGTTTCGATGATGAAATCCCTGTCAGAAACACCATCGAGGCTGTTGAGGGATATTTCGTCAAAACCGAGATACTGCGCTGTTTTGTATCTGTCAATGTTATGAGGGGTTGTTGCAAGCGCTCCTGAGCCGAGAGGCAGGATGTTTATTCTCTTGTAAGAGTCAGAGAGTCTTTCGAAATCTCTTTTGAACATCTCGACATAAGCTCCGAGGTGATGGGAGAAGGTTATGGGTTGTGCTCTTTGAAGATGCGTATACCCGGGCATAATTGTTTCCGTATGCTGTTTTGATATATCAAGAAGAGTTTTGAGCAGTTCAAGCAGAAGTGACTGAACTGCTTTGGTTTCTTCTTTCAAATACATTCTTACATCGAGAGCAACCTGATCGTTTCTGCTTCTTGCAGTATGGACTTTTTTTCCGATATCTCCGACTTTTTCGATAAGGAGTTTTTCGACATTTGTATGGATATCTTCAAACGCCGTGTCAAAGACAATCTTCCCTTCTTCATAGTCGAGCAGGATTTCATTCAGTGCGTTGACAAGAAGGAGAGCTTCATCTTCGTTGAGAATTTTCCGGTCTTTCAACATCAAAACATGAGCAACACTGCCCTGTATATCATATTTACAGAGTTTTTTATCGAAGCTCAGAGATGAGTTGAAGTCGTTGACTGACTCATCCAATTTTTTTGAGAATCTAGACCCCCAGAGTTGCTGCATCTTTTTGTTCCTTATTCAGTCCGTTTTTTTTCTTCATCAAGGCATTAACCTTCAGCGGCAAGCCAAACAGGTTGATAAATCCTTCAGCATCTTTATGGCTGTATAAGTCACCTGTTGTAAAGCTTGCCAGACTTTCATTATACAAAGAATATGGTGACATTGCACCTGCCGGTATAATATTACCTTTGTAGAGTTTGAGTTTTACAGTTCCCGTGACTGTCTTTTGTGTTTCATCAACAAATGCCGAGAGCGCTTCTCTCAGAGGAGTAAACCATTCTCCGCTGTAAGTGAGTTCTGCAAACTTGTTTGCGACGATTTGTTTGAAAGACTGTGTCTGTTTGTCGAGGCAGAGGTACTCAAGCTCTTTATGCGCCGCATAGAGAATTGTCCCCCCGGGTGTTTCATATACACCTCTTGATTTCATACCGACAACTCTGTTTTCTACGAGGTCGATTGTACCTATTGCATTTTTTCCGCCTATTTCATTGAGTTTTTTGACTATTGATGCAGGGCTCATTGTTTCGCCGTTTACTTTTACTGGTATACCCTTTTCGAAGTCAATCACCACATATTCCGGAGTATCAGGAGCTTTCTCAGGTGTAACGGAAAGATGCAGAAGTTTGTCATAATTCGGCTCGTTAGCGGGGTCTTCGAGTTCCAGACCTTCATGGCTCAGGTGCCAGAGATTTTTATCTCTTGAATAAGTATCATCTTTTTTCATCGGGACAGGGATGCCTCTTTTTTCGAGATATTCGATTTCGTCTTCTCTTGATTTGATATCCCATATTCTCCATGGTGCGATAATCTCAAGTTCAGGGGCAAGAGCTTTGATGCCGAGTTCAAATCTTACCTGATCATTGCCTTTTCCTGTTGCACCGTGGCAGATAGCTGAAGCCCCTTCTTGAAGAGCAATTTCAACAAGCTTTTTGGCAATCAGCGGTCTTGCGATTGATGTACCGAGGAGATATTTCCCTTCATATACAGCATCAGCTTTCAGTGTCGGGTAGACATAATCTTCGACGAATTCTTCTTCGCAGTTAATCAAATAATACTTGCAGGCTCCTGTATCAAGGGCTTTTTGCTCCAAGCCGTCAGTTTCCGTTCCCTGTCCTACATCTATGCAGGCTGCAACAACATCATAGTCATAGTTTTCTTTCAGCCAGGGAATAATAACTGTTGTATCCAAACCGCCAGAGTAAGCCAAAATAACTTTTTTCTTCATCTCTTTTCTCCTTTTATTCTGAATTTCCTACATTATAGACGCCATAATTGCCATTTGAGCATGCATTCTGTTTTCTGCCTGCTCAAAAATTGATGATGCATGCAGCTCGAAGGCTTCTTCTGTTATTTCCTCTCCCTTGTGTGCTGGCAGGCAGTGGAGGACAATGTGATTTTTATCTGCAAGTTTCAGCAGATTGGTATTTATCTGATAATTTTTGAATATTTCTTTTCTTTTTTCCGCTTCGGCTTCCTGCCCCATGCTTGTCCACACATCAGTGTAGAAGATATGCGCTCCTTTTGCCGCTTCATTTGGTGAGTGCAGTATTTCGACTTTTGAACCGGAGGTTGAGGCGAATTGTTTTGCGGCTGAAATGTGCTTGCTGTCAGGTTCATAGCCTTCAGGTACAGCAACTGCTATATCAATTCCAAGAAGAGAACATCCGATTAGCAAGCTGTTTGTAACGTTGTTTCCATCGCCGATGTAAGCAAGTTTCAAACCGTTGAATTTTTTGAAGTGTTCTTTTATTGTCAGAAGGTCAGCCATAATCTGGCATGGATGTGATAAATCAGTCAGGGCATTGATTACGGGGATTGAAGAATATTTTGCGAACTGTTCAACATCGCTGTGCGCAAAAGTTCTGATGGTAATCCCATCAGCATATCTTGAGATTACTCTTGCCGTATCTTCTATGCTTTCTCTTTTCCCAAGAATAATTTCATCCTGTTTTATTACAACTGCGTTTCCTCCTAGTTTTTGAGCACCGACTTCGAAGCTGATTCTCGTTCTCAAACTCGGTTTTGAAAAATACATAACAAGCGTTTTGTTTTTCAGGATGTTTATGTCTTTTTTTGCTTTGACATCTTTTTTCAAAGACTCCGCTAAATCAAGCAGCCCTAGGATGTCGTCTTTTGAAAAATCTTCAAGATTAATAAAATGTTTGCCTTTTAAGTTCATTTCTGCCCTTTCCGTTATACACAAAAAAACACCATATCCGTATTTTGGGAGAATATGGTGTTTTCAAATTAAAACTAAAACTTTTCATGCGATTATTTTTGCACACCAGATTCAACCTGCTAGAAGAGGTTGCGACGTCGAAGTTCTGTTGTGAAAATAATCTTGTTGTTCAATTTGATATCTCTTTAATTAATCGTTCAATTTACACTTATTATACATTTTTTTGTGATTATTGCAAGTATTAATTTTAGGGATTTATGTAGCAAATTCCACAGATACTATTAAAAGTCCGTCATTCTGAGGGCTTTAGCCCGAAGAATCTTTTTTGTTTAGATACTTCGCTAACGCTCAGTATGACTTTGTTTTGGAAATTTTTGGTGGAATTTGTTGTATAAGTTCTTAATTTTTTAGTTTGAATAAAAAGTATCTTTTGAATACAATATTGAAAAAGATCGGAGGCGCAGAGGATGACAAACAAGGATAAAAAAGAGTTAATAGAAAAAATCCTGAAGCTCAAAAAAGAGAAAAATGCCATTGTGCTGGCGCACAGTTATCAGAACGTGGAGGTCGATGAGGTCGCTGATTTTGTCGGGGATTCTCTTTATTTGAGCCAGCAGGCAGCCAAAACGGATGCTGATATTATTGTCTTTGCGGGTGTTTATTTCATGGCTGAAACTGCCAAGATTTTATCTCCCGATAAAAAAGTTCTTCTCCCCCGTCTTGAGGCAGGTTGTCAGATGGCTGATATGATTAATCTGCAGCAAATCAGAGAGTTTAAATCAAAACATCCGAATATCCCGGTTGTTTGTTATGTGAACTCGACAGCGGAAGTGAAATCAGAATCGGATATTTGTTGCACAAGCGCAAATGCCGTTGAAGTTGTCAAATCGCTCAATGCCGAGAAAGTCCTTTTTGTGCCTGATACATATTTGGGAACTTATGTCGGCGAACAGCTCAAAGATGTAGAAGTCATAACATATCCTGGGTACTGCCCTACCCACCTGAGAATAAGACCTGAAGATATTCTCGAGAGGAAAAAACAATACCCTGATGCGGAAGTTCTTGTTCATCCTGAGTGCCATAAGGAAGTTGTCAAACTCGCTGATTTTGTCGGGTCAACAACAGGAATTATGAAAAGGGCAAAAGAGAGCAGCGCAAAGACTTTTATTATTGTAACCGAACTCGGGGTTGTTGAAAGACTTGAGAGAGATTTCCCAGATAAGAAATTTGTTCTTGTATCTCCGAAAGCTGTATGTGCAAATATGAAGTGGATTCATCTCGAGGATATTTTGAATTCTCTTGAATCAGAGCAGCATGAGATAGATGTTGACCCTGATTTGGCAAAAAGAGCTTATGCTCCGATAGAGAAGATGGTAAGTATTAATTCTTAAGTTTAGAAATCTCATATGCCTGTAATAACATTGTTGTAACCAAAAATAAAAATAAAGTGCAATAATAAAAATTGGAAAATGTTATTAAAAGGTCTGAAAATGAAAGATAAAATAGAACATCTTTTATATCTGAGAAGTGAAGTTATGGCTGCACTTGGGGAATTAAAGTTATTAACAGAAAAAATAGGCGATGAAGAAGAAATTGCATCTGCTCAAATTTTTGGAAATATTTCAAATAAAATAGCTAAAAGAGCATATAAAGTTAATGAAAGTATTGGAAGAATTTTAGAACAGGAATTCTTGAGATAAATTTTTGTGTGTCATTCTGAGCCTGAAGTGGCGAAGAATTTCAGATTAGACTCTTCGCTTGCGCTCAGAGTGATGAGGAGCTTCTCAATTGTTTCAGACAGCTTTCTCAAGGATATAGTCATCCATCACAAAACCGCCGCCGATATCTGCTTCCGCTGATTTTACGATGTCAAATCCCCAGCGTTCATAAACTGCAAGCGACGGCAGGTTGAACTTGTTGCAGGTGAGCTGAATTTTGGGCAGGTTATACTCTTTTGCTTTTGTTTTGATAAATTCAAGAGCTTCTTTGCCGATACCCTGTCCTCTTTGGCTTTTATCGATATACAGTTTTGATAAGAACAGATGACCCTGTCTTTGTTGTATTGCAAAATATCCGATGTTTTTATCCCCGTCTTTCACAAGAAAATATTCATATCCATCATCATTAATTTGCTTTGTAATCGGCTCTTCTGACTGGAGGTTTTTGAGCATATAGTCAATTTGTTCTTGAGAGATGATAGATATGAAGTATTCATTCCATATTTTATGAGCAAGCTCGCTAAGTTCTTTGATATGTTGGTTAGTTAAAACTTTGTTTATCTCCATAGCTATTCTCCTTATTTAAAATATAAAATAGCAAAAAGCCCGATTACAACACAATATGCGGCGAAGAAATTCAGGCTGTATTTCCCGAGGAAAATCAAAAAGTATTTTATGCATGCATAGCCAACAACGGCAGCGAGTACGCTCCCTAGGAGAATAAGCCCCCAGTTGAAAGTCTTGAGCTCTTCAAATCCCGTTACTTCGATGCAGTGATAGAGTGCAGCGAGCAATATAACGGGAATACTTAACAAAAATGAGTAACGGGCTGATTTCACCCTGTCCATACCGCATAAGAGTCCTGCAGCGATTGTTGAACCTGAGCGAGAGAGCCCCGGGGTAACTGCAAACCCTTGAAATAACCCGATTAAGACAGCTTTCTTCCAGGTTAATTTGTTATCTCTCGGGTGCTTTTGAGAATAGAACTCTGTGAACCACAGCACGAAAGCTGTAAGCAAAAGGAAGAATCCGACTCCTTTGGGATTAGATACGAGTGACTCGAAGAAATCTTTGAAAGGCAGAGCAAAAGCTATTGTGACAATTGTTCCGAGAGCTACATACGGTACCATCATTGCTTCAGGATTGTTATCAAAAGATTTTTCTTTTATTGCTCTGAAAAAGCTTTTGAAGATATTGACCAAATCTCCCCAAAAATAGATTACTACAGCGACCAAAGTGCCGATATGCAGCATAATATCATAGAAAACCTCCTGATTTCCTCCTGAGGTGAGCTCTGCTCCTGTGAATGTTTTGTATAAAGATGAGGTGATGATGAGGTGCCCTGAGCTGCTGATTGGCAGAAATTCGCTCAGTCCCTGCACTACACTTGTTATTATCGTTTGCATTAAGTCCATTTCGAAAACTCCTCCAGCTTCTTTCAATCATCTTATACTAAAAGCCAAATAAAAAACAGCCCGCATCAAAAGATACGGACTGTTTGGTTTTTGGGAAATTGATTATACGTTTGCTGTTGTTTTTGCTTGCTTTACAACATTTTCAAGAGCTTCAAGCGCATCAGCAGGCAGTTTATCGAGTCCTGCTTTTTCTGTTTCTCTTGATTTTACGAAATCAATTCTGTCTTGCATACGTTTGATGAACTGTTCGGCGTATTCAGTGTTTTTGAAAGAAGCGTCAAATCCTTCGATGTTCATAATTTCTATATCAGAGAAGTTTTCCCATTTTTCGAATTTGGCGGTTCCTTCAACAATTGCTTCCAAAATACCGAGTGTGTGTTTCGGCTGGACTTTTGTTCCCATAAATTCGCCTGTGTTCAATATGTAGCAGTCAACTCCGTCTACTATCAGCTGTTTGAATCTTGTATAGTCCATTTCGAGAGGATAAACTCTGAACGGATTTGCATAAGGTTCAACAACAAGTGCGTTCGGGTCAACTCCTGCAACAAGTCTTTCTGCTGATGAACGTTTTGTTGCGAGTGTTGCTCCCATTGCAGAGCCGAGAGATGCCCCGCTGAGTTTCAGCACAGGAGGAATCGTCGGATCTTTCATCAGCCAGAATATTGCATTAATCGGTTCATCAACACGGTCAACTCTGTTTGGCGACCAGAGTTTTGATTTGACTGCACGACCGTTGCCGTTTCTTATATCCTCTGTTACCGAATAGACTTTTCCGTCCTGACCTTCGATAGCACCGTTGTTTTGTTGGGTGAGAATATATTTGTTATCGTCACATCCTATCGGGTAGTCCGCTGTTTTGTCGAAATAAGCAGGCTCCAGAGCTATTGAATATTTGTCATGGACGTTGATGATGAATGCGTCATCATGCAAAACGGTAATATCATATTTGTTGTTATGTTTTGCGTGTGTGATTGTTGATTTCCCTGAACCAGAAAGGCCGAATACAGCTGCCTGGAATGATTTGCCGCCTTCGAGGTTGTATCTTTTCATACCACCATGGCATGATGCGTAGCCGTTTCTTGCTGCTGCACCCCATGCGAGAGTAAGAGTACCTTTTTTGTGTTCGCCGAAGTATCTCATACCGAGAATAGCCGCACAGTTGTGGGCAGGGTCAAAGAAAGTCAATCCGTAAGGGAAGTCAGGATGTGACCAATCAGGGTCAGAGAACACATAAAGGTCGCCTTCTGCTATTTTTCTTGAATTTTCGTACATTTGAGAATAAGTTTCGTTCATATACTGGAAGTTCAGCATCCAGGAATACATAATATTTTCAAAGCCTTCAGGTATTAACAGGTGAGCTTTTACCATAAAGTCTTTGTCAAGACCTACTACTACTTCTGTTCTGTACATAAGTTTGTAGCGTGTTTGATATACTGCTTCTCTGATTACGGGAAGAAGTTTTGCTATGTCGCATCCCGGTTCTCCGACGATTTTTCTTGCAGCTGCACATCGTCCGACTACAGTTCCGTCGTTAAACAACAGCTGGTTTGCACCCTGCGGCAAACCGATTTTTTCAGGCTGATAAACGGGCATGCCTGTTAACTCAATTGTTCCAGGGCTGTCTTTTGCCAGCTTATAAGCTTCTGAAACCGTTTTGACGGGTTCTACGTTGTTGCCGAAAAACGGTGCCGTAATTGTTGCTCTGGCAGCTGACATGATTGATTTCAGCTCGTCAGAACTTGTAAAAAATTCGATAGTACTCATTTTTTGCCTCCTTTATTTATATTTTCCGTTTTATTTACATAATGACAGCAGAACACCTGCTGCTACAGCCGACCCGATTACGCCTGCAACGTTAGGCCCCATTGCATGCATAAGCAGGAAGTTTTGAGGGTTGTTCTCCAATCCTACTTTGTTTACAACACGTGCAGCCATCGGAACGGCTGAAACACCTGCTGCACCGATGAGCGGGTTGATTTTATCTTTTGAGAACAAATTCATTAAACGTCCGAATAAGACACCAGAAGCTGTTGCTACGCAGAAAGCGAACAATCCGAGGAATAAAATTCCTAGAGTTTCGAGTGATAAGAACTTATCGGCAGAGAGCTTCGAGCCTACGGTTAAACCAAGCAGGATAGTTACGATGTTGATAAATTCATTTTGAAGAGTTTTTGATAATCTTTCGGTAACGCCGCATTCTTTAACCAGATTGCCGAAGGTCAACGCACCGATAAGCGGTGTAGCATCGGGCAGGAATACAATGCAAAGACCGAGAACGACAAGAGGGAAAATGATTTTTTCTCTTTTTGACACTGGTCTTAGCTGTTTCATTTCGATTTTTCTCTCATCAGGTGTAGTGAGAGCGTACATAATCGGCGGTTGAATAATTGGAACAAGCGCCATATAAGAATAAGCCGCAACAGCTATAGCTCCCAATAAATCAGGCGCAAGTTTTGTTGTCACGAAGATTGATGTCGGACCGTCGGCACCTCCGATAATACCGATTGATGCCGCTTCTCTCATTCCGAAGTCAAAACCGCAGTATTGTCCTAAAAGCAGCGCACCCATCAGTGCTCCGAATATCCCGAATTGTGCGGCGCCACCGAGAAGTGCTGTTTTGGGGTTTGCAATCAGCGGTCCAAAATCAGTCATGGCACCTACTCCCATAAATATAAACAGAGGGAATAAGCCTGATTCAATCCCGTAGAGGTATATCAGGTGCAGAAAACCGTTTCCTTCAGCAATTCCAGCAACAGGTATGTTTGCAAGAATGCCTCCAAAGCCGATAGGCAGCAGAAGAAGCGGCTCAAATTCTTTTTTAATTGCCAGATAAAGCAGTACAAGACACACTCCGAACATGATGATTGTTCCGTACATATGCAGGAACTGTTCTATTCCGCTGAGCCCCGCTTCAGGAGATTTTATCATATTTGCGTAGCCTGTTACGTTGTTCAGGTCTGTTAAACTCTTTATTATATCCACTTTCTATCTCCTTTTGTCTTAGTTTATGCTGACGAGCGTTTGTCCTGTGACAACCTGCTCTCCCGAAGAAACCGAAATTGATGAAACAACACCTGATTTTGGAGCTTTGATGTCTGTTTCCATCTTCATTGCTTCTATAACGAGGAGTGTATCACCTTCGTCGACATGGTCGCCTTCTGATACAACTATTCTCATAATTGCGCCAGGAAGCGGTGATTTTACTTCTGTTTCTCCTTCAGAGTGATGAACCGGTGTTGAAGAATCAATGCCTTCTTTGAGTGAAACGTCATAAGTTTTACCGTTTACGACGGCTTTGTTGCCTTCAAATTTTACCGCATAATTTTTGCCGTTGACTTTGACTGTATAGGCATCTGATTTGCCGGCTGATGTTGTTGAGGCAGGAGTGTTTTTTCTGACTCCGATTGTTCCATGACCCTGAAGGAAGGCGATACCTTTTTCTTTGCAGGCTGCAGCGATAAAGATATTTTCTTCTGTTTGCTCGAGATTTGCATCAGCGAGCATTTTCTTTGCTGCTTCAATTCCTTTGTTCGGGTCTTTATCATTCAAATCAACGACAGTTTCTGTTGTCGGTTCTAGTCCGAGTTGTTCCGAGGCAAGTTTGATAATGTCTTTATCAGGTTCGCATGGGGTTTTTCCGAAATATCCGAGAACCATTTTGCCGTAGCCTTCGGTTATTTTCTTCCAAGGTCCGAACATTACGTTTGAGTAGGCTTGTTGGAAGTAGAATTGCGAAACCGGAGTAACTGATGTTGCAAATCCGCCTTTTTCGACAACTTCTTTCATTGCAGTTACAACTTCAGGGAATTTGTCCATGGTACCGTTATCTCTCATCATCTGGGTGTTAGCTGTAAGGGCGCCGCCCGGGAGAGGTGATGAGATTATGACCGGATTAACAGCGAGAGCTTCAGGAGGAAGGAAGTAGTCTTTCATGCATTCTTTGAAGATTTCCTCTGTTTCGAGAATTTTTTCGATGTTTATGCCTAGGTCATATTCAGTTCCTTTGAGGGCGTGCCACATTGATACGATATCAGGCTGAGCTGTGCCTCCTGAAACAGGTTTCATGGAAAGGTCAATTCCGTCTGCGCCGCCGTCGAGCGCTGCAAGGTAAGCTGCAAGACCTGTGCCGGCTGTTTCATGAGAGTGAAATCTGATATGGGTGTCTGCGCCGAGGATTTCTCTTGTTCTTTTGATTGTTTCATAGACTTTTCTCGGTGCTGATGTCCCTGAGGCATCCTTGAAAGCTATCGAGGTGAAAGGTATGCCTGCGTCGAGGATATTTCTCAATACTTTTTCGTAGAAGGCTACGTCATGCGCTCCTGTGCATCCGATGGGGAGTTCCATCATGGTTATTGTGACTTCGTGATTCAGCCCGTTGTCAACGATGCACTGACCAGAGTAGATAAGGTTGTGAACATCATTCAGGGCGTCGAAGTTTCTAATGGTTGTCATTCCGTGTTTTTTGAACAATTTGGCATGGAGGTTGATGATATCTCTCGGTTGAGAATCAAGTCCGACGACGTTAACCCCTCTTGCGAGAGTTTGAAGGTTTATGTCAGGACCGACAGTTTTTCTGATAGTGTCCATCATATCAAAAGCGTTTTCGTTGCAGTAGAATATCGGAGATTGAAATCTTGCGCCGCCTCCTACTTCAAAGTGCTTAAGTCCTGCGTTGACTGCTGATTCAAGAGCGGGAAGGAAGTCTTTTGTGAAAACTCTTGCTCCGTATACAGATTGAAATCCGTCTCTGAAAGAGGTGTCCATTACTTTAATTTGTTTTGTTGCCATAAGTAGATTATCCTTTTTTGTCTTTTAACTTAATGCTTTTGTTGCAGCTATAGCGACAGCTATTTCTTCATCAGGAGAAGAGGGAGTTTTTTTCTTTGTTGTTTCTTCTGCTGTTTGTTCAGGGAAGAACTTGTTAACTACGCTGATTATTTTTGCGCACAGGTGCATAGCGAACACCTGAATGGTCAGGAAGATGAATACAACTCCCATCCCGACTACGGTGACAATTAATCCGTTTTCTAACATAATATATCTCCAACTAATACTACAGATTTGTGACCTTTGTCGTCGATGAGCAGCGAGCCGTCGTTGTTAATTTGTGCGGCTGTTGCCCGTTGTTCTTTATCAAAGTTTTTTATGAGAATTTCTTTCCCGAGGAAAGTGCATTTTGAGGTGTATCTTTCTTTTATCAGATTGAAGCCTTTTTCCATAAAAGTATCATATTCATCAAAGAAAGCGTTCAGAAGGCTTCTTAAGAAGATATCAGGGTCTGTTTCTTTTTTCAGCTCCAGGCTGATGGAGGTCGCAGGCTGGTCGATTTTTGAGAGAACATCTCTTTTTGTATTGAGATTTATGCCGACACCTATTACTATTCCGTTGAGTTTGTTCCCTCTGATTGATGTTTCGCTCAGTATGCCTGAAACTTTTTTGCGGTTAATTTTTACATCGTTCGGCCATTTTATTTCCGGTGTAAGACCGTATTTTTCAATCAATTCGGCGATTATTACAGACATATACTGGGTAAGATTTGGAAGAGGAAGCGTGTTGTCAAGATTTTCGGACGGTTTGAGAACTATTGAAAAATAAAGGTTGTCGTAGTCGTCTGATATCCATTTTCTTTTGAAGCGTCCGTATCCGTTTGTCTGTGTTCTTGCTCGGATTATTGTTTTGTCATCAAGCTGAAGGATATTATCGAGAGCGTATTTATTTGTAGACTCCAGTTTATTAAAATAGATAATTCTATATTGAGGCATAATACTAATTTATTATTTATATCCAAAACTTTTTCTTAATTGTACTACAAAATCAACAATTGTGCCAGAAACACTAATTAAATATCCATCATGTTTCATAGAAAACAATTGTATCTCCGAGTTTGATTTCAGTGTTTCCATGCGGAACAAAAGATTCAACTCCACGCTTTATGAGGGCTATCAGGAAGTTGTCAGGGAAGTCGATTTCGTTAATCTTCTTATTAAGCCAGTCATGACCTTTGTCGATAACTGTTTCGCAGAGTTTTATGTCATCGCTTGATTGAACAACTGTTGTGCCGATTAGCACTTCATCCCCTTCCTGCAAGATAGTGCTTCCTTTGGGTACAATTTTTTCGTTGTTGCGTTTGATAACAAGAATCAACGCATTATTGCTGACTTTTATGTCTTTGATGGCGCCCCCTTTCCACGGGTGGGAGTCTTTTATCGTAAGTTTGTTGAGGGCGATAGCTGACTCTTGCTGGTAGTCGTTGAAAGTTTTTCTTACGTCAGAGAATTTGTCTATCATATCATCACGTTTTGCAATAACCGGCAGCAAAGACCCCTGTATTGTCACCGAGAGTAGGGCAACTACGAAGACAATATGAAATATATCATGTTTCATTGCCGTGCTTTCTGCTACCACCATGATAGCGAATACTATTGAAGCGGCACCTCGAAGACCTGCCCATGAGATGAAAGATATCTGGTTCCATTTTGCTTTGAAGGGCAGCATAACTGCTGAAACAGCAAGAGGTCTTGCAATGAATGACAGAAAAACGGTGATTAGTATTGCAGGCATGAGAATTTCAGGAATTTTGTGAGGGAATGAAAGGAAGCCTATGAGGAAGAATATAATGACCTGTGATAGAGCGGTGATGCCGTCGAAGAAATAAATGAGGTTTATTTTGTTTTTTATCGGGCTGTTGCCGAGGATAATCCCTGTAAGATACACGCTCAGATAGCCGTTTCCGCCGAGCAAATCCGGGAGTGAAAATGACACGAGCGCAACTGCCACCATAAATATTGTATCCGTTCCTTCAGATAGCAATTTTGTTTTTTTGAATATATATATGGTGGCATAGGCAATCAGAACTCCGAAAAGTATGCCGAAGAATATTTGCTTAAACAGTAATGATGTGAGGCTTAGCAGGCTTCCACCTTTCATAAGGATAATCCCGAGCATGGTAAGCAGGTATGCAAACGGGTCGTTGCTGCCGCTTTCCATTTCAAGAAGCGGAGCGGTGTTGTATTTGAGGTTGAGCCTTTTTGAACGTAGGATTGAAAACACGGAGGCGGCGTCTGTTGAGCTGATGATGGCTCCGATTAGAAAGCTTTCCGCTGCGGGAAGTTTTAGGGCAAAATGACAGAAAACGGCTGTCAGTGCGGCAGTCAAAATTGTGCCGACGGAGGATAGCAGAGCTGCCTGCATGGTGACTTTGTTATCATCAGGTTTTTTGGTGCAGAATCCGCCGTAGAAGATTATGAACAGCAGACCTATTGAGCAGAGTTTTGCTGTCAGGTCATAATCCTCGAAAGATAATTTGAGAATACCGTCAGAACCGAACAGAACTCCAAGAAACATAAAGAACACAAGCGAAGGTATGCCCAATTTGTTTGAAAATTTGTTGGTGACAATGCAAGATAGTATTACAATTGCGCAAAACAGTATTATTGCAGACATAACGCCAATTTTATAATTCTAAACCATACATATAATATCATAGACAGGTATAGATTAATAGGAGTTATTACTCGGAGATTAAATCATCTTTGACAGGTGATTTGTTCAGAAGTTCAATAGCTTGCTCTGCTGTTGACGCTACGTCATTGTAATATTGGCTTTCGAGCCCTTGGGTTTGTTTTGAGGCATCTTGTGATAGTTTTTCAACCTGTCTTAGCAGATTTACGGTACTTTTTATTGATTTGAAGAAGTCGCCTTCGAATTTTATGAGTCCTTTTTCTTCCATCTCAGTGATTGTATTTTGCCATAATTCCGAATTATTTTCTGATGGTTGAGCCCATTGCATTATGTATTTTGCATAATTTGAGTCTATGTTTATTTCATCAGAGAGTGAGTCAAGACCGAGATATTTTAGCTGTAGATTGTTAATTTTTTGACCTTCTCTTTTCATTATGGCGAAAGATTTGTTTAGGGTTTGATTTTCTTCATTCTGTTGTTTTTTATGCGGTGATTGATTTGTTTTATGAGGGTCCTGATATATTTGAGGTGCGCAGAGAGAGCCTACAATTCCCGCCATATCTTCTGGAGCCATTCCAAAGAACATACCGCCTGCGATAAGTTCTGAAAGAAGAAGTTCGTTTGTTCCTCTGATATCAGATACAAGGCTTCCTTTAAGTGGGATGTTGTAAGTTCCGTCGCTGCGTTTTTCGATAAATCCGAGCTCTTCCATAATATTTTTGAGTCCGTTGAGTTTTCTCAGGCTTTTGTCTTTTGTTTCTTGCGGGTTATCAGAGTTGAAGACAAGGAATGATCTGTCGAGAAATTCATCTGCCATTTCCGAGCTGTAGTGCCCGTTGTTTTTCTTTAATAAGTTAATTAACAGGCGGTAAGACATATCAAGTTTGCTTGTGATTTTGTCAGGTTCCGCAACTGCCAGTTGTTGAGCCAGTTTATAATCTTTTTCCGTTTCCGTTAATATAACGACGTTGCCTACTTTGTCTATACCTCTTCTGCCGGCTCTTCCTGTCATTTGCTGGTATTCGTTTGCCGTGAGAGGGCGTCTTTTTATTCCGTCCATTCCTTCTGTCGGAATTGATACGGGTTTGTACAAGCTTGTCAAAACTGTTGTTTTGGCGGGCATGTTTATGCCGGCAGAGAGAGTTTCCGTTGAGAAGACGACGTCGATAAGTCTTTCTCTGAAGAGTTCTTCTATAAGCCTTTTATACCCGGGGAGCATGCCTGCGTTGTGGATAGCAACACCGTTGTAGAGGCATTTTCTTGCTTTGTTGTTGAACTCTGTTCCGAGGACGATGCCGTTGTCTTCATATTCTTTTATTTTTTGTTTTATTAGCTCCATGCGCTCTCTTTTTTCACGTCTGCTTGTTTGCGCGAATTGTTCCTGATGTTTCTTCTTTACCTTTTTGGAGTCCAGTTTTGAGCGAGTTGCATCTATGTGCTCAGAGTATTCCTCAGCCAGCCGTTCGCAGTCTTTTTTGCTGAAGACAAAGACTATCGCAGGCATTTTTGAAGAGTCTGATTTTTTGATGCCATGCAGGTGGTCAAGGAGGGAGTTTACCGCTTCAGAGTTTATTTTTGATGTGTCACCTTTTTTCTTCGGATATGGAGAAATTGACTTTTCAAGAGGGGTTGTTATGTTAGCAAGGGTAAGGGCTATTTTTTCGGCGTCTTCTTTTGGTATGTATTGTTTTTCGAGTTTTGCAACCAAGTCGTCAGTGCCGATTTTGGCATTTGTATCATAGTGATAGAGCTCAAGCAGTGCGCTTAATCCCTCCTGCGGTGTGTTTTTTTTGTCCGGATGGAGATATTGTGCGAGTTCTTCGAGAATTTGGTTTGTTCTGTCGGGGATATTTTCAAGATGCAGGGTTTTTGATAGTTCTTTCAGGTCAATTTTTTTTGAGAACATAGGGTTCATCCCTGAGGCGTCAAAGCTGTAGAACTTCAGAGGAACATGTCTTTCTTCCGGAGGAACATCTATACTTGTGACGTGTTTTGAAGGATTAATATGCTGCATCCACTGCGCTATTTTATCACTGTTTGCGACTGTTGCAGAAAGCGCTATCAGCTGGGTATCTGACGGGCTGAGCATAATTGCTTCTTCCCAGGCTGCACCCCTGTCAGTGTCGTTCATGTAATGAAATTCGTCAACAACAACGCTATGAGGCTTATCAGGCATGGTTTCGTTGTCCTGCTGCGAGCTGCTCAGCATATTCTGGTAGATTTCCGTTGTCATGACTATTGTAGGCATTGTTATATTGTGTTTTATGTCGCCTGTCATAATGCCTACGTCACCGAATTCTTGAGTGAAGTCTTCGAGTTTCTGGTTTGTGAGGGCTTTTAGCGGAGTAGTGTAGTAAGTTCTGTCGCTATTTTCCATATTTTTGTGTATGGCGTATTCTCCGACGAGGGTTTTCCCTGTGCCTGTAGGTGCAGTAAGAACGAGAGAGTCGCCTCTTTCGATTGCTTCCGCTGCCAGAATTTGGTATTTATCTGGTGTTATATGGGGTTTAAATTCTTTGTATCGTTTGATAACACGGTCTGTTTCTGTTTGAGAACCAAAGGTTATACCAAGTTTGTTAAAAGATGAGAGATTTTGCAAATAGGTTTGTAAAGAAGCATTTGTGTTATTTTGAGAAATAGTTTTTTTTGTGTATTTATGTTGGTATTTATTGTTATATATCTGCTGTAGATTTATGCTGTTAAGGCTTACTAACATCATTCCCCCTTATGATCTCTTTTGTTTATGCATAAAAGCCTCTCAACGTAAAAATTTGACAGCTTGTAACATTTAATTAAGAATAGAAAACAAAAGAGAGGGTTTTCCATGGCAAAGATAAATATATTGAGCGTGCAAATGCATCCAGAATGCGGGGAGAAGATGCAGAATCTTCAGAAGGCGAAAAACCTGATTGAGGGGGCGCATATTAATCCGGATTTGGTTGTATTTCCTGAGTTTTTTACAACAGGGGTTGATTTTGATGTGTTTGTCAAACAGGCAGAAGAAGAACAGCATAGTGAAACGCTCAGATTTTTGTCAAATCTGGCAGCGAGGTATAACACGCATATAGTATGCGGAACGATTATCGAGAGAGAAGGGGATAAGTTTTATAATACGAGTTATATGCTTGACAGACAGGGGCAGATTGAGGGGAAGTACCGAAAAATTCACCTTTTCAACTATATGGGAGGAAGAGAAGGCGAGTATCTCACGGCAGGAGATGAAACTGTTGTCGTCAATACAGACATAGGCAGGATAGGCATGTCCGTGTGTTTTGATATAAAGTTTCCCCTACATGCACGTGAGTTGATGAAGAAGGGTGCTCAGATTATAGTCAGCCCGACGGCGTGGGGTTCTCCGATTGTAGAGGAGTGGAAAGCTTTGAATATAGTCCGGGCGTCAGAGAATGCGTTGTTTTTTGTGTCAGCTGATTTATGCGGAGAGATTCCGAATTGTGCAGTGCCTGCTTCCGGAAATTCAGCTATAGTAAGCCCTTACGGTGTTGTGCTTGATACTTTGGATAAAGAAGAAGGAGTTATTTTTGCTCAAATAGATTTGGATGAGGTAGAGAAAATCAGGAGCGAATTTCCTGTTGAGAGTTTATAGGAAGATATTGTTATGATTATACTTGATAATCCTTATGTTTCGCCATTGTTGGAAGATACGGTCGCAAAAAAATCTTATCCGGTTTTGAATAACGAGATGGCTCGCAGTTTATCAAAGTTTGATATGATGAATGTTTTGAGTGATGAAGCTGCTGTTGATTTGCTGAAAGGAGAGAAAAATCCGCAGTTGTATTCAAATTCAGAGAATGCAATAAACTGGATATCAACTCATCTGAATTTTAGTGAACTTCCTCAAAAAATAGAGTTATTCAAAAATAAGGCCGAATTCAGAAGATTGTTGAAGGAGATTTATCCTGATTTTTATTTTTTCGAGTCAGGTTTTGATAGTCTTAGCACGCTGGATACTGAAAAAATTCGATTTCCTGTTGTTTTAAAACCCTGTGTCGGTTTTTTGAGCATGGGTGTTTATATAATCAGAGATGCAGAAGAGTGGTCTGATGTTATAAAAAATCTTCGGGATGACATCGAAAAGTTCAGAGGTCAGTTCCCAACAGAAGTGGTTGATGCTTCGAGCTTTATAGTCGAAGAGTTAATCAACGGAGAAGAGTTTGCGATAGATGCGTATTTTGATAAAGATGGAAAACCTGTTATTTTGAATATTTTCAAACATCCGTTTTCAGATGAAACGGATGTCAGTGACAGGGTGTATTTTACGTCAGGAGAGATAATCAAAAGCAACCATGACAGGTTTGAGAGTTTGCTTTCGCAGATAGGCAGTCTTGCACAGCTCAGGAATTTTCCTCTGCATATGGAGGTTAGAGTTGATGGAGAGAGGGTTGTTCCGATAGAGATTAACCCGATGAGATTTGCCGGGTGGTGCGTGACAGACCTTGCTTATTTTGCTTACGGGATAGATGTTTATGAATATTATTTTGAGCAAAAAACTCCTGATTGGGAGAAGATTTTGAAAGAGAAGGGGAGTGAGTTTTATTATTTTACGATTGCAGAAGTCCCCGTATCTGTTGATAAATCAATGATAAGAGAGGTTGATTATGATGGTTTTTTGAAAAATATCTCCCATCCTCTTGAGGTTCGAAAAATTGATTATCGCAGGCATCCTATTCTTGCAATTGTATTTGCGAAGACTGATGATTATTCAGAGATGTCAAATATTTTGAAGAAAGATATGAGGGATTTTATAATAATCAGATAATAAAAAGCCGGAACCTGAGAGTTCCGGCTTTTTATTTTTGAAGGTGTGATTTTTAGAATCCGAAACGGCTGAAGAAGTTTCTGAAAAAGCCTTTTTTGTTCTGGCATTCGCAGTCATCAGGAGCACAGTCGCAGTCGTTGTTGCAGTCGCATGGGTCAACTTTTTGTTCGCACGGGTCGCAAGGGTCACACGGGCATGGGGCTGCTTTGCCTGTTTCACACGGGCATTGTACCTGAGGCGGGCAGTTGCAGTCAGGTTTCCCGCAGCCGCAGTCTGCAAAGGATGTATTTGAGCAGACTGTCATCGCACATAGCATAAGCAGGCTGAGCATAAGATTTTTTTTCATATGGTTATTCCTTTTTTATGTAAGCAGGACCTGTTCAGGTTCTGCGATAAATCTAACACCTTTTATCGGAAATTTGAATTGATAGAGTTATTAGGTCAGTATGGTGAATTTGGTTTGATTTGTTTTTAATTTTTTTCTAGAATTTTAGTTATCAAATAATCCTGGTAGCTGAGAGTATGAACGCACCCGATTTTTTTTATAAAACAAAAGGTTTTTTCAAAGAGATAGCAAGAAGTGAAATAGTTTTGCAGGCTGTTTTGGTCGGATTGATATCAGGCATTCTTGTTATACTTTTCAAAGAGAGTATAAGCTGGTTATTTGATTTTATCCAGTTTAAAACAGGGGTGTTTCCTTTTTCTTATCGTTTGCTTTTGTTTCCGTTAATAACAACTTTAGGCGGGCTTGTAGCAGGGATACTGGTGTTCAAAATTGCTCCTGAAACAAGAGGAAGCGGTATACCTTATGTAAAACTTACTCTTGCACGAATAGGAAGAGGAACAAGACTGCGCAGTATAGCAGTGAAGTTTTTTGCAGGAGTTGCCGGAATCGGAACAGGGCTTTCGCTTGGTCGGGAAGGACCGAGCGTTCAACTCGGAGCAGGTTCGGGTGCTCTGGTTGCAAAGATATTCAGGATGAAGGGCACTAATCAGGACAAGCTTATTGCTTCTGGGGCAGGTGCTGCGATAGCTGCGACGTTTAACGCTCCGATTGCAGGAGCGATTTTTGTGCTGGAGGAGTTAATTCAAAAATTTTCTCCCGCTCTTTTATTTTCTGTTCTTGTTTCTACAGTGAGTGCTGCAGGTATTGCAAGATATTTTCTCGGAGATAATCCTTCTTTTGTTATTCCTCAGCTGTCTTTTTTTGTGAGGATAGAAGATATCTGGGTGTTTATCTTGCTCGGAGTTGTTGCAGGTGTTGTTGGCGTCTGTTTTTGCAAGATGATTTTTTTCAATATAACTCTTTTTGAGAAAATGACAGTTATTCCCCAGTGGGGTAAGCCTGCTGTTGCCGGTTTTTTTGTCGGAGTGTTCGGGTTATTTTTGCCTTATATCCTCGGGTCTGGAAATCTTGCAGTTGATATGCTGTTAGCCGGGAAGTTTGGCTTTTTGTTGATTTTGATTATTTTTGTCGGGAAGTTTGTTGCAACACCTTTTTGTTTTGCTTCAGGGGCAGCAGGAGGAATATTTCTTCCTACATTGATGCTTGGTGCTTTTTTAGGGTATTTTTTATCATCATTGTGTATTTTTTGCGGGATTGAGTTGAATCCTGCAGTTTTTGCACTTGTCGGGATGGGGGCATTTCTTGCTGCTGTTGCCAGGACACCTATTACTGCTGTTGTTATGGTTTTTGAGATGACAGGTGATTACAATCATATTCTTCCGATTATGTTGAGTGTGGCTATTTCTGATCTTGTAGCAGAGAAGCTAGGCAGTGCTCCTATTTATACTTCATTGATTTTCAGACAGGGACCAAAAAGTAGGGAGGCTGCCATGTTGAGTGAGGTAAAGGTTGAGAAAATCATGAGCAGGGAGGTTGAGCAGTTTTCTCATTCAATGAGTATTGAAGAAGCATTTGAGATAATGCAAAAAACTCATCATGGCGCTTATCCTGTAGTTTCAGATAAGAAAAAACTTACGGGTATTATTACCTTTGATGATATTGAGGATGCTTTTTTGCAGGGGATATCTCATGATGAGAATGTTGAAAAAATAATGAACCCTAATCCGGTAACTGTTTATCCTGATGAGGATATTTATCGGGCTTCTTATTTGCTTCATACAACGGATACAGAGTGGCTGGTCGTAGAAGAACGGGACAAACGGGTTGCCGGTATTATTACGAGATATGATATAAACAAGTTTCTGGAAGAAAAAACACCCTGATAATATTTTATTTTTTTGAGAAAAAACATATAATAGTTTTTATCGATACAGAATTAGGAGGCTGTTTTTATGTTAGAAACCATTTATGAAAGAAGAAGCGTAAGAAAATATCTTGATAAACCCGTTGATAAAAAAACAGTTGAAGAAATCCTCAAAGCAGGCATGTATGCGCCGTCAGCAGTAAATAAACAGCCTTGGCATTTTATTGTTTGTGATACAAAAGAAGCAGTTGAAAGGGTTCATAAGTTGCATCCTTATTCAACGATGCTGAAAACAGCTCCTGTTTGTATTCTTGTATTCGGTGATACTGATTTGGAGTTTTGCCCGGGATTTTACATTACTGATTGTTCTGCGGCGACTGAGAATATTCTTCTTGCTGCGAAGGCTTTGGGGCTTGATACTTGCTGGTTGGGGATTTATCCTCACAAGGATATGCAGGAAGCTTTCTCAAAGGAGTTCAATCTTCCGAAGAATATTATTCCTTTTGCTGCGATAGCTCTAGGTTATGGAGATGAGAAAAAAGAACGCCCCGAGAGATTTGACGCAAAAAAAATACATTACAATAAGTGGTAATCTGTGGAACTTATATAGAAAATTCCACAGATACTATTAAAAGTCCGTTATTCTGAGAAATTTAGCCAGAAGAATCCTTTTTGTTTAGATACTTCGCTAACGCTCAGTATGACATTGTTTGGAAAATTTTTGGAGGAATTTTCTATATAAATCCCTAATCAGCCGTATAAGATTATTAAAACAGAGCCTGTCACCATAATAAAACTCCCCAAGAGTTTTTTCCCGATGTCTTTTTCTTTGAAAAATTTATAACCCAGCACAACACTGATGATTGCCGAGAGCTGGAAGATTGCGAGTGCGTAGCCTACGTTCATTTTTTCGAAGACATAGTTCGTTGTCATCTGCATAGAAGCTACGCAGATGAGCAGGCAGAGATATTGCCAGAGCCGGTTTGTGTTGAGTTTTTTGATTTCTGATTTGATATTGACTTTTTCAGGAAAGAGGAAGAGAAACGAGAACAATGCACCAAAGCAGCTCCAGACAACAAAAGATATAAAAGGAGAGGATTCTGTTATTACTTTTTTGATGAGAGCTGCTTCTGTTGCAGTGAAGATGGTGGCGTATATTCTGAATTGTATATCTTTTCTTGAGAGCAACTTCAAAGAAAATTTTTCTTCGAGGGTATCAAAAATGAAATAGCTTCCGTAGATAATCAAAATCATTCCTGCAAAACCAATGATTCCCGGGAATTCTCCGAGGAAAATTATGCCTGCAAGCATTCCTATAATTGATTTATAAGAATTAATCGGTCCGAGAACAGAGAGTTCTCCGTATTTGATTGCCTGTATGAGAAAACCGTTGCCCAGGGCACCCATTATGCCCCCTGATATTGCAAAAATCCAGAATGTTTTTGAGAAACCTCCCCAGTTTGTTGAATAACTCAACAGAAGAGAGCATAAGGCGAGTAAGAAATATGTGACGAAGTTTATCCACAAGGGATTTACCTTCTGATTGCTCAGTTTTTTCTGAAAGACATTCCCCAGAGGATTTGAGAGTATGCGTAGTATTATCGAAAAATATAGTGAGAGCATATTTCGTTTATGTTGATTTACAATTTGATTTAATAATATTATCATTAAATAATCGGTTCGGTATAAAAAGAGAGTACGAAAGATTATGAAAAAAATTGTTGTTTTAGGGATTACACTGATGATGGCTGTTGTTGTCCTTTCAGGTGTTTCAGTATTTGCAAAAGAAAAAGATAAAGCACAGCCCTCAAAAGAGGTTGATATAGTGCTTCCCAATCCTGATAAAAACGGCGGTATTCCTCTGATGAAAGCGTTGAATAACAGAAAAACGGAGAGAGAATTTTCAGAGAAGCAGGTGTCAAAGAGGATGTTATCAAATCTTCTCTGGGCTGCAAACGGCATAAATCGTGAAGATGGACGCCGCACGGCGCCGACTGCCAGAAACAAACAGGAAATAGAAATTTATGTTATATGGAATAAGGCTGCGTACTGGTATGATGCGAAGAAAAACAAACTTGATTATATAAAATCAACCGATATATCTTCAGTTCCAGTTATGCTTGTATATGCAGGTGATTTGCTAAAACAAAGCAAAGAGTTGTCCTTTGTTGACAGCGGTTTTATCGGGCAGAATGTCTATTTATTCTGTGCTTCAAACAATTTGAGTACTGTTTTTAAGGCGAATGTTGAAAGAGAAAAACTCGCAGGTGAGCTTGATTTGATTTCGAGTCAGGAAGTTTTGTTTACACAGGAAGTCGGTTATCCGAAGAAAAAATAATAAACGGGAGGTTTTTCTATGGATCAGGTTTTAGCGAGCAACGGGTGTAAAAAGTCAAACTCGGCGTTCAAAAAATTCTGGGTAATTTTATTCTCTCTGCTGGTGTTGTTAATCCCATTGGGCTTTTTTGTGGGGATAGTTAATGACAGAGAAAAATACCGAAATGAGGCGGTGAGAGATGTTGCAAATTCATGGGCAGCTGAGCAAACAATTCAGCCTCCAACATTGACTTTTTATGATGAAAAAAACAAGAAAGAACTGAGCTGGGAGCTTGATAAATATGATGCGTCAGCTGTTGTTGAAACAGAGGTAAGAAAAAGAGGGATTTTCAAAGTTCCCGTTTATACCGCCGATGTTGTGATGAAAGGGAATTTTATTAAGCCTGATGGTGATATAGGAAATAATAAGTGGATTTTTTTGTTTGATGTGAGTGATTCGAAGGGATTTATCGAGCAGCCTGAGTTTAAAATAGGCAAAATGACTTCATTTGACAGCGTGTCTGATAAGCAGTATCAATATCACGCTGCATCAGGTGAGAGGAGTATTCCTTTTGAAGTAAGATTTAAAATCAGAGGTGTTAACAAACTCAGTTTTGTACCGAGTGCAAACATCAACAATATAAAAATAAAAGGGGCGTGGGCTGACCCGAGTTTTGAAGGTGATTTTCTTCCGGTGAAACGTGTTGTTTCGGAAAACGGGTTTGAAGCTGATTGGTCTGTGCCGAGGATTGCGACGCTTGATGTTCAAAGGAGAACTTATGATAATGGTTCTTCCTATGGCTACAAGGCGTTGAATAATCCGTATGTAACCTGCGGGGTATCTTTGCTTATGCCTGTCGATAACTATCGTATGACAATGCGGGCTGTTAAATACGGATTTTTGTTTCTGGTGCTTACTTTTATTGCATTTTTTGTTTTTGAGATTACGGCAAAGAAAAGGCGCCCCGTACACCCGCTGCAGTATATGTTGATGGGTATGGCTTTGCTTGTGTTTTATCTGCTGTTGTTGTCAATTTCGGAGTTTATGCCGTTTGTGTGGGCATATTTGATTGCGTCGTTGATGATTATCGGTATGATAAGTTTATACACTTATTTTGTTCTGACAAAGAAAGAGAATACGGGATTTTCTTTGTTAATAGCGTTTATTCTTGCCGTTTTATACGGATTTTTATACACGCTTCTTATGCTGCAGGATTTCTCGTTAATTCTAGGCAGTGTGGGATTATTTGTGATTATCGGTATAATAATGTATGTTACGAGGGATGTTGACTGGTATCCTCAGGAGGACTAATCATATTCAGATTAGTTCAAGCAATTCGCAGGGGGTGTTGATGATGAAGTCAGCGCCCTCTTCTTCAAGAAGTTCTCTATCACGAAATCCCCAGGTTACTCCGACGCTTTTGAGGTTTGTGTTTTTGGCGGTTTGGATGTCAACATCAGAGTCGCCGACATAGAGAGTATTTTCAGGTTTTGCACCGAGGATTTCCATTGCTTTCAGCACGCTGTCAGGCGCCGGTTTTTTTCTTACGTCCGGCGATTCTCCTATTGCGACTATGATGAGCCCGTCAAAATAGTTTTTGCAAAGTTCTTTTACTGCTGTATCAAATTTGTTTGAAACAACTCCCGTTTTGATTCCTCTTTTTTTCAGCTCGGTGAGCATATCTTCTATGCCGTCATAGGCAACTGTTTTTTGATACATGGTTTTTGAGTAGTGTTCTTTGAAGGTGTTGAGGCATTTTTCGAAGTCTGGATTTTTTTCGCCGTTCGGAATAGCTCTTTCGATGAGTTTTCGCACTCCGTTGCCGACAAAGCTTCTTGTTTGCTCAAGAGTAATCTCAGGGCAGTTGAATTTTTTGAGGGCGAAGTTTGTGCTGTTTTTTAGTCCTTCGAGGGTGTTAAGAAGAGTGCCGTCGAGGTCAAAGATTATGGTGTTTATCATATTAGCTGGCTTTCATATATATTATTATGATTTATTTTAGCATAATGTATATCGGGTAAATTTTTTATTTTTCGATGTTTTTATAAAGATAGCTAATGATTTACAAGGAAATAATATGCTGCCAAAAATCGGGATATACCGCAATGTTTTGAACAACCTTAAATCAAATAATACAGCAGCTGTAAACAACATGCAGCTTCGGCAGGACACCGTATCATTTGGTAATAGTTCCGTAATCAGCTCGCTTGCGCAGAAAAATTTTCGGGAATTTTGCGAGGATTTATATCGGCAAGTGCCGGAAAAATGTCAAATATTGTTGAACAACAAAAGTGTCCGGAGCTATCTTGATGGGAACACAGGATGTTTTTCCGATGAATATGCAATAATAAAAAGAGAAAATATGGAAGCCTTCAAAAATGCTGTAGAGAAGACAAGCAGTGATGATATGAGAAAAATTATGTCTTCTGTCGAAGCGGTGCGTCCTCATGAAGCTGATTATACAAAAGGAGAGCTGATAGCAAAAGCACTCATATTGCATGGTAATGATAAAGCTGCTTATGACTATATAATAAAATCTCCTGCCGTTTATCAGGAATATGTCTGTTCGAGCGGATATTCTCCTGATTTGTTCCTGTGCATCGGCAACTATCCTGAAAGAGTTGTTGATAATATGTCATTAGGTACTGTTAAAGAAATAGAAAAGGGGATAAAACATAACTATTACTACGGTGAATATACTGGAAACAGTGATTATTTCAGCAGGAATGAAAAAAAACGAAAAGAGCTTAGTGAGTTTTTATCATCTCAGAAGTTGGATGATGATATTACAGCATATCGAGGCGAGAGAAGCACATGGATGTTTGAGTCTGTTCCTGTAGATAAATCTCTTGCAAAGCAGGTCAGGTTGCTTGCTTTTTTGAACCCGGATTCTCGAAAAACGAAGATATTTCCGAACGCTCATATGTATTCAAGCGAACAAACACAGAGTATATATGACTATTTGAAATCAAAAGACGAGTTGTCTTTGGCTGATGCAATGCTTGTTGCAAAATACGGGAACGGACGATTTATCAAACGTCTTACGGAGGAGATAAACAACGCCGGCATACAGGATGCGAGTTTTAAATCATTTACTCTTGATAAAAATTTTGCATCAAACTGGGCGAATAACTACGGACATATTACTTCTCCGACCATTGTATCAAAAACGGTTATGAAAAAAGGCACTCAAGCAGGTTATGATGCACACAGCGGAGGAAGACAGTTTGAGTTTGTGATGAATGATAATCTCAAAAATATGACTTTTTCGAATGCGAGGTATGATAAGGCAACAAATACGTTTTATATGGATTCGAATGTTTCTGCTGTTGAGAAGTAGTGCCAAAATTGAACGCTATCATATATAATAAATCTAAGTTCTTCTGCATAGTATGTTAGAAAGAGGTATTCAATAAGTGATAAGCCCAGATACTCAAGAATCTCAGATATTTTGGATTTGGCAATTTTTATGTCATCAAAAATTCAGGGTGTAACAATTTCTGAAATAGCGCAAAGGTACAATGTTTCACGCAGAACAGCCGAACGTATGCGTGATAGTTTGACAAATATCTTTCCACAGGTGGATGAAATAGAAACTGATGACAGCCAGAAACACTGGGGATTTATTAATTATTCAATTTCAAATCTGATTTCATTTACCCCTAAAGAGATTGCAAATATTGAGCAGCTTCAAAGACGCACAACCAATAAAGAGATGAAAGAGGAACTCGGGAAAACCGTTGAAAAACTTAAATCCCTGAACAGAAAACATGCACTGCCATTAGAAAACAACATTGAACTTTATATGCAGACAGAAGGCTATGCAGTTCGACAGATGCCGCAATACAAAATCAGCCTTGAAACATTAGAGGTTATTCGTGAAGCCGTTCATCATTCAAAAATGGTAACGGGAATTTATCACGACAAAGAGCGGTTGATAGAACCTTTAGGGATGATTTACGGTGAGAAAATTTATCTTGTTGCAAAAGAAAAAGCAAAGGGGGATGGGATATACAACTATCTATTGCATAAGTTTGAGAATTTGAAACTTACGGACAAAACCTTTGATAAGGGTAATTTTAACTTGCAAGAATATACAAACTTATCATTTGGAGTTTACCACGGTGAAATTTTAGAAGTAGAACTTTTGTTTTCGCAAGAATTGGCACAAGAGGCAAGTCAATTCAATTTTCACCCCACACAATCCGGTAAATGGAATGCAGATGGAACATATACAGTGAACTTTAAAGCAAGCGGAAGTAAAGAAATTATCTGGCATGTGTTCAAATGGGGAGCAGGGTGCAAGATTCTTTCACCTTCATCCTTGAAAAAAGAGTACAAACAATATTTGCAGGAAAACTTAAAGAACTATTAGAAATTTTGTTTAGCAATTTTGTCATCTGCGTTGCAAGTTTGGAAATTTTAAACAGGTATTAAACTGGATAAGAACAAAAGAGGATATCAAAAAAGAATTCCCTGCCCAAATGGCTAAAGGTGCGGAAAAATACTTCAAAACTAACTACACTTGCCTCAATACAAACTCAATACCTCTTCTTACAAACAAAAAAACGACTACAGCGCAAACAAAGACGAGCTCTCAATAATTTTCGACAAACATTATACAAACTGCCTTGATATGATTTTGAATAATATTGATAATTTTAATGATATAATATCGGATAACAACCTGATCGCTAAATGTCTTAATATCCTCAAAACTAAACAGGGCTTTATCTACCGTAATTGCTTGATATCGAAACAAGATAATAAAACAAAGGTCGAATTTAGAGAAATAACGGATTTTAATAACTTTGAAACTCTATTAAAGGCGGTATAAGATGGATGAAAATAAAAACACTCGAGGCGGAAAAAGAGAGGGAGCAGGACGCCCGAAGGGAAAGAAAAACTCTCAAAGAAAAAGCCCGGAAGAGCTGGCAACACAGCATAGAGTATACGCAACAAAAAAAGAATGGGAAATTTTTCAAAAAAACGGCGGAACAAAAACCCTGAGAAAACTTATCAACCAAGGCTTATTTAAAGAGCCTTAACGGAGATTAAAAAATGAATGAAGTAATTCAAATTAAAAATATGATATATGAAGTCAGGGGTTATAAAGTCATGCTTGACTCAGACCTAGCTGCACTGTATGAAGTAGAAACAAAAAGATTAAACGAGGCGGTTAAAAGAAATATTAAAAGATTTCCGTCTAACTTTATGTTTCAGCTCACAAAAGAAGAATGGCAAAATTTAAGGTCGCAATTTGCGACCTTAGACAAGGATATCAGAAAATACATTCCCTATGCTTTTACAGAACAGGGAGTCGCAATGCTCTCATCAGTTCTTAAGTCAGAAAAAGCAATACAAGTAAACATTCAAATAATGAATACTTTTGTAAAAATGCGCCAATGGGCAATAGAAAACAAAGAACTTGCTCAAAGATTAACAGAACTGGAGCATTACTTCTTACAGCACTGTAAAGAAACCGATATAGAATTTAAACAAATCTATGATGCCCTGAATCTATTGATGGAACGCACTCGACCAACGACAATAGGTTTTAAAAAAGACTAAAATTGAATATTAACAACAAAATATTGGGGCTAAGCCTGTATTTCTGCGAACATCGGCACAACAAAACATACTTCGATTTCTGTCGATAGTTCAAAAGAAAGGGGGGCGATGCTATGAATGATATCAACTTAAGCTTATTTTTAATAATCTTGTTGATTTTATGCATAAAAAACGATGCCCATCTGAAAAGATAGGCATCACTTCGATTTCATACAGGTTATGGTGGTTGCAGCCACCGCCCCGATATTTATATTATAACCGACTTTTTTGTTTTTTCAAGCCTTCACTAATAACCCATCGGAACATAATCACCATAGGCATTATAACCATACTCAATACGCCTGCCGCCAACAGAAGTAGGAACATAGTCACCTACGGCATTGTATCCGTATTCAATGCGTTGATTTCCGACAGAAGTCGGAACATAATCGCCTACTGCGTTGTATCCATACTCAATACGCTGATATCCTACAGAAGATGGGGCATAGTCACCAATAGCATTGTAATCGTATCCATACTCATCAAAAGGACTTGCAGCATAAGCACAAACATTAAAAACAAAACATAAAGAAAAAATAATTAAACTAAATTTCTTAGACATAATACATTCCTTTCAATAACTACTCTCATATTCAATATCATCAAGTAAATCATTATAATTATAATCTCTGCTGGAAGCTAATCTATTTATGGTATCTAACCTTTCTTCCAGCTCTGATACTTTGTATTCTAATTCCTCAATTTGAGGTAAATACTCAGCCTGAGCATCTTCATAACCGAATCGATACATATCTACAATAGTAGAAATTTTAAGTAGGTATTAAACTCGAAAAAATTTCAAAATTTATTCCGTATCTACAATAGTAGAAATTTTAAATAGGTATTAACTACAATAGTAGAAATTTTAAATAGGTATTAAACATAGTTCTGATGGTCTGAGAACGATTTTATCTACAATAGTAGAAATTTTAAATAGGTATTAAACACTGAAAACCGGTGCAACCGCTTATGTATCTACAATAGTAGAAATTTTAAATAGGTATTAAACCGGTAGAAAGCGTAAAAGTTAGATTTCCATCTACAATAGTAGAAATTTTAAATAGGTATTAAACTTCCATTTATAATATTGTCAGCATTTCATCTACAATAGTAGAAATTTTAAATAGGTATTAAACATGTATTGGCACGAAAATTTAGCGCCCTATCTACAATAGTAGAAATTTTAAATAGGTATTAAACTTGGGTGTGCCGTAGAAGACACAATTGTATCTACAATAGTAGAAATTTTAAATAGGTATTAAACCCTTTAATGCCCTATTCCACGGTTCATCATCTACAATAGTAGAAATTTTAAATAGGTATTAAACTAATCGACCTATAACGGCGCGCTCGCTATCTACAATAGTAGAAATTTTAAATAGGTATTAAACCACAAGCATTTGTTAGTATAATTCCTAATCTACAATAGTAGAAATTTTAAATAGGTATTAAACTGAATATGACGACAACGGCGAGCCGCATCTACAATAGTAGAAATTTTAAATAGGTATTAAACAAAAATATTGATTATTTGCTCCCCCGAAATCTACAATAGTAGAAATTTTAAATAGGTATTAAACAACAAGGGGCATATGGTGTGCTAACATAGATCTACAATAGTAGAAATTTTAAATAGGTATTAAACCCTAATGGATAAATTTATACCTTTTTTACTATATTTTATTATTAAAGTACGACATATTCGGTCATTTTTCATGGTGTTTAATACCTATTTTTCAAAAAAAATTATATTAAGACTAAGGTTTGTAAAAATTTCTTATTCTACAACAATTATATCACTTTCTTCATGTTTTAGATAGCCGTATTTAGAAATTTTGCAATTTTCACTTGTTTCAATTATCAGTACGCTGTCAGATTCTGTGAACCTTTTTTCGAAGTTGTTATCTATTTCACATTTTATTACTTCTAGCATTCTTTTGCTGTTTTGTATTTTGTATACGGAGAATTGCATTCTATTTCCGTATTTTTGGAGAAATTTTGAAAATTTTGTTCGCAGTTTGTCATCTGCAATGTCGTAGCTAATTAGTATCATTGGTGAGTGTAGCCTTTGGAAATTTTATGATATTTTCGTTTTTCATGAACCATCTGTAATATTGTTGTATAAAGTCAAAGATATTTGTTTTATATTGGAGTATTTCTTCGAGAATCAGAGTTACGAAGTTGTTGCTGCAATGCCAGTCTAACTGGTATTGTCCTTTATAGAGGGTAAATTTGTAGTCTTTTATTTGCTGCAGGTTAATCATTTTTCGTATTTTGTAGTCAACAATGGGACGGAATGGTTCGATGATATCACATACAAGAGATTTTCTTTTATAGAATTCTTTGTGAAGATTTCCTTTGTAGATGTCAAAACCATAGATGTTTAGGATTGCTTCTATGTAGTTAAATAAAACCGTATAGCCTATGTCCAGCAAAAGGTTTATTTTATCCCTTTTGACCCGGGGTTGTCTGCCTTGCCAGTTAAATTCTTTGAACATTCTATTGAAGTAGATTTTTGCACTTGTTCCTTCAAGACCCATAATTTCGTAGTAATCAAAGTTATAATGGTTTAGTTTTTTGATAGTTTCATCGAGTTTTTTGATGCTGTCTTTAAATTCTTTATTTCTAAGTTTTTTCAGAAAATCTTTTTGGTTGGTTATTTTATTTATAATCAATTGTTTTGCAATTTCGGTACTTTGTGTTGTTGTGTATTGTTTTTCATGGAGAAGAAAGTTGCCTTCGAGAACGAAGTTTATGGTTGAATATACTTTGAATCCCGGGGTAAACAGGACAATTGAAAAACCGAATTTTTTGCTTCTTGATATAATTCCGCTAGTAAGTGTTATATCTCCGACAATGAAAAGGGCAAACAGGTTGTAGCAGCTCAGTTGAAATTTTATTTTTCCATCGGGTGTTGTTATTAATATATTGTCGTTTTTGAAAGAGATTTTTTCTTTATTCTGGGCAAAGATGAGTATAACTTTTTTCTCAATAAAGTCAGGTTTTGTCAGCATAGCAGGCTCCTGTCACAGCTTGGTTCATAGATACAATTTTTACATTTTTCGATATTTTGTGCTTGGAATTTTCGGATATCAAAGTTGTGTATTTCTTTGATGAGATTTCTAAATTTGTTATCAGTGTCTATGTTTTCGTAAGGGAGTTTTATGTCATAATTTTTGTTATCTTTGATACTGTGAAAACGTATTTTTTTGACATCATACCCCATTTCTTTCAAGGCGTAGTATTGAGCATATAGTTGGTAGATATAACCGTCGTAGATTTTTATTATTTTATTTTTTCTTTCTGTTAGCAGTCCTTTTTCAATATCAAAGATATCAATTTTGCCGATAAGGTTAAACTCTGAACAATAGACATTGATTCCCTGCAGAATTGTTTTTTTGTCTGTATAGTCTTTGTTGTCAATTGCTTTGTGGGCATTTAGTCCTTCAGTTTGAGATTTTACCTGATAGATTGATTTTTCCATTGTCCCGTATAATTTATGAAAATAAATTGATACAGGACAAAAGATAAAATCATTTAGGTACGATATCAGGATAGTTTCTTCCATTATTACCTGTCTTGTTGTTGGACATAGGTTAGCCAGTCGGCATTTTTGATAGTATAATCAGTTTTGGTGTTTTCTTCAGAGTTCTTAATTCTATTAAGGATTAATAATCCTTTTCGAGCTATATTGTAGGCTCCGTTTGCGTCGGCATTTTCAGGAAGGACTCCGTTTGCTGTGCGTGAGTCATAGAATAAGCCTTTTTTGTTTTTGATTGGAGAGAGAATGTAGTCTTCTTCGCTGCCTGTTATACTATTTCTCAACTGAAGCAAGAGTTTGAATAACAATGCAAAGCCGTAAAAATTATTTTTTTCAGGTGTTGCGTTGAAAAATTTTGAATCTGATTTATTCAGAATTTCATCTCTCAGATTTGAGCAGTCCAGGTTGTAGCAGTCAAAGAGTTTTTTGAATTCTTGTGTCAATTCTACTGTTTGGCTGTCGTAGTTGTTATTTTTCTTTGGATTTTTGAAAGTTCTTATTCTGTTGCCAAAAGAGCAGAGAGTCCAGTTTGTTCTGTCTCCGGATGATTTATCGCTAAAGTTTGAATAATCAAAGTCAAATTCAAAATAATTTTCTGTGTTATTGAATTTTATTGAATTGAATTTTTTGACAAAT
Source organism: Candidatus Adamsella avium (assembly GCA_904420445.1). Taxonomy (GTDB): domain Bacteria; phylum Cyanobacteriota; class Vampirovibrionia; order Gastranaerophilales; family CAJFVJ01; genus Adamsella; species Adamsella avium. Next base: position 842,734 of record CAJFVJ010000003.1, on the reverse strand, counting down.
TCTTTATCAATTTTCTTCAAGTCGAATAAGTTTACAAAACCTGTGGTCGGGTCAATTTTGCTTGTGCACCAGGCAGGAATATAGAATATAACTCCGTTTTGCTTGGCGCTTTTGATGTCTGCATTTGCAAGTTGATAAGCATTCATAATCCCGCCTTGTTCGAATTTATTTTGAATTGATTTATCAACCAGATAGCTAAGTTTATTGATTAGGGCTGTTTCAAATTTGTCATATACTGATTTTTCGACTTTTTTTCTTGAGTTTTTGAAGCCGCTGTTCAAATCTTCAAGCACAATAACAGCATTATATTGTACCATCAGTTTTGTTAATTTATGGATAACCTGACTCATATATCCTTCTTTCAGTTCTTTAATATTTTGGATTGTTCCCCAGGCCTGTCTTTGTTTGAGTCTATCGTCTTCTTTTTTTGAGAGCAGGTAATGATAGTTTGTCTGTCCGATGGTGTTCAAAGAGTATTGTTCCAGAATTTCTCCGTTTTTATTGATAACGCAAGCGTACAGAAGATGTCTTTCTCCTCTGTCGATGCCGATAATATTTATATCTTCGGTGTTTTTGATTTTGTTATTGACCAAATCGTTGAGTTTGTGCGTATCTTTTGCTTTGAAGTTCAGAGTAATTGGAACATGGAATTGAAATTTGTCGAGTGTAAATCTTTTGTCTTTGATGAGGTCATATTCAAAGATACTTTGTTTTTTGGGATTATTCGGGTTTTTGTTATCAATAGGCTGATTTTTGGGGTGGGTAATTTTGGCTTCGATGCTCTTTTTACGATAGAAAATTTCCGCACCTCCGTTTAGTTTATAGATAATATTTTTTAGGTTATCTTCATCAAATAGTGCTTTCCAGTAAAGAGTATGCAGGTTTGGTGTTCCTTTTGAATATGAAGAGAAGTCTTTGTTGTAAATTCTGAAGAGGTAGAGTTTTCCTTCTTCGACGAGTTTGTTGATATATTCTTCAGAAATATCCGTAAATGAGATTTTATAGCCTTGAAGTTCTACTTCTTTATAGAATTCGCTTATGTCGTTGTATTTATTTGTTTCTGAGAATTTAAAGTTAAATTTTGACCAGTCTTCATGTTTATTTATTGAAGATTTGAAGAAGTCGATCAGTTGATGGCAGAAATTCAAATCAAAGTCAGCACCTTTTTTGTGATAGCCTCTTTCATATTTTGATAATAATTCTTCAGAAGGATTAAATTCTTTTATTCTTGATTCAGAGAAAAATACTTTTGGAAGCATTTGATTTGGATTTGGCAAAAGTTTGTATTCAATTTTTTGATATTTTTTTTCATTCTTAAATTCAGCCTGATTGTACTCAATAAAGGATTTCCTGCTGTTTGTATTCATAATTCCGATATAGTAGTTGCCGTCTTTTCTGAATAGCGTTCCAAGATTAGCCTCTTCTTTATTCAAGTCCCAACCGTTTAAGAATGTCGGACAGTCAAAGTTGAGTTTAAATTTTTCAAGAGAATAAGTTTTTTTTGTCAGGTAGTTTCTTGTTTTATTATAGACGGGGATAATTTCGCTCAAAATATCATAGTTCAAGGCATTATAAAATTCGAGGTCTGTTTCAAGTGTATTGTTTTTGGGTATCAGGTATTTTATTAAAATTTGCAGGTCTTTGATTGAGTCGAGGAAGTTTTTGATTTTTTCAATTGATTGTTCATCTTTTAGTAAATCAGTTGATGTTTTGTCATATTCTTTTTGTAAAATCGTTTTTGTATTCTTATATTCAATATCTATTTTTTTGAGATTTTCTTCTATTGCATTTTTGAAGTATTCAAAAATTTTTTCTGAATTATTGTTTTCTTTGTCATAGTTTTTAATTAGCTCTTCAATTTTCAAAAGAGAAATTTCTTTTATTTTTTTTAGGGTTTCTTCTTTTTTTTCAGAGTATTTTTCAGTGCCGAATTTTGCTTTACCTTTATAATTTTGGTCATATTCATTTCCTAATAGGGAGTTTATGTAGTTCCAGTCATTGTAGATATTTTGGCTCAACGATGTCAGAGAAACATCATTATTAATATAGATATTTTTTATGTCATAGTTTTGAATGTTTGAAAGAGCTGATTGACACCCATTGTCGTCAATAAAATTTTTTTTGAATGTTTCATAGTAAGAGTTAATCATCTCAACAATTTGGTAGTCATATTCTATGATGTCAAATTTGAATGATGCTGAAGTTGTATCGCTCAAGAGCTGTTTGTAGAGTTCTTTCAGTTTGGGAATTTTTATTTTATTTTTTTGCTTATATAAGTTAACAATTTCATTGATGCCTTTGATTTTGCTGTTTTCTTGGCTTTTTCCGGAGATAGCAAGATTGTAGGTTTCAATTTGCTCTTGTGTTAAGACGTTTGTATAGTTTTCTATATTAGAGAAAAATTCATCACAATCTAAATTTAAATTTTCTTTTATTTGGATTTTTATATCAGGTATATTCTCAAGAATTATGTTAAATGCTTTTATGTTTTTTATGTATGTAGACAAATTTTCGTCTATTAGTCTGTATGCAATAGCAGTATGTTTTTCTTCTTTTGAATACATATTTTTTCTGTTTGTATTAAAGCCCGTAAAATAAGAAGTGAAGTCTTTGAACGGTGTAATTTCATCAAGGATGTTTTTATTGTTTTTGTAGTAGTCTTTCAGATAATCGTTTATTAACTCTTTTCCGAATAGACCTTTATATTTCGGATTTTTGGTAAATCTGTCAGATATTTTTGCTCTCAAAACTTTCAGTATATCCGTAATTCTTTTTGTTTCTTTTTCTGATGGATTTGAAAGATTAACAAGAGCGAAATATTCTTTAAGTAAATTTTCAAAGTCTTTATCGTCAAAATTTTTGAGACATTCAGAGATAAAAAGTTTGTGATATTCATCGCAGTATTTTTTTACTTTTTTAAATAAATCCGACTTTCGTTCATCTTCTTTCAAAATATATTTTTCAAAAAATTCTTTTGTTTTTCCTATTGGTTCGAGCTCAAATCTCAGAGTCTTTGAAACACTGAACAGATTGTTAAATTTGTCATAAAATTTTTCCATATTTCCCACCTTCCTGCTTTATATATTGAATTTGTATGATTATAGCATATATGTTTTTAGTATTAATATAAAATCTCAGGAGTAATTTCATTTTTCAGAAGTTTTTTGAATAATGCAATGATTCCGATTGCTTTTGCATCTGTTGAACATTTTACGAGATTGTAGCTGCGTTTATTGAAGCAGGCAAGTTCTTCTTTCCCTGATAAGAACGCCGGTGAAAGATATCCATAGTCTTCGAATGCTCCAAAAAGAGAGCCTTCTATTTTATCAGCCAGATTATAAGAGTCAGACTCATTAAACGACATGTCATAGATTCCGAAGTTTTCACAGCCTGCTGTAAGCGCTTTGAAACCATATTCAAGAGAATACATATTCCAGTGGATATAAATCGGATTGTTCAAATTTTTTATGAATTCAGAAAAGTCGCAAAGGAGTCTTTTTTGTGCGTCAACAACGCATTTTTCAGTAAAGATATAGTTATGCAGAGCAAAAGAGTGCAGCTCTTGTGTTGAAAAGTTTACGAGGGATATACAGCATATTGCGGGTGCAAGAGCTCCTCCGTCGTAAAATCCGTTGCTTGAATAGTGAATTGAATAGACGTCGTGTTCTCTTCCTTTTGTTAATAATTTAATATCATCCATATTTGTGTCTCCTTTTCGTATATTATGATATGAGGTCATGACAAATATGGACGTATTCTTAAAATTTATATTGTTTATATACAAAAAACTCCCTTTAGGGAGCTTTAAAAATGGGGCAAGCAGTGGTATGATTTCCGAACCTCTTAAGGATGTAATTATAAGTATAGATATTGAATTAAATCAAGTTTTGATACAAAAAATACAAAGATTAATTGCTGCATAAAAATTTACTATCAAGCTGTTGGAAAAGTGTTTGGGTTATGACCGTACAAAATCTTATCAAACAAATCATTTAACCGAATACTTCTTACATTTTTACATTAGTAAATTATAAACTTATTATAAAATAACAAATAAGATAATATAATAAATTTAACAATAAAAAGGATTCTAACGAATGAACGAACAAATTAAATGTCCTATTTGTGGATTAGATGCAAAAAAAGAAATAATAGAATGCAAAACTAATAGGATAAAATGCCCTGTATGCAAAACCTTTAATATAGGAGATATATTTGATATTCCAAGCTTAACAGAAGATGAAAAAGTTAAATTAAGATATTACTATTATATCCTTGATGAACGTGATAAGAATCGACTTTTTTCATTAACCTCAGATAATAAAGAAAAATTTTTATCTAAAATCATTTCTCCAAATACTTTAATTGATAAAATAGATAATTTAATTAAATATCTTGCAGATAAGACTAAATTCTACGGAGAGCCTGTATTAATTCCCAGGTTACATGGTTATAGATTATTTTTTTGTAGAGATGAGAAGGAATTGCAACATATTCTACAAGAAATTAAAAAACTAGGATATATTTCTGAAGACAGTAACAAGGTTTCTACACTGGAGTGTTGTGATGACAATCAAAAATATCCTGACCGAAAAATAATAATAACCTATAAAGGACTTCAATATGCAAAAACTTTGTTTAATCGTTTAAACTCAACTCAATGTTTTGTTGCAATGTGGTTTGACTCTTCAACACAACTATTATATGAGAAAATAAAAAATGCTGTTACAGGCAAACCAAATGTAGAAAGAAATAGCCCTGAATACGGTGCAAATTATAATATTATGAAAATTGATGAGAAAGAACATGTCAACTATATTCCTTCTGAAATAATTTCAGAGATTAAAAGAAGTAAATTTATGATTGCAGATTTAACTGGCTATAGAGGTGGTGTATATTATGAAGCAGGATTTGCAGAAGGTCTTGGTATTCCTGTTATCTTAACTTGTAAAAAAGAATGGTTAGAAGATATTAGAGATAATAATAAACAAATTATACGTAATGGTGTCCATTTTGATTTAAAACAAAAAAATATCTTGCAATGGGAAGAAGATAAACTTGATGAATTCCAAAGGAAATTAGTTTCAAGAATTGGAGAAATTGTTGGTTTTAACTAAAAACAGTGTTCTATTCCCCGCATCTTGTTAAGATAAATTTGAAAAAGTATTACAATTCAGAGATGAAAAGATTAAAATATTGTCCCAAAAGATGATATATTTTTTTTAAAGTTGGTATAATATTAATATAAAATAAAAGGAGAAAATATGGCGGTAAGATGTGATAAAACAGAACAAAATTCTTCCAAAAATGTTTACACTACGAATCAAATAACTCCTTTGTTTTTTGACTTTTTTTGCATGTTAAGTGAGATAAAAGAAACAGAAACAGTTGATAGTGTTTATTTAAACGAATCTAATGAGAAATTAGAAATATATATTTTTTATGAAAAAGAAAATTTTGAAATAGAAGATAGAATTATGAAATGTTTAACAAATTGGGAAGAAGATTATTTTTATTTTCCAGAGATGTTTATTTATCCACTAGATATGATTTCCTGTAAAAATGAAGTGTTGCCAAATAGTGCAAAGGTCGTTTAATGGATAATTATGTAACTGATTATATAAAAAAATCTGAAGAAAATTATAAATTATATGAATTTTTAGCACAACATAATAAGTTTGAGTCTTGGCAAGTTGTCACTATATTTTATAGTGCATTATGTTTGGCAAAAGCTTATTTATACAGTAAAAATATTCCTAAAAATTCAATAAATTCTCATGATTGCATAAAAGGCTGGTTGGCAAAAGAAAAAAATTCTAGAAATTTAAATGTTTTATACTACTATGAAAATTTATACAGAGATAGCAGAGATGCACGATACTCAACAAAAAAGATATCTAAAGAAAGAATTAAAAAAGCCTTAGAAAACTTTAAAGAAGTAAAACAGAAACTTATCATTCAATAAAACACTAAAGTAGTTTATTATTTATAGCTTAAGTTTTTTATTAATTAAAACAAAAATCGCCTCAATAAATTGAGACGACTTAGCCAATAATAGCTTTGGGTATGTTTTTTATTATATCATATTTTTACAATAAAAATAACTTCTTCTCTTCTTCTCTGCGGCTTGAATAAAAAATACAAAAGATTCTTGTAGCTTAACAATTTTTCATTAAATTTTTCTCAGCTTGTATTTCTTTTTTTAAAAGAAACATTTGTCTGAGTATTGTCCAAGGAGAGGGTAATTCAGAGGTATCATAACCATTATAAATAGCAATATCGTCAAAAATGCTTAATAATTCCCTATCCTTATCAATAGAACTATTTTTCATTTTTCCTAAAGATTGTAATAAGTCTGGACGATATTTATTAATTTCTTTTAAAATATTTTTTGTATTGGGTTTATTTTTAAATTTCGGCAATCTATCAATTCCTAAAATATTATGACCTAAATGTACTTCATAAATATATAGGGTTTCTAAATATTTCATTTTATTTTTATCATATAGACTAAAATTATAGTGAGCTATACAATTTCTTAAATTTATTAAATCTGACTTATTTTTGTCTAAATCATGTATATCATCAGGAATTTTGCTGTAATAATTATTTAATATCTCTATTTTTTTAAATTGATCCGTTTGTAGGGTTAAAGTCAATATATCTGATAAATATAACGTATTAACTAATAGGCTAAATTTTTTTTTATCATCAAAATTGGAATTATTTAAGATATCATCGATTATACATTTATCATTTCTCATATATCTTTTTCTTCTTCTTTTTTGATTGAAGAATTTGAGCATAACATTTAATACATCATCCTCATAATAACTTATTAATGCGTGTGTAGCAGAATGTTTCATATGATATTCCAAACGCATTAATCTTGCATAAATTTTTGAAAATTCATACCAATATTTTCTTATCATTCCATAATATTAACATAAAAAATACGCACCCCATTTCTGAGGTGCGATTTTCCTGCTTTCTGTATCTAAGGAGCTGATCTTTCACAGCCTACGCCTTATAAATTGCAGTAGCAATGATACATTTATATTATTCCCTATTCATAAAAAAAATAAACACTCTATATGACGGATATGTAATATTTATTTTTCTTATCAAACTTAACTATTATATATAACCTATTTAACATTAATTATTTATTATTATCAATTATTTTAACAATTTTCTTTTTAAATTGTAATATTTTTTTAGTTTAATAAGGGGGTATTTTATTATTAAACTTCCAAATGCAAAGAAATCTCTTTCTCAAGAAATGTATCTCAATACTTATAGAAGTAACCAATAAGAGCCTATTAATAACAACTAGCTTTAGGTATTGATTACCCCAAAAACAATACCTTCTCAACCTCCTCGCAAGCACTTTTCCTGTCTTGTTAGCAAAAACTAAACAGTTTCAATAAAATTTTTCAAGTCAAACAACCTATTTAACCAGCCGTGCAAAAATCCTCTCTGGCTGGCGACTTTCGCAAATTCGTTATATTTTTCTGCTCGGGCAAGAATAAATTTATCTGTATATTTTCACTCGGCAGCCTTTAAAAATTCGTTTGCTCTGCTTGCCCCCATATTGACTGCTGTATAAAATACTAGTACCGCAAACTTTGGAGTCATTTTTTCGCATCCGGATGCGAGCCAGTAATTTTTACGATAGATTTCTTCAACTTCGGCTTGTGTGATATTTTTAACATCTTTTACTGCTTTGCCGTTACTCTTAAGCCATGCGTTATAAGTGTTTTGTGTGATACCTTTATTAGTTGCCCCTCCTTTATCATTTGGGTTGTTCACGTATCCCCCTTCCCACTTCAAAACAAATTGTAAAGCCCTTTTAAACAAATCATCCATTCTCAAACTCCTTTATTCTCCAAATCAGCTATTCTGTGATTGGCAACATCTATTTTCTCTTCATCAATCCCCTGTCTTCGCTCAACCTCATACAGCCTTGTGATAAAGTTATTATGTTTATCCAGCCTGTCTTTTTGTTCGGCAAATTTGTAATTAACAAGGTCTTTAAAGCCTTCCAGCTTTCCTATGTATATTCCGACCGCTACAAGCTGTATAACCAGACCGACAAAGGATATTATAATAGCGATGATAGCACTTATAGCGGTCAAATTCACCTCGTCACCTCATATAACATGTTTAAATTTATCTTCTTTTTGCCGCTTTTTAACCACCCGATGTTGAAGTTCACCCCAAAACGCATAAGCTTGACTCGCCACTGTGCAATGCACTCAACGGCTTCCATCATCCTCTTGAACTTGTCATTAACCCGCTTAAAGGTCGTTTCTCTCACTGCAAGATAATGCAGAGGTAAATTTTTGCAGATGGTTATCTCCTGCCCATCTTTTGTTATCTCTTTGACAAAACCAAGGCTCCTCAGCTCTCCGACAGTAGCGTTTACAACAATCTCTGCGTGATATTCGCATTCAAAATCGTGACCTATTGCAGGTCTGATATCCCACTGCATCCGACCTCCACCCAGCCATGCAAGCCACCTCGGTATTGTATAACCGTCAGTCTGATAGTTGCGAGGTACGAGGTATAACACCCCGTCATCATCCTGATAGAGCTGATTGTGTGACGTGTACCACTTGCCGTTGATATCTGACTGCTTTACCTCGGCTTTTCCGGTAATAAAATTTCCCATTACTCACCCTCTTTAACTTGTTTCTGCTCTTGAAGAGTCACCCACATCAAAAAACATTTGTTGATTTTTACGCACTGATTTTCTATTTCAGCACTTTTTTGAACTTTTATCCTTGTCAAATAAGAGTTTTCAATCTCAACATCTTGAACTGCTTTGTTTTCATCAGCGAAAACACTTGATGTAAGCGCAAATAACACGCATAAAATTAAAATAAAATTTTTCATACTTCCTCCTTTGTTATAATTCCCTAAGTTTCTTCCTCCTCGGGCGCTGCTTCGTAGGGGTATAGGGTTCCTTTACATGAGCGTGCTGCGTTAGTATCTCCAGTAAACGTCCATTTAAAAACATCTCCAGTTTTGACAGGTATAAATATACTGCTTGAATCTGCCGCCCATGTAGCTGTTGATGCAACATTTAATACTAAAAAGTTATTTATATAAGCGTTGAGTATGTTAGTTGATATCTGATCAGGGGAGTTCCAACTTTGAGCATTTATTTTTAACCACCCGTCAAAAGGCATACTCCCGCCGTCAGCAATACTCACACTCCTTGTCAAATCTGGTTTTAACCATCTAAAACAGGTGTTTACCCCCCCCCGCGCTGATGTTTGAGAGATTTATATCCGCTTTATTGCTCATCGCTGTAGTGAGTCCGTCCACCTCACTCATCGGGATTTTTGAGCCCAAATTCAATGTACTTGTCATTTTTTTATCTCCTCCATAAATTAAATCGCACTGTAGTCAATCTCGATTGAGTCAAGCTCAGACTGAGTTGATGCAGAGTTAATCGCAGCCTCATACTGTTTATATGTCTTATCAAGAGTGTTCAACTTGTTGAATATCTCAAGATAAAACGCTCCAACCTGCTCCGGTGTCATCTCGGGAGAAGAAACCTCCTGACCGTCTGTATATGTTCTGAAAGAACCGGCAGGAAGATTTGTCTTTGTAATGCTTACAAGATTGAGAAAACCCGTAACCATTACATCAACTCTGCCAATCGGAGTGTTCACTTTCACAACTCCGAAAGATGTGGTCAAAGACTCTTTCTGCTCAAGCGCCTGTTTGTTTTCGAGGAGTTTTTTTGCTTTTGCCTGTTCAAATTGCTGCTGCTGATACTCTGCTGTTGTAGTGATGTCTGTTAGCTCTCCGTCTACAACTGCATATTTAGAGGTGTCATCATAATATGTCAGATTGTTATAGACCTTGTTATGCTCATCAAAAGCCCAGTCTGCATAACACTGTAGCTGATTGTCCGTTATTTTTGCGTATACTGTCATTATGCAGCCTCCTGTGAATTTTTATACGGGTAGAGTTTGCAGTTACCACTTCGGTTAGACCCACTTAACGCTAACTTAAAAATATCCCCCTGTTGAACAGGTACGAATATTGAGGCATTGTTACCACTACCGTTTGCACCTGTGACGACTCCTCCCACCCTCGCATCATTAATGAACGCATGAGCTTCGGAGTTGGTGCCTGTACCCCATACGGATATAGTTATAAACGCCCACCCGTCAAAGGGCATAGCGCCATTATTGGATATACTTACACCGGAACTTAAATCAACGGTTATGCTGTTAAACACAGCCTCTTTCCCTGCCTGTGACAGCCTTGTCATATCATCATCCAAAAAACCTGTCATCCCCGAAGCTTCCGAGATATCGCCCTCAATCTCCGATATCGGAATTTTAGAACCTAATTTTAACGTGCTTGTCATTTTTTAATCCTCCTGTTTATATATTGTTCGATTGTCAAAATTACTGTATAATTCGTGGTATGGATAAAGAAATTGAACTGAGAATACAAAACCTCATACAGTTGAGAACAAACCTGTATACTGCCTTGATAGTTTTGGTAGGCGGCATTTGCGGTGTAATTCTGACTGTTTTTAATGACACAAATTCATATACTATATTTTTTAAGATAATATTTCTTGCTGCAGGTATATTCTTGATGTGGTTAATATTATCAAGCTTGAAAAAAATGTCTGCAGAATTAAATAAATATCTTTATTCAAAGGAGAAATAATAATGCTGAATATTATCTTGTTTGTGCTTCTTATCGGACTTGTATCCTGTATGATAAAATTTGGTATCGATACATACCAGTCTGTAACCAATCACGAATAAAATCTTAACCTATCAACACTAACTTATACGCATTAGCAGCCACATTCGCAGATGCATTCATCTTCACAACAACCTGAGTTGATGATGCAAACACAATCTCGCACAATATCTGCGCATTGTCTGACACTCTCATGAGCGTTGCGCACACATCCTGAGAGTTTAGCGAGTGAGTCACAGTCCACGTGACAACACCGCCTGATGGAGTGAGAGCAGGGTTTTGGTACGTTTGTTTTTTGACAAACCCTGTCATATCGGTTTTTGAGTTGCCAATCAGCTCCCATTTGCTGTTGATGTACATGTACTCATCATAATAATTTCCTGATTCGGTTGAGGACTTAGGTACAAGATAAATTGTATTTGCATCTATATTTGATGACGGCAAGGCGGACACTATAGACTTTTTGAGCTTGTCAATTGCACCAATCTGCTGATTTACATACGTTTGTGTCGCAAATCCGCTATCATTGGTCAGCTGTGATGTTTTTGTAGGTACGGTAATATTTACTGCCTTAGCTGATGGTGTGAGTGCAGCGTTGTTCACTTTTACTGTCTCAACTACATTCACCTGCGCTCCTGAGGCTATGCCGTCAACTTTTGACTTATAATCATTTGTGAAATCATTTGTCGACAACTGCTTGCCGCTGACTTTATCAACTTTATCCCCGAGAGCGGTGTTCATCTCCTCCGTTGATACCGAGTCAACCCACTTTGTACCGTTATAATATTTTACTTTGTTTGCTGCCGAGTCAAAATAAACCTGACCTTTTTTAGGGGTGTCAGGTGCCGCTGCAAGATTATGCAGTACTGCATTTTGCAGCTCGTTTTTGTTTAAATTTAAAGTCATATTCGGAACGGACAGGATTATTATTTTTATGAGCCGGAACAATGGGATTTGATGATTTCAAATCCGCCGTTTACTAATAAAAAAATGATTTTTGAAAGAGCTATCAGCTTTGACAAACCTTTTTGTTTGCTCATGACACTAATATGGTTAAATGACAGAACACCTATGCGATTATTCAGAGATAAAGGTTTGCAGCTTTTAATGTTTGAAGATAGGATGCAATTTAAAAATCAAAACAAATCAAAACAAATAAATTTTTCTGCTGCATATTTTTGTAGAGATTTTCTTCCGAAACAAATACTTATAAGAGATCTCAAGAGCTTTAACCAAAGGAGTTTATTCTGATGGAAAAAGCGTCTGGATTAAAAGTAGAATATGTAAAACCGAGAGAAGATATTAATCCTAAAGACGATCACAAACGTCTTGTGAGATTTATAACACTATTTGCTCAAGTCGGTTTTCAAGAATTATATCTTAACCCAGACACAAAAATTAAATTTGATTACTCCAAATAAATTTTTCGTATATAATGATTTTAAAGTTAGACTATTAAAATCAAGGATTAAATGCATAAAAAGAAGTGCATAATATACGTACGTGTTTCAACGGAAGAACAAACAAAAGGCTATTCTTTAAACGGACAAGAAAGAATAGATAGAGATTTTGCGGCATCTTTAGGATATGAAGTTGTAAAGGTTTTTAGAGAAGAAGGGATTAGCGCAAAAGATTTAAACCGACCGCAGCTCCAAGAATTAATGAAATGGACTAAAGAAAATGCTGCAAATGTTGATGCGCTCATCTTCTGGAAATGGGAAAGAATATCAAGAGGAACAGAATACGATTATGCAGTATTAGGCAAATTCTTTGAAGAATGCAAGATAACCCCTTTATCAGTTACGGAGTGCAACGAAGACAGTCCGGAAGGCGAACTTTTAAGGTGGATTACAAAAGGTACTGCATTGTATGAAAGAAGAAAAATCTCACAAAGAACATCAATGGGGATGGATCAAAAAGCAAGGGAAGGTATAAGACCGGGAAAAGCTCCAATTGGTTATCTAAACCATACAAACCCTGATGATACAAAAATTATTATCGTAGATCCTGTTAATGCTCCTTATGTGAGAAAAGCATTTGAATTATATGCTACCGGCAATTATTCTTTAAAAAGATTAGGAGACACACTATATCTTGATGGTTTTAAACATCCAAAAACCGGAGAAAAATTTCCACCTAGAAAATTTGAATGGATGCTAAAAAATAGCTTTTATGTTGGAAAACTTCCATATAAAGGTATGATATATGAAGGAGTGCATGAGCCATTGATTTCAAAAGAATTATTTTATGAAGTTCAATCAATGTTTGGATGGAAGAAACCCAAAACACATGATATATTTTTCCCTTATACTAACATGATTAAATGTGAATGCTGCGGAAAGCATCATCTATCGGCAGAAATGAAACGAGGAGCACACAACTCCGGAGAGTATGTTTATTATAGATGCAAATGCGGATGCAAAGCTATAAAGCAAGAAGAACTTGAAAAAACTTTTATTGATATGCTTGATGATATTTATATACCGCCAAAAGAAATTGAGCTGATGAAAGATGAAGCAAGGGAAATACTGCAAGCAATAAAAAATTATGAAAACAGCATTGAAAGCCCTGTTGAAATGCAAAAGAAAATAGAACAAATAAAAGATAGAATTAAAAAAAGTTATCAAGATAAACTTGATAACAATTTACCTTGTGGAATGAATGAAAAAGACTGGAATGAGATGATGGCGACATGGGCTTCCGAACTCAATCAATTAGAGGTAAAACTTGAAGAACGCAAACAAAAAAGCAAAATTTTATATAATAAATTAAATCTTATTATGGCATTCTGTAACCAACTGCCAGAACTATTTAGATTAGCTACTCCACAGACAAAAAGAGAGATTATTCAAACTTGTGTCCGAACTCTGACATATAATGGCGAAACCCTTAAAATAGAATTATTTCCAGTATTCTATAAGATGAAATACTGGAAAAATGTTAAAAATGGGGCGGATGATGGGATTCGAACCCACGAATATCGGAACCACAATCCGAGGCCTTAACCGCTTGGCGACACCCGCCATATTATATTGATAATCATACAATAAAAAATTTTTTTTACAACATACTTTCTCAGGAACTTATATATCAAATTCCACAGATACTATTAAAGTCCGTCATTCTGAGGGCTTTAGCCAGAAGAATCCTTTTTGTTCAGATACTTCGCTCATTCTCGGTATGACATTGTTTTGGGAATTTTTGGCGGACTTTGCTATATAAACTCCTATTCTCAAAATTTGAGCTGCTTGCTTTTTCAAATTTACGACGATATAATTCCTGCAAAATGGAGGATTATAATGGTTTATTTATATTTGCTTGCAGCTATTATCGCTGAGGTTGCAGCGACTACCGTGTTGAAAGCTTCTCACGGATTTACGGTGCTTGTGCCTACGGTTGTATCGCTTTGTTTGTATGGCGTATCTTTTTATTTTTTGAGTGTTTGTATGACACAGATACCGACGGGTGTTGTTTATGCAATCTGGTCAGGAGTCGGGATTATTCTGATTTCTGCTGCCGCATATTTTGTTTACAAACAATCTCTTGATTTGCCTGCTATTCTAGGTATCGGGTTGATTATTGCGGGTGTCGTTGTTATACAGCTTTTTTCAAAGACGGTAACGCATTAGTCGAGCAGTTTTTCTATGGCAATTTCAAGTGCTTCGGTTTCGGTTATGTTGTGTTTTTGCGCATAATCTTTGAGAATTTCGAGTTTTGATTCATCAATGCGGCGGTTGAAAGGGATTTTGTTCCCGCAGCTTTTGCGTCCGGCGTTCATCCTTCGTCCGCCCCATGGAATTTCTCTGTTCACTTCTTCTTGTATTCTTTTGATATGATTGCAGTGATTCTTTCCTTCTTCCGTTGTGGTTAGCCAGGTTTCGTAGTCTTCTTCGCTTTCAAATTCGGGGATGGACGTGCTTTTCAAATATTCTTCGTATTTTTTGTCAAATAGTTCACGTCTTCTTCCCCGTCCTGCGCCATTCCATCCGTGACGGTTTTGGCAGTGATGATTTTCATTTCCATGACAACAGTTTCTCATGATAAATTCTCCATTTATGTCTATATTTAAAATATAAATCATAAACTTGAATTTGTCAATACAAAATCAAAAGGATTTATATAGCAAATTCCTCCAAAAATTTTCCAAACAACGTCATACTGAGCGTTAGCGAAGTATCTGGACAAAAAAGATTTTTCGGGCTAAATCCCTCAGAATGACGGACTTTTAATATTATCTGCGGAATTTACTATATAAATCTCAAGTTATTTGCACAAACACTGATAAATTATTCCTTTTGCAAAGCAGTTTTTCATTGAGATAAAGTTGCGTTCTTTTTTTGATGAAAACAGATATTGAACTGATTTTCCAAGAATTAGGATGATGTGATAGATAACAATTTTCAGCTTTTTGAACAGAGAAGCATCCTTGAAATAAATTCTGATAAAGGTCATACCCTGCTGGAAGTGTTTCATTTTCAAAAAGTCGATGGAGCAGCGGTTTTTGATTACCATATGGTGTACTGTGCTACGGGGGGTATAGATTGCGATTTTGCCGTTTTCAAGGGCATCTTTTGTAAATTTTGTTTCTTCGCCTCCGAGCATAAGATTTTCGCTTCTGCCAAGGTCTGTATCAAATCCGTTTACTTCTTTTATGTAGTCCATTTTTACTGCCATGTTGCCGGCAATAGGATAGTCGATTTTTCCTTTTTCAATAAGCTCTTTGCTCAGAACAATCTCCTCATCACCATATTCATAATTCGCAAACCAGCTGTCTATATAGCTGTCGGCAATTTGGGCAAATTCAGGGTCTTCGTATCTGACAATTACTTTTCCTGCGAGGATAACCGCTTCAGGATGTTTTTTGATTGAGTCATAAAAATTCTGAAGCCAGTCTTTGAAGGCTATCTCATCATCATCAAAGTAGACAATGTAGTCGCCAGATGCTTCTTTGTAGCATCTGTTTCTTGCATAAGACACTCCCTGATTTGTTTCTTTGAAGTATTTTATATTAAGCTCCCGATGGTTGTTTATAAACTCTTTGACGACAGCTTCCGTGTTGTCTGTTGAATTATTGTCGACGACGATTATTTCAAACAAATCTTTTGATATTGTTTGCTCTGCAAGGGATTGCAGGGCATTAGGGATTTCCTTTTCTTTGTTATAAACACATACTCCGACCGATAAAAACAGATTGCTCATATTATCCTCATTTTTTGACTATTTCTTTTATGGTGTTTCTCAGATTAAACAGATTGAATTTTTCGAGCAGAATAAAATACAGCAGCGTGAACACTGCAAAGCATACAAACATCAAAATGATTGACGGGAATTTTATTTCGATTATTTTTGATATAAGAGTAACAAACAGTATTAAAAATAGTATTTTCCCTAGTTTTAGAGAGTAGTTGAGGTTATAAACTTTTTCTTTCAAAATGACGTCAAATGCTACGTTGAATATCACTGCACCGATAAGAAGCCCTGCCGTGTTTGCCCAGGCGGCGCCTTCAAGACCGATTTTCGGTATAAGAACAATATTCAAAACAAAGTTCACAACAGCAACAATGCACATTGTGAAAGATACAAACAGAGGTTTATTCATCGCTGTGATGAGAGTTGACGGTAGGGTTGAGAACACATTAATCAAAATTCCCAAAACAAGAATGCCTAAGACAATTGTTCCTTTTGAAAATTCTTCTCCGAATATACCGAGAATTGTTGTCGAGAATCCGCAGACAAGCGCACATGCAAGCCCCATGAACACAAGCACCTTAATCTGTGTTTCCCGATAGATGGTAATCAACTCTTCAAACTTCTCGCCGTAGAAAAGACGGGATAAAGACGGATAGAGCATTCTTGAGAAAATAGAGTCCATAGTTGCGAGTTTTGAGAATATTTGATACACAACATAATAAATTCCAAGCGCTGATATCGGCAGATACAGAGGAATAACAGCTCTGTCCGTGTATTCTGTAATCAGATAATTTGTATTTTTCGGAAGCAGTTTTAGTCCGAAGATGAGCGCTTCTTTGAAGTCGTCATAAGCTGTCTTGAAAATTTCTTTGCTCCAGGGAATATTCAAATTTATGACTTTCCCAACGAATACAAGCATAAAAACACATGATGTTATATCAATCAGCACCTGCAAGCCGACAAAAGATGTTATGCTTTTTGTGAAACAAAAATATACGCAGACAAATGCTGATATTTTTGCAATAAAAATAGCTATCTCAGCAATCAGTGGATATTTTATCTGCTGATATGCTGCATATATGCTGTTGAGGATTGCCGCCGTGTTTGTGAACAGAAGATAGCTCACAAGCAGGATTGCAAAATAAGGGAATATATCCTTGTGATAAATATCGACTATGATATATTTCCCGAGCAGCAGTGCAGGCATGGCGAGGATTGCCGTAATCATAAAGGTCATGACAAAAAACACAATGCACAACGCTCCGGCATGGGGGGAGTCCTGTTGATATTTATTCAGCACTCTGATGAAACCGCCCTGTTCGGCGAAGTTCGTCAGTATGCCGAAGATTCCGATGAACATCATCAGGAATGCGAAAATACCTATTATTTCGCTCCCGAAAAATCTTGCGGTAAAGATATAAAACACAAGCCCTGAAACTATATTCACACCGTATTTCAGAAAAGATGTAAATATAGCAGAGGAGATGATTTTGTTTTCTTTATTGACTATTTTCTCGTCAGACATACTTCCTTCTATCCAGAATTGTAGACTCTGACGATAATTATAGTTGATAACTTAAGAAAAATAAAGAATTAAGCAATTTTCTAATATTTATGTATAATCATATTATTATGAATAAACTGAAATTTTTACTTCCTCATCATTTTTTGAGATTGTTATATATAAACTTCCGCTATAACGGGATGTTAGACCGCCGTCGGCTTATATTGATGGATGGCGATGTTGAGTTGAAACTCGGCAAGACTTCAAAAATCTCAATTCCAAAAGGCGGACGTCTTGATTTCGGGAATATAGTTCATGAGTTTTCTCATCGCAGCAATACAAAGCTGATACTTGAAGATGAGGCAACACTTGCTCTTGAGGAAGATTGGACTATTGTTGATAAAGGGTGTGTGGTTTATGTCGGGAATGGCAAAAAGCTTTCAATAGGCTCTCGGACTTATATCTCATCAAATGTGAAAATACTCGCTCATGATAATATTTCAATAGGGAAAAATTGTATGATAGCGAGCGGAGTGCAGATTTTTTCAGGTGACGGGCATCCGATTTATCAGGATGGCGCTTGCATAAATCCTGATGCTCCTGTTGTCCTTGAAGATAATGTGTGGTTAGGTTCAAGAGCTTTGATTTTGAAGGGAGTTAAAGTCGGGGAAGGTGCTATAGTTGCAGCAGGCGCTGTCGTCACAAAAGATGTGCCGTCTCATTCAATCGCAGCAGGTAATCCGGCAAAAATTATCAAACAAAACATATCCTGGAGAGAGAGTGCTTAATTAAAAGTAAAATATTCATCTATCTCCTGCATAATCATGATAAAATTTTATCCGTATGGTACAGGTTAAGGGTTTGTTATGGAAATAGTTTTATTTTTGGTCGGATTGTTTGTCGGCGCCGGGCTTGTGTATTTTATTATGAGAAAGTCGTCGGTGTCTTTTGCTGATATGGAGAAAAAACAGCGGGAGATAGTTGAACTCAACAGACAGGTTGCCGAGTTGAGCGCACTGAACTCAAAAAAAGAAGAGTTTTCTCAAAAAGAAGAAGAGATGCAAAAAAAGCTTTCTATGGAATTTGAAAATCTTGCTTCAAAAATTCTGAAGGAGAACACAAATGAATTTAACACAATGAGCAAGAAAGAACTTGATTCTCTTCTTGAACCCTTCAGAACAAAAATAAATGAATTCCAGAAGAAAGTTGAAGAGAATATTCAGTCAAATGAAAAGAACAATATCACTTTTGATACTCAGATAAGAAATCTTATTGAAAATAACAGACAAATCGAAAAAGAAGCCCGCAATCTTGCATCAGCACTCAAAGGAAGCAATAAAATACAGGGTAACTGGGGAGAAATGCAGCTGAAACGCATTTTTGAACTCTCAGGATTGCAGGAAGGCGTTGAATACAGCTTGCAGACTACAATAAAATCGGAAACAGACTCAACACAGCGGCCTGACGCTGTTGTTTATCTCCCTGATAACAGACAGATAATTGTTGACTCGAAGGTATCGTTGAATTCTTATGTTGAGTATTTTAACTCTGAGAATGAAGTTCAAAAATCAGAGGCTTTCAAGAAATTTCTTGAGTCGCTCAAACAGCATATAAAAGGACTTGCGCAGAAAGAATATTATGCCTCGGGAGATTTGAACTCGCCTGATTTTGTCCTTTTGTTTGTTCCCTCGGAAGCTTGTTTTTCTCTTGTTTTGCAGATGAGCGAAACAATTTTCTCTGAAGCATGGAATCAGAAGATTATACTTGTGAGTCCGACAACTCTTCTTGCGACGCTCAAGAGCATCAATCTCTTCTGGGTTCAGGCAAAACAGAATCAGAATGCAATCAATATCGCCGATGAAAGCGGTAAGTTATATGACAGTTTTGTTGCGTTGATTAGTGATTTAGCTTCGATAGAAAAATCCTTCAAGACAGTATCAGAGGGTTTTACTTCCGTTATAAACAGGCTGTCTGAGGGTAGGGGCAATATTACAAAACGAATAGAAAATCTCAAAAAACTGGGGGCAAAAGCCAAAAAACAAATTCCGCAGGAGCTTCTTTCAAAAGAAGAAGATGATGATATGTTGATGATAGAAGAAAAAACGGGTGTATAAGTTATGAAACGAGCTGTTGTTGTAGTAATAGATTCGATGGGCATAGGGGCCATGCCTGATGCCTGTGAGTATGGAGATGTCAGAGAGTGCAACACTCTTGTGAATGTTGCAAAAGCAAACAACGGACTTTGCCTTCCGAATTTGGAGAAAATGGGTATAGGCAATCTTGCAGAGATTGAAGGCGTGAAAAAAGTTGATAATCCTTCTGCTTCCGTCGGTATATTGAAAGAGCTTTCAAAAGGCAAGGATACAACAACCGGTCACTGGGAGATAGCTGGTCTTGTTCTTGAAAAACCGTTTTTGACTTATCCTGAAGGCTTTCCAAAAGAACTCATTGATGAATTTGTGAAAGAAACAGGCTGCGGCGGCGTGCTCGGTAACTACCCCGCTTCAGGTACAAAGATTATTGAAGAGCTGGCATCGGAGCATGAAAAGACAAAGTTTCCGATAGTTTATACAAGCGCAGACAGTGTTTTTCAAATAGCCTGCGATGTTGATGTTATTCCTCTTGAAACGCTTTATAGATGGTGCGAAATTGCAAGAAAGCTGCTTGATGGGAAATACAACGTCAGCCGTGTTATTGCCCGGCCTTATCATAAAGTTGACGGTGGATATCAGCGGATTTCGAAAGACAGAAGGGACTACTCCGTGCCGCCGACAGGCAAGACCGTTCTTGATGCAGTGAAAGAGCAAAACGGCAGAGTGCTTGGAGTTGGGAAAATAGAAGATATATTTGTAAAAACGGGTATAACACATGCAATCCATACCGGTTCAAATAAAGAAGGGCTTGAAATTTTGCTCTCCGTTCTTGAAAACAGATTTGATTATGACAAATATCAAACTGATAAGAATTTTTCAGAATGTGATAAAGAGTTTATATTTGTAAATCTTGTTGATACAGATATGCTCTTTGGGCACCGGAATGACGCTGTTGGCTACGGGCGGGCGATAGAAGAGATAGACTCTTATGTCGATAAATTTTTGAATTTGTTAACAGATGAGGATTTGTTTATTATAACAGCTGACCATGGCTGTGATCCGACTGTATCGGGCACCGATCATACAAGAGAGATGATACCGGTTGTTTTATATTCAAAATCTTTGAAACCCAAAAATTTGGAGATAACAGAAGGATTCGGACGAATAGCCTCAAGTGTCGCAAAATGGCTCGGAGTGGACTTTGAATGTAATTCTGATGCGTTGTTTTAAAAATTAGCCGTATGTATTTTTAATATTAAATTGAAAATTTTTATAAAATTTGGTATATTAAACAGAGTTTCTGTTATAATGTAATGGATAATCATTTAGGAGAAAAAAAATGAAAGTAAGAATCGACGATGGATGTATAGCTTGCGGCGCATGCGAATCAATTTGCAGCGATGTTTTCCATGTGGAAGATGCTGCTGTTGTTGATGAAGATGCTGTTGATGCAAACATCGATGCAGTAAAAGAAGCTGCTGATGCTTGCCCTGTTAGCGTAATCATTATCGAATAATTCTAATCAGTATGCAAAAAAGGCGGTGTCTCAGTTTTGGGCTGCCGCCTTTTTGTATTTTATGAAGGAACCAAAGATGGCTATTTTTGAATATATAAAACTGAATTTTTTCAATCATCTTGATTTTTGGCATATAATCGTTGCCTCTGTCATTGCATTTATCACCATTGTTGTTGCAAGAGTAGGGCAGTATTTCCTTGATAAAATTATTGAGAAAATTTTCTCAAAACATATAAGCACAAGCGGTAAAGTAAATTTGAACAAAATTAATACACCCTTTTCGCTGTTTGTTTATATTGTCGGTTTCGGGATTGCTATTGCTGTTTTGCATCCGACCGATGCCGTTTTTCCAATTAAGACAGGTTTGTCCCTCTTCGTAAGAGTTGCCAGCACTATTATGCTGACCTGGATGGGGTATGTTCTTGTTGATTTTGTTGACAGATTTTTCTCTTTCAAATACGAGCAGTCGAGTTTCCCGATACTCAAATTTATTCCTCTTTTGAACATATTGCTGAAGACTACAATAACTTTTGCGATGATAGTGAATATTCTTCAATATTTTGGATATTCGGTATCAACACTCTTGGCAGGGGTCGGGATTTTGGGTGTTGCCGTCAGCTTTGCCTCAAAGGAGTATATAGCGAATGTCTTCGGGGCATTTGCAATTATCGGCGATGGTACGTACAAAATAGGCGACTATGTGGTTATTGATAAAGCTGTTGCTGGCAGCGATGTTGAGGGCACAATCGAAACAATCTCTCTTCGCTCAACAAAAATAAGAGCCCTTGATGACAGTTTGATTATTGTTCCGAATAACATAATCGGCAACTCTATCGTCAAAAATATTTCGATGCTTACCAAAAGACGCATATATGAGTTTGTTGATGTTACATATGATACACCTGCAAACAAAGTTGAAAGAGCTGTCGAAATTTGCAAAACGGTAGCGAACGAAAATCCGAAGATACTGAAGGATTACAGAGTTTTTCTCAACAAACTTGATTCTTCATCATTGAAGATATATTTGAGTCTGTATGTTGATACAACTGAATATGCCGAATATCTGAAAGTCAGAGAAGAATACTTCCTCAAATTGTTTGAGGAGTTTAATAAAGAAGGCATTGAATTTGCCTTTCCGACGGAAACTCTTTATATTAAGAAATAATATTGAGTTTTTAGGCAATTTTTTATCTCCGTTTGTTTTATAAGAAATGTGTTTAACAATCGGAGTGTGGTTTTGTCAAATAGCGGTGTAAGTCCTTTTAGTTATTCCAACTATATTAAACCTCAAATGAGGCTTAATAAACAGGATAGCAGTTCTGTTTTCAAAAACAATGCTGAACAATCTGATAGTTTTGAATCTTCTGATAAAGTTGAGAAAAAAAATAAAAAGAATAATAAAATAAAAACCGCTGTAGGGGCAGCTGTTGTCTTTGGCGCAGCAATTTTAAGCTTAGCGGTATTGAAAAAGAACAACAAAAATCTTGGAGAATCATTCAATGCACTCTTCAAAGATAACGATATGAAGGGGGTAAGTTTTTCTAAAAAACTGAAAACTCTCTTTGCCGGTGATGAGGCCATTGATAAACTCTCAAAAGCAAGAAAACCATCTACATCAAAACTGGATGACATTCTTGACGGAGTTGTCGAGCCACCAAAGCAACCTGTTGAAGAATCTCTAAAACCAAAAGAAGCTGCGGGTGTTGGTGAACAACCTCTAAATAATGAAACGAAACCGAAACTTAAACCTTCAGAGAACGCTAATCTTCAAACGGGAGAGTTTGCCAGGGATGAAGATTTCAGCGAATTTCTTAGAACGCTTGCCGGGAAAAAATATTCTTCAAATCAAGATGTTCAAAAAATTCTTGATGTATTAAGCAGAGATTTTGATAGTGCAAGCAAATCACCTGATATCTCGAATATTCTTAAATATTATGAAAAACTTGAATCAAGACATGAAAGATTTATTCTTAAACCCGATAAAAAAGAAACAGCAGGTTTTATAAGTGAGGTTATGTCGGCGTTTGAAAAATATCTGACTGATAAACACGGAATTACCGTAAGAAAAGCCGCAAAAGGAGATATATTTGACCCGTCGGTAATGAGAAAAATTGATACCGTCAATACAGCGGATAAAGCTCTTGATGGAACTATAGAGAGTATATATCACTCCGGATTTTTGGCTTCAAACGGTGATGAGCTCCGTCCGCTCAAAGTAAATGTTTATGAGTATTCTCAAGAGTAAGAGTTATTCCTGCTTCAGCTCTCTGTTCATAAGGGCATTGAGGGCTTCTTTCGGAGAGATATCAGTATAAACTATACGATAAATCATCTCTGAGAGCGGTGTGTAGATATTCAGCTCTTTTGAAAGTTTGCATAGCGCTTCTGAGGTTTTGACTCCTTCTGCTACCGAGCCGAGTTCTGCAAGAATGTCGTTTATTTTCTTTCCCTGACCGAGCATGTAGCCTACTGTGTAGTTACGGCTGAGAGGGCTTGAGCAGGTGGCAATCAGGTCGCCCATGCCTGAAAGACCGTAGAGTGTTGAAGGCTTTGCACCAAGAGCTGTGCTTACCCTGATTATTTCTGCCATACCTCTTGTGAGAATGGAGCCTCTTGCATTATCTCCGAGTTTCATGGCGCCTACAAATCCTGATGCGATAGCGATAACGTTCTTCAAGCTTCCACCAAGTTCGACTCCGATGATATCAGTATTGAGATATAGTCTGAATCTGTTTGGCACGCTCATTTTTTGCTGTACCAGGCGGGCTGAATTTTCGTCTTTTGATGCGACTGAGGCAGCTGTTGGAAGTCCTGCGAGAACTTCTTTTGCAAGAGTCGGACCAGAGAGGACAACTATCGGATTGTTTGGAAGTTCTTCTTCTATTACCTCGCTCATTCTCTTAAGCGTCGGCATTTCAAGACCTTTTGAAGCATTGACGAGGATTTGCTCCGGTTTAATACCTGCTTCTTTAAGCTGAGATGAAACAGCTCTTATTCCTGATGTTGAGATAACCATCAGGATGATATCAGCGTCTTTGATTGCTTCTTTGAGGTTTGATGTTATCTGGATTTTTTCCTGCAGCTGTACTTCGAGAGGTGATGAGAGCCTTTTTGTTTTGATGAATGATTCAGGGAGGTCTGCGCTTCTTCCCCAGAGCGTCACTTCTTCGAAATTATCGCACAAAAGCCATGCAAGAGTGCTTCCCCAGCATCCGGGGCCCAGAACAGTAAGCTTCATCTTTTATCCTCCGAACTCGTCTTTACTCATTTTATAATAGTTGAGATTTTTTTATTTGTAAAATAGTTAATCGAATCTTTTGACTTTATAGCCGTATTTACCGATTTGATAGTTATTCTTTGTTTTTGATAGGAATAATATATCTCCGTTTTTATATCCGACACTCCATGCTCCGAGGAAAATTCTGTGTTTATCTCTTTTCATTCCATAAGCATAAACTATAATTCTTTCATGGTTGTTTATGTCCCAACCTATTGGCTGGACGTCCCATTGATAAGCTGAGAGGATAACTCCAAAACGCTTGAGATAGTCATCTCTGATATCTTTTTTCAGATTTGAGAGTTCATGTATTTTGTTTGTATCGAAGTCATAAATCCATGTGCTGCACTCCCACAGGTCACGCTGGGTTTCTCCGTAGCGTGTTTTTATCAAAAGTTTTGAAGAGTCATATGACCAGTCAACAGGGATGATTGTTTTGAATATTTGAGAGTTTACATTCTCAAGCCCTTTTGATAAGAGAGGAATTTCAACCCTGTCTTTTATGGTTGCCTCCCTCACACTTTTCATGGGCGGTTTTGTTTTATCGAGGTTTATATAAAACAACTCTGAAGCGACTCTGTTTATTGAAGGGTAAAAATATACCTGAGAATATGCAAGTTTTGAAAAATCAGGCGAGATACATCCTGCTGTATTCAGCTGTTTTTCGACTTTCAGGTTTAGCAGGTCGAGTTCTATTTCTCCTGCAAGGTCGTTATATTTTACGAAACGATAATCGCCTTGGGGGACAAGTTCTTCGACAGGCGGTTCTTTTGCCTTTTTCTTTTTCTCTTTTTTCTTTTTTCTTTCCTCTTTTGATTTTTGAATTTTTTCTTTGAAAGAAGATATAAAGCCCTGTTTTTCTTCAGGTGTTTCTATTTGGTTTTCAGGTGTCGTTTCTGAAGCAGGTATAATTTCTTCTTCCTCCGGAGTTTCTTCCTGAAGGGTCGTTTCTTGAGGTTGTTGTTCGCTAAACAGTTCGTCTATAATCTGTTGGTAAGCTTCTTCGGATTTTGGATTTTCTTCCTGTATGACTTTATCTTCCGGAACTTCTCCGTCAGGCAGGAGATTTTCATACTGTTCATCTATAACGGCATGCCCTCTTGCATCGATTTTGAGAGATTTTCTCATAGTCGGAGTGAGGTCTTTTTCTTTTTTCTTTTTTGCTTCAGCCTGATTTAGCTGGCAGAAAAAGACCATTGTGCATAAAAATAGGATAAATATATTTTTATGCACTCTAGACAAGACCTTCCCTCATTGCAAGAACAGCGGCCTGTGTTCTGTCATCCACGCATAACTTTTGCAGGATGCTGTGGACATGTGCTTTTGCCGTTGCACGAGTAATAAACAATTTTTCTGCTATCTGCGGGTTTGTTGCTCCATCGACTATCAATGATAAGACTTCCAGTTCTCTATCAGTCAAACCGCAGTTTTTTGCATATTGTTTTCCATCAGGAGAAGGTCCATCTGTTTCGTTGATAATTGCATTTTGTTTGTTGATGCTTCTCAAAACGGTTTTTGCAATGGCAGGGTCTAACCAGCCTGTGCCTTCTGCAACTGCTTTGATTGCCGTTGTCAGCTGGTCTTCAGATGCCCCTTTCATTATATATCCGTCAGCCCCTGCACCAAGAGCCGCAAAAACGTCATCTTCTCCATCACGGGAAGTGAAGATTAGAATTTTGCTGTCGATTTTTGCATCTCTGATTTGTTGGGTGGCTTCTATTCCGTCAATTTCAGGAAGCCCGATGTCCATAAGGATGATATCAGGTCTGAGTTCTTTTGCAAGACTGACTCCTTTCACTCCGTTGTCAGCTTCGCCAATCATCTCTATGCCGTCAGCTTTTTGCAAGACCAACGCCAACCCCATTCTTGTCATTGTGTGATCTTCGACTAGAAGAACACTTATAGGTTTACTCATTTATTCATCTCCACTAAGTCATAACTCTCTGTCTGCTTGCCTTCGAGCGGTATTGAGAATGTAAATTCAGACCCCTTATTCACTTCGCTTTTCAGTGAGATTTTACCGCCGTGTGCTTCTATTATTTGTCTGCTCAAATAAAGCCCTAAACCGGTTCCTGTTGAGCGTTTGTTTTTTGTCCCCTGAGAGAATCTTACGAACATATTGTCTATATCTTCTTTCGGAATGCCTATGCCTGTATCTTTAACTTTAACTACGGCATGTTTGTCTTCTGCTGAGAGTTCTACGGATATAAATCCTTTTGAGGTATGGTTGAGGGCATTCCCTATAAGATTTGTGATGACGCGTCTTATTTCCTGTTTATCAGCATAAACTTCAATCTCTGAGCCTGAGAAATTCATCTCCAAAGATTTTTGCTCGGCAAGCGGGCGAAGCTCGTTTATGCATTGAGATATAAGATGGTTCAATGAGAAATAATCAGGGCATAAAACAAGTTTACCTGCGTCGTATTTATAAACCTCTAGCAATGCATTGACCAGTCCGAGCATATCTTTTTGACTTGACATCATGGTTGATAGAAATTCTTTTTGTCTGTCATTCAGTGCTCCGAGAGTTCCGTCGAGGAAGAATTTAAGAGTCTGGATTGATGCAAGGAGAGGTGTTCTCAGGTCATGCGTAAGTGTTGCAATGAAGTCATCACGCAGTCTTTCCATGTTTCTCTGGATTGTAATATCTCTGATTACGGCAACAAAATAACCCTCAGGGATATGTGCAAAGCTGATTTCTACAGGGATATTGTGTTTTGAGTTTTTGATGAATATATCCCTCAGGAAGATGTCGTCTTCTTTTTTGAGTTTTTCGAGAATATTTTCTTTTGAGATAAAGATTTCTTTCATATTCAACGGTTGTTTTTCGCACATCTTTTGGAAGGCGGGGTTTGTTTTGAGGAAGTTACCGCTTTCATCGATTGTCGCAATTCCGTCGGCGCAATAGTGGATTATGGCGTTGAGTTTCTGGTTTGCTTCATAGAGTTCTTTTGTCCGTTCTTTGACGAGTTCTTCGAGTTTTTCGTTCTGAAGTTTGAGTTGTTTAATCAAATCACCGCGCTCAAGAGCATTTCTGACTGATATGATGAGGTCGTTGTTATCCCAGGGTTTTTCAAGATAACGATAAATACCTACTTCGTTGATAGCTTTGATAGCGTTTTCTTTATCGGCATAACCTGTCAGCAAAATCATTGTTGTATCGGGATTGATGGCTTTTGCTTCCGTCAAGAATTCAATCCCGTTCATATCAGGCATGAGAAAATCCGATAGAATAACCTGAACTTCGTTTTGTTTGATGAACTTAAGCGCATCAAAAGGGGAGTTGAAGGTTTTTATATCAGCGTCCAACTCGATATCTAACAGAACTTTGAGGGTATCTGTTATCATTTTTTCGTCATCAACTATGCAAATTGTCTGCTTTTCAACTCTCTGCGTCATATTCCCTTTTATCAGCTGTTTTTTTAATAGAATTATAACTTACTTTTCTTTTAGCATATAAAATTTTGGCATGACGCACAAATAATTTACATTTTAGCAATATTTAAGTCAAAAAAAAACGGAAGAATTTTCCTTCCGCTTATATTGTTTTTTATTAAAAAAAATTAATTCCTAACCTCTAATACCGAGTTCTTGAATAAGTTCTCTGTACTTATCAAGATTTTGTTTTTTCAAATAAGCCAAAAGACCTCTTCTTTTACCGACCAGCATCAGAAGACCTCTTTTGCCCTGGAAATCTTTTTTGTGAGTTTTCAAGTGTTCCGTAAACTCTTTGATTCTCTGAGTCAAAATAGCAACTTGAACTTCAGTTGAACCTGAGTCTTTTTCATTTTTTCCGAATTTTTTGATTATTTCGCTTTTTTGTTTTTGGTCAATCATTTTTTATTTCCTATTCTTATAAATTACATTAAAATCATACATCAGTTTAATGATAATAACACTTCAAGTTTAATTTGCAATTATTTGTAAAAAATTTATTAATTTTTTTTGTTATACAATAAATTATATAGAAAAAATAATTTTTATGGAGTTTAAAAAAATGAACGACAAACAAGTGAGAGTCAGAATAGCTCCCTCCCCGAGCGGAAATTTGCACGTAGGGACAGCAAGAACAGCTTTATTTAACTATCTTTGCGCCAAGAAAAACGGCGGTAAATATATATTGAGAATAGAAGATACCGACCTCGAACGTACGGAACAGAAATATATCGATAATATTTATGACAGCTTGAAGGCAATCGGACTCAACTGGGATGAAGGTCCTGATGTCGGAGGACCTTATGCTCCATATCAACAATCAGAGCGTTTTGATATTTACAAAAAATATGCTCAGAGACTTCTTGATGAAGGATATGCTTATGAATGTTTCTGCACGCAGGAGGAATTGGATGCAGAAAAAGAGCAGGCAATCAAAGAAAGAAGAGCCTACAAATATTCCGGAAAATGCAGACATCTTACTCCTGAGCAGAAAGAAGAACTTAGAAAACAGGGTAAGAAACCTGTTTTGAGATTTGCCGTGCCTGAAGGGCATATGAAATTTAAAGACCTTGTCAAAGGCGAGCTTGAATTTGATTTAGGGCTTGTCGGCGATTTTGTCATTATGAAATCAAACGGAATTCCTACATATAACTTTGCCGTAGTAGTTGATGATATTGAGATGAAGATGACTCATATTATCAGAGGCGAAGACCATATTTCAAACACACCGAAGCAGATTATGATTTATAACGCACTCGGCGCAGAAGTTCCTCAGTTTGCACATGTCGGAATGATTCTAGCTCCTGATAAAAGTAAATTATCAAAAAGGCATGGTGCAACTGCCGTAAGTGATTTTATTGCGCAGGGATATTTGCCAGAGGCTTTTGTGAACTTTATCGCTTTATTGGGGTGGTCGCCTTCTGATGGTGAAGAAATCAAAACTCTTGATGAGATTGCAAAAGATTTTGATTTATCGAGATTATCTTCAAGCAACTCCATCTTTGAATATGATAAGTTGAAATGGATGAACGGTCATTATATCAGACATCTGCCTATTGAAGATATTACAAATCGTGCAAAGGCTTATTTGACTGATTATGATTTGAGCAAATACAGCGAAAAACAACTCCAGCAAATAATTGAGTCAACAAGAGAGCCTATATCTCTGCTTTCTGAAATAAAAGACGGTGTAAGTTATTTCTTCGAAGACGAGCTGACTATAGATGAAGATGTAAAAAACGACATCTTGAAAACTGATTTGGGCAAAGAAGTTCTTGACGCTTTCCTCAAACTCTGCGACGAGCTGAAGTTTGAGGATGTTGAAGAAATTCATCACCAGCTTGAAGCATTCAGAGGCGTGTTCAAAGAAAAAGGCATCAAACCGAAACAGACCATGTGGATTGTCAGAGGTGCTCTGACAGGAAGAACACGGGGTGCTGATATCGGCGTGATTATCTCTGTTCTCGGTAAAGACAGAGTAGTTGAACGAGTAAAGAAAGCCATGGCAATCTAGGAGCATAAGGATGAAAATATACAACTCATATACCAATCAAACGGAAGAATTTGTGCCTGTTGACGGGAAAAAAGTCAAGATGTATGTATGCGGACCTACGGTTTATGACTATGCGCATCTCGGGCATGCCCGCTGTTATATTACATGGGATATGGTTGTGAGATATCTCCGATTCAGGGGGTATGATGTTACTTATGCAAGAAACATCACTGATGTGGATGACAAAATTATTGCCCGTGCACAGAAAGAGGGAACAACTCCTTCTGTTGTTTCAAAAAAATACGCCGAAGAATTTGAAAAATCAATGAAAGCGCTGAATGTTCTCCCGCCTGATGTAGAACCTCTTGCTACACAAAATATTCAAGAGATGATAGCCATAGTGAAAAAACTTCAGGATGACGGGTTCGCTTATGATGTTGACGGCGATGTATATTTCAGGGTGAAAAAATTTCCAAAATACGGCATGCTGAGCAACCAGAGCATAAAAGACCTCGAAGCAGGCGCACGTGTTGAGGCTTCAGATAAGAAAGAGGACGCTCTTGATTTTGCACTGTGGAAATCAGCAAAAGAGGGAGAAATTTCATGGTCAAGTCCCTGGGGACAGGGGCGCCCGGGGTGGCATATAGAGTGCTCAGCAATGGCGAGAAAATATCTCGCTCCGACGATAGATATCCATGCCGGCGGGCAGGATTTGCTGTTTCCTCATCATGAGAATGAGATAGCTCAATCGGAATGCGCTTTCAAGGTTCCGTTTGCAAAATACTGGATGCACAACGGCTTTGTAACCATCAACAAAGAGAAGATGTCAAAATCTCTCGGAAATTTTGTCACGATTAACAAATTGCTTGAGTCTTATGACTCTGATACAATCAGGTTTTTTATTTTGACAAATCACTATCGCATGCCTGTAGAGTTCAATGATGAAGCTCTCACGTCGGCAAAAGCTGGTTTAAAACGCCTAAAAAATGCGGTTGTTGATTTGAAAGAATATGCAGGCGATGATTTGGCTGTTGATTTGGAGTCTGAAGAGGCAAAGGCTTTTGTTGAAGCAATGGATGATGATTTCAATACATCAAAGGCGCTTGCTGTTCTTTTTGATTTGGCATCAAAAGCTCAGAAGGCAAAGAATTCTGATGATAAAAAAGAGCTTGTCAGGACATTTGCTCTTTTGGTTCATCTTTCTGATGTTTTAGGATTTTCTCTTGATAAGTCAAAATCAGCTGATAATAAGCTCGTTGACAGCCTTATGGCATTGATACTAGATATCAGAAAAAATGCCCGTCAGGAAAAAAATTGGGCATTATCTGATAAGATAAGAGATGAGCTTGCAGCATCTGGCGTTATTCTTAAAGATACAAAAGACGGTACCTCATGGATAATCGAGTGATGGACGAACAATCTTTTCATCTGAGGAATGTTGCGCATCTCGGGGATGCTGTTTATGAGCTGTTTGTAAGAAAGATAACCATAAATATGACCTCTGACACCCAAAAATTGCATAAGTTGACGACATCTTTTGTCAGGGCAGAGTTTCAGGCTGAGTTGCTGCAAAATTTGTCGGAGTATCTGACAGATGAAGAGGCTGATATTGTCAGAAGGGCTAGGAACATACATACAGGAACGAGAAAACGGGCAAATCAATCCGAATACAGGCAAAGTACGGCATTTGAAGCGCTGATAGGATGGTTGTATTTACACAACAAAGCACGTCTTGATGAATTGTTTTTGTTAATAAAACCATCAATTGTTATGCCCGAGTGAAATTTTTGTAATATAATGATGTAAAACGGAAATTAAGAATAGTTTGGAGATAAAAATGAGTCTAACTCTTGAGAGAATACAAGGTTTAATTGCAGGTGACGGAGAACTGCCGGTCAGATTTGCACAGGAAGCGAAAAAAAGCGGATTTGAAGTTGTTGCTATTTCGCTGTCTTCTGATAACAGAACCGAACTGAAGAAAATATGCAAGAAAGTTTATGCTTTCGGTCCCGGAGAGATTATGAAAATCCGTGATGCTCTGAGAGAAGAAAAAATCAAACAGATAACTTTCCTCGGAAAAGTTCATAAAGGTATGCTTTTGAAAAATCCAAAGCTTGATTCTATGGCAATAGATATTTTGAAAAAAAATATCAAGCTTAATGATGATGCGATTATGCAGGCAGCTGTGGCAGAACTCGAAAAAGAAGGTATAGAAGTTCTTGACCAGACTATTTTTATTAAATCACTGATGGTGCCAAAAGGTGTGTTGACTTCGTTAAAACCGACAGAAGAGCAAATCAGAGATATTGAATACGGTTATGAAGTTGCAAAACAAATCGGTGATATAGATGTCGGTCAGTCTGTTGTCATCAAAAACAAAATGATTCTTGCGATAGAAGCAATCGAAGGTACTGATAAGGCGATTGAACGGGGAGGAAAACTCGGAAAAAGAGGCTCTGTCGTTGTTAAAGTCAGCAAACCTTCTCAGGATAAACGTTTTGATATTCCGACAGTGGGAATGAATACTCTCAAAGTTATGAAAAAATACCATGTGAATGTTCTTGCGATTGAGTCAGGAGAAACAATCATTGTCGAACAAGAAAAGATGGTAAAATTTGCAGAGAAGAATAAAATCGTAATCATTGCGGTATGAAAAGACTTTTTATTATAACAGGCGAATATTCAGGAGATCAGCATGCTTCATATGTTGTGAGAGAATTGCGTTCTATTATGCCTGATGTGGTGATAGAGGCAATCGGAGGTGAGGCGCTCAAAAAAGAGGGTATAAAACTCTTCTGCGACCACTCGAAGATGAATGTTGTCGGACTTGATTTTAAAGCGATATGGGAACATATTTGTCTTGGCAAAAATCTTTTGCGTTATTTGAAAAAAGAATTCAAACCTAATGCTGTCTTGCTTGTTGACTACGGAGGGTTTAACCTGCGCATGGCAAAAGAGCTGCACCGGATGGGCATACCTTGTTATTATTATATCTGTCCTCAGCTCTGGGTGACCCGCAGGTACCGGATTAAGACCATAAAAAAATATGTCAAAAAAGTCTTTTTGACTCTTCCTTTTGAGAAGGAAATTTATGAAAAAGAAGGTATCCCATGCGAGTATGTCGGACATCCGCTTGTTTCTCAGCTGCCTGAAAGATATGAGAGAGAAAAATTTATCGAAGAAAATAATCTCGATAGGAATAAGAAAATTGTAGGTATTTTCCCGGGGTCAAGAAAGTTCGAACTTGAGAACCTTATGGATACTTTTTTGAAGTCCGTTGAAATCCTTGAGAAAAAATCTGACAACATTCAGTTTTGTCTTGCTCAGGCGCCGACTATCAGCGATGAGTTGCTGAATAAATATTTGAAAAATAATCCTAATATAAAAGTTTTGAAAAATAAAAATTATGAACTCCTCAGCTGTGCGGACACGCTTATGCTTGCTTCGGGGACTGTCGCACTTGAGGCTGCTTTATATCAGACTCCGATGATTATCAGCTATCGTGCGCCGTGGTTATTTTATGCCGTATATTTGCTAATCAGGTATATAAAGCTTGTTTCGCTGCCTAATATTATTCTCGGACGAGAGGTAGTCCCAGAGTTAATACAGCATAAGGCAAATCCTGAGCTGATAGCAAAGAATATTTATGATTTGACATTTGATGAGAACACAAGAAACAAGATGAAAGATGCTCTTTGTGAGATGAGAGAGAAACTTGAAGACAGGGTTGCATCAAAACAGGTTGCTGCAGGTCTGAGAGAAGCGTTATATAAGGATAATATCAACAAGAGTTATTTTGATAATCTCTATATTAATTTTATATCGTTTTTTGCATTGATTTATTTTTATTTTTTGGATTTGTTCACAAGAAAACGGATAGTTAACTACAGAAAATTTAACAAGCCTGTAATTTATGCAATATGGCACGGGCTGCAGAATTCTGTCGGATGTTTTACAAAAGAAGATAGAGCGAATATAAATATTCTGATTAGTCCGAGCAACGATGGAGAGATTGCAAACCGCATCTGCCGTATGATTAACTTTAAAACAATAAGAGGCTCCCACAAACGCCGCGGCTCTCAAGCTCTGAGGGAGATTATCAGAGCGTTGAAAAACGGAGAGTCGGTCATTTATACTGTTGATGGTCCGAAAGGTCCTGCCTACAAAGTTAAAAACGGTATTCTGAAGATTGCCCAGCTTTCTGGGGCGACGGTTGTACCGATTAGTGCACAGATGAATCCGATAGTCAGGTTCAACTCATGGGATAAATATGAGCTGTTAACTTTCTTTACGGGGATGACTCTTGTTATGGGCAATGAGATAGAAATTCCTCATGATTGCAGCGAAGAAGATGGAGAACGATATAGAGTTCAGATAGAAGATGAGTTGTATCGTCTTAAAGAAATTGCAAGAAAAGAATTTAAGTGGTAAGATTTGTTTGAATAAATAGGGGGTTGAGATGGCCAATTTTATTACAATTTTAAGAACTATTTTTGCTATACTGCTTGTTACTGTTTTGATTATGTTCCATGACTCAGATAAGGTGTTGATGGGAGCATTTTTAATGACCATAATTATTATCTGGATGGATGGTCTTGATGGTTATTTTGCAAGAAAATTCAATGAGTCTTCAAAATTCGGTGCTGTTCTTGATATTCTCGGAGACAGGGTTGTTGAGAACGTATACTGGATTACTTTTTGTGCAATAGGCTGGCTCCCTGTGTGGGTCCCGCTTGTCGTTGTTTGCAGAGGAATTATTGTGGACGGTCTGAGAAGCGTTGCTCTTGAACAGGGGTATACGGCGTTCGGTTCTTCTACAATGATGCAGTCAAAGATTGGTAAATTCATTGTTGCTTCCAACTTCTGCAGATTTTCTTATGCCATATTCAAGGCAATTGCTTTTGCTCTGTTGCTGTTGGCGCATATGCAGGCTGATTATACCGGAAAAGAGCTTGTGACTACAATTGCGTATGCTTCTGCTTATATAGCTGTTTTCTTCTGTGTTATCAGAGGAATACCTGTTGTGATAGAGAGCAAGAGATTTTTCCCGAAAAATGAAGCAAAATAATTTCCATATAGTTCTTGTTGAACCCGAGATTCCTCAAAATACCGGGAATATAGTCAGATTATGTGCTTGTACGTCGTGTGATTTGTTTCTGGTCGGGAAACTCGGGTTTATTCTTGATGATAAGAGAGTAAAACGCTCGGGGCTTGATTATTGGGACAGTGTGACAATTCACAGGTATGATTCTCTTGAAGAGTTGAGAGAAGAGTATAGGACATCAAACTTTTATTACCTGACGACAAAAGTTAAGAAGAAATATACCGATAATTCGTTTAAAGAGGGTGATTTTCTTGTGTTCGGACCTGAAACAAGAGGGCTTGATGAACGCTTGCTCGAAGCAAACAAAGAAAGCTGTTTGACAATTCCGATGGCAGAAGGGCAGAGGAGTTTGAATTTGTCAAATTCCGTTGCGATAGTTGTCTATGAGGCTATAAGACAAACTTCATGCCTGTAGAGAAATAAAAAAGACCGCTTTTTCAAAAGCGGTCTTTTTGTTGTTTTATTTTCTGCTAGATTAGTGTCAGCGCCAGTGCCGGCGTTTGGTTTGCCTGCTGCAGAAGCGTTGCTGCTGATTGCTGCAGGATTTGTTGTTTTGTCAGGTTTGTTGATTCTGAAGCGATGTCAGTATCTCTGATTGTAGAATAGGTTGACTGCAGGTTTTCTTTTCTTACATCCAATCTGTCTACGGTTGAGTTAAGACGGTTGACTGAAGCACCGATTACTGATCTTCTTGTTGAGATGTTGTTGACAGCTGTATCGATGAGGTCAATCATAGCTCGTGCGTTTGCCGCTGTTGATATGCTTGCGCCTGCAGTTACGCCGAGAGCAGTTGCCGTGGCTTCCTGAAAAGCATCTGATATATCGATTGTATTTTGAGCTTCATCGGAGCCTGTTCCTATTTGCAATTTCATATCAGCGATTGTTCCGTCGAGGAGGTTTACATCAGAGAAAGTTGAGCTTGATGCGATTCTGTTGATTTCCTCGATACGGAGTTGAACTTCCTGATCCATAGATAATCTTTCACTGTCTGAATATACACCGTTTGCTGATTGTACTGCAAGGTCTTTAATTCTCTGTAAGTTCTGATTGATTATATCAAGGTCGCCGTCTGCAATATTAAGCATGTTTATACCTGTTTGAGCGTTGTTTTTGCATACATCCGATGCGCTCAACTGACCGTTGATTTTTTCGGATAATGCAAGACCTGCTGCGTCATCACCGGCGTTGTTAATTTTCATACCGGTTGATAATCTCTGCATGCTTGTTTGCAGTGATGAAGTTGCTTTTGATAAGTTTCTTTGCACCATTAAAGATGCCACGTTTGTGTTTACGACAATACTCATGTCCATACTCCTTTGTTGACTATATTACATCCTTGTTCTGTTTATACTTAATTAACCGCATCAGTTGATGCAGCAGGGTTATAAGAACTTTACGATTACACTTTCTATCCCTGATGTATACATAATAGATGTTTTTTCTATTCTATAAAATCGATGAAAAGTTTGTATTTTATACAACTTTAGTTTGATATTTATGAAATATCTTCGATTTTTTTAATGAGATATGGATTATGAACAAGGCTTCTTTTGGCTATATATTTGACTCCGAGTTCTTTTGCAACAGAGTCTATGTTGAAAGAGGCAGAGATAATGGTTATTTTCTTTTTATCTGTTTTATGCAGGATATTTTTGATGAAATACATACCGGCGCATTTTTCAGGGGTATCTGTTTCCATCTCCAAATCGGAGAGTATAAAATCAAAGTAGTTATCCGGATGGGCATCAACTGTTTTGATTCCTTCCTTTGCGCTCATGGCTGTTGTATAGGAAAAGTCATCAAAATACTCGGGCAGAATTGATTTATAAAAATTCAGCCATTCTATATGGTCATCTACTGCGAATATTTTTTTCATCTTACACATCCAGATAGTTGTGTGAATAAATATGTTTGTTCATAAGAATTTCAGCTGTTTTGAAAATTCTTACCTCATCATCGTTTGTTTTGTCATAGGATACGTTTTCGAGTTCATCAAAGTTGAGCATCATATTTTGGATGTTGAGCAGAAGTTCATCGCTGCTGTTCTGAGGAGATGATGAGTCAAGCATTTTAACTGTCCTGATTAATTCTTCGTCACAGGCGTCGACTATTGCGCTATCAAGTCCGCAGCCAGATGCCATGGTGAGGTAAACTCTGTTTATCAACGGGCGCAGTTCTTTCGGAGAACCGTTGGAAATGTTTGAAAGACCTATGGTTGTATTGACCTGAGGGTCGAAGGCTTCTTTGAACATTCTGATGGCGTTGAGCGATTCGAGAGCTTGTGATTGGTCTACACAAACCGGGAGAACAAGAGGGTCGATAAATATTTTTGTGTTATCAATGCCTGCTTCCGTTGTTTTTTCTATGATTTTGCATGCCATCTCAAGGCGGAGGTCTGCTTCTTTCGGAATGCCTGATTTGTTATCCATCGTCAGAGCTATAAGGCAGCAGCCGTATTCTGCTGTAATGTCGCTCAGCGGATTGAGCCTTTCATCATCAGCGTTTGTGCTGTTAATCAAACTTTTTTGAGGGGTGTTGACATATTGCAGGGCTGATTTAATTTCATCAAGATTTGTTGTATCAAAGCTGAGAGGCTTATCGCTGACTTCTCTTACCGTATCAATCAGCCATCTCATTGTCCCCTGCTGTTTTCTTGCAGGACCTATGTTCAGGTCTATCCAGTCGACATCTGTTTGTTTTTTTGCAAGATTCCTGATGTAGTCTTTGTCTTTTTCTTCGATGGCTGTTCTTGTTCTTTTTGAAATTATATGGATATTTTCGCCGATTAGTTTCATTTTTGTTCCCTCTGTAATTTGTACAATCTCAGTGTGTTTTGCATAAGCATTGCAATGGTCATTGCCCCAACTCCACCGGGGACAGGGGTGATATATGATGTTTTTCCTGCTACATCATCAAAGTCAACGTCGCCGTGAATTTTTCCGTCTTTATCCCGTGAGATGCCGACATCTATGACTACTGCATCCTGTTTGACATAGTCTTTGGTAATCATTTTCGCTCTGCCTGTTGCAACAACGAGGATATCAGCGGTTGAGGCAATTTCTTTCAGGTTTTGTGTTTTTGAATGGCATATTGTAACCGTTGCGTTTTTTGATAACAGCATTGAAGCAAGCGGCTTGCTGACTATGTTTGAGCGCCCGATGATAACGGCGTGTTTCCCTTCCGGGTTGATTTTGTACTCATCGAGCAGGGTCATAACTCCAAGAGGAGTGCATGGGGCTGCATAAGCTTCTATTCCTATGTTGATTTTTCCTGCGTTCTCAGGGTGAAAACCGTCGACGTCTTTTATCGGGCGAATTTTTTCAATAATTCTGTATGTATTCAGATGCTTTGGCAGCGGCATTTGAACAAGAATTGCGTTGATTGAGTCATCGTTGTTGAGTTCGTTTATTTTTGATTCGAGTTCTTCCTGTGAAATATTTTCGTCAAATTCTATGACGATTGAGTTTATGCCGAGTTCTTTTGCTTTTTTGTGTTTTATGTTGACATAAATCTTGCTTGCAGGATCCTCTCCTACGATTATGACAGCGATTGTCGGTTTTTTGTCGAGATTTTCCGTTTCTGCTTTGATTTTGTCAAAAACTTTTTTCGCTGTAGCTTTTCCGTCGATTAAAATCATTTTTCTACCTCAATCAATTGCGATGTTTAGTCTGAACAGCATATTTTTGATTGCATTTTGAACTGTTTCAGATTCTTTTGTGATGCCGTTTATATCTTTGTCATAAGGAATTACCCCCAAGATATCAATATGGTTGTCTTTAATCATTTTTGATACTGTTTCATCAGTATTGCCCTGAATTTTGTTGAGAACAACTCCGATTTGACCGCCTGTTGCATACTTTGCCGAATATTCTTCTATTCTTGCCGCAAGTCTTGCCGATTCTTCAGTAGGTTCCGCAATGATAAGCGCCGTATCAATATGGCAGTCAACAAGCTGGTTAAGGTATTTCAAATCAAGTTCGCAGTCGAAGATGACTATATCATACTGTTTGAAAAATTTTGCAAGGGCGTCGTTTATCTGCTGTGTAATCGGACATCTGCAATCTTTTGAACCGATTAACCAGGAAACAAGGATGTCAACATTTTTCTCAAGATTGACGACAATGTCTTCGAGCGCCCATTCGATGTATTCCTGTTTGGTCATTTTGCTCGGGATACCTGTTTTATACTCGTGTTTGCCGCTTCTTATGCCATATACGGTGTTTCTGATGTCAAGCCCGAAGGTATGTCCTAATTCACAGGTTAAATCATTGTCAAAAAGAAGGATTGATTTTTCCGGATATTTTTCTTTCATTACTCGCATAAATGCTTTTGTGACGGTTGTTTTCCCGCTGCCGCTTTTGCCGATGATTGCAAGAGTCAGAGTCATTTTGCTGTTCCTCCGTAAGTATTCTTCAATACATCAGAGAGTTCTTTTGTAAGCCTGATTGCTTTTTGAGCGAGTTCCTCACTCAACACGCCTGCGCCGCAGGAGGGAGTTATTATGCTTTGAGAGAGGAGTTGTTTTTCATCAATGCCGTTTTTGAGGAGATAATTTTTGTCTGCTTCAAATTTTGCAAGAAGTGAGTTCAAGTCCTCTTTCTCAAGTGCTTCAGGGTCAAGAGTCGGAATCATTCCCCAGGCAATGAATCCTCCTTTTTTGAGGAAGCTGTCTATTTCTTTTGAGTATGCTGAAAGGCTTTCGCCGAAGAAATAACCGTCGAAGTTGAGAATATCAACCTCGCTGTCTGTAATCAGCGACCAATTTGTTTTTCCGCAGCAATGGACGCCTATGAGAGCTCCATTATCTCTCAAAACTTGTGAGATTTCGCTTATGCCGGTTGTTATATCTTCTTTTGTTACTGTCAGGAAGGCTGATGTGCCATATTGCGATAGTGTAGGCTCATCGAGAAAGATTATCGGTGTTGTTTTTGGGGATGCTTTTTTGATGTTTATAACCTGCCAGAGAGCTTTCAGGGTGAGTGCTTTGATGATTATATCTCTAAGAGTTTCATCATAGAACGCTGCTTTTTTCTCAGGGTCGCAGATGCTTACTCCCCAGCTGAAAGGACCTGTAACGTGTCCTTTTGCGTATAAGGGTTTTGTTTCTTTGATTTTTCCGAGGAAAGGATGAATAGAGCAGGCGAATTTGTCGCTTATTGCATATTTTTCAAGCAAATCGAAGTTTTTTTCGGCGGTGATTTTTTCATAGTCTTCAAAGAATTCTTCAAGCCCCAGGAAAAATTCTTCTGATTCCGTATCAAAAAACAGTTTGTTGTTTTCTTCATCAAATTTAAGCCCCGGGATGTTTTCATTCAGCTGAATAATCATATCTTCTTTAGGGCTGACTTTTGAGAGCTGAGGCCAGAAGGGGATATCTATCGGTGTTGAAAAAATCAGGTCAAGAGCCGCCTGTGCGCTGTTGTGTGGCAGGCTTCCGATTGCTGTTGATGTGAGTGATAAATTTTCTTTCAAGTTCTTTATCCTTATAGTAAAATCTTATATAGTCAAGTTTATCATCAATGTGGGGAAAAAATAAAATACTTAACATGGAAAAGATGTCGCTGGCGCAATTTGTTTCGCAAACAAGGGAAAAAATGGGATTATCTCAAATGGGGCTTGCTCATAAGGCTAATGTTCCGGTTGAGATGATTGAAAGAATAGAATCAGCACAGGAGCTGTTTTTACCTTCAACTATCAGACAGCGTCTTGCAAAGGCTTTGAGGTTGTCTTTGACTGATATCAAAAGATATGAAAAACATTTTGATAAGTCGCACAAGAGTCTTGATGATGCGATAGAGTCAATCAGACTTTGTATTCTTGATGGGATTTATGAAGGTTTGAAATGTCCTGTATGCGGAAGTCCTCTTGTTGCGCATATTGAGGAGATGTATGACCT
The DNA here is from genome assembly GCA_904420445.1 of Candidatus Adamsella avium. Lineage (GTDB taxonomy): Bacteria > Cyanobacteriota > Vampirovibrionia > Gastranaerophilales > CAJFVJ01 > Adamsella > Adamsella avium. Next base: position 801,986 of record CAJFVJ010000003.1, on the reverse strand, counting down.
CGAAGATAATTTAATAAAACATCCTAAAGCAAGATGCAGCAAGTGTCCTTTTCAAGTTAAATAAACTTTACTTTTTTCATGAAAAATTTGCGGTAAAATAATGTATACAATCGAATGGTTAGAATAAAATAAAGATTATTATGGCGGAAGAAAAAACAGCGGAAGAAATTTGGGCAGGTGTATTGACTTGTCTCAGCAATGAGCTAGAACACTCGAAGTTTGAGTCCTGGATAAGACCTATTACTCCTGTGAGTGTTGAGAATAAGACGTTTGTGATAGCAACAAAAGATACTCTCAGCAGAGATTGGGTGAGAGAACGTTTTTCATCCATGATATGCAAAGCTCTGAAGGATACAACAAGACGCAGTTATAACCTGAATATAGTTCTAAAAAAAGACTTATCAGATGAATTTTTGCAGAGAAAAAGCCAGCTAGAAAAAAAACTTGCGCAAAAGGTTGTTGAACCGAAATCAGGAATGAAACTGACAACAAGAGAAGGCGCAATGCCTCAGGTAAAACCTGTCTTCAACGAGTTCCAGATAGATGCTTTGAAGAGTACATCTTATAATCTCAATTTGAAATATACCTTTGATAATTTTGTTGTCGGCGAAAACAACAAATTTGCTCATGCTGCTGCGATGGCAGTTGCAAAAGAACCGGCAAAGCTGCATAATCCTCTGTTTATTTACGGCGGTACGGGACTTGGCAAAACTCATCTTATGCATGCGATAGGACACTATATTCTGGTTAATCATCCTCGGCTTAAGATAAAATACACCAACACGGAAGTTTTCATGAACGACTTAATCAGCTGCATACAATCAGGTTCGAATTCTACGTTCAAAATGTCAGAATTCAGGCAAAAGTACAGGAATGTTGATGTTCTGCTGCTTGATGACGTTCAGTTTCTTGAGTCGAAAAAAACAACGCAGACGGAGATTTTTCATACATTTGAAAATCTCTATAATTCAGGAAAACAAATTGTGCTGACGAGTGATAGACCTCCGAAGGAAATACCTACTCTGACAGACAGGTTGAGGAGCCGTTTTGAGTGGGGTTTGCTTGCTGATATATCAGCGCCTGATTTTGAAACGAGAGTTTCTATTTTGAAGAAGAAAACAGAGATAGAGAAGCTTAATGTCACTGATGATGTTTTGAAGCTTATAGCCTCCGCTTACAGCCATAATGTCCGTGAACTTGAGGGAGCGTTGAATCGTGTGATTGCTTATTGCAGCATAAACAGTCTTCCTGTAGTTCCTGAGGTGGTGAAAAATATAGTAGAAGTTTCTGCGCCGAAAAATCTCAGTGTTGAGGATATTGTTGATATTGTTGCAGAGTATTTCAAAATAGAGGCTGATGAAATAATGAGCCCGTCGAAGTCAAAGGATGTATCAAAAGCCCGCCAGATTGCGATTTATTTGATAAGAGAAACTATGGGATATAGTTTCCCAAAGATTGGAGAGGCTCTCGGCGGAAGAAAACACACCACGGTTTTATATTCTTATGAGAAAGTGAAAGAAGAAAAGCTGCATAATATTTCACTCTCAAAAACAATAGATGAAATATCAGGAATATTATCAAAAATATAGCTAAAGGAGGAGTTATGGATACGATAGTTTTGAAAATAAAAAAATTGGATAACAATAAATCTCTGCCTGAATATGCAACAGCAGGCGCAGCAGGCATGGATTTGACCGCAGGGATTGATGAGCCGATGACATTCAAGCCTTTTGAAAGAAAGCTTGTGCCTACAGGCATAATCATTGAACTTCCTCACGGGTATGAAGCACAGGTCAGACCCAGATCCGGCATGTCGATAAAACACGGGATTACTCTTGTGAACTGCGTTGGAACGATTGATGAGGATTATAGAGGCGAGTTGAAGGTGCCTGTTATCAATCTTTCTCAGGAAGAGTATACAATTAACCCCGGTGACCGTATTGCTCAGATGATTGTAGCTCCTGTTGTCAAAGCGCAGATTGAAGTTGTAGAAACCGTCGGCGCTACAAACAGGGCATCAGGAGGCTTCGGGTCTACAGGGTATTAGGAAAATTTATTTGAATAAGATATTTTTCAGTTTCTCCTCAGCTTCATCAAGAGCTTTTTGAGGAGTTTCTTTTTTCAGAATAATTTTTTGCGTGGCATAATCAACTGTTGTGTTTATTTCTTTTTGCTGTGGATATAGCGGAATATTTGTTTTTCCTGTTTTCATTTGATATGCGGAAATTTTACGCCCTTGCTCTATTAATGTTGAATCACTATCAAAAAAGTTGTTGTCGAGAGCTTTTTTTGATGATGGCAAAACCGGCGCAAGTTTTGAGAATTCGACTTGATTTTTTTCGCTGGTTAAAAATAAGGCAAACTCGAGAGCTTCTTTTTGGTGTTTTGATTTCTCAGGAATTATCAAGTTCATCATAGAGAAGTCAACAACACCGTTTTCCAAATTCAGCTGAGGGGCAAGTTTTGTTTTTTTGTAGATATCAGGTGCATTGTCTTTTATCATCACAAGAAAATTTGCGCCTGTCTGCAGCATGGCAAGTTCTCCTGACATATATTTTTCAAGCGCTTCTCTGTGGGTTTGGGTGATTGATTCTTTCGGAATAAAGCTGCTTGAATAGAGTTCGCTCCAAATTTTATAGATATTTTGAACCTCTTTGGTGCTGAGGAAAATTTGTTTATTTTTTTCATCTATTATACTGATATTGTGTTTGATGAGGTTTTTGAACATATAACCGTCTTCCGATAAAGTCGGCATAAGAGCGTATTTTCCCGTTTTGTTTTTGATTTGTTTTGCAAATTCGTATATTTCTTCATCTTTTTGCGGAAGTTTTTTAATGCCTGCTTTATCTGTCAGTTCGGAATTATATAGAGTTATCGATGAGGTTATATACCAAGGGATACAGTAAGTCTTTCCATTTTGAGTACAGAGGTTCATTGCAGGGTGGAGAAAGTCATCGAAGTCTTGTTTGTCTGAATAAGCTGATATATCGCTGAGAGTTCCTTTTGATGCAAGAGTTGATGAAAAAGACGGGTTGAGGTTCACCAAATCAGGGACATGGTTGCTCATGATTGAGGCGAGGACTCTTTTTTCACCTTCAGAGAAAGGAACGTCTATCCATTTGATTTTTATATTAGGGTGTGACTTTTCATATTCATCTATCATGGAGTTCATATACGGAGTGAAATCACTAAGCTGAAGAGTCCAGAACTCGACCGTTATTTTTTCTTCCTGCATTTGTTTTGTGCATCCGCTCAATAAAAATGTAGCGAATATCAGGCATAGAGTTAGTTTAATAAAAGTTTTCAATATATAAACTCCATAAACTTTTGATGTTACACTTAATTATATTATACAGGGTGAGAAAAACAATGAATTTATTTGACACGCTCGAAGATAAATACAAACAGATCCCTCTTGCTGAACAGCTGAGGCCGTCTTCTCTTGATGAGTTTTTTGGGCAGCAGGAGGTTCTCGGTCAAAATTCCGCAATTTTAAATCTTTTGAAATCCTCTCACCTTTTTTCTTTGATAATCTGGGGTCCTCCAGGGTGCGGTAAGACTACTCTTGCGAGGCTGATTGCCAAAAATACAGACAGCTGTTTTGTTGAGTTGAGTGCCGTCAGCTCGGGTATAAAGGATATCAAAGATACTGTTGTGCAGGCAAAAGACAATCTAAAAATGCTTGGAAAGAAGACGATTGTTTTTGTTGATGAAATTCACAGGTTTTCAAAAACACAGCAGGACGCTCTTTTGCCTTATGTTGAGAACGGAACTTTTTATATAATCGGGTCAACTACTGAAAATCCGTCTTTTCAAGTTGTGCCTGCTCTGCTTTCACGGACTCAGACTCTTATGCTCAAGCCGATTGATAATGATAACTTATTGAAGATTATCAGGAAAGGGTATAAGTTCTTGATTGAAAAATACGGAAAAATTACTCTTAATCCCAAAATTGGCGAGCTGATAGTGAAATATAGCAACGGAGATGCCCGTCTTGCACTAAATCTTGTTGAAAATTCGTATTTTAGTGCAAATATAGTTGACGGAGAGAGGGTGTTGACTCCTGAGCTGTTAGAAAAACTTACCCAGAAAAGAAATATAAAATACGGTATTCAGGAGCATTATGATTTTGCATCTGCTTTTCAGAAGAGCATGAGAGGTTCTGACCCCGATGCTGCAATTTATTGGCTGGCAAAGTTGATAGCAGCAGGAGAAGACCCTCGTTTTATTGCACGCAGATTGATTGTTTGTGCAAGCGAAGATGTCGGCAATGCTGACCATGATGCTCTTGGTGTTGCTTTGAATGCTTATCGTGCTGTTGAACTCTTAGGCATGCCTGAAGGACGTATTCCTCTTGCTCAGGCTGTTGAATATGTTGCAAGGGCGCCAAAGTCTAATGCGGCGATTATGGCTATAGATAAAGCTTTATCTGATATTCAAATAAACGGTGATGATTATCCCGTGCCTGACCATCTGAGAGATGCTCATTATAAGGATGCAAAAAAATACGGCTTCGGGGTAGACTATGTTTATACTCATGACAACCCTGCTTTCAAACAGAGTTTTTTACCCGAAAAAATCAAGGATAGAAAGTATTTTGAGGGATAGATTACTTTTGTAAAGTTTTTTAAATAAAAAAAACTTTATTTAGCAATCTTTATCCTTTATAATCTTTATATTGGTGGATGTGCTTAATTAATAAAAAAGGTATTAGGTATGAACACAATCAACAGTATTTCATGTCAGCCACTGCAACCAAAGAATCATGTGTCTTTTAAAGGACGGGAACAGCAGAATGAAGCTCCGAAAGTTTCTGAAGCCGATGTTGCTGATACAGTGAGCAGTGTTGTTATTGATCTTGCCGATAAAGGAAACAAGGGAACGAAAACTCTCGGTATTCTTGCTATGTTAGTCGGTATCGGCACAGGCGGTTATTTAGTGGCAAGCAAAACGGCAAAAGGTGTCCTTTCTTCACTCAGTTCAAATACCAAATATCTTGATACAGTATCAGATAAAGCTGTTGAGTTATTCCACGGATTTGAAAAACAAGCAGGGAAACTCGAAGTCGGAGAAGATGCAGGCAGGATTAAGAAAACTGTTGTCGGAATAATCACAGGAATGCCTGATAAAATCAGAAAATTTGCATCAAAAGGTATGGATGAAGACAACATGAGAAAAGCTTTCTCAAAAAATCTTACCAAAGGCGTTGCTGATTTGACCGATGAAGAGATGAAAGCATTCCCTGATTGGTTGAAAAAATCGAAAGATTTCGATTTGGCTGCAGTGAAAGCTCAGTTTGCTAAAGAAATAAAGCAAAATGCCGATGATATAAATCCTGAAGATAGTGCATTTATCTCCTGGGTAAAAGGAAACAAAGGTATTGACCTCGGTGTTGCTAAAGCTGAATATGCTTCAGGCTTCAAAAAGTCTGTATCTGACTGGAACAAAGATGATTTGGCTGCATTTAGTAAATATGTAGAAAGAAGAACTGCAAAGAACGGTTTGATTAAAGTTACCGGAAATGCTGTCGGTGTCGGTGCAGGACTCAAGGCTGTATCAGGTGTCAGCGAAGATGAAAACGGTGATAAAATCCCTGATAAATTCCAGCAGGAAACAATAAAAGACCAGTTCAGCAAAGCAGTCGGCACTATGGTTCTTGAAGGGGCATCAAACGGTTTCTTCGGATAATAAAAAACTTTATTTAAACAAAAAAAATACCTGCTATCAGCAGGTATTTTTTGTTGTGTTATTTATGAATTTCAGGAATTTCTATTTTCTTTGACTTTTTCGATTATTTCATCTACTTCTTCTTTGTCGAGAGTTTCTTTTTCAAGGAGCACTTTGACAAGTTCTTCCATTATATCTCTGTTGTCAATCAGAAGTTGTTTTGCTCTTTTATATTGTTCATCTACGATAGATTTAACTTCTTTATCTATTTTGAAAGCAACTTCTTCAGAGTAGTTTTTCTCATGACCGAAGTCACGCCCGAGGAAAACATGTTCGTTGTGGGTGCCGAATGTCATCGGTCCCAAATCCTTGCTCATTCCGTAAGAGGTTACCATCTTGTTTGCTATATCGGTCACTCTTTGGATATCATTTGATGCGCCCGTTGTAATTTTGTCTTCGCCAAAAACGAGCTCTTCTGCGATACGGCCGCCAAGAAGCATTGCTATTTGATCATAGAGCTGTTCTTTTCTGTAAGTCAGATGGTCTTTCTCAGGAAGCGTCATTGTTATTCCAAGAGCCATACCACGAGGGATAATTGTCACTTTATGCAGCGGGTCGCAGTTTGGAAGAAGTTTTGAGATGAGGGCATGCCCGACTTCATGGTATGCCGTGTTTTCTTTTTCTTCATCAGTTATAATTTTACTTTTCTTTTCTGGTCCTGCGATGATTTTGTCGATTGCTTCTTCGAGGTCATCCATCTCGATTTCTTTTTTCTCTTTTCTTGCAGCGAACAATGCAGCTTCGTTCAAGAGATTTGAAAGGTCTGCACCTGTGAAACCGGGTGTTCTTTTTGCAAGAGTCTTGATATCAACTTCGTTTGAAAGAGGTTTGCCTTTGACATGAACCTCGAGGATTTGTTCTCTGCCGAGGACATCAGGTCTGTCTATTACGACCTGCCTGTCAAAACGTCCGGGACGAAGAAGCGCATTATCAAGAATATCAGGTCTGTTTGTTGCAGCTATGACTATTATGCTGTTTGTTTGTCCGTCAAAACCGTCCATTTCAACAAGCAGCTGGTTGAGAGTTTGCTCTCTTTCATCATGACCGCCGCCGAGCCCTGCGCCTCTCTGGCGTCCTACTGCATCAATTTCATCTATAAATACAATACAGGGAGAGTGTTTTTTTGCCTGTTCGAATAAATCTCTGACTCTTGATGCACCGACACCGACGAACATTTCAACAAAGTCAGAACCGCTTATGCTAAAGAACGGAACGCCTGCTTCTCCTGCGACTGCCTTTGCCATAAGAGTCTTACCTGTACCGGGTGAGCCGACAAGCAGAACGCCTTTAGGAATTTTTGCCCCGAGGGAAAGATATTTTGCAGGGCTTTTGAGGAAGTCAACAATTTCTTCGAGTTCCTGTTTTGCTTCATCGATACCTGCTACATCTTTGAAAGTAATTTTGACTTTGTTGTCTACCATCATTTTGGCTTTGCTTTTCCCGAAAGACATTGCCTGAGAACCGCCGCCTTGGGCACTTTTGAATATGAACAGAAGAATAATCAAGAACAAAATAGGGAAGAATAAAGAACCTATGAACCCTAAGAGCTGCCCTTTATTTTCTTCATTTTTGACGGTTATATCAACATTATTTTTTTCCATTTTTTGCATAAGCCCCGGGTCATTCAGGGGGATTATTACAGAATAATTGATATTTTTTTCTGATGCAGGAACGGCGTTGATGGAGTTGCCCATCATTGTAACCGATTTAATTTCTTTCTGCTCGACTTTGTTCAGAAAAGAGCTGTAAGACAGTTCTTTAACTGTTGTTTTTGTTCCCTGTCCTTTGAATGAAAAGAACAATGCACCGATTAGAAATACGAGCAGTATATAAAAACCTATTGTTTGATTCTTTTTCATTTATCTATCCTCTATAAACTCTTATTTCAGGAAATATCTCAGTTAATAAATTATAACATTAAAATGAATTTTGCAGAAAAATAAGTTAAATGTATTAGATATAACAAAAACTTAACGACTTTCTGTTATTTCTATAATAAAATTATAATATATAGTGTAATCTGATTTGTTTGAGAGATAATAAATAAAGATGCAGGATCCAGTGTTAAAAAAAATAAAGAAAATTCTACCGAATGGAGGGATACCATTGTCAGAGTGTATAGTTATTGACGGCGGAACAAGGTTAGACGGAGAAGTCTCGATAGGTGGAGCAAAGAATGCCGTATTGAAGCAGATGGCCGCTTGTATTTTGATTAGTGACACCTGCAAATTGTATAATGTCCCTGATTTGACAGATGTGGATACAATGATAAAAGTCCTCAACTGTCTTGGCGTAAAGATTGAATATGACAAAGTTCATAAGTCTCTTGAAATAGATGCGTCAAATATAACTGGTGTTGTCGCCCCATATGAACTGGTCAGTAAGATGAGGGCATCGTTTATTGTCCTCGGAGCTTTATTGAGCAGATGTCAGGAAGCAAAAGTTGCGATGCCTGGAGGATGTGCAATAGGTGAGAGAAGAATAGATTACCATATAAAAGGATTTGAAGCTCTCGGAGCAAAAGTAAAAATTGAAAACGGTTATGTTATTGCAAAAGCTTCAAAACTTGCCGGAGCTGATATTTATCTTGATAAGCCGAGTGTCGGTGCTACAGAGAATATTATTCTGGCATCAGTTTTTGCCGAGGGTTCTACGAGAATTCAGAATGCCGCACAAGAACCTGAAATTGCTGATTTGGCAAACTTTTTGAATTTGGCCGGTGCCGATATTTCAGGAGCAGGTACATCCGAGATAGTTATCAATGGTGTTCCGAAAGGCTCTCTTAAACCCATTTCTTATACAACCATGCCCGATAGAATAGAAGCAGGCACCTATATGGCATCAGTTGTTGCAACAAGAGGGCATGCGATTATTAGAAATGTATTCCCTAATCATCTTACGTTTGTTACTAACAAGCTGATTGAAATAGGGGCAGAGGTGAACATTCTTGAACCTTTGACAATGGAAGTATCCTGCAGCAGACGTCCTAAGGCAACGAATATTGTTACGCAGCCTTATCCCGGATTCCCGACTGATATGCAGTCACCATTCAGTTCTATTCTCGCTATTGCTGATGGCACAAGTATTGTAACGGAAAATCTGTATGAAAATCGCTTTATGCAAATCGGAGAGCTTGCAAGGATGGGTGCAGATATTCACCATGACGGCAATCACGCCATAATTAAAGGTGTCGAAAAACTCACGGGAACAGAGGTTAAAGCAAGCGACCTGAGAGCAGGCGGCGCATTGATTGTTGCAGGTTTATCAGCTTATGGACGCACTGTCATCCAGAATATTCATCATATTGACCGGGGATATGAGAACCTTGTTGATAAGCTGACTTCTCTCGGCGGGCATGCCAAACGGGTAGATAACTACAAGGTGGAAGAACCATTACTGATTAAATAAAAAAGGAATGATATGTCCCAAGAATATAAACGCTGGTATGATTATGATCCTCTGTTAATGGAAGTTATAGAGCTTTTGCGAAACTATCAGGATGAGCTGAAAGCTCAGGCTGAGGTTTTTCTTGAAAAAATAGAAGAAAAAGTCGGAAAAGAAACCGTTGCAAAATTTTATGAAATGGTAAGACCTCCGCAGCAAAACAGGTGGTATGACAAAGATCCCACTCTCTCAAAGGTTATCGAGTTGTTGAGGATTGTTCCTCCGGAAACTCAGAAGAAAGCTGCCGAGAATTTTATTCATGCTCTTGAAGAACTCGGGTTATCAAGAGAAATCAAACACCACTGATTGCTTTTTGCAGGCGGTCTTTGACTATAATCCAGTTTATCTCGGGGATAATGTGTTCGAAGTAACCTGCTTTATCTATTCCATAGTCAGGCATGAAGGAATGTTCCCAGGTATCAATGACCAGTATAGGAGTGATTTTTATGGGAACGCTTATGTAGTGGGAATCTATTGCATAGTTTTGAATGGTGTCATCAGTGTGGTTGTAGCCTGTAACAGCCCATCCTGTACGGGAGCTTCTTACTGTTGCATTCAGGTCCCTGATATAGGTGTCAAAGGACTTGAAGTATTTTTCTATTTTTTCTCTTAACCAGCATTCAGGTTCAAATGGTTTTGAGATGAGGTTTTCGAAAAACATTTCATGGAAAACGACGGCGTTGTAGTTGTATGCTTTTTCAACGAGCAGGGAACGGTGGTGTGAGTAGTTGTGATTTGCTGTATCGAGATTGATTGTTTTGTATTCATCCTGAATTTCGTTGAGTTTTTTGATATATCCGTCATAAAGTTTGAGATGGTAGTCAACGGCTTGTTTTGAGAGCGATTTCAGATTAAAGAGTTCAGGAAATTCTTTAGGGGTATAGATTTGTGTTTCCATTGCAGGTTCCTCCTATTTATTATTAATTAATCAATAAAGATATGTTTTTTGTATTGAACAGTTATCCTATTTTTGAAATTAATCCATGAATGTTAAATTTTTTAAGTAAAGTATATACTGTATTAAGAATTATTAATGTAAATGTTGAGTATTCAAAAATTTGTGAATTACCATGCCTGAGCGCTTTTTGTGGATTTTGATGATGGCAGGTGAAAAAGTTTTTGAATAAAGGCTCTTAACAGTAAAGGAAAAAAGTGTTTTAATTTTAGATACAAACGACAAAACAAAGTTAATTTCAAATTTATGAATATATTAAAATCCATAGATTATAGTTATTTCTCAGAACATCCCATGAAAGATGAGATGAAACTCGGGATAAAAAGAGCTGTCGGACTGAAGGCTAAAGTGGCAAATGCTTATTGCCATGGAGATATTGTTTCTCTTGCGAATATACTTGCTGATATCAGTGCAAAATCAGTGATTATAAAGAAAGCGAGCACAACGAGTCCTGTTTATACATCATCGCAGAAGCCTGCGCATATGCTTAAGCTTGCAGGGATAATAGAAACAGCGCTTTTTTTGCTTGTTAATGATGAAGAAACAAATTCAAAAGCGATAGACAAGGCATATGAGGTGTTGGTTAAGTCTAAATACACATTCAATGATAAGCTTTCTGAGGCTTTTCATTGCAGAATAAAGGCAGATATAAATTATAATAAGACCCTTGAAGTAATAAATAAACTTCAAATATTGGGGGAGGAGTTAGGGTTTAGTCATTAGATAGTGCATATTAAAGTGATATTGATATGTGAATAATGACTAAAAAGCGGCTTATGAGCCGTTTTTCTTTTTGTTGTCATCTGATAAGACTTTTATGATAGAATATTGTTGAGAGGGATAACTAACAAAAGAAGTTGAAGATGACAGATAATACAGTAATAGTTTTGGACGTAGAAACAACGGGGCTTGATTTTACCCGTGAGAAAATGGTTGAATTTGCGGCGCTCAAACTTGTGAACGGGCAAATTGTCGAAGAGTATGAAACTTTAATCAACCCAAAACAACACATAAGAAACTCAAGCATAAAAATTCACGGCATAACAGAAGATATGGTCAAGGATGCACCTGTATTGGAGGAAGTTATGCCGAAGATTCTTGATTTTATCAAGGATTATCCCATTGTAGGACATAATGTTATTTTTGATTACAGCTATTTGAACAAGGCGTCTGTAGACTTATATCAAAAAGAGCTGACAAATCCGAGGATTGATACCCAGCAGATGTTCAAAGAAGTCTTTCCTGATGAGTTCTCTTGCGGTTTGGACGCTTTGATGACCCGTATGGGGGTAACAACAGATACCCGTCATAGAGCGATGGCTGATGCAAGAGGGCTTGCGCTTTCTTATCCGAGGCTTGAGGCATTATACCGGCAGAAGAATGCATGGCAGATGTCGCAGCTTGAGAATGTTGATTATTTATTTGAAAGATATTTGCGAATACAGGATGCAATACAGATTATGCATTCTGAGCTGAGTGATATAAAATCCATTTTCAAAGTTTATTTCGAGCAGGGCGGACGTGAGATAACTTCTTCTACTGGTGAAGTTTTATCTTACGGGTCAAAAGTGACGCATGATTATGATATTTCGCAGATAAAAGATACTCTCAAAGAAATAGATGCCTGGGATAAGGTTATTCGTGTCAACAACGGATTGATAGACCGAATTCTGACAAGCAACGGTGTTTCAGAAGAGAATAAAGAGAAGTTATCACAGGCGAGAGTTGATATAAAAGAAGTTAGAAATATCGTAATTCAAAAGCCTGATAAGATAAAAACTTATTAATCCATATTTCTTTTGTAAAAGTCATATATAACTTCGCCGACTTTGGCATTCATTTCGTTTTGGTAGTTTTCTTTGATTTTATCGAATTCGTCGTTTTGTTCTTCTGGTGTGTGATGTGTCATCTCAACGTTTTGCGTAGAAGATATATTTTTCTTAAAGAGAAATTTGTTAATCAGAAGGATGACAGCCACAAATAAGAAAAATGATGCACATGCCAGTCCAAAAGCCTTTAGCGCCTTGAATAACATATTTGTACTCATCAAAGGTTCATCCTGTTTCAGATAGCTGTCAATCTGGTCTTTTTCTTCAGGAGCAAGCGTCTGAGGTATATCAGGAAGGTCATTTGTTTCTGTTTTTTGGGCAAGAGTTATGTTATAAGATTGCAGAGTATGGTTGTCATACTCTGCAAATGATATATTATTGAAAGTAAGGATAGAAAATAATATTAGTGAAAATATTATTATTTTTTTCATTATTCTTCCTTTTCTTCTGATGCCTTTTTGGTTGCACGTGGTCTTCTCGGACGTTTTGCAACTGTTTTTGCTTTTGTTTTTGGTTCTTCCGTTTGTTCTGATTCCTGTTTTATTTCAGTTGTTTCAGATTCTGAAGTTTCTTCTTTTTTCTTTCTTGCAGAGGTTGTTCTTCTTCCTCTTTTAGGTTTTTCTTCTGTTTTTTCTTCTTCTTTTGGCTGTTCTTCCACAACAGCTGCAGCTGGTTGTTCTGTTTGTTCTTCCTGAGTTACAACAGTTGCTTCCGGTTGTATATCAAGTTGTTGTTGAATTTGAACAGGTTCTCTTTCTGATTCAAGTTCAGTAATAATTGTGAACACATCTTTTTGATAGTTGTTGTTCAGATTTTTATGAATAAAAGAAGATGGAACAGCTGCTATTTTGATGTTTTTCGCTACGTTAATATAATAGTTTGTTTTTGTGAAAAAGTCTTCTACTTTATTCATTGTCAGAACAAAGTTATCCTGAGGCTGATTTTGTCTTGTTTCCGATGCCTCTGCTACTGCTGAAGGATTTGTCTGCATTGCCCTCTGGTTTTGATTTTGAGGATTTTTCAATCTTTCCGGTTTCAGATTGTTGTTATTTTGCTGGAATTTGTTGTTATTTTGTTTTTGAGGGATTTTATTTAATTTTGCATTCTTCATGTTTGCCTCAGCTTCCTGAGGAGAGTTTGCAAAATTAAAGTCTACCATAATATGTCCCGTACCGCCGCAGGCAGGACATTTTTTCGTAAATATTTCGGATAAGCTCTGTCCCTGTCTGTGTCTTGTAAGTTCTACCAGACCCAGGTCAGAGAGCTGACCGACGGTTGGTTTGGCTTTATCAGGCTCAAGAGCAAGCTCAAGTGCTTCGAGGATTGCTATTTTATCAACCCTGCTCTCCATATCGATGAAGTCGATAATAATCATACCGCCGATATTTCTCAATCTGAGCTGGCGGGCTATTTCATCAATTGCTTCGAGGTTTGTGAATTTGATTGTTTCAGCCTGAGTAGCGGAGCTTGTGAACTTACCGCTGTTGACGTCGATTACCGAGAGAGCTTCCGTTGTTTCGATGAACAGATATCCACCTGAGGGAAGATTAACTTTGATTTGGAGAGCTGCTTTAATTTCCTTATCAACGCCCGTTGCAACGAGAATAGGCTCGCTTCCTTTGTAGGTTTTGAGTTTTATATTTTTGCCCATATTCCATGATTGAAGGATCTGGGTTGCTCTATGCATTGCAAACGGTGTGTCGAATATAATTTCTTCTATATCCTCGGTGCAGGCTTCTCTGATTACACGGTACAACAAATCCTGATCACGATAAAGAAGATTTGGAGGTTCTATCGTGTCTGCTGAGTTAACGATGGTTGTCCATTTTTCGAGGAGAATTTCGAGGTCTTCCTGAATTTCAGCATCTGTTTGATGTTCTGCTTCCGTTCTTATAATCACACCGAGTCCTGCCGGTTTTATGAGGCTGACAATTGACTTGAGTCTTGCTCGTTCCTTTGCAGAAGAAATTTTTCTGCTTATGCTGATACCGTTTTCTTCAGGCATAAGAACGAGAAATCTTCCGGGCAGGCTTAAAGACATTGTTACTCTCGGTCCCTTATGTCCGGTCGGTTCTTTGACAACCTGAACTATAATTTTTTGTCCCGGTTTAAGTTTATCTTGAAGAGCACCTCTTCCGATAACATCAGAAGCATGGAGAAAGCCCATCTTGTCGCTTCCGACGTTAACAAAAGCAGCGTCGATACTCGGTAATATATTCTCTACTTTTGCAAGATATACATCATTTAAAAGAATATCCCCTTTGTGTATATAAAATTCTGCAGCACGACCATTCTCAAGAACTGCGGCGATATTATCCCGCTCTGAGATAACGATTGACTTATTCATTTTTTTTCAAATCCTTATTAAAATATTTTCTTAAAATTCTCATCTAACAAATCTACTCTAACTATATTCCATCTTAGATTTGGGGTGAGCATTTGCAAAAAGTCATCTGCTCTAAGTGACTGAATTTCACGGGGCGCTCCCTGTGCTGTTTTTAGTATAAACTCTATTTTTCCCGAATGTTCATCGCTGATGGTTGCACTATACAGCGACTGTCTAATGTTTATTTGTTTTTTCAAACCTTTTTTTGTAGTTTTTTCTAAAAACAGATTAGTTTTTTCTAAAAACTCACTTAATTTATAAGATAAGTTTAATTCTTTTATATTTATCTTGTCAAGAGGTTGTGCAATATATCTTGCCCATGATACTTCATTTTCTATAGCCTGTGATTTTTTATTTATCTGTTCTATATTGACTATATTAGCGCCGTCAGGAAGTTTTGGCTGTATTAGTTCTTTTAGTTTTTCAGGTTGTATGTTATCAAACAATTCGATGTCGACAAGTTCACCTTCGCTTTCAACAAACAGAGGTAGTGCAACACCCATTGATATTTTGGGAGATGGGTTAAATCCTTGTGTGAACACGATGTCAAGTCCGGTTTTCCTTACGGCTTTATAAAACGTTCCAGCCCAATCAAGATGTGAGATATATTTGAGGTTTCCTTTTTTTTCTATTTTTATTCGGTATTTGTAAACACTATCATTCTGTGTGTTGAATACTTTTGATTCGGGTTTTTCAAAAGATGTCTTTTCGCAGGTAAGTCTTTTGTTTTTTGAGTTTTGACATACTCCGCAGTTTGTACATTTTTCATCGCAGGGATATGAGGTTTGATTGTTCATTGCCTGATTGTATTCGTTTTTTAACCATTCAACATCAACCCCTGTGTCGATAAATCCCCATGGCAGCTCGCTATCAAGCGGGATTTGTCTTTGGGCGTAGTCGTCAAAGTTTATGTTTGTTTCTTTTGATGATTTTATCCACAGCTCTTTGTTGAAGTTCTCTGACCAGGCATCAAGATATGAGCCGTTTTTGAAGGTTTGCAGAATAAGTTTATTCAGGTTTCTGTCGCCTCTTGAGAACACAGCTTCGATTTGTGAGAGGAAAGTGTCAGAGAAATTCATCTTCAGCCCTTTGATGAATTTTGATTTTTGCCTCAAGTATTTTATTTTCTCATCAATCAGCTCCATAGAGTTTTGAGCGCACCATTGAAACGGTGTGAATGTTTTTGGAACGAACGTTGAGATAGTGCAGGTCATATCAAGGTGATGCGGGATATTTTTTTCTGATTTAACTCTATAGACCTCTTTTTTGATTGTACGGAGAAGATTGATAATCTCATCGAGGTCGTCAAATGTTTCTGTCGGAAGACCTATCATGAAATATAGTTTAACTTTTGACCACCCGGCTTCATAAGCTGTCATAACAGCATTCAGGATTTGTTCCTGTGTAAGATTTTTATTGATTACATCACGAAGTCGCTGGCTGCCGGCTTCAGGAGCAAATGTGAGGGTGCTTTTTCTAACAGAACTGACTGTTTGGGCAAGTTTCAGGCTGAAAGAGTCCGCCCTTTGACTTGGCAGAGATATGGATGATCCGCTGTTTGAATATTTTTCACAGAGATAAGCGGCAAGGTTTTCGATGTTTGTGTAGTCATTTGATGAAAGAGAAAGGAGAGAGTATTCTTCATAGCCCGTGTTGTGAAGAAGGTCATCGACTATTTGTGCTGCTTCTTTGCTATCCCGTTCTCTGACCGGAAGGTTTGTGAAGCATGCCTGACAGAATCTGCACATTCTCCCGCAGCCTCTTCTTATTTCTGCAACTGCTCTGTCATGGACTCCGGCTGTAAATGAAACCGGAAAATCAGTCGGAGTGTTCTCATTTGTGAATAAATCAATTCTTTTTTTTATTTTTTGCGGGAGGGTTTTATCAACTGGTTTTGGCGTTGAAAAATCGTTTTTCTGGTTTTCATAAAATGCAGGGACATATACACCTTCTAGTTTTGTGAGTTCTTTCAGGATGGTTTGTCTTTTTTGTCCTTTGAGTTCGATGAGTTTTTTTGAAAATTCAGCGAGGAGGGTTTCGCCGTCGCCAATCAAAAAAACGTCTATGAACTCGCTCATAGGTTCAGGGTTGTAAGCCCCGGGACCGCCTGCTATGACTATCGGTTCGTCATCAGCTCTGTCTTTTGAGAGGAGATTTACTTTTGCAAGGTCTAGTATTGCAAGCAGTGTCGGGTAGCTGAGTTCATATTGCAAAGAGAAGGCTAGAACGTCGAAATCCTTGAGAGGTCTTTTGGATTCGACAGCGTAGAGCGGAATGTCATTATCTTTGAGTTTTTGATAAAAATCTTTTTCAGGAGCATACGCTCTGTCGCATAAGACGCCGTTTTGTTTATTCAGAACATGGTAGAGAATTCTGCAGCCGAGGTTTGAGATTCCGACCTCGTAGGTATCAGGGAAGGTGATGGCAAAGCGGACTTTTGAACTATTCCAGTCTTTGTTAACAGAGCCGACTTCTCCTCCTGTATAACGTGAGGGTTTGTTCACTTCTCTGAGAAGTTTTTCAACTGTTTTATCCATTATTAACTCTATCCTAAATTTTCGGTATATTGGTTATTCAGCTGTCTGAGCGAGCATTTCGAGTTTCTTCTGCTGGTCGTAGCTGATTAACATGTTGAGGAGTTCGTCCAAGTCACCTTCAATTACCGTCCAGACGTTGAGGTTTTGTCCTATTCTGTGGTCTGTGAGTCTGCCCTGAGGGAAATTATAGGTTCTAATTCTCTCGCTTCTATCGCCTGTACCGACTTGAGAGCGTCTAAGGTCAGTGATTTCTTTCATCTGCTTCTGGACTTCTATGTCATAGAGTTTTGCTTTGAGGATTTGCATTGCACGTTCTTTGTTTTGCAGCTGGCTTCTTTCTTCCGTGCAGTGGACCATAATGCCAGATGGTTTATGGACTATTCTAACAGCAGTTTCGACTTTGTTAACGTTTTGCCCGCCTGCTCCGCCTGAGCGTGCTGTTGAAATATCGAGGTCGTTAGGATTAATTTCTATTTCAACATCTCCGACTTCAGGCATAACTGCGACTGTTGCAGTGCTTGTGTGAACACGTCCCTGAGATTCCGTTGCAGGAACTCTTTGGACTCTGTGCACGCCTGATTCGTATTTAAGCTTGCTATAAACAGCGTCCCCCTGAATAGAGATTACAACTTCCGATACTCCGCCTGCTTCGCAGTTTGATATGCTCAGGATTTGAGTTTGCCAGCCCTGTTTATCGGCATATTTGAGATACATTCTCATCAAATCTCCGGCAAATATGTTTGCTTCATCGCCGCCTGCTCCGCCTCTTATTTCGAGCATGATGTCTTTATCATCATTCGGGTCACGCGGGAGGAGGAGGAGTTTCATTTTTTCCTCAGAGTCTTCGATAATTTTTTGTGATTCTTCAATTTCTGATTGCAGAAAACTTTTCATTTCAGCGTCAGATTCGTTTTTTATCAAGGAGGTTGCTTCGTTCAGTCTTTGTTCTGCCTCCTGCCATTTGTGGTAGAGTTCGACTGTTTCTTCCATTGATTTTCTCTTTTTTGAGAGCTGTTTGAATTTGTTGTAGTCCTGAATGACTTCGGGGTCTGATAGAGTTACGCCAAGGTCGTTGTAGCTTTTTTCGATACTTTTTATTTTTTCCAACATATCTTTCATCAGTGGTAAACCTCTTATCAGACTTTTTCTCTCTTCTGGACACGTCCGCAGCTTCTGTGTTCGTTGCAATAACCTATTGCCTCGCATTTTGGAACGAGGTATTCTTTCAGCCAAGGTTCTTTTTCGACAACGAGTTCGCACATTTTCTTTGTTAACATTCTTATTTCAAGCTGTGCGTTTGTGCATAATCTCAAATTTGCAAGATGTATGAGTTCTCTCAGGTTCAAACTAGCAATAAGCGAGCTTGATGCAGCGTTTGGCAGGATAAATCTTGCGTCTTCTGCGGGTATTCCGTTTGCGATGAGTTTTGAATAGTATTCCGCTGTTTTTTTCATAAACTCATCATACTCTGCTTCAAGAGGGCTTCCTTTGATTGTCGGAGGGGTAATATATTCGAATTCTCCTTTTTCAGTCACATATCTTTGAGATTTTTGAGAAAAAGACATGTGTCTGTGGCGCACAAGCTGATGGGTGCAGGCTCTTGAAACTCCGCTGATAGAGAAAACAAGATGACAGTGTTCTATAGTACTGTGGTGACCTGATGCGAGAACATTTTTGACGAGTTTGAGCATTTTTTCTCTGTCATTGCTCTTATCCCAGATGTTGATAGGGTAGTCTGCACTATAACAAGTTCTGCATGCCGTATAAATTGTTTTGAGCATATCATCAGGCATGCTAATCAGATTAACGATAGGGAAGTTCTCTTTCATTGTGCACCTGCTCTCTTGAAAATTATCAAACAAAAGCCCGTAAAAACGGGCTTATTAAGTTCTTTGATATGGCAAATAAATTTAGTTTTTGCCGTAGCGTTTGTTGAATTTTTCGATTCTTCCTTCAGAGTCAAGAATCTTTTGAGTTCCTGTAAAGAACGGGTGGCATTTGTTGCAGATTTCAACTCTTATACCTTCTTTAACGGAACCTGTTTCTATTACATTACCGCAAACGCAGGTTATTGTAGTTTTTTTATAATCAGGATGTATTCCTTCTTTCATTTTTTATACCTCTTTTCTTTATTTCATTCTTGTATATTCGTATAAAATTATATCGTCGTCAAGAGATTGTCTACATTCGTTAATAAAATATTAAAACCTCCGAAATATTGTAGTAAAATCAGGATGAATTCACTTTATTCAAACGGGGGTAATATGGATTACAAAACAAATGTTATGAGGATTCTTGATAAAAGTAAAATTCCTTACAATCATTATACTTATGCGGATACAGACGCAATAAGCGGAGTTGAAGTTGCCGGTGTCCTCGGACAAAATCCTGAGAAGGTTTTCAAAACGCTTGTTACTGTCGGTAAGTCGAAGAAGCATTATGTTTTTATGATTCCGGTTGCAGAGGAACTTGATTTGAAGAAAGCGGCGCATGCTGTCGGAGAAAAATCCGTTGAGATGCTGAAGCAGAAAGATTTGCTTCCAACGACCGGATATGTGCATGGAGGATGTTCCCCAATCGGGATGAAGAAGAGTTTTGAAACGGTTGTTCATTCGTCGGCGTCTGATTTTGAGATGATAATTTTCAGTGCGGGGAAGATAGGTTATCAGGTTGAGATGAGTGTTGAAAATCTGAAAAAGCTTGTAAGATTGAAGATTTCAGATATTATTATGTAAAAATTTCAGAAAATAATTTAAATACAGCCTAAACTTTAATTTATCTATATTTGAGGTGATTTTTTTCTTGACATGAAAATAAAAAATATCGTATTGTCAGAATACAACTTTTTTAAATGAGGCGGATGTTTGGATTATGTGTAGAATCGGTGCGATTAAGTCGAAAAGCTATATTCACCCTTCAAAGGCTCTTGAGCTTATGCGCTCACAGCAAAAGGGGCATGATAACTCAGGATTTGCATTTGTAATGCAGGATTTGGGCGGTATTTTTGAAAAATACAAAGATTTACCGACTCTGTCAATGGCATGCACAGATGAGGGCATGAGGCTTGCAGAGAGTATTTTGCATTCAATAGGCTTTGTTCGTGTTCTTCAGTGGTCGCCTGAAATTTGCAACAAAGAAGGCTTGAATATAGAGCCTATGCCGAATTATGTGTTTGAAGTTTTTCAGTATCCGAAGAGTTTCAAATATGCACCTGATGATGAAAAGCAGGAATTGCTTGTTGATACAAGGCTCAAGCTGAGAAAAGCTCTTGAGGAAGCTGATGAGGGGTATGTTTATTCTTTCTGGCCCGATGTTGTCATGTTGAAAGAAATCGGCGATCCAAGAGATATCGGCACGTATTTCAACTTATGGCAGCCGAATTCTGATTTTACGGCAAAGATTATAACAGCGCAGTGCAGACAGAATACCAACTATGATATCGTAAGATATGCTGCTCATCCGTTCTTTTTGCAGGGATATACGGCACTTGCCAACGGTGAGAATACATTTTATGAAAAGAACAAGCTGTTTCAGGAAAATCTCTACAAGGGATATATAGGTTTTGAGTCTGATTCGCAGTGTTTTTTGTACACACTTCATTATATTCACAAAATTTTGAAGTGGCCGCTTAAGTATTATAAACACACAGTGACACCGCTTCCTTATTCTGATATACAGGAACGTGCAGATAAAGAGGTGTTGTTGAGAATAAAGGCATCTTTATCGAATCTTGAAATAAACGGACCTAATACCATAATCGGAGTTACTCCTGACGGGACGATGTTCACTTTATGCGATTCAAAAAAACTCAGACCCGTAGTGGTTGCAAGGACGGATGATATGGTTGTTATATCTTCAGAGGTAACAGGTGCAAACGAAATTTTGCCTCAAAGAAGCATCGAAGATGATATTTATCCCAATGAGCGGGAGATGGTTGTTGTAGACAATAATTTGGAAGTGGAAAGATGGCAGCAGTAAAGATTAATCAGCTGGCAGTGGACGAGCTGCCGTGGACAATAGAATATGACCGTTCAAAATGTGCTATGTGCGGTAAGTGTGTTGCTGCATGTTCTTTTGGCGCATTGAAAGTGGATGTCCTGAAAATAAAGAAAACTCAGGCAAAGGTTGATGAAGACGGTTTTACAAAGGAAGAAGAAACCTGGGCGCAGCCTTATATCAAGCAGGTGGTAAGTCATACAAATTATTGCCGTGGATGCGGAATTTGCAAGAAAGTTTGTGCAAACAATGCAATCAAGCCGGTGAGGAACGAACGTGAAGTTTATGGAACACGTTATAGATGTGCAACCGGTGAGTCAGTCAAAAGAGGCGGGCGCTGTAATATTCATACTGAAGGAAGAACGCTTGATAAAATTAAGGTAGGGCGTATATCTCAGATGACAGACCCGTCTTTGGATGCACTGCGTCACACTTTTGATATGCGAACACCCCTCGGGCGTGTTATGTCTGCAGAGAATATGACATTTGATGTTAAAGACGGCAATCTTGAACTTAAGTCAAATATGCCTACGAACAGATGGATTTATCCGATTATTATCGGCGATATGTCAATCGGTGCTCTGTCATGGAGAATGTGGGAGGCTGTTGCGATAGCGACTGCCTATTTGAACGAAGAGCTTGGTATTCCAATCAGAATGTGCACGGGCGAAGGAGGTATTCCTGAGCGTCTTTTGAAGTCACGTTATCTGAAATATATGATTTTGCAGATAGCTTCGGGGCACTTTGGCTGGGATAGGATTATAAACTCGATGCCTGATATGATAGAAGACCCTGCAGGCGTGCTTATAAAAATAGGTCAGGGTGCAAAACCCGGTGACGGCGGTCTTTTGATGGCAAAGAAAGTTGTAAAACACATTCAGGAAATCAGAGGGGTTCCAAAATCTGATTTGTTAAGCCCTCCGAATCATCAGGGTTTATATTCAATTGAAGAGAGTGTTCAGAAGATGTTTTTATCGATGAATGCCGCATTCAAATTCAGGGTTCCCGTTGCGATTAAAGTTGCGGCATCATCAACAAGCGTATCTGTTTATAATAATCTTTTGAGAGATCCGTATAACATTGTCGGAGGTTTTTTCCTCGATGGATTGGACGGCGGCACAGGCGCTGCGCATGAAATTTCTTTGAATCACACAGGACATCCGATTGTATCCAAGTTGAGAGATTGTTATCTTGCAGCCGTACATCAGGGCAAACAGGGACAGATTCCTCTATGGGCAGGCGGCGGAATGGGAATGAACGGAAACCTTGCAGCTGACGCATTCAAGATGATATGCCTCGGAGCAAACGGAGTTTTTGCAGGCAGGTTAATTTTGCAGATGGCAGGCTGTGTCGGAAATGATTTCGGCAAGTGCAACGCCTGCAACACTGACTTGTGCCCTGTCGGGATAGCTACTCAAAATCCTCTGCTTGTAAACAGACTCGATATTGATAGGGTAGCTGAAAATATAGTTAATTATTTCAAGGCAACCGATACGGAGTTGAAAAAACTTCTTGCCCCCGTAGGCAACAGTTCTTTGCCCGTCGGCCGTTCTGATGCGCTGGTTACGGTAGATAAGAATGTTGCAGATCGTCTTCAGATACAACATGTTTGTTAGGAATAAAAAATGACAGAAATTGCAGAAATAAATACTTTAGAAAACAATAAAAGGTTATCGACACAGGAGCTTCTTCAATGGATTTACAAAAAAGTTGATGAAGGTGTGAATGAGTTTAATATAAATGCATCGGGTCAGCATAATATCGGCGGTTCTATGTGGAGGAAAGACGGCGGAGAACTTGTGTTCAACGTCAAAAACCCGGGACAGAGAGTCGGCTCGATGGGGATGCCTCATACAAAGATTATTGTAGAAGGGAGTGCTCCTGCTGATGTCGGCTGGTTGAACTCTGGCGCTGAGATTGTTGTCAAAGGCGATTCAGGTGATACAACAGCTCATTGTGCAGCGTCAGGAAAGATTTTTATCGGCGGCCGCAGCGGCACACGTTCAGGTGCGTTGATGAAGCATGACCCGAAGTTTCCAGAACCCGAGTTCTGGGTGTTGAAGAATACAGGGTCTTTCAGCTTTGAGTTTATGGGCGGCGGTGTTGCCGTTGTATGCGGTTATGAGTGCGAAGATTTTCATTCCGTTTTGGGTGACAGAGCCTGCACGGGCATGGTCGGAGGTATAGTTTATGTGAGAGGAAATCTCGCAGGTGTTTCTGATGATGTGTGGGTAATGGAGTTAGACTCGAGTGATTTGGAATTTTTGAAAGAAGGTTTGAAGGATTTTCTTTCAAAAATAGGTAAAATACATCTTTATACGGAGATTGCTGATTTTTCGAAGTGGAAGAAAATTGTTGCAAAAACTTATGAAGAACGTTCAAAGAAAACAAGACGCTCTTTGAAGGATTTTCGTCTGAATGAGTGGGTTCAGGGCGGAATTTTCGGAGATTTAATCGAAGATGATTTTCAGGCAGGAGAGCTTGTTCCCAGAGATAAGACCCGTTTGAAAATTCCAAAGTGGAAAAATTATGCATACAGTGCTCCCTGTGAATATAATTGTCCGATAGGAATACCGACGCAGCAGAGATTCTCTCTTTTGAGAAAAGGCTTGCATAAAGAAGCTTATGAATTGATTTTGAAATACAGCCCGTTTCCTGCTTCTGTTTGTGCGCAGGTATGTCCTAATCTTTGTATGGATGAATGTTCGAGATGTGAGGTTGATTCTCCTCTTGAAATAGGTTTGCTTGGAGGTATGTCAGCAAAAGTTCAGCTGCCTGTTCCACCGGTATCAAAAAAAGAGAAGGTTGCGATTATCGGAGCCGGTGTGGCAGGGATTACAGCGGCATGGCATCTTGTTATGATGGGATATAGCGTTGATTTGTATGAAGAAGATACTGAAATCGGCGGCAAGCTCAGACAGGTTATTCCAAATGAACGTCTTTCGAGAGATGTTTTGAAGATAGAGATGGATAGGTTCAAGAATTCCGGGGTAAAAATTCATACATCTTCAAAAGTAACAAAAGAGATGTTTGCGAATTTACGTAAGAATTTTGACGCAGTAGTTGTCGCTGTTGGCGCACACAGCCCTGTTGTTATACCTTTTGAAGGACATGAAAGACTGATAAAAGGTCTTGAATTTTTGAAAGCTGTCAACAGAGGGCAAAGACCGGAGATAGGCAAGAAAGTTGTTGTAATCGGTGCAGGAAATGCGGCGATGGATGTTATCATCGAGGCTTATAAACTGGGTGCTCAAGAGGTGACTGCTGTTGATATCCAGAAACCGTCAGCTTTCGATAAAGAGATAGCTCATGCAGAATCTCTCGGGGCAAAAATTTTGTGGCCGGCTTTTACTGAAAAAGTGACGCAGGACGGTGTTTATTTGAAAGACGGAAGGTTTTTGGAAGCTGACAGTGTGATTATATCAGTCGGTGACAGACCTGTGTTTGATTTTCTTGAGAAAGATTATTTGAATGAGCGTTCTCAGGCTCTTGTTGATGAAACTCTTCGTTCTTTAGCTGATGAAAAGGTGTTTATTATCGGTGATGCTCATCGTTGTTCATTGTTTACCAACGCAATGGGCGATGGTCGTAATACAGCTTTGAACATTGACAGGATGTTCAGACATGAACAGCTTGTTTCGGGAAAAGAAAGAGAACTGATACCGTCAGAGAGATTGAAGTTCAATTATTACCAGAGATTTGAAGCTGATAATTCAACAGAGCAAAATCGTTGTATGAGCTGCGGATATTGCAGGGATTGCGGATATTGCAGGGATACATGCCCGAACGGTGCGATTGAACGTGTTCAGCATGAAGACGGCACTTTTGAATACATAAGCCATGACGAGAAATGCATCGGCTGCGGTATTTGTGCGGGGATTTGTCCTTGCGGAATATGGACGATGGTTCCCAATTAAAATATGGAAAATAATTATTATATGAGCTAAAATTAGAGCTATGAAAAGAGTTTTTTTAGCATTAATTTTATGCTTATTTAGCGGATTAGCTTATGCTGATGAGGAGATAACACTTGATTTATCAGATGATGAGGTGTCATCTTCTCCGTCTTCTCCCGTAAAAGGGATGGTCTCAACGAACAGATTTATTCTCTCCGAGCCTCAGCAGCTTTATATTCCGAAAGACACTGAAATCCCTGAGATAGTCAATGAACTTAGGCCGATACTTTATGACAGTGCGCTTGACAGTGAGGGAAAATTTCAGTTTTCTCTAAGATATTACGGGCAGGACACTCAGTATTTGCACAGATATCAGGCGGTTGATAGGATGGATGCAAATTACGGCGGTCAAATAAATGATAAAGTTAACTATAACATAGGTGTTACGGCGAAGAACTTGAATACCATAGACGGCAATCAAACCGTTGCATCAAATTCGTTTATATCTTTTCCCGTAGGGCAGAATCAGAGTTTTGCACTCGGAAATGCAAGGTTGTCAAATAGCAACGGGAATTATATTTCGTTTATTGAAGATGCCGAGTATGCTTACGGGGTGAATGACCTTGGGGTAAGATTTTCAGGCAGCAGCGGGTTATTTGATTATGCAGTCGGGGCGTACAATCTTGATAAGGCGATTTCATCGGATGAAGGGCTTGCAAAGGGGGGCGTTCTTTCTTTCAAACCGTTCGGATACGGCAGCGAGGTTTTCTCCAGTTTGAAAATCGGCGGAGCTTTTTATGATAAGAATATAGATAACAGGAATAATTCATCTTACGGATTGTTCAGTTCTTATCGGTTCAAAAATCTCGGGTTGAGAAGCGAGGTTTCGAGGAGCCTTTTGGGAGATGTTTATGTTGATAACTTGAATATTATGCCAGAGTTGTATTTGACGAAGAATTTGACTCTCAGGGCGAAGCACAAGCAGTATTCTGATTATGATGCGTATACGGATGAGTTTATTCTTGATTATTTTTTGGGTGATAAGATACCAAAGCTTAATAATGTAAACTTTCAGTTAAAGGCGTCAAAGACAAGAAATTTGGATAGTTCTGAGTCACAGAAATATGGATTTTCAATAAAATTTAATTTCTGAAATTTACATAGAAACAGAATATGATAAAATTAAATTAATAAAAAAATAAGTTTAAAATTTTATGGATTATCAGGGTATGGATGAGAGAAAAGTTTTTGAAAAACCTGTTGTAGCTGACAGTTTTTTTGATTATTGGGAAGAGATTGTATCCCGTCATGGAAAAGTCGTTGCGCTGCAGGATGATTATTTAGGTGTAAAGTATACTTATTCGGAGTTATTTGAAAAAATTAAAGTTTTTTCTATGGGACTTCGAGCGCTTGGATTGAGAAAAGGCGACCATGTCGGAATGTTTTCCGAAAACTCTGCAAACTGGATGATTGCTGATCAGGGAATGTTTCTTGCGGGTATAGTTAATGCCGTCAGAGGAATAGGTTCATCAGATGCAGAGCTTATTTATATTCTTAAGCACAGTGACAGCAGGGCTGTTTTTGTGCAGAATGCATTTGTTCTGAACAGATTGAAGAAATATTTGAAAGAAACCTCTGTTGAATTTGCCGTGATATTGAGCGGAGATAAATCTTCTGATGAAGATATAACCGTTCCAGTGTATTCATTTGAAGAGGTTATAAAACTCGGTGAGAAAAAAGCCTTTGAAAAAGTAGAAATAGACCAAAACTCTTTAGCCACTCTGATTTACACTTCAGGAACGACAGGTGAGCCGAAGGGGGTTATGTTGTCTTATCGCAATTTGCTTTCTCAGGTAGAGGTTGCTCATTATAGAATAAGAGTCGACTGCTACGGGTCAGCTCTTTGTGTTTTGCCGATATGGCATGCTTATGAGAGAACATGCGAGTATTATCTTATGTCGCAGGGTGTAACGTTTATTTATACATCTGTTAAGAATTTTAAGATAGACCTGTTCAAATACCAGCCGAACTTTTTGATTAGTGTTCCGAGGATATGGGAGAGTATTTATTCAGGAATACAATATAAGTTGAATGCTCTTCCTGAGAAGAAGAAAGAGAAAATTCGTACGTTGATTAGAACGAGTATCAAATTCAGGAAAGCGAGAAGAATTTTGAAAGGAATATGCACTGAGCTGCCCTGTCCTTCTTTGGGTGATAAACTTTGTGCATTATGTGATTTGATACTTTTATATCCTGTTCATAAGATTGCGTCTGCTACTGTTTATAAACAGATAAAGGCCGCTTTTTCTCCGAATTATAAGCTCGGTATAAGCGGTGGCGGTGCATTGAGCGGATATTTAGACGAATTTTTTGATGCTGTAGGGATAGAAGTGCGCAACGGTTACGGGCTGACAGAGGCATCTCCGATTATTTCAGTCAGAGAACCATGGACAGGTTTCTTGAATTCTATCGGTCCTGCTTTCGCTTATACCGAGATAAAGGTTGTAAATTCTGAAACGAAACAGGAAGTCGGGTTCGGACAAAGAGGAGTGCTGATGGTTCGAGGTCCTCAGGTTATGATGGGGTATTATAAAAATCCAGAGAGCACTGCTAAAGTGAAAACCGAGGATGGATGGTTGAATACTGGTGATATTGTTTATTTATCAAAAGACAATAACATAATCATAATCGGCAGGGAGAAAGAAACTATTGTTTTATCAAACGGTGAGAATATTGAACCGCAGGGTATAGAGGATGCATGTTTAGAGAGTCCTTATATCAAACAGATAGTGCTGACAGGACAGGACAAACCGTCGCTTGGAGCTCTGGTTGTGCCTGATGTTGTAAACTTGAAATCAGTTCTCGGAAAAGATGCTGATGTTGATGAGGTTTCTGTTGCAGAAAATCCGAGGGTGAAAGAACTGATAAAACTCGAGTTAAAAAAGAGAGTTCAAGAACGCCCTAATTTTGTTCAGTTTGAGAGAATTGCAAATTTCAGGCTTCTTGATAGAGAATTATCCCAAGAAGAAGGGTTTCTGACTCAAACGGGAAAAATCAGAAGAAATAACGTCTTTGAATATTATAAAGATGTTATTGATAAAATGTACTCAAATGTTTAGATTACTGTATTATTCGGGTCTGATAAAAAGTCTTTTGTCGCTTCATCCAGTTTAAAGTCGTCGTATATTGCCTTAAATTCTGCAGAGGCAACAGCTTTGTTTTTAGAGTTTATATATGCTAAGGAGCTGTTTTCTCCCTGATTATTTATTGTTCCCGTGATATTTTCTTTTTTGAGTTTTGTATTATCTGAGCTGAGCATATCGGCAACAAGAGTAGATGTCGCATATTCCCCTATATCTATATTGCTGTCTTTGTTTATATCAAGAGCTTCTGCGGACACATTCGGTCCCAAAGCGGACTGCAGCTGCTGGGTAAAGTCTTTAACAGGGATTTTTGTTGTTTTTCCCATCTCTTCGAATGCCGAACCAAGAAGTGCTTTTGTATCAAGATTATATGGATTTACATTACCGGGGAGATATTTATATGAAAAATCAGTCGGATATCTGAGGGCTCTTTCATGCTCTGGAGAGCTTAATTCTTGTGTGAAATCATCTATATCTTCAAGTTTTGTAAAATCATATTCCCTGCTGAGAGGAGGGATTTGTCCGCCTTCAAGATATTTTTGGTAGTTGTCTGCTGCATTTCTTCCATATCTTACAGAAGGATTTTGTATTTTATTATCGTAGATTCCTGAATTTCCGTTAATTTTTGCTATACTATAATAAGAAGAAACCATATTTTCCCTACCTTTTATTTATACTATTTTATTAAAAACGAAAAGTATTGAAAGTTTGCTTAAAATACGGGTTATGTAAATTATTTTTAATAAATCTGATTATACATCTGTTGAGCAAAGTATAATTGAATTGTAGCTCGGAGGTGAAGATGGTTTATTGTAAAGAGAGTGCTTTTTTGATTCTTGCGAAAGATGTTCTGAAAATAGAAGCTGAAGCGATAGAAAATCTTATTCCAAGATTGGGTGAAAATTTTGAGAATGCTCTGAATATTCTCTATGCCTGCAAGGGGCGTGTGATTGTTACCGGTATGGGAAAATCAGGGCTTATCGGGCAGAAGATTGCTGCCACTCTTTCAAGCACGGGAACGCCGTCTTATTTCTTACACCCTGCAGACAGCACACATGGTGATTCAGGGGTGCTGACAAGAGAAGATGTTGTGATTGCGATTTCAAACAGCGGAGAAACTTCTGAGCTTTTGCATCTGCTTCCGATAGTCAAGAGATTGGGTATAAAACTTGTCGGGATGACCGGAAAGATGGATTCGACGCTTTCTCATTTGAGTGATGCCGTACTTGATATCTCTGTTGAAAAAGAAGCCTGTCCGCTTGGTAAAGCTCCGACAGCGAGCACGACGGCTACGTTGGCAATGGGAGATGCGCTTGCTGTATGTCTTTTGCAAAAGAGAGGATTTACGAAGGAAGACTTTTTGTTTTTCCATCCATCGGGAGCTCTTGGAAGAGGATTTTTGTATACTGTTGAAGAGGTAATGATTTCGAAAGAGAATTTACCGCTTGTGAGAGAAGATGAGTTGTTCAAAAACACTCTTGAAGAGATTTCGGCGAAGAAGTTAGGGTCCGCTATAGTTGTAGATAAAGAAGGCAAGACTGCCGGTATTTTGACTGACGGTGATATAAGAAGGGCTGTTTTGCATTATAAAGATATGGATAATCTTGTTGTATCAGAAGCGATGACCCGTAATCCAAAGACAATAAAAGTAAATGCTTTAGCTGCGCAGGCGCTGCATTTGATGGAGGCAAACTCTATTACCTCTCTTGTTGTGAATGATGAGCAAATGCATCCTATAGGAATGGTGCATATTCATGACCTTTTGAAGATGGGAGTTGCGTAGATGCAGAATATTATATCGAAGATAAAGAACATCAAGCTTGTTGTTTTTGATGTTGATGGTGTTATGACAAATGGTGATATATCCTATTGTGATGATGGCAGAGAGATAAAGACTTTTAATGCGAAAGACGGACAGGGGTTGAGTCTTTTGCCACGTTACGGGTATATTACTGCGATTATAACAGCGAGGAAGTCAGATATAGTTGAAAGACGTGCAAACGATTTAGGCATTACGCATGTTTATCAAGGTGCAAAAAATAAGCTTGAGGCGCTTAATGAGCTTTTAAAAATTTATAATCTTGAGTTGAATAATGTGTGTTATATGGGTGATGATTTGCCTGATTTGTGTATTTTGGATAAAGCCGGGTTATCATGTTGTCCTCATGATGCTGTTGATAGGGTGAAAGAAATTTCTATGTTTGTTTCTTCGAAGGATGGAGGAAGAGGAGCGGTAAGAGAGTTATGCGATTTGCTCATTGATAATTCTTCCTCATCTGAGAGATAAAGTCTTTGAATTCTTCTTTGATATATTTTGGGCTTTGAAGTTCGCAGAGGAGTCCGTATCTGATGATTCTTCTAAATAGAAGATTTTTGTCTTCTTTTGTGTTTAGAATTATTAATTCTTGTTTTTCTTTGTCATAGGAGAGTATTTTTTCGTTTGTTTTAAGTTTGTAGTTGTGAGATAGTTTTCCTTTGAGTTTGAAAGTTATAGAGGGATAGATGTTTATTTTGCTTGATACCTGAGAGGAGAGATTAATTTTGGTAATGGTTTCGACAGGAATTGAGGTGAGTTCTTTTGTCTTTTTGTTGTATCCGCTCAGAAATATTTCTTTGTCATAGTAATCTAACTCAGGTGAGTCCAAAAGTATTTTCTTTTGAGAGAGGGTTGTTATTTCGAGTTTTCTTCCTTTGTTCAGATATTCATCAATTGTTGTGAGTATGTCTTTGTAGTGGAGGTATTCTTTGAAAATCTCACGATTATCGTTTTTGAGGTTTGATATTTTGTTCAGTTTTTCTTTTGACAGGTATTTCGAGAGGTGAGTGATAAATTTGCTGTAGTCTACAGAGAGTTTGTGTCTGTAGAGTCCCTGTATAAATTTTTGAAGATTTATGAGTGTATTTATGGAGGAATTGGAGAGATTCAGTTTTGTCGGAAATTCTTTGATTCCGTATTTATTTCCGATTTTTTCTATTTTATAACCTGCCAGGTTTAAAGTTTTTAGGTATTTGAGCAGGGTTTCTTTTCTTGTTTCACATGGAATATCTTCATTTTGAGAAAATTTTTCTTCTATTTCTTTGAGCGTCATATCTTTTTTAGTTAGGAGTTTCAGAAGAAATAGTATTCTATAGGCTGCCTGAATAAAATTTTTGCTGTTTTCATTTTTCATATATCTGCTCCAGAGTTTCGAGAGTAAGTTTTATTTCGTCTACGATATTCTGCGGTGATAGCAAAGTACAATTTGTGCCGTATGATAGAATTTTTTGAACAAATTTGAATCTGTTGATAATTTGTTCTTCGATTATCAATTCATTTGATTTTTTTGAGATAATGATCTGGTTTTCATCGATTTTGAATGTTTTTACAAGTTCATCTTTGAGTTTGTAGACAGCTATTGGTTTTTTGATTATTGGTTCGTTATTGCTTATGCCTACTTTTTTTATATCAAGAATTTTATCTACTCTGAAATACTGCATCTCCTGTTGCTTAAAATTATAGCCCCATATATACAATTTCCCTGACTCGAGAAACATCTCATCTGCAAGAATTGTTATTTTTCTAATTTCATCAGAAGAAAGGGTTCTGTGGTGTATTGTTATTACGTTTTTATTTTTGCAGTGGAGGTTGAGTTTCAGAATAATTTGTTTGTCTATGCTTGTTATATTTGATATGGAACTGAGGATTTCATCTTTGTTGATATTTATGAGATTTTGCAGTTCGAGAAAGACATTGTCAACGTCAAATATGAATTTCCAGTTGTTTATTTTGGCAAGATACTTTGTGGCTGTTGATAGAGTTTGTTTTTCTTTTTCATCAAGAGATAATATAAACGGATTATAAGTCAATTCATATTTGTAGTTGTTTGATTTTGACGGTCTTGATATTTTGCATCCGATTTTTCTGAGAGTATTTATATACAAGCTTATGCTGTCATCAGAAACTTTTTTCCCGATGAGTTTGTTATTGGCGAAATACTCATTCAAATCAGCTTCACTTTGAGGTGATTTTGTCAACAACCCTAATATGTGAAGGATTTTGTATCCGGTCAAGGAGATATTATTTGTCTTTTGCTGTGAGACTTGCTTACCCATAGACATGTTCACACATAGCTTTATTTTTATTAAAGCATATTAAGAGATAAAAGTTAATAAATATCTATCTTTTGATGTATTAGTTTAAAATAAAAAGATGATTGGAGGAGTTTATGATTGGTTATATCTGGCTGTTTTTGATAGTTGTATCCATCATTGTTAGTATATTCACAGGTAACATTTCGAAGGTGACAAATGCGATGCTTGATAATGCTTCGTTTGCCGTGAAGTTGTCTATTTCATTAATCGGAGTGATGGCTTTCTGGCTCGGGCTTGTCAAAATAGCCGAGAAATCAGGTCTTGTCAGTTTGATATCAAAAATTTTTCTTCCGGTTTCAAGATGGCTGTTTCCTGAAATACCAAAAGATAATCCGGCAATAGGACATATTGCCATGAATTTTTCTGCAAATGCCCTTGGTGTGACGAATGCAGCTACTCCTATCGGCATAAAAGCGATGCAGGAGCTGCAGAAGATTAATGCTAAAAAAGATACGGCAAGCAATCCTATGTGTATGTTTCTCGGGATGAATACATCAGGTTTTCAGCTTATTCCTGCATCTGCCATTGCAGTGCTTGTTGCCGCTGGAAATACAAATCCTACTGAAATAATTTTCCCTACTCTTGTTGCCACATGTATATCTTTCGGGTCGGCGATAGTTGTTACGAAGATTTTTGAGAAATGCGGGAGAAAAGATGGATAATTTGAAGTATGCTGCTGATGTTATTTCTCTGTGGATATTGCCTGTTATGGTAGTTTTTATTTTGCTGTTCGGGGCATTTAAGAGAGTTGCTATTTATGAAGCTTTTGTCGAAGGGGCACGAAGCGGTTTTTCTGTCGGAGTAAAAATTATTCCTTATCTGGTGGCAATTCTTGTTGCGATAGGAATGTTTCGGGCATCAGGTGCCATTGATTTGATTGAGAAAGCTGTCGGTAGTGTTTTTGAATATTTGAAGATACCTGTTGATATGCTTCCTTTGATGATAGTTCGTCCTCTTTCGGGATCAGGAGCTCTTGGTATTATGTCAGAGATAGTGCATGAACATGGAGGAAATTCTTATGCAGCGAAGATGGCAGCTGTTATGTTAGGAAGTTCTGAAACAACATTTTATGTTTTGAGTGTATATTTTGGAGCAGTAGGAATTACAAAATTCAGACATGCTCTTCATGTCGGTATTATTTCTGATATTATAGGGATTGCTGCTGCCGTTTGTGTATCGAGGTTTATGTTTTAATGGTATAATTATTAAGGATTTTATGGAGTGAGGATGTTATATGAATAAAGTAATAAATTTCTTCAAGTCTGCAAAAGGCAAGCTGATAACAGGTTCTGTTATCGGGGTTATTGTAGTATTTTTTGTATTTTTTCAGGCTTTGAATATCTATGTTGGTTCAGAAGGGTTTAAGAAATCCGTAAATTCAGAGTTTACAAATGCAACAGGGTTAGAACTCGGTTATAAAAAAATGAACATAAGCCTTGAGTTACCGCTCAGCGTAAGAGTCAAACTGGAAGAGCCTGTTGTTGACTATGTAAATGCGGATTCTCTTTTTTCGTCAGAAAAATTGAATGTCAGGATGGAGCTTCTTCCGTTGTTGTTTAAGACGGTTAAAATATCTTCTCTTGAGGCTTCAAAACTCCGTATAAATCTTGCAAGAACAGTTGATGGAGAATTTGTCGGTCTTCAAAAACTGATGCCGTCAGATAAAAATCAAAATGCTGCATCAACGCCTAAGAGTTCATCTGATATGTTTAATGTTATTTTGCATGATGTAAAAATAGCTGATTATAAATTTGTATTTGTTGATGCATTTGACCCGTTTTTGCTTGAAATTGTTGCACAGGGGGATAACATTCTCATAGATAATTTTGATTTAAAAAAAGAGGTGTCAGCCAGAGTTGACGGTAAGTTCCTTGTTAACGGGAAGGAGCATTTTAACTACAAGGCTGATATAAAAGTAAATCTCGCTTCTGTTATGAAAGATATGGAAGGCGGTGAGGCGGCTGTTTCTGAAGATAATTCAAAACAAGAGATGAATCCCGTTATTGAAATAGCAAAGAATAATCTTAGAGCTGAGTTGGATACAAAGCTTAATATAAAAAGTCTTAATAATATAAACGGAAACTTTAAAGTTACGAAGTTGAGTGCAAAGATAAATGATTATCAACTCCCTGAAAGCGGTATAGATATTGTGTTTAAGGGACATAATCTCGGGATAAATTCAGAGTTATATGTAAGCAGGGCTTCTGTTATAAAAGTTAACGGTAAAGCTGATTTCAAGAAAAAAGTAAATACTGATATTACCGTGAAAACAAGCGAAATAAGTATGGTTGACCTCAGAAATTTTGTGGCGGCTATAGAAACAATTATTCCCGGTGTTAATATCAAAGATGTTTTGGTAGGCGGTTCTTTTTTGGTCGATGCTAAGGTTAAAAGTTCTGCTGATAAACTTGATTGTTCCGGATATATAAATCTTAATCGTATTTCTCTCGGTTATAGAGGGTTCAAACCTTCTTTGAATAATCTTAACGGACAAATAGCGTTGAACAGCAACGGTGTTGTTATTGATGGAATTAAAGCAAATATTGACAAATCACCTCTGGTTATTTCTGGGAACATAGACAACAAAATGACTGCAAATATAACAGCGATGGTTCCATCGTTGAATTTGCATTCTTTGTTTGAATCCTTGAAAGAGTCAAAAAATATTGATACAGAATCAAAAAAACAAATTGATAAAGTAAAAAGCCTGAGCGGGGTTATTTCAGCTAAGGCTATTCTTGTCGGCAAACTAGAAACTATCAAACCTAAGGTTGAACTTCATTTGAGTTCTTTTAATATAAAACATCAGGATTTGCCTGTTCCTGTGACTGTAAGCAGCGGGCTTGTTTCTTTGCTTGATGGCAAGTTGAAAGTTGCTATTCCGTCTTTATTCTTGAATTCACCGAGTTCAGCGTTCAATATTAACGGTAATGTCGACTTTGATGATGATATAAAATTTAATCTGCTTGCTAAAGGGAAGCTATATGAAAAAGATATAGCAAAATTAGCCGGCATGCAGGGACTTGCAAAAGGTGTTGTTCCTGTAACTGTTGAAATAAGCGGTACCCCTGAAAAAATAAGCACAAAAGCCGTTGTTTCGAACAGTTCATCAAATTATTTGCTCTTAACAGGATTTGACCAAAATACGAATATTGTCTTGGATGGCGTTTTGGAAAATAATTCGTTTGAAATAGTAAACACAGGACTTTATACAACAAATTCGAAGAAACTCCTTGATGTATCTGGCAAGATAAATGATTTGAATAAAAAACAACCGTCGCTTGCGAATGTTCGGGTTCATACGGTTTCGCCGATAAAGGTAAATCTTCCTGTTGGAATTTCTAACTCTTCTTTTCTTGCGGGTGATTTGCTTCTCAATGGAGTGCTGACAAATCCTCAGATGAAGGGATATATCAAAGTTCAGAATCTTGTTCTCCCTGATATGAGTGTTAGTGCCGGTGTTATTGACATAAAGATTGAAAATAATTTGTTATCGGTAAAAGTTCCTGACTTGAAAGCAAAATCAAGCAGTCTTTCTATCAATGCCCAGGGACCTTCGAAATTCTCGATGCCTTATACCATATCAAATGTTGCTGTTGTTTCCTCTTTCTTGAACATAGATGAAGTAGGTTCTATTTTTGCCTCTGTTCCAGCTGCTCCAACAACAAATACCGTTGCATCATCAGCTTCTTCAAAATCAGCTTCAGCTTCTGACTCTCCTGTTCTCATAAAAACAGGTTCGTTGAAGGTGTCAAGGTTGATGTTGAACAAAACAGAGTTTAACAATCTTACTTCAAATTTCAGTTTGGATAAGAAATATAATGCTATATTATCCTCATTGAAAACATCAACAATGGGCGGAACTGCAAGCGGTAAAGTCGTTTATAACCTTATGAACGGTGCTGTTGATATGTCAGTGCAGGGCAGTGATATTAACTCTGATACTTTTGCAGTGAAGTTTCTCGGTATGCCCTCAAAGACAATTTCAGGAAATGCTTCAGCTGATGCTAATTTGAAGTTCAGCGGGGTAACGCCTGAGGAAATTACAAAAACGCTGAACGGAACTGTTAATATAACAATTTCCAACGGTGAGATGGGAAATCTCGGACGTTTGGATTTTTATTTGAAAGCGTCAAATATTCTTTCAAATAATGCTGTATCTGCTGCGGTAAATAAAGTTATCAATCTTTCGACGCTTAATCAAACGGGTAAGTTCAACAAAGCTTACGGAACACTGACTTTTTCCAAAGGCGGAAATATCAATATCAATTCTTTGAAAACGCAGGGACCAAAGATGAGTCTTTATATGAAAGGTAATCTGAATGACATAACATTTAACGGTAATCTGCAGGTTATCGGCCGTTTGTCTCAAGATATGGTTGATGCGTTAGGACCTCTTTCTCAGGCGGCGTTTGATAAGGTTGTCAGCAAGCTGACTCCTCTTACCGAGTTGTTGAATATACCTCTTTCGGGTTTTCAGACAACAGAGGGGAAAGCTGACAGAGCACAGGTTCCCAAGTTAACAGATAACAGCGATGGCGCCGGAATGTTTCTTGTAAAAATAAATGGAAATGTCTTTAAACCTGCTTCTGTTAAGATGTTTAAGTGGATAAAAGATGAGGTTCCCCAAGCTTCGTCTTCAGATAATACAACACAGACTGATTCTGATAGTTCTTCTCAATCACAGACAAATCAAGCAGGAACTCAGACAGATTCTTCTGCTGATGCCGCTCAGACCTCTCCATCATCAGACCAAACCCAACAGCCGGCTCAGACAAAGTCAAATTCTGCCGCTGATAAGGCTGAAAAAATTGAAAAACTGATAAAGGGAACAAAACAGATTTTGCTTGATTTTTAGTCTTATGAACAAAACAAAAAAGGAACCTGTATTTTACAGGTTCCTTTTTTATAAATAAAGAATTTTAGTCATTTTTTAGAGCGAATTCTCTGCTGAAAATATCAGAAGATTTCTGACGTTTGAAAGAAGCAACTGTTGATAGTAAATCAGATGCGAAATTTTTGAGCTGTCTGATTTCAATGCTGCCGTTGATAACAATATCCGCATGTTTTTTTGTCGGTCTGATGTATTTGATTGCTGACTTGTTCACAATTTCCCACTGTTCTTTGACTTCTTCAAGACTCTGATTGCGCTGTTTTGCTCTTGAGAGGTATCTTTCTTTTCTTATATCTTCATCTACATCGATATAGATTTTGATGTCGAAGAGGTCATGAACTTTGTCATATAACACGCAGATTCCTTCAACGATGTTTATGTCAGAAGATTTCTTCTCTATTGCTTTTGGCACACTGATTCCTGTTCCATTGACTTTGTACTGTGGAATTTTGATGTCTATGCCATTTTTCAAATTTGCGATATCTTCTCGCATTAAATCTAATTGAAAGCTCTCAGGGGCATCAGGGTTGTATCCTGAGTCGATAAGAGCATTAAAACTTCCGTATTGTTTGATTTCTTTTGATATGTCGTTGAAGTAGTTATCCCCTGAGATAATGGTGAGGATGTTATCTTCGCTGAATTCCTGCAGGAATGAGATATAATCCTGTATGCTTTCAACAAATGTTGACTTCCCTGATGCCGATTCTCCTGAGATAGCCAGTGTGATATTTTTTTGAGTCAATAATTTTTCTATTTTGTTGATAAAATCCGGTTTTATGCTTTTTATTACATTTGTTTCATCAGAGGAATATCTCTCGATGATTTTCATAAGGCTTTCTATAATCAAATTATTATCTTGATTTGCTAAAGTCATTACAATACCCTTTCACGAAAAAACCGTGTATTTATTTTATAGCTAAAACGGATTGTTGATAAGAGTTTTTTTGTGAAAAAAAGTTTATTGCAATATTTTGTTACATTCATCCCTGTATATCCAGCTTTGAGTCAGAGTCTTTTTCTTTGGTAAATTTTACATCGAGGGCATCAAGCTCATCAAGAAGCGCATTAAACTTTTCTTTTGAAATTTTATCTTCATCTATAGCTAAGGTATAGGGCTGTTGTATTGCATCAAAAGCATCATATGCTTCCGGGTTGAAAGTCATTTCTCCGTCGAATTCTTTTGCAAATTTGCTGATGTCAACGGCTGCTACAACCTTGCAGAGAGGGCTTGCTTTAGACGGGTCAATGTTGTAATTTCCTTGAAAATTAATTGATGATAGCATAATCTTTCCCTTCTTGGACTTATTTTGAATATAAGAAATATCCTGAAGGTCAAAAATTTTCTTATTTTAATAAATATTTACAAAAAAAATTTTAATTTATTATTTTACCCTGGAACAAATCTACCACGTATTTTGCCTCTTCTTCAAGGAACAAACTTGAGGCATGGGCAAGGTCTTTCTCTTTTTTGGGAGCGGCTTGGGTCCGGTTTGTTTCCTTTTTATCATCCTGCTGTGTTTTTTCTAGATTTTCATCAAGATTATGTTCTATCTGGATTGAATGTTCAGTTTTTTTTTCCGAGGAAGCCAGTTCTTTTGCGATTTCTTTCGGCGATTCTTCTATTTTATTATCACTTTCCAGTGGTGTGCGGAGAATTATTTGAGGAACTTTTCCGAACATTTTTTGGGCTGCTTTTTCAAGCGGAGCAATTTTGTTTGTTTCTTTTGCCTGTTTGATGAATGATTCGACTTTGAATGTTATGACAATTCTGTCTTCGTTTATTTCAACGGGTTTTGAAAGATTGCAGAAGAGCATGCGTGATGGCACGCTTTCGATGTTCGTGAGAATTGTTTTCCATCTTTCTTTCAAGTCGCCTGAAATTGTTGTGTGAGCCGAATTTAACTGCTTTTCGAGTTTCTCTTCTGCTGTTTGAGAGTCCTGATGATGTTCGTGGATTGGTTTTTGAGGAGCTTCTTCTTGTGATATTTGCTCTTGATGTTGAACGGGTGCAGAAACTGGAACAAAGTTTTCTTTCTGTGATGGGCTCTCTTGAGGTTTTTGTACGATAATATTTTGAGGATTTGAGAGTTGTTCTTCGAGCTTTTCAATTCTTTTCTCGAGGCTTTTGATTGTGTTGATATCCTGTCTGTAGAGGATGTTTATCAGCATAACTTCTAACCACAGCAGCTGGTTTGTACTGTTTTTGAGATTGTTGTTATACTCCGAGAGTTTTTCTATAATTTGGGCAATTTCGACAACTTCGAATAATTCAGCCTGCTCTTTGAGTTTTGGAACATATTCGTTTGACACTTCAAGGAGTTCGTCTTTGTTATCAGAGAGGTCGCATGATTTTATCAACAGAAGGTTTCTGAAGTACTGCGTCAGCTCTTTGAGAATCATCGAAGGTTCGTTGCCTGATTGAAGAATTTTGTTGAGAATTTCGAGGAGTTTATCAGGCTTTTTGTGAGCGAGTGTGTCGACTATTTCAAACAGAGAGTCTTCGCTCAGCGAGCCGATAATACTCAAAACATCAGGAACATCAATTGTTTTGCCGTCGAGGGCAAGAACGCTTGCCTGATCAAGCATGGCAAGAGCATCTCTCATTCCGCCGAAAGATTTTCTTGCAATAAGTCTGATAGCCTCATCGGTTATATTAATTTTTTCGAGTTCAGAGATATGTTTGAGCCTTTTGAAGATGTCTTCGCTTTTTATTCTTCTGAAGTCAAATCTCTGGCACCGGCTGATAATTGTTTCAAGCACCTTATGCGGTTCTGTAGTGGCCAGGATAAAGATAAGTTTTTTCGGAGGTTCTTCAAGTGTTTTGAGAAGGGCGTTGAAGGCAGCTGTTGAGAGCATGTGAACTTCGTCTATGATATAAATTTTGTAGTTTCCAGAAATAGGAACAAACTGAGTTTTTTCAAGAAGATTTCTTGCGTCTTCCACACTGTTGTTGCTTGCTGCGTCGAGTTCGATGACATCAAGCGAGCTGCCATTCATCATATCAAGGCAGTTCGGGCACTTTCCGCAAGGTTCTGTTGTCGGACCGTTAATGCAATTCAATGATTTTGCGAAGATTCTTGCCGATGAAGTTTTTCCTGTTCCTCGAGGACCTGTGAACAGATAGGCATGCGCAACTTTGTCGAGTTTTATGGCATTAGAGAGTGTTTTGACCAATGCTTCCTGCCCGATGAGGTCAGCGAAAGTTTGTGGTCTGTATTTACGATAAAGAGGAATATATGACTCGCCCAACTTGCTCTTCTCCAAAATATGATATTTAATAGTATTATTATATTACAAACTGCTGTTATAAAGAAAAATCAAATATCATGTTTGCAAAGAAATTAACAAAAGGTGATACAATAGGAATTTTGTCTTTAGCCGGATGTGTAAAAGATGAATTTCCTTATGAAAAAATAGAAGAATTTTTTGACAGGTATGATTACAGGGTTAAATTTTCTGCCCATGTAACGGATAAAAAACGCTATCTTGCAGGGGATGATGATACGAGAGTAAGGGAACTTGAGGCTTTTTTCGAGGATGATTCAATCAGTGCGATATTATCTTCAAGAGGCGGATATGGAACGCTTCGTATGCTTGATAAGATTAATTATGATTTGATAGCTGCAAACAGAAAGATATTTTGCGGATATAGTGATATAACAAATTTGTTGAATGTGTTTTATATGAAGACGGGGCTTGTGACTTATCATGGACCGTTTGCAGTGAGTGATTTCGGGGTTGATGATTTATATGCAATAACAGTGAAGAGTTTTTTTGACATTCTTGAGGGGCATCCTGTTGATGGATTTGTGCATAATGATGATTTTGCTTGTATAAATCCCGGCATGGCGAAAGGGGTATTGGTCGGCGGGAATTTGGCTACGATTTTGTCTTTGATTGGAACGCCTTTTGAGATTGATTTTGAGGAAAAAATATTGCTTCTTGAAGATGTTTCAGAGCCGTTGTATAAGATAGACAGAATGCTGACGCAGTTACGGTTATGCGGGGTGTTTGATAAGGTTAGGGGAGTTATTATTGCAAAATTCAGCGGCAGCGATGTCGATGAAGATGTGTTGAAAGAATTTTTGAGAGAATTTTTTGAAGATATAAGAATACCTGTATTTTATGGATTTGATGCGTCGCATGTTGCACCGAGATATACTCTTCCGATAGGTGTTGAATATATGATTGATGCAGAGAGAGGAAGTTTAAGATTTATTTAGAAAAAATTTTTCATGTGTTCAAAAAAAATCTTTTTGTTTTTTATTTATCTGTAGTTAAAAAATAAGGACAAAAGATATGAACATGATGGGTGTTTCGCCTGTTTCTTTCAGAGGGACATATTTGATAAATTTGAAGAAGCCCGGAGATAAGGCTTTTGAAACGCAGGAAACAGGGATAAACAAATCTGTTTTGCAGGAAATGACTCTCGGATATCTCATGAGCATAGCAAAAAACGGAGATGATGTTAGTGCCCAGCTTGAAGAAAACCCTGATAGAGAAGAAATTGAGTTGGATTTTTACACTCAGGATAATGAAAAAGTAGAAAATTCGCTGAAAGAAGTGGGTTTTAGTTTTGATAAAATCGGATAAAAAATGTCAAAAAATTTTTTGTTTGTTTTTTTAGCATGTGTACAAAAAATAGTTTTTTAAGAAAGGTATATTATGAACATCAACGCAGTACAAACATTCGGTGCAAATTCTTTGAAGCAAAATGAAACACAACCGGCTCCTCAGCCTCAGGTCCCTGCATCTCCTCAAACCCAAACATCAGCTCCTCAAGCTATTCAAAAAACAATGAATGCTCTTGAAGCTCAGGGCAGAGCGCAGGTTTCTTTCAGAGGTGACACTGTTTTTGGACCTGATGGAGAAGATGAAGCCTCTTCATATAGCGATAATCTCAAAATTTTGATGAAAGCTGATAATATGAGCGTAAAAGGTGCAAGAGTTGCAGGCGTTATTCTTGATGTTTTTGAAGATGATGATTTGGACACTATTTTGCACTCAGATAAATTCAAAGAAGGTTTTGATAAGTTGAAAAAACTCTCAGGCAAAGAATTTATGTCAATGAGCCCGAATGGTGTTTATGAAACTTTGACAGGAGAGGAAAGAGAGTCTTCAAAAGATATTGATACTATGCCTCTTCATATTTATCAGCAAGTTGTCAATAAATAAACAAATTTGTCTTAATTAAAAAAGAGTCCTTATATAAGGACTCTTTTATTTATGATATGCCATTAAATTGGTCTTTTGTTGATATGTATTTCAGTGTTTTGTTTTTTAAGATAATTCAATCAAAGCTTTTACCGAGCGGGCTGTTTCTCTTACATTTTCATCAGAGTGCATATTGATTGTATCCTCAAGGATTTTCATAGCTTCTGATTTGTCTTTGAGTGAGATAATTTCGTTTATAACGCTCATAGCTACTTTAGGGTTCAGGTCGTTGATACCTTTTCCTTTGTTAATTATAACTACTGATAGAGAGTCATGTGTGTTTCTTCTTACCAGAGCTTTTGCTGTTTGTTCTCTGATGTCATCTATAGGGCAGTTTGTGCCGATTCTGCTTAAAACTTCTACTGCGCTGTCATCTTTATGACGGCAGAGTGCTTCGATAATGTGTTCAACTTTTGCCATTTTTCATTCCTCTTTTCTAACTTAAAGCTGCTATATGAGAACTAAGTTGTTCTTCTAGTTCCGATACCGGAAGTTTTGTCAGTTCATTAATTTTTCCTTCGCTTCCGAAGTTGAATGAAGGCATTTTAATTTCGTAGCTGTTCATTTTGTTCCAAAGATTTGAGATGTTTTCTTTGGCTTTTTTACCGAAGTTGATTACCGGTTGAAGTTTTTCCCTAAATGAATTTTTGAAATTTGTCATGTTGGTAACTACTGCTGAAGCGAATAGTTTACCTTTTTGTTGAATGTTTTCCTTGAATGAAGGAGTTTGTTCTTTTGTGCTAGATACAAATGCATCCATTGATAAAGCTTTACCTTTGAAGCTGATACCAAAAGGATTTGATGCAAAAGATGATGCACTGTTTTCATTTTTGACAGCTGTTGCTCTTTTAAAGATGCTTAAGCTGCTGCTGATTTCACTAATCTTGCTCATGTTTTTCCTTTCTCAACTCTTCTATTATGTCTTGAGTAAACCTTAAGTAAAAGGTATCATCAGCAAGCGAATATAAAATCATCTATTTAAATTAAAATTTGAATATAAATTGTGATATAAAGTACGATTGATTTAGTATTTACGGGTTAGGGCTTCCTTGTGGGCGATGTTTTCGAGGGTGTCATCAAGTTTGTCCAGTTCAATTTCGCAGTTATATTTTTTATTTAAGGCAAGTGTTATCAGATAGTCAGTAAATTGAGGATTTTTGGGGAGAAGCGAGCCATGCAGGTATGTTCCGAAGACATTTTTGTATCTTGCTCCTTCCGTGAAATCTTTTCCGTTATTACCGTTACCGGTTATGACAGTTCCAATCGGCGTTGTGCCTTCCTCGAGGTAAGTCAGCCCGCTGTGGTTTTCAAATCCGACGATTGTTTCAGGAGATAAAAAATTTGATTTTACTGTAACATTGCCGATAAAACGTTTATCTCCGGCAATTGTATAAGCATTGAGAATCCCTATTCCCTCAAGTTTGTCACCTTCATGCGGCAGGTAATATTTTCCAAGCAGCTGGTATCCGCCGCAGATTGCGAGCATAACCGCATTATCTTCAGCTGCTTGTTTGAGATTTTCTTTTTGTTTTTGCATCTCCTTTGCAACATCAATTTGTTGTTTATCCTGTCCGCCGCCGATAAAATAGATGTCGAATAATTCAGGGTTTATATTGCTGCCGGTGTTGATATTGTGTATTTCTATTTCGATATTTCTCCACTCGCAGCGTTTTTTGAGAGCATAAATATTGCCCATATCCCCGTAAATATTGAGTAATTCCGGATAGAGATGGGCAATATTCAATTTAAGTTTTGTTTGTTGATTCATTTTTATTTTGATTTACGGGCAGCTTTTAGTCTTGCCATCGCCCTTGCAAGAGCAAGTTCTGCCCTTCTTATATCATTTTCTGTTTTGAGTGAACCAAGGCGGGCTTCTGCTCTTTCTTTTGCTTCTTTGGCTCTTTGTTCGTCGATTTTATTTCCGAACTCGGCAGAATCTGTCAAAACGATAATTTCATCGTTTTGAACCTGAAACAGCCCTCCGATAGTTGATATATATGTATCTTTATCACCCTGAACATATTTTGATACGCCGATAGCAAGAGGAGTCATATAAGGGATGTGCCCTGGCATTATGCCAAAGTCTCCGTCGGTTGCTGTTGAATAAAATTCATCTACCTCCGTATCAATCAATATTTTTTCAGGAGTGATTACTTTTAGTTTTAAGGGCATATTATATACCTCGTTTATTCTTTCATTGCTTCAGCTTTTGCGACAACTTCTTCGATAGAACCAACCATATAGAATGCTTGTTCAGGGAGGTGGTCGTATTTACCTTCAATAATTTCTTTGAAGCTTCTGATTGTATCTTCGAGTTTAACATATTTACCGCTCATGCCTGTGAAGGCTTCTGCAACAGAGAACGGTTGAGAGAGGAATTTTTGAATTCTTCTCGCTCTGTTTACGACAATTTTGTCTTCTTCAGAAAGCTCGTCCATACCGAGGATAGCGATGATGTCCTGAAGGTCTTTGTATTTTTGGAGAATTTGCTGAACTGTTCTTG
The DNA here is from genome assembly GCA_904420445.1 of Candidatus Adamsella avium. Classification (GTDB taxonomy): domain Bacteria; phylum Cyanobacteriota; class Vampirovibrionia; order Gastranaerophilales; family CAJFVJ01; genus Adamsella; species Adamsella avium. The sequence goes on along the minus strand of CAJFVJ010000003.1, from coordinate 757,331 downwards.
CTACGTTGTAGTGTTCTTCTCCGATAACATTCGGGTCTAATACTCTGCTGGTACTTTCAAGAGGGTCAACAGCAGGGTAGATACCAAGAGATGCAATTTGTCTTGACAAAACCGTAGACGCATCAAGGTGAGCGAATGTTGTAGCAGGAGCAGGGTCAGTCAAGTCATCAGCAGGTACGTAGATTGCTTGTACCGAAGTAATTGAACCGTCTTTTGTACTTGTGATTCTTTCCTGAAGTTCTCCGACTTCTGTTGTCAGCGTTGGCTGGTAACCTACAGCGCTCGGCATACGACCAAGAAGAGCGGATACTTCTGAACCTGCCTGAACAAAACGGAAGATGTTATCGATAAACAACAATACGTCCTGTTTTTCCTGATCTCTAAAGTGTTCTGCAACAGTGAGCGCTGATAGACCGACTCTCATTCTTGCACCGGGCGGTTCATTCATCTGACCGTAGATAAGAGCAACTTTATCGATAACGCCTGATTCTTTCATTTCATTCCAGAGGTCGTTTCCTTCTCTTGTTCTTTCTCCTACACCGCCGAAGACAGATACACCGCCGTGTCCTTTTGCGATGTTGTGGATAAGTTCCATAATCAAAACTGTTTTTCCTACGCCGGCACCACCGAACAGACCGATTTTTCCGCCCTTTTGATAAGGTTGAAGAAGGTCGATAACCTTGATGCCTGTTTCAAAAATTTCTGTATTTGTATTTTGGTCAGTCAAAGAAGGCGATTCTTTGTGAATAGGACTGTAGTCATTTGTGTTGATAGGACCCATTTCATCGACCGGTTCGCCGAGAACGTTCAAAATTCTGCCGAGAGTTGCCTTCCCGACAGGAACTTTAATCGGCTGTTGAGTGTTTGTGACAGCCATTCCCCTTTTAATCCCGTCTGTGCTTGACATGGCAACGGAGCGGACCCTGTTTTCGCCGAGGAGCTGTTGTACTTCGGTTGTGAGTTTTACCGGCTGACCGTTGTTTTCATATTCAATAGTCAGTGCGTCATAAATTTCAGGTAGATTTCCTTCAGGAAATTCAACGTCGATAACAGGACCTATAATCTGTGTTACCTGACCTGTTTTGTTGTCTGTTAATGTAGCCATAATACCCCGCTTTTTATCCTATTAGAACATTTATTGTTTATATTTTTTTCTTACCTTATTAATTATACAATTCTCAAAAATATTGTGCTAATAATTAATAAATAAATTTTTTTAAAATACAATTCCTAGAGTATCTTATACTAAGAAAATACTGCAAAGATAACTTTTTGTATATTATTTTTATGTTTGGCATATATTTGCTAGAATTATTATAAAATAAACTATTTTTTGGAGTAATCTGTATGAGTTCGGTTAAAAATTTGATAAAACAACCATATCCTTTTTTGGATGAGCCTATAAATATCTATGAACTGGATAACGGGCATACTGTCATTCTTGCCCACAAAGACAGCGAAATGCTAAATATAAGCACATGGGTAAAAACAGGGTCAATAAATGAAGATGATTCAAACACGGGTATTTCTCATTTTCTTGAGCATTTGATGTTTAAGGGGACAAAAAGGTTTAAGGCAGGATATTTTGATAGAACTCTCGAGTCAAGAGGGGCTATAATCAACGCCGGAACGAGCAAGGATTATACTTTTTATTACATAACCATTCCGAATCTTGATGATAATCTTGATGTAGCTATCGACTTACACTCTGATATGATGCTGAATGCCTGCTTTCCTGATGAAGAGATAGGACCTTCATTTGATTTTTCAAAAGAAGTACCTTCAGAGAAAAGAGAAAGATATGTTGTTCTTGAAGAAATTAAGATGTGCGAAGACAGGCCATGGAGCAGGACTTATGAACAGCTTAATGCCGAGATGTATAAGAAACATTCTTATAAAAGAAAAGTTATTGGAACCTCAGAGGTGATTGCGTCTGTCCCAAGAGAGATAATTTATGACTATTATGCCTCTCACTATGTTCCCTCGAATATGACAACCATAGTCGTTGGTGATTTTGATAAAGAAAAAGTGTTGAATTCAATTCTTGAAAAATTTTCTTTTGATGAAAAAAGAAACACACAAAAGCCTCTTTTTCTGCAGAGAGAGCAGGAGGATGAGCAAACAGAAACAAGATATGTTGAGTCAACTCACAGTGTAAATACGGGCTTTCTTATGTTCGGATATAAGTGTGCACCGGCAAATGATATGAAAAACACGTTGATTATGGATATAATCGGTGTTGTTTTGGGTGATGGAACAAGTTCGAGATTGTACAAAAATCTTGTAGAGAAACCTGAAAATCCTGTATTCAATATTATCGATACAAGCAACTATGCCCTTCGTGACGGGAATAATTTTTATGTTCAGGCAAATTTTGAGGCGTCAAGGAAAGATGAGGCAATCTCTCAGGTAAAAGAGCAGGTTCAGAATGTGTTAGATGAGCAGATTACCGATGAGGAATTTGAGAAAGCAAAGAAAAAACTCAAGATACGTTTTGCCGAGTTGTCAGAAACTGTTTCTGAAATAGGAGAAACAATCGGGTTTAATATTACGGTGTGCGATGATGTTTCCAGCTTGAATGATTATTTGAAAACGTTGAATTTTATTACAAAAGAAGATGTACAGGAAACAGCAAGAAAGTATCTTGATATAAACAAGGCTACTATCTCAGTAATTATGCCGGAAGGAGCGGGCGAAAATGAATAATTTGAACAGATACAAGCTGCAAAACGGAATCACCGTGCTCTACAGACAGAATAAAAACACACCAAGAACAGCAGTGAATGTTTTTTTAAATTCGTTGAATAATTTATCACTCGAGGCAGGGGTTGCAAATGTTATGAGCAGACTGCTTTTGCAGGGGACAAAAAAACATTCGGCGGAAGAGATTGCTGATATTATTGATAACAACGGTTTTGAGTTCAATATAGATGTTAAACACGATTATATAAGGCTTCAGACTTATTTTTTGGATGAAGATTTTGATGTAGCTTCTGATTTGATAGATGAAGTTTTGAAAGAGTCAACTTTTGAAAAAGTTCAAAAAGAAATTTCAAAATTGAGAGGAGAGTTGACTGCTGATTTGGATTCTCCAAGATTGCAGGCTTTTGATAATCTTGCAAAAAATATGTTCCCAAATCATTATTACGGGAATACATATACAAAAATTCTTGATAATCTGAAAAATGTTACCAAAGATAAGGTAGAGAGTTTTTATCAAAATATTTTTTCTGCAGATAATATAGTTGTGTCTGTTGTATCCTCTATGGACTATGAAAAAATTGTTGATAAACTTGATAAAACTCTTGGTGTTATTGAGAATAGAAGTGTTGAACGCCCGAAATTTTTGATAACTCCTATTTCTGAGAGCAAAACAGTTACCATAGCGAAGAAAAATTCTGCACAGGCTCAGATTGTTCAGGGCTGGCTTGCTCCGAAGCTTGAGGATGAAGATTTCTTTGCAATGAGTGTAATGAATACAGCCCTTGGCGCATGCGGATTGAGCTCCCGTCTTTTGCTTGAACTAAGAGATAAAAAGGGGCTTGCTTATGATGTGAGAAGTTCTTATGAATCATTGAAAAATACGGGGATTTTTACGATTTATATCGGAACGGAACCGAAGAATATTCAAATATCTCTTGATGGTTTCAGAGAAGAAATAGGTAAAATTCAGAATATTCCTATGAGTGAAAAAGAACTTTCAGGAGCGAAGAACAATCTTTTGGGTAAGCGCAAATACTATCATGAAACAAATTCTCAGCAGGCTTATTATCTTGCATATTATGAGTTTATGGGGCTTGGTGCAGAGTTTGATGCAGAGATTTTTGACAGAATAGAAAAAGTCAGCGCAGAACAGGTGCAGGCTGTTGCGCAAAAATATTTGGACGGCAACTCGATTATATCCGTTCTAGCAACTCCCGAGTATGTTGCCGGCTTATAAAGATTGAGATGTTTTCAGATTTTTCAAATCTTTAGGCATTATTATCCCGAGGAATTTCTTTTCCCAGGGATTGTTTGCGATAGCAATGGCTTTTGGTTTCATATTATTCATAAGAGTGAGAACATCTCTTATATTATTTTGCGGATACATGATGATTGTTGATTTTTTTATTGAAATAAGTTTTGATATTTTTTCTTTTTTGAAAAGTCGTGAATTTTTGTTTTGTTCATAATAATTCAGGACATCCTCTTTGTATACAGAGCCTTTTATTGAAAAATTGTTATCTAGAACGACAAGAGTATCTTCTGCCTCTTTTTTGAATTTTTCAACAGCTTCTTCTATAGAAGAATTTTGTTCAATAAATGATTTTGTATTTTTAAATAAATTATTTTTCATGATTGTTTTTCTGCCGCATATCTCTGCCTCTAAGATTACGGCAAAAATACGTATATTATTATCATAGAATGTATAATAGTTGTCTATACGTTAAATGGATAATTTATTTATAAAATTTCTTTAGTCGTTTTGAAGTGAAGTTTTGCTACTTTGTTCAATTGACTTTTCCCATGTTTATTTACAAACTCTTTTGCCGCTTCAAGAACAAGGGATGAAGCACCTTTAGGCAGCGAAATTCCAAATTCCGATGATAATTTGTCCATTCTTTTTACGAATTCATCCCGTGCAAGAACAGATGCTGAGGCAACAGCCAAATCACTTTCAGCACGAATTCTCTGGATTAGATTTATATTTTTTCCGTTTTTCATTAAAGCATTTTTTATGAATGATTCATCTCCGAATTTATCTGAGATGGCGTTTTTGATACTTCCATCAGGCGCTTTTTCGAGAATATTTTCGATGGCTCTTGCATGTCCCCAGGCGAGAAGTTTATTCAGATTATTGAAGCTTTTATAGATCTCGTTATATTTCTGGGGCGTAATTGTGACTATCGAGAACAGAGAGTTTTGTTTGATTTTTATCGCAAGCTGTGCAATTTGTTTGTCATCAAGTTTTTTGCTGTCTTTTATGCCAAGATTGCCCAAAATTTCCTGATTTTTGGGAGTAATAGCAACTGAGGCAATTATCAGCGGACCGAAATAATCTCCTTTGCCTGATTCATCGGTTCCTATCCATGAGGTAAAAGAATGTTCTATTTTGTCGTTTTTCTCTGTCGGCAGATTGAGGGTTGTTTGTTTTTCGACATTTTGCCCGAGGTATTCATGAATAAAGTTTTCTGTACCTGTTCCCTGAACAAGAATTTTCCCGCTTTTGTATAAAGTAACTGTTACCCCACTGCCTTTTGCTCGCCAGAGTGCATGTGCCGCCTCCTCAAAAGAGAAGTTTGAGAGTTTGTTTTTGAGTTCCTGCGATTTTGATATATCAAATTTTTGAGAATAACTGTTTGTGGGCATAATCCTGAAAATCCTTGTTAATTCAAGATTATCACAAAATAAAAATATAAATGTAACTAAATGTTAAGCAAAGTATATATCAAAAAGACAATAAATATATACTTTTTGTTTTTAATAATATATAAGACACACATAAAAGCAGTAGAGATAAGGAATTTGACTATGGAAAACTTTAAAGCTAACGAATTTTTAACAAACGTATTCGCAAAAGATGCATACAAAAATACAGTTGATAAATTTGCAGAAATGAGATTCAGAGCTTCAAGAGTAAAAAGATACAGCTCACTTGAATCATTGTTGGAAGAAAACCCTTTCTACAGCCAGAAGAAAACAGGCTCAGGCTTGATGAACCTGATTGCATAATCAAAAACTAGAAATCAATATAATATTCCCAACCCTGATAAATAAACGAAAAAATCTCCCCGAGATATTTAACAAGTTGTTTTTCATCCAAATCTTTTTCTACCAGAGATTTTGCACAGTCAAAGAAAAACAGGCACAAATTTTCAATAAAAAACTGACTCGGCAGATGCTTGAACAATTCCTTATGTCCTTTTGCTTTTAGTGTAATGCTTTTATATTCGAGTTTTGCATATTCTTTAGCCCAGTTGTCTAAAAAGTTTTCAAGCTGAGAGCCTCTTGATTTGCAAGAAAGCAGGTAGAGATTTTCCCTGTGTTTGAGAATGAAGTTTACTATAAGATTTGCATAAGCTTTTGATTTGTCAAAGTTTAGATAAATCAAAGTTTTTTTATCTTTCAGAGTTTTTTCTATATAGCTTCTTGCCTCTTCAAATTCAGAAACAGTATCCTGCACGGTTGCGAGAAAGAGTGCGTCTTTATTTTCGAAATAGTTGTATATATTTCCTGCTGAACAGGATAAGCTTTTTGCTATGTTTCTTATGCTTGCGTTTTGGAAATCTTTTGTCAGAAATTCTTTTTTAGCGGCAGTCAGAATTTGTTCTTTGAGTTCTTCTTTTAGTATTTGAGGCATAATTATTTCTCATATATATATTGTAATAATTATATCGCAAACGAGTTAACAGGACAAAAAATGTGGTATTATTTATTATTATCCTATAGTGTCTTTGGCGGTTAGTTTATATAAGGAGCTTGGTTTATGCAAAAACGAGGACTGGTGAAAGAAATTTTTTGCTTTGATCCTGACAGTTGCGGTTATAAGAATGTGGAGATAAAGAGCGTTCATCTCCTCGGTGAGTTCAATGAATGGGGAAGAGATTATTCAGTGCTTGATGATTATGCCCTTATCAAAGATAAGAATAACCACTGGGTGGGGGTATTTGATGTAAAACCGGGCAGAGAACCGTATAAGTTTTTGATAGACGGAGATTCTTATTATCCTGATATGAGCGAGCTGTATTATTCGACAATCAGCACATGCGAGTGGTCAAGAAATGCTATATGGTATCAGATTTTTCCTGATAGATTTCATAAAAGCTGTGATAAACCGGGCATGGCGGACTGGGGTGAGAAACCTGATTATTTTAACAGTTTCGGCGGTGATTTGAAGGGGATAGAACAAAAAATAGACTACCTGAAAGAATTATACAACGGAGATTTGAGCGACTGCGCAATTTATCTCAATTCGATATATTTTTCTACAGCGTCAAATCACAAATACTGGCCTGAAGATTTGATGAAAATTGACCCCCAGTTTGGAACATCAGAGGATTTGAAATCGTTGATGGAAGCATTGCATCAAGAAGGTGCAAAAATTATTTTTGATGTTGTCTTCAATCATACCGGATTAAACCATTATGCTTTCAAAGATATTATTAAAAACGGTCCAGAGTCCCAGTATGTTGACTGGTATCGGGGGATTTATTTTGAAAACGGTCAGAAGATAGAAATTCCTATTTTGCAAAATTCAAACGAAGCCAAATACACCAATGTGGAAGTTGAAAATGACCCGAGAGAAACCTCTTTTGATCCGTCGAAAGAAAGTTATCTCAGCATATGGGGCGGGAAATACAAGTTTCCGATAGAAAATCCCGAGAAATTTAAAAACTCATCACTAGGGGCAATTATTGCGGATCAGCCGTATTATTTGCTTACTGATATAAATAATCAGCCGAGTTATAACTGCTGGTTTGGCTTCTTTGAGATACCGGAGTTGAACACCAAAAATCCTGACGTAAAAGAACATCTCTTTGAGAGTGCAAGGAGGGTTCTAAGGCTTGGCTTTGACGGATTCAGGCTTGATGTGCCTGATTTGCTTGAGAACGCTCATGAGTTCTGGGAAGAGTTCAGGGAAGAGATGAGAAAAGAACTCGAAAATCTCGGAAGAGATAAAGACAGTTTGTATATTCTTGGCGAAATATGGTCAAATGATGAGATAACAAACAGTTTTCTCAACTCAAATTCTGAAAATCGTCCGAGACGATTTGACGCAGTGATGAACTATCCTATAAGAGAAGTTATATTGAACTTCTTATCAGGAGAAATACTCGAGCCGAAGAGTGACAGAGTTCAGGCAGAGGATGAAATTTCTATCAGCGAGCTTGATGAGATTTTGCATAAGAATTATGCAAATATTTCTTTCAACACTGATAAGTCGCAGTTCAATTGTTTTTCAACTCATGATACAAGACGTCTGCGTTCTGTTTTGAGTGATTTCAAAGTTTACAAAACAGCACTGCTGATGCAGTTTAGTCTTATCGGTGCTCCTACGATTTATTACGGTGATGAAATAGGTATGAAGGGGAATGAAGACCCTGATAACAGACGTCCTATGAAATGGGATGTATTTGACAATCTCATTGCCTATCAGGAACCGAGGAAAATATTCGGGTATTACCAACAGCTGATAAGTCTTCGCCAGCACAAACAATGTCTGCGTGACGGTGTGTTTTTGACTGTTAAAGTTGATGATGAGAACAAGTTGTATTCTTATGCCAGATATCTTGAGGATGAGTGTGCAATAGTCATTGTATCAAGAAATGAACCCGAGGAAGATGTAGTTGTTGATATTTCAAATCTTCCGTTTTCAGACATTGACTCCTGGTATGACCCGTTCTCAGGTAATACTTATCAGTTAAGCAGTGCAAAGAAATTGCATATTATTCAGGGTGACTTTGAAGAATCAAACAGCTTGATTTTATTCGGACAAAAAAATAATGTGAAATAAACTCTGTTTGTCCTATACTTTTTTATTATGAAAAAGAAAATTTCCATACTCGGTTCAACAGGCTCGATAGGCAGGCAGGCTCTCGAAGTTGTCGATAAGATGCCTGATAACTTTGAAATCTACGCTCTTGCTGCGGCGCATAATGTTGGGCTGATTAGCGAACAGATTAGAAAGTATAACCCTGAAGTTGTTTCGATGGATGATAAAGACGCAGCTTTGGCTCTGGAAAAAGAATTTCCCGAACTTAAAGTTTTATGCGGCAATGACGGGCTTGTTGAAATTGCTCAAAATGCAATAAATGACATTGTCCTTGTCAGTGTTACCGGATTGAACGGTCTGTTCCCGACACTTGCCGCCATCAACAGCAATGTTGATGTGGCGCTTGCAAACAAAGAAACTCTTGTTGCCGCAGGCGATATTGTGAATGAAAGGTTGAAAAAATCAAAAGCAAAACTTTTACCTGTTGACAGCGAGCATTCTGCCATTCATCAGTGCATAAAAGATATAAATCAGGTAAGAAAACTTCTTATTACCGCATCGGGCGGGCCGTTCAGGGATAAACCTTTAGAATATATGAAGAATGCATCAGTCGAGCAAACACTGAATCATCCGAAATGGCATATGGGCAGTAAAATAACCGTTGACTCTGCCACTTTGATGAATAAAGGTCTTGAAGTCATCGAAGCTCACCATCTCTTTGGAGTTGATTATGATGATATAGAAGTCGTCATACATCCTCAAAGTATTATACACAGCGCTGTTGAATACAACGATGGAAGCGTTATCGCACAGATGGGTATTCCAAGCATGCATATTCCTATACAGTACGCTCTGACGTATCCTGAACGTTCTGAGGGGATAAAAACAGACAGCTTTGATTTTACTCAAATCGGACAGCTTACATTTGAGAAACCTGATTTCAAAAAATTCCGCTGTCTTGAACTTGCTTATCATTCGGGAAAAGAAGGCGGAACAAATCCCGTTGTGCTGAATGCCGCAAACGAAGTTGCCGTATATGCATATCTTGAGAATAAAATTCCTCTTTACCGCATCTGGGAAATTGTAGAGGATGCTTTATCAAAACACAAAACTCTCAGAAATCCTTCGCTTGCTGATATTATTGAGGTAGATAAACACACACGGGACTATGTAAAGAGTTTGATTAAGCAGGATAAAAGATTTGAACCGGCAAACATATAAAGCAGTCCGCTGATAATCAACGCAGGTCCGAAAGGCAAGAGTGTGAAAGATTGTCTTTCTTTTATTCCACCGAGGATTATGACTGTAGAGATTATTGCGATAATAATTGTCAAGCCTGACAGGCCGAGTGAATAATAAATAAGTTCTTCATGCTTAATCATATATTTGTTTGCAAATGCAAGCATTATGCAGAAAATCAATGCAAATACGGCAGCTACCGATTTGTAGTCTTTTTCTTTCAGCATATTTTTCACAACAACCGGCATGCCGGCGATAACCTGTATCAGGAAGCTGACTATAATTATCGGGATTAATGCTTTCAGACCGAAGAATGCTCCGAGTCCAGCTGCAATGATTGAGTCTCCTTCTCCGAAAATTCTTTCTCCAAAGAAGGGTTTGCCGCTTCTTGCCACAATTTCGAAAAACACAAAACCGGCAACGGCAGCAGCACAAGAGTTCAGAATGCTGATATCTCCAAAGTTGAGTGCGTTGTATAAAATACCTAAGATTATGACAGGGTATGAGTTTGTGTCGAATACAGCCTGCTCTTTTATGTCAGTGATGCACATGACAATCATAAGAGAGGCTAAAATCATCAAAAACAGTGTTTTGAAACTCAATCCGAAAAAGAAAAACAAAAAAGCAAACACAATACCTGTTGAAGCTTCGACAATCGGGTATTGTATGCTGATTTTTTCTTTGCAAAATCTGCACTTGCCGCCCAAACACAGATAAGACAACACAGGGATGTTGTCATACCATTTGAGGAAATTGTTGCACTTCGGGCAATGAGAAGCCTTCATGACAAACTCCTCTCCCTTCAGCTGTCTTAGGGCAACAACGTTCAGAAAACTGCCTATGCAGAGTCCGATTATTGCCGCAAATATATTCAAATAAAGTTCGAGAGTCATTATTTCAGCATTTCTTCTTTATTTTTGATTATGTTAAACAGCTCATTCAGTGCTTTTTTAATTTTTCTGCTTACCTGCATTTGAGATATTCCGAGTTCATCAGCGATTTCCTGCTGGCTCATATCTTTGAAATAACTCATTAGTACAATTTTTTTCAAATCTTCATCAAGCATCTCAAGAGCGTCTGTCAGTATAATTTTTATTTCCTGACGGTCAATTTTTTCCTGATAATTGCTGTCAACCAATCTTTCAATCAACGGTTGGTCTGAATCATTGTTCGATGAGGCAATATAATCAAGAGAAACCGTATTTTTCCTTCTATCCACTTCTGTTACTTCGTTGACTCTCTGGACAGGTATTTGCAGCATTCCGGCAATTTCAAGGTCTGATGGGGGTTCTCCTAATTCTACCGTGAGTTTCTGTATAATCTGATTTACACGATATGATAACTCCTGCAGCTCTCTTGGCGCCCTAATCATTGAAGATTTATCACGGAGATAGTGTCTTATTTCTCCCGTGATGAGGTAAGTTGCATAAGTTTTGAAACTTGACCCCTGAGTTAAATCGTAGTTATCAATAGCTTTGAGCAGCCCGACGCTTCCGACCTGAATGAGGTCTTCTATCGGGTCGGTGTTTCTTCTCGCCAGACCGTGAGAGATTTTTTTGACAAGAGGAGTGCATGCAATTACGATAAATTTACGCAGCTGCTCTTTTATATGCTCGTTTTTGGAGTTTTTATATTCTTTTATCCAATAATCTATGTCTTGTTTGTTAAATGACTCTTCCATCATTTATGAAATACTTTCTGTTTTTCTCTCTCTTTTTCATTATAACATAACAGATATTTTATAAATAATCCGAATGCTATAGATTTTTTTAATTGATAAGAATTTTTAAGGTTTTTTAAAAAAATATTTTTTTCGGAATGATGTTTCAGTTTTTCAGAAATAAGTTTAAGAAATAATGCACTAATTTTTTTAATAAATATAGTCGGAATTATTATATTTAGGATTTTTCAATAGTTCATTAAGATTGTTTAATTTTTTTGTTGTTAATTTTTTCTACAAAACCCTATAAACAGAGCAGCTCTAGATTTCAAATATGTTGTAAAATTTTTAATGTAACAAATCAAAGTTTTTTTTGCCCAACGGGTGAGTTTTGTTCTATTATATCGGGTATAGCTTTTCGAGTCTAAATTGCTAGGAAAAATAAAAGATAATAATAGATAGAGATAATAAAGATATATAAAAAAGTTTAACTCTAAAAAATGGTTAGTAACTTTTAACTGATAAAATAACGTTGTTGGTTATTTTGTTATCTTGTTGTCGCTGCATTAATTTTTCGGAGGAATTATTCTTACTATGTTACAAAACGGCTACATTCAGATTTACACAGGGGACGGAAAAGGGAAAACTACAGCATCTTTGGGATTGGCACTGAGAGCTTTGGGTCATGGGTGGAAAGTGCTTATGATTCAGTTCACAAAAGGGGATAACGGTGCTAACTACTACGGCGAAATGATGTCCGCTTCAAAATTTTTGCCAAACTTTGAAGTCGCTCAATTCGGTATGGACAGAGTTGTTTATTCTCACAATGTTTGTATTGAAGATTTCAAAGAAGCAAGAAGAGGATGGCAGTTTGCAAAAGAATCAATCCAGAGCAGAAAATATCAGCTTATTATTCTAGATGAGATTAATATCTGCGCTGATTTAGGGATGATAAAAATTTCAGAAATTAAAGAGGCTCTGATGAACAAGCCTCAGGAATTGGAGATTGTACTGACAGGGAGAAGAGCTAACCCCGAATTGATTGCAATGGCTCATCTTGTTACCGAGATGAAACCCATTAAGCACTACTTTGATACGGGAGTTATGGCAAGACAAGGGATAGAATATTAGTATATAAACTAAACCAACGTAAATGGTTGGAGATTGGGGATAAATTACAGAAGAGGATGAAAATGTCCTCTTTTTTATTTTTTTGTTATATCATTAAAAAAAATGGAATAAGAGGTTAGTTATAATATGAAAATGTCATCTTTATTTGTTCAGACTCTGAGAGAAGTCCCATCAGACGCAGAAGTCGTTTCTCATCAGCTTCTTTTAAGAGGCGGTTATATGAGAAAACTCGCAGGAGGTATTTATACATATCTTCCTCTGATGTGGAGAGTTCTCAAGAAAATAGAAAATATAGTAAGAGAAGAGATGGACAAAGAAGGTGCTCAAGAGCTTCTGATGCCGATTGTTCAGCCTAAAGAACTATGGGAACAGTCAGGTCGCTGGGCAGTCTATGGAAAAGAGCTGATGAGGCTTCAAGACCGCCATGGCAAAGAAATGGCACTCGGACCGACTCATGAAGAGGTGATTACTGCACTTGCTCGTGATGAAATACGTTCTTACCGCCAGCTGCCTGTTAATCTCTATCAAATTCAAAATAAATTCAGGGATGAAATCCGTCCCCGTTTCGGACTTTTGAGAGGTCGTGAATTTATTATGAAAGATGCCTACAGCTTTGATGTTGATGAAGCAGGGCTTGATATCGCTTATGAGAAAATGGCAAGAGCTTACACCAAAATATTCCTTAGATGCGGTCTTGAAACACGTATGGTCAGAAGTGACTCTGGCGCAATCGGCGGAAGCGTCAGCCATGAATTTATGGTGTTGACCAAAACTGACAGCGGGGAAAATGATGTTTTATACTGCGATAAATGTTCTTATGCAGCAAATTCAAACAATGCAACATCAAAGATGCTGCCGGCTGAGATGACAGGGCGTTTTGAAAAAGCTGAGATAGTTGATACTCCGCATACAAGAACAATTGAAGAACTTGCAGAATTTTTGAAAATTCCTTCAACAATTATTTGTAAGGCTCTTGTCTATATAGCAGACAGCAAGCCTGCAATAGCTCTAATCAGAGGAGATCAGAACGTAGAAGAAATCAAACTTCAGAATGCTCTTGGAGCAAATGAAATAAGAATTGCTACATCTGAAGAAATTCTTGAACTGATGAATAAAAACGGATTCAGCGCAGAACCTGGGTTCATCGGTCCGAAAGGAATGAAAAACGTGAAAATTGTTGCTGATTTGAGCGTTAAAGATTTGAAAAATTTCGTAGTCGGCATAAATCAAACAGATAAGCACCTTGTCGGTGCAAACTGGGGCGTTGATATTGAGCTGCCCGAGCTGTTTGATATCAGACTTGCTCAGGTCGGAGAAGGCTGCCCCGAGTGCGACGGGCATCTGATGATTACGAAAGGTATTGAAGTAGGTAATATCTTCAAACTCGGTACAAAATATTCAAAGGCAATGAATGCAACATTTACAGCAGAAGACGGTAAAGAAAAACCCTTCATAATGGGATGTTACGGTATAGGAATTTCGAGAACGGCTGCTGCCGCAGTTGAAAGATATCATGATGAACACGGTATCAAGTGGCCGATACAGATTGCTCCATATCATGTTGTAGTTGTACCTGTCAGCGATCAGGATGAGCAGCAGATGAAAGTTGCTTCAGATATTTATGAAAAACTTCAAAAAGCAGGAGTCGAGGTTGTTCTCGATGACAGAGCAGAAAGAGCGGGCGTAAAATTCAAAGATGCCGATTTAATCGGCTTCCCTTATAGAATTACTGCAGGAAAAACTCTTTCTGAAGGTTTGGTTGAATTTAAGATTCGGGAAACTGGAGAAGTCATGAAACTTACTCCTGATGAGGCAGTTGAAAAAATGATAGAAGCGGTGAAAGCCGTTTCATAGAGGTTAGAATTATGTTAATAGAGATGTTGTACTCAAAAATCCATCGTGCAACGGTAACAGATGCAAACTTGAATTATGTCGGCTCTATCACCATAGATGAAGAGCTTATGCAGGCATCTGGTATAAGAGAAGGTCAGAAAGTTGATATCCTTGATGTGAACAACGGCGAACGCTTCTCAACTTATGTCATAACAGGAAAAAGAGGAAACCGTGATATTTGTTTGAACGGAGCTGCCGCAAGAAAAGTTGCCGTCGGCGATAAAGTGATTATTGTTGCCTTTGCACAGTGCACTCCTGAGGAAGCCGATAAACTCGTTCCAAAGATTGTTCATGTTGATGAAAAAAATAATATAATAAAGGTATGACAAACATTCCTTTAAAAGAACAGCTGAATTTACTCCCCGATATGCCGGGGGTATATTTTATGCTCGATAAAAACGGTGAGATTATCTATGTCGGCAAGGCAAAGGTTCTCAAAAACCGTGTCAGGAGTTATTTCAACAAAAATCATGACTCGCCGAAGCTGAGAGTTATGGTGCCTCAGATTGTGAGTTTCAAATATATTGTGACTGATACCGAGGTTGAAGCGCTGATACTTGAATCTCACATGATAAAAAAACATAAGCCGAAATACAATGTTCTTTTGAAGGATGATAAGAAGTTTCCCTGGTTTTTGATTACCGATGAAGATTATCCCCGCATAATTGTCACAAGACGTGCCAACAAAAATATGGCAAAGGGAAGATACTACGGCCCGTATACAAATTCAAGAGCGATGTACTCTACTCTCGAGCTGATAAAAAAAATTTTTCCTCTCAAACAGTGCAAAACCCCTAGATTTAAAGACCGTCCATGTATCTATTATCAAATAGGAAAATGCCTCGGACCATGCCAGAAACTTGTTTCATCTGAGGAGTATAAGGCTCTTGTAAAACAGGTTGAAATGTTTTTATCCGGAAATCAAGGGGAACTCCTCGAACAGCTGAAGCATCAGATGGAAGTTTATGCCGAGAAGCAGCAGTATGAGAAGGCAGCCAGATACCGTGACAGCTATTTTGACGTGAAAAAAGTTATGGAACGGCAGAAAGTTGTTTCGGAAAATACAAACATATTTCAGGATATTATCGGGTTTTATCGTGAGAGCAACCGCCTGTGTTTTGTTGTCATGAAAATCAGGCATGGCAGACTGATTGATAAACAGGATTTTGACTATGAAATTTCTCCTGAGAATACGACAGAAGAGTATTTGGAGAGATTTTTGAAGGATTATTATATTTCAACTGATGATATAGCATCAGAAATCTTTTTGCCTCTCGAAATTTCGGAGGAAGAAAAAGACCTGATATCTCAGTGGCTGAAAATAAAAAAAGGCAAAAAGGTTGATGTCACGGTTCCAAAAATCGGCAGGAAAAAAGAAATGATAGACCTTGCAAACAAGAACGCCTCTATCAGTTTTGACCGCCTGAAACTTACTCTTTCAACTCAGATGGCTGATGAGTGGAATGAGGTCGGGTCTTATATTCAGGAAAAACTGAAACTCAAGAATTTCCCCCATACCATAGAATGTTTTGATATTTCTCATATTCAGGGAACGAACACCGTTGCGTCAATGGTTTATTTTGAGAACGGAAGACCTAAAAAATCCATGTATAAAAGATTTAAAATCCGTACTCTGAAAGATACGCAGGTGGATGACTTCCAATCCATGCGGGAAGTAATAAGACGCCGTTACTCCCGTCTTAAAAAAGAAAATCTGCCCATGCCTGATTTGATTATTATAGATGGCGGCAAGGGACAGTTATCATCAGCTGTCGGAGTGCTTGATGAACTGGGAGGAATTTCATCAGATATCGTATCTCTTGCAAAACGGGAAGAGGAGGTCTTTTTACCCCATCAGAAGAATTCTATTTTGTTTCCTCTTAACTCAAAAGCGCTGTTCTTGTTCCAGAAAGTCAGGGATGAAGCGCACAGGTTTGCAATAACTTATCATAGAAAGCTGCGTTCAAAAACTGCGGTAGAGTCTTCGTTGGATGAAATCCCAGGAGTGTCAGAAAAGAAGAAGAAACAATTGTTCGAACGTTTTGAAACGATAGAGGGCATTCTCGCTGCAAACAAAGAAGAACTGCAGGATATGTTCGGGCTGAAAACAGGTGAGAAAATTTTTGATGCGCTCCAAAATTTGTAAAAATTTGGCATGGTGTTAACAGAAATTTTTTATTGAACATATTAATTATTGTTAAGTTTTTAGTTATATCATGCAATTGTTGAACAACAAATGTTTTTATTAATATATATGCGTGATAGCTGAACCTGATGATAAGCCGTAAATAGAACAACAGGTGGTACTTCTTTCAGCCAAGAGCAAAGTAAGAAATTCTTTTGCGGCTTATCTTTCTCTAAAAAGTTTAATAAAAGCGTAACCCATTGTGGCACTTAAAGTTTAATATGAGGGTAATTTATTAACCCTCTTTTTTTTGTGATAAAATTATATTTGAGGAATTTTTATCCCGAGGGAAGAGGAATTTAAAATTATGATGAAGTTATTGGCAAAACTATTGGGCGACCCGAATGAAAGAAAAGTTAAAACACTTTTACCGATAGTTGAACATATAAATATACTTGAAGAAGATTTTTCGAAACTATCTGATGATGAACTCCGTGCAAAAACGGTTGAGTTCAAAAATAAGCTCGATAACAGACGAAAAGTTGAAGATAAAAAACAAGACCTGATTCTTCAGAATGAAGCTCTTGATTTGATTCTCCCCGAGGCTTTTGCGACAGTGAGAGAGGCAGGAAAAAGAGTTCTGAACATGCGTCACTATGATGTTCAGTTAATAGGCGGCATGGTCCTGAACAAAGGACAGATAGCTGAGATGAGAACAGGTGAAGGTAAAACTCTTGTTGCTACGCTTCCTGTTTATTTGAATGCTCTGACAGGCAAAGGGGCTCATGTTGTTACGGTAAACGATTATCTTGCAAAACGTGACAGCGAGTGGATGGGGCAGATATACAAATTTTTGGGAATGAGTGTCGGTCTTGTTTTGTCAAATGACCATGACTTTGCACGTAAAAAAGAGGCTTATGCCGCTGATATTACTTATGGAACAAACAATGAATACGGGTTTGATTATCTGAGGGATAATATGGCAGGAAGTCTTGATCAGTGCGTTCAAAGACCTTACAACTATGCAATTGTCGATGAAGTTGACAGCATCCTGATTGACGAGGCAAGAACACCGTTGATTATAAGCGGAAGACTCGATAAATCAGCCGATACATACGTAATTATGTCAAAGATTGCTCCGAAACTAGAGAAAGATGTTGACTATACCGTTGATGAGAAGAATAAAAACGTTATCCTGAACGAAGAAGGTATTGATAGAGCTCAGGAAATGCTCGAAATAAAAGACCTTTTCGACCCGTCAACTCAGTATGCCCACCACCTTATACAGGCTTTGAGAGCAAAAGAACTCTTTATTCGTGACACCGACTATGTTCTCAAAGACGGAGAAATTGTTATTGTTGATGAGTTTACGGGAAGGCTCATGCCGGGACGCCGCTGGAGTGACGGTCTTCACCAGGCTATCGAGGCAAAAGAAGGTGTAAAAATTCAGGACGAAACTCAAACTCTTGCAAGCATTACCTTCCAGAACCTTTTCAGACTTTACCCGAAACTCTCAGGCATGACAGGTACCGCCATGACTGAAGAAGCTGAATTCGGAAAGATTTATAACCTTGAAGTAACGACAATCCCAACAAACAAACCTGATATAAGAATAGATATGTCAGATGTCGTTTATAAAACGGAAAAACAGAAGTTCCTTGCGGTTGTTGATGAAATAGTCGAATATCACGAAAAGAAAGCGCCTGTTCTTGTCGGTACAATAAGCATTGAAAAATCCGAGTATCTTTCATCATTGTTGAAAAAAAGAGGCATTCCTCATAATGTTTTGAACGCAAAACACCATGAGAAAGAAGCTCAAATAATCGCTCAGGCAGGTCGTGCGGGAGCCGTTACAATTGCTACCAATATGGCAGGTCGTGGTACTGATATTCTTCTTGGCGGTAACCCCGAGTTTCTCGCAAGAGATTTGATGACGCAGCGTGGTATCAAAAAAGAAGAGATGGCTCCTGAAGATTATGCTCAAAAAAGAGAAGAAATTCTTGAAGAAGCGTTCAAAATTACCCAGGAAGAACAGGAAATAGTAAGAGCCGCAGGAGGACTGCATGTTATCGGTACTGAACGTCATGAATCACGCCGTATTGATAATCAGCTGAGAGGTCGTGCAGGCCGTCAGGGCGACCCGGGGTCAAGCAGATTCTTCCTGTCTTTGCAGGATAATTTGATGAGAATATTCGGCGGCGATAAAGTTTCTTCTCTGATGGAAACAATGAATATTGATGAATCTATGGCTATTGAATCGTCAATCATCAGCAAGACAATACAATCAGCTCAAAAGAAAGTTGAAACATATCACTTTGATATAAGAAAAAGTGTTCTTGAATATGACGATGTTATGAATCAGCAAAGAGAGCTGTTCTACAAGCAGCGTCGTCGTGTTCTCGAAGGAGAAAATATCTACGAAGATATTCTTTATATGATAGAAAAAGAAGTTGAAAGACTTGTCGGAACATATTTCAATCCTGAGATGGCTGTTCAGGATTACACAGAAGAAGACCTGAATGCCTTGCTCAACTCTGTGCGTTCTGTATTCCCTCAGTTATCGGAGCTTAAGAAAGAGGATATTTCTTCTCTTACTTTTGCGCAGATGTGCGATAAAATTACCGAAATGGCAAAAGAAGCTTACAAAAATAACGAAGAGCAGGCAGTTGAAGGGTACAACGAACTGATGCGCCTGACAGAAGGGGAAGGAGCTTATGTTCCCCAAGAATACGGTGCTCCCGATAATATTATGAGAGTCGCAGAGAAAGATATTCTGCTGCGTGTCGTTGATAATAAATGGATTGACCACCTCCATAACATAGATATGCTTAGAGAGGGCATCGGGCTTCGTGCTTACGGTCAGAAAGATCCGCTCATTGAATATAAACGTGAAGCATTTGAAATGTTCAATGACATGATGCACCAGATTCAGGCAGAAACGGTTACACATTTATTCAGAATGCAGTTCCATTTTGAGATTATGGGAATGCCTGAACCTGATGAGCCAATCAAAACCTCTCTGTCTGAGGCTGCCGAAAAATACGGCGCATCACCTGAAGAAGACAGCGATAACTCTCCGGTTACAAGAGAAAAAATCGGGAGAAATGACCTGTGCCCATGCGGAAGCGGGTTAAAATACAAAAAATGCTGCGGAAAACAGTAGGCGGAGAATTTTATGAGTGTTGATATAGCAGACTTGAAGAGACAGTCTAAAGAGTTAGAAAAAAGACTCCTTCAGGCGAAGGAGTGTCTTTGACCCGAGCGGTCTTCAAAATCAAATAACATCTCTTGAAAAACAACTTGAAAATCCTGATATATGGAATGACCAGAAAGAAGCGGCATCAGTGTCGAAAAAACTCAATGAGGCAAAGTCTTCTCTTGAAAAAATCAAAAATTGGGATACTCTTCTTGATGATTCAAACACTCTGGTCGAGCTCTCGGAAGAAGAACATGACCCATCCCTGCTTGATGAAGCCTCTGAGTCATTGAAAAAACTATCTGATGAACTTGAAAAATGGGAATTTCAAAAAATGTTATCAGGTGAATATGATGAATCTGACGCTCTTTTGACAGTAAACGCAGGCGCAGGAGGTACGGATGCACAGGATTGGGCACAGATGCTTCTCCGTATGTATATCCGCTGGGCTGAGAGAAAAGGCTGGCATGTTGACATCATTGATACTTCAGAGGGGGATGAAGCAGGTATAAAAAGCTGTACGTTCAGAGTATCAGGGAAATATGCATATGGTTATGCGAAGGCGGAAAAAGGTGTTCACCGTCTTGTCAGGATTTCTCCGTTTAATGCGAATGGAAAGCGTCAGACAAGTTTTGCCTCTCTTGAAGTCAGCCCCGTAATAGAAGATTGCGAAAAGAAAATAGTCATCCCCCCTGATGAAGTTGAATTCGAAACCATGCGTTCAGGCGGTGCCGGCGGACAAAATGTGAACAAGGTGGAAACAGCAGTCAGATTGTTTCATAAGCCGACAGGCATAGTGATAAAATGTCAGCAGGAGCGCTCTCAGCTGAAGAACAAAGAAATTGCCATGCAGCTTCTTGCATCAAAACTCTTGGAGATGAAACAGCAGGAGCATGAGCAGAAGGTGTCTGAGCTGAAGGGCGAAGTTATGGATGTTAACTTCGGGTCGCAAATTCGTTCATATGTCTTTCACCCTTACAAAATGGTAAAAGACCTCCGTACCGGCTATGAGATGGGAAATGTTGACGCTGTGATGGATGGTGATATCGACGGTTTTATCGAGAGTTATTTGAAGAAGTAAGTTTTTAATTTCTGAATTGAGAAGATATTTCTTTTATTAAAAATGGAACAGAAATTGTAACACAATGTAAACTTAAGTTTGTTGCCGCTGAAAAGCAGTGAAGATACTATTTTTAATAGAATATAATGAAAATATTGAGCTAAAGAATATTCTCTTCTTTCCGAAAAACTAAATATGACTAAATATGAGTAAAATGGAAAGGGAATATTAAAATGTCAAATATTAATTTGAATGACATATTGAAATCATTCGGTATTAAAGATGAATTTGTAACCAAATCAAAGAATTCAATAAAAGAAGCAAAAGAGGGAGCCTATGATAAAAGTATCTTTGATAATAAAGAGGCTTTTATAGAGTATTATACCGATGAAATTTTTGATACAGCTCAAAGAAATGGTGATGATGTACGGCGAAGTTTTTTTGGGCTGGGTGGAGTAAATGCTGTAGGCGTAGACACTTTTATATCTAATGCAATGGAAAATGGATATCTGGAAGAAGAAGATGCTGACGGTTTCCAGGCTATTATAGACAGAAATAATGATGGTTTTCTTGATAAAAGTGAATTGAATGAATTAATTGGAACAGCTTATGATGCATATGATGAAGAAGTACCAGATGTTACAACTCCTCCGTCACCAAAAGTAGAAGCAGAGCCGGCTGACCCATCAGTACCGGATGTTACAACTCCTCCGTCACCAAAAGTAGAAGCAGAGCCGGCTGACCCATCAGTACCAGTTACACCCTCTCCGTCACCAAAAGGAGAAGCAGAACCGGCAGACCCGTCAGTACCAGTTACACCCTTTCCGTCACCTAAAAGAGAAGCAGAGCCGGCTGACCCGTCAGTACCAGATGTTGCACCATCTCCGGCTCCGGAAAAAAACAGCTGAACCTGCTGAACAATGATTAAACTTAGAATAAGCATGTAGGTTTGCACCAGCAAAAAATTCGAAGCTTTTTAGCCTTCATATTCTTTTTTGATGTGAAGGTTTTTTCTTTTTTTGTAACATTAAAAAATAAAGATATTGATTTTCAAAAATGTTTAATATAATATACCTCTACAACCGCAGACAGTCGGTGTCTGAAAAGACCTAATGAGCAATCGCCGACCGAGGTAATCAAATAAATTAAATATTTTTGATTATGAAGTTCTGCGTGATGTGCAGAATTTTTTTATGCCGAAAGGGGTGAAACAGTATGGCTACAAAGGCCTTTAAGAATGAAAAAATTGAAGCTATAAAAGAACATGTAGCAAAAGCAAAGGTAATGATAGTTACTGAATACAAAGGTCTTTCTGTTGCAGAAATCACAGACGTAAGACGTCGTCTGCAAAAAGAAGACGGTGATTATACAGTAGTTAAAAATACATTGGCTAAAATTGCAATCAAGGATACTCCATTTGAGTGCATGACAGATTTGCTCGAAGGACCTGTTGCAATCGCTATGGGCTTTGGTGACGAAGTTTCTCCCGCTAAAGTTTTCACAAAATTTATGAAAGATTCAAAAAAAGGTGAAATCAAAGGCGGAGCAGTCGACGGCGTTCTTTTGAGCCCGAAAGAAGTAGAAGCTTTGGCAAAATTACCGAGCAAAGAAGAACTCTATGCAAAAATTCTTGGCAGCATAAACTCACCGGCATCTGGTATCGCAAACTCCGTAAATGCTGTTATGAGATCGCTAGTTTATGCTATGGATCAGGTAAGACAGAAAAAGTCTGCATAGTTTGAATAGTTAGAGAACAAATTTAAAAATAAAAGGAGAAAAACAAATGAGCAACGTAACTGAAATTTTGGAAAAAATAGAAGCTTTAACATTGTTGGAAGCAGCTGAATTAGTAAAAGCTATGGAAGAAAAATTCGGCGTATCAGCAGCAGCTCCTGTAGCAGTAGCAGCAGCTGGCCCTGCAGCAGCAGCCGGTGCAGCAGCTGAAGAAGAAGCTAGCACAGTAAACGTAGTATTGGCTAGCGCAGGTGCTAATAAAATCGCTGTATTGAAAGAAGTAAGAGCTATCACAGGTCTTGGTTTGAAAGAAGCAAAAGACTTGGTTGACAATGCTCCTAAAGCTATCAAAGAAGGCATCGAAAAGAAAGAAGCTGAAGAAATCAAGAAAAAACTCGAAGAAGCTGGTGCTACTATCGAACTTAAATAGTTTCTTCTTTAACTTAAGGTTAGGATATCTCGGATCTTAATTTGAAATTGACTTTTGAGATAGCATACAATTAAAGTAAAGAAAGACTATGAACAAAATACAACTTAACAATTATTAATAAAAATAGTCAAAGTTCCCGAAAAATTTTTTCGGGAACTTGACTATCTTGTTTTTTGCTATACTATTTATATAATTGGTGGGATAGTGTGTCTTGCTGATGAAATTTTTAGACACCACATATAGGCGAGGTTTGTAATGTCGACAAAAGAATATGTACAAAGAATTACGCCAATGGGTATCCCTAATACCCGATTGGACGATTTGCCGGACTTAATTGAAGTTCAAAAGAAATCTTTTGAATGGTTTTTGAAGGAAGGATTAAAGGAAGAATTATTATCTTTTTCACCTATTAAGGACTATACAGGAAGATTGGAGTTGCATTTTTTGCCGTCTTATACGTTTGACAGTCCGAAATATACGGAAGAAGAAGCTCGTATTCATGATGCAAGCTATTCAAAACAACTGAGAGTTATGATGCGTCTTGTTAACCGTGATACAGGTGAAATAAAAGAACAGGAAGTTTATATCGGAGATATCCCGACAATGACGGATAAAGGTACCTTTATCATCAACGGTGCCGAACGTGTTGTCGTATCACAAATCGTAAGATCTCCCGGTATATATTATAAGAGAGAAATTTCACCAACAGGTAAACGTCTGTTCAATGCAACTCTTATCCCAAACAGAGGGGCATGGTTGAAAATCGAAACGGATTCAAACGACGTTATCTCTGTTAAAATTGATAAAAACAGAAAAATCCCTGCAACAACATTGCTGAAAGCTCTCGGCATCAGCGAGCAGGAGATGGATTCATTATTCACTCACAGTGAATTTTTGAAAAAAACACTTGAAAAAGACCCGACTTCTACTATCGAAGAAGCTCTTATCGAAGTTTACAAGAAACTCCGCCCGGGTGACCCGGCAAGTGTCAGCGGCGGTAAGGCTATTATCGAAAGCAGATTCTTTGATGATAAGAAATATGACCTCGGTAAAGTCGGTCGTTATAAGATGAATAAAAAACTCGGATTGAGCGTTCCTGAAACGGTCAGAACTCTTACAATCCAGGATATAGTTGCTTCAATCGAATATCTTATCAATCTGACTTATGATGAAGGAAGTTTGGATGATATCGACCACTTGGGCAACAGACGTATCCGTTCAGTCGGAGAACTTCTTCAAAACCAATTCAGAATCGGTCTTTCAAGACTTGAAAGAATTGTAAAAGAAAGAATGACTCTTCAGGATACAGAGTCTTTGACTCCGTTGAACTTATTGAATACAAAACCTCTGATAGCTGCAATTAAAGAATTTTTCGGTTCTTCTCAGTTATCACAGTTTATGGATCAGACAAACCCTCTTGCTGAGTTAACTCACAAAAGAAGAATTTCAGCATTAGGACCTGGCGGTCTTGCAAGAGAAAGAGCAGGCTTTGCCGTTCGTGATATTCACCCTTCTCACTACGGAAGAATTTGTCCCGTAGAAACACCTGAAGGTCCGAACGCAGGTTTGATAGGTTCTCTCGCTACTCACGCAAGAGTTAATGACTATGGATTTATTGAAACACCGTACTTTAAGGTTGAAAACGGTGTGGTAACGGAAGAAGTCGAATACCTCAGTGCCGATGAAGAAGAAAACTTCCGTGTAGCACCGAGTGATATCACTCTTGATAAAGACAGAAGAATAGTTTCTGAATACGTTCCTGTTCGTTACCGCAGTGAATTTACAATGGGCTTGTCATCAAAAGTTGACTATGTCGGTGTTTCTCCGATTCAGATTATCTCTGTTGCAACATCATTGATTCCGTTTATCGAACACGATGATGCGAACCGTGCACTGATGGGGTCAAACATGCAACGTCAGGCAGTTCCTCTTCTTTGTACGGATAGACCTAGAGTCGGTACCGGCTTAGAGAGAAGAGCCGCTCAAGACTCAGGTATGGTCGTTGTTGCACAACAGGACGGTACTGTTGAAAGAGTAACTGGTGAAGAAGTTCTTGTTGTAGATAATCAAGGAAGAAAGACAACTTATTCTTTGATGAAATACGTAAGAAGCAACCAGGATACCTGCATTAACCAAAGACCGATTGTAAAAGAAGGTCAGAAGATTAAAAAAGGCGATGTAATAGCTGACGGTGCAGCTACCAAATTCGGTGAACTCTCGCTCGGTAAAAACATCCTTGTTGCCTACATGCCTTGGGAAGGCTATAACTACGAAGATGCTATCTTGTTGAATGAAAGATTGGTAATCGAAGATGTCTTCACAAGTATTCACATCGAAAAATTGGAAATAGATGCAAGACAAACAAAACTCGGACCTGAAGAAATTACCCGAGAAATCCCGAATGTTTCAGAAGACAGTTTGAGACACCTGGATGAAAGAGGTATCGTTCGTATCGGTGCGAGAGTCTATGCAGATGATATCCTTGTAGGAAAGATTACTCCAAAGGGCGAATCAGAACATCCGCCTGAAGAAAAACTTTTGAGAGCTATCTTTGCTGAAAAAGCAAGAGATGTAAAAGATAACAGCTTGAGAGTTCCTCATGGAGAAGGCGGTCGTGTTGTCGATGTCAAAGTATTTGACAGAGAAAAAGGTGACGAGTTGCCGCCAGGAGCAAATACCGTAATCCGTGTATACATTGCGCAGAAACGTAAAGTATCAGTCGGAGATAAGTTATCAGGACGCCACGGAAACAAAGGTATTGTTTCAAGAATTCTTCCAAGAGAAGATATGCCGTTCCTGCCTGATGGCACACCTGTTGATATCGTATTGAATCCGCTCGGTGTTCCATCCCGTATGAATGTAGGACAAACATATGAAGCTCTCTTAGGATTCATAGCTTATATGAATGACTGTTATTATGAAGCTCCTCCATTTGATGAAATGTACGGAGAAGAATATGCATCAGCTCACTCAACAGCTCTCGAGCTGCAAAAAGCTATAGAAAAAACCGGAAACACCTGGGTACAACCGGGAGGAAAAGTTATATTGAGAGATGGAAGAACTGGTGAAGAATTTGACCAGCCTGTTTCTGTCGGTTTAACTTACTTCCTCAAGTTAGTTCACCTAGTAGATGATAAAATTCACGCAAGAAGTACCGGTCCTTACTCACTCGTTACACAACAACCATTGGGTGGTAAAGCTCAATTCGGCGGTCAAAGATTCGGTGAGATGGAAGTTTGGGCTTTGGAAGCTTATGGTGCTGCTTATACATTGCAAGAAATGCTTACAATCAAATCAGACGATGTAAACGGCAGAAGCAGAGCTTACGAAGCAATTGTTAAGGGAGAAAACATCCCTAGACCCGGTATTCCTGAATCATTCAAAGTTCTTGTTAGAGAATTACAGAGCATGGGCTTGGATATCACAGTTGCAAAACGCGGCGGTCAGGAAATTGACCTTATGAGTGATACTGATGATATCAGAAAGTCAGCTCCAAAGAGAACAATCAGCGATATTGATTCAGAGCTGTTGAATATAAACTTCTTTGAATCACCTGGTGTGATTACGGATTAGAAATTAATAAAGAATTTAAATAAAGGGAGAAAGACCATTGTCTACTAGTATTGATTATTTTGATTATATAAAAATCGGAATCGCTTCTCCTGAGCGTATTCTGAAATGGTCGCACGGTGAGGTTACCAAACCTGAAACCATTAACTACCGTACATTGAAACCGGAAAGAGACGGTCTGTTCTGTGAAAGAATTTTCGGGCCATCAAAAGACTGGGAATGCTATTGCGGTAAATACAAAAGAGTTCGTCACAAAGGGATTATATGCGAACGCTGCGGTGTAGAAGTTACTGACAGTAAAGTAAGAAGACACCGTATCGGTCATATAAAACTTGCTGCACCTGTAAGCCATATCTGGTTTTTGAAAGGTATTCCGAGTTACCTTGGTTTGCTTTTGGATATGTCTTTGAAGGATTTGGAACAGGTTATCTATTTTAATAACTATATTGTTCTTGATCCGGGTGAAACAGAATTCAAAAAATGCCAGCTGTTGACGGAAGAAGAATATGAAGATTATGTTCTCGAACATGAAGACACTCAGCTGAAAGTAAGTATCGGTGCAGAGGCAATAAAAACTCTGCTCGAAGAAATAAACATGGCTGATATGGCTGAACAAATCAGAGAAGAACTTGCTCATGTCGGTTCATCAGTGCAGAAGAAAGCAAAATTAATCAAAAGATTAAGACTTGCTGAAGCTCTTTCTGCCAGCAACACAAATCCTTCATGGATGATTATGGATGTTCTTCCTGTTACTCCGCCTGACTTAAGACCTATGGTTCAGTTAGACGGCGGACGTTTTGCAACAAGCGATTTGAACGATTTATACAGAAGAGTTATAAACAGAAATAACCGTTTGTTAAGATTGCTTGAGATGGGAGCTCCTGAAATTATCGTAAGAAACGAAAAAAGAATGCTTCAGGAAGCTGTCGATGCCCTGATGGATAACGGCAGAAGAGGAAGAACCGTTCTCGGTCCGAATAACAGACCTCTTAAATCATTGAGCGATATCATCGAAGGTAAACAGGGTCGTTTCAGACAGAACCTTCTCGGTAAACGTGTTGACTACTCGGGTCGTTCAGTTATCGTTGTCGGACCTCAGCTTCAGCTGCATCAATGCGGTTTGCCGAAAGAGATGGCAATCGAGCTGTTCAAGCCTTTTGTTGTAAACAAATTGATAGAACGAGGTATCGTTCAAAATATTAAATCAGCTAAAAAGAAAATAGAACGTTCCGAGAACGTTGTATGGGATATATTGGAAGAAGTAATTGACGGGCATCCGGTTCTTCTGAACCGTGCTCCGACACTGCACAGACTCGGTATTCAGGCATTTATACCTGTACTTGTAGAAGGTCGTGCAATCCAACTTCACCCGCTTGTATGTACGGCTTTTAACGCCGACTTCGACGGTGACCAAATGGCTGTTCACGTACCACTGTCAATAGAAGCTCAGACAGAAGCAAGAATGCTTATGCTTGCTACAAATAACATCTTAGCTCCTGCGACAGGTCAGCCGATAATTACTCCTTCTCAGGATATGGTCCTTGGTATTTATTATCTGACCATATTGAAAGATAAAGATGCCCAGATAAAAGGCACTTTCTTCTCTTATGACGATGCTATATCCGCTCATGAAGCAGGAATATTGAAACTCCATGACAAGATTATAGTAAGAGATGAACATGGTGCGAAAATCGAAACTACAGTGGGCAGAATTATTTTCAACGAAGCGGTAAGAAGCGCTGTTTTGAGCTCTTAAGAATAGTTGAACAGATTGAGGTAATAATTAGATGAGTACTTTAATACCAAAACATACAAAAAAGAGTGTTGAATTCATAAATACAACAGTCGATAAAAAAGGTTTGAAAAACCTTCTGGCTCAAATTTATCTGGAATTCGGCGGAGCTAAGACGGCTTATCTTGCGAACACTCTGAAAAACCTTGGCTTCAGATATGCAACAAAAGCAGGCACAACAATTTCTATCGAAGACTTGGACGTTCCTGTTGTAAAAAAAGATTTGCTTAAAGAAGCCGAATTGGAAATCGAAAAATCAACACAACGTTATATTAAAGGTGAAATCACCGAAGTTGAACGTTATACAAAAGTTATCGACACCTGGAGCGAAACAACTGAAAAATTAACAAAGAGCGTTGTTGATAACTTTGATAGGTTAAACCCTGTCTATATGATGGCATTCTCAGGTGCAAGAGGTAACGTTTCTCAGGTCAGCCAGCTTGTCGGTATGCGTGGTTTGATGGCTGACTCTCAGGGGCAGATTATCGACTTGCCGATTAAGTCAAACTTTAAAGAAGGTTTGAGCGTTACAGAATACATCATCTCAAGTTACGGTGCAAGAAAAGGTCTTGTTGACACGGCGTTGAAAACAGCTGACTCAGGATATCTGACAAGAAGACTTGTTGACGTTGCACAGGATGTTATTATCAGAGATAAAGACTGCGGAACTGATGATGGAATCATTATGACTGCTATCAAAGACGGTGATAGAGATATTGTTTCTCTTGAAGAACGTCTTTTAGGCAGAACAATTGCTGAAGACATCAAAGATTCAGAAGGTAATGTCGTTGTTGAGAAAAATACAACAATATCAAGAGAAGACTTGGCAAAAATCAAAACATTGCATCTTCAATCGGCAAAAGTCAGATCACCTCTTACCTGCGGTCTTGAATACGGTGTTTGCCAGAAATGCTATGGCTGGGCTTTGACTCAAAACAGTCTGGTAGACGTCGGAGAAGCAATCGGTATTATCGCTGCACAGAGTATCGGTGAACCTGGTACACAGCTTACCATGAGAACATTCCACACAGGCGGTGTATTCCGTGGTTCAGGTTCTATGCGCCAGATTACATCTGATTTTGACGGTGTTATCGCATCAGATATTCCGACACGTGATTTCAGAACACGTCATGGTGATATGGTACAGGTAAGCATCAGAGAAATAGATGTTGAACTCGAAGATAAAAAAGGAAGAAAACATAAATATCATATTCCTTACAATGCTGTTGTATACGTTAAAAACGGTTCTGAAGTTAAAAAAGGTGATGTTCTCGCTGTATTCGAACCAGCAACACAGGGTGAAGGAAGTCGTCTGACAGAGAAGGCAACAAAAGATATCAACTCTGACGTAAGCGGTGAAATTGTTTATGATGGTCTTGTCGCCGATGAAAAACGTGACAGACACGGTAACATTTCAAGAACTGCAAACAAAAACGGTATTATATGGGTATTGGGCGGAGATGTTTATAACCTTCCGTTCGGCTCTAAAATACTTGTTAAAGATGGTCAGAATGTTAAACAGGGTGATATCCTAGCTGAAACTTCAATCGTCAGCGAACATGGCGGCGAAGTTCGTTTCAGCGAAGGATTGGAACTTCAAAAAGAAGGAAAAATCACAAAGGTTGTAGGCGGTAAAGAACTTACAATTGTAATCGCTTCAATTAAACCTGAAAACGCTGTTCTCGAGGATACAAAGAAAGAGCTTATCTGGAATGTTGAATCAACAGGTGAGAAATATATTATTAAATCTCCTGAAGGAACTGTCGTTGAAAACGGTATGATTATCGCCGAGTTGATTGATGAAGAAAATGTTGTCACCTCAAGCGGTGAAATCAGATATGAAGGAATAGAAGTTGATGAACATCAAATAATTACCAAACCGGGTAAGATTTTGTTCATACCTGAAGAAACCCATCAGATGAGCAAAGATGCCTCTTTGAAGATGGTTGAATCAGGAACTTATGTAACTGCCGGTACGGAAGTAGTTAAAGATGTTTACACTCACATCGACGGTATTGTTGAAATTCGTGAATTCAACAATATTATCCACGAAGTTGTAATCCGCTCCGGTGAAATCAAAACCATCGACAGCATCAATGAGTTGAAAGTTGAAGACGGTGATATAGTTGAAGCCGGAACAGAAATTGCAAAAGGTATAAAAGTTAAGGAAAAATCTTTAATTACGGTTCTTTCTCAGGATAATGCAACTTCTTTGTTTATCGATGAAGAAGTCGGCGACATCGATGATGAAGAAGAAATGATGGAAGAAGAAAACCTCCTGGAAGAATCATCTGATGAAGAAGAAGTTGTGATGGATGACGTTCCTGTTCAGGTTCTTATCAGACCGGTTCAGGAATATGATATGACTCCTAAGGAAGTATCTATCAAGTTCTCTTCAACAGAAAACGGAATTATTGACATCGTTCCTGTTACACAGCTTCAGTATAAAGACGGAAGTGTAATCAGAAACCTTGAAGGGGCTGCTTTAGTCAGAACAAGCCTTGTTATCCAAATGCAGGGTTATTTGAGCCACCTGAAAGGGCTTGTTGAAAAACATGACAACAACTTGAGAATAGTTGTTCTTGAAAATCTGATTATCAGAAGAGAAGTTGAAAACCTGCAGCAGAAAAACTCTATGCAGATAGAACTTCTGGTTAAGAACGGTCAGATAATCGAACCGAAATCACCTGTTTCAAAAACTCAGGTTCTTGCAGCAAATGATGCAGTAGCAAGCCTGAAAAATTATGAAGAAGGTGCTGAGCTCCGCCGTCTGCTTTTGATTTCTGATGAAGCGAAAGAAAAAATTGCTCTTGACTCAAAAGCAGTTGTGAAAAAAGGTGACTTTGTCACAATTGATCAGCAAGTTTCGGAAAAAGGACAGATTTCTCCGGTATCAGGTGTTGTCGTTGATGTAACTTCAAAAGAACTTGTTATAAGAAAAGGCAGACCTTATTTGGTCAGCGCCGGTGCTCTTTTGCAGGTTGACCAGAATGACCTCGTACTCCGTGGGGATATGATTGGTACTTTGATTTTTGAACGTCAAAAAACAGGTGATATCGTCCAGGGTCTTCCGAGGGTAGAAGAGCTTCTTGAAGCCAGAAAACCGAAAGAAAGCGCTATCCTATCAGAAGAAGACGGTACTGTTGAAATCGAATATGACGAAGATTCTGCAAGATTGTTCTTTATAACGGAAGCAGGGCGTAAGGAAATCAAATATCCTATCGACGCAAACATCGTTGTATCCGATAAACAGGAAATCAAAAAAGGTCAGCCTCTGACAAGCGGTCCTCTGAACCCTCATGACGTTATAAGATTGAGCGGAAAAGAAGCTGTTCAAGAATATCTCGTTGATGAAGTTCAAAGAGTTTACCGCTCACAGGGTGTAGAAATTGCCGATAAGCATATCGAAATTATCGTACGTCAGATGACCAAGAAAGTTAAAGTTGTGGACTCAGGCGATACGAAACTTCTCCCCGGTGAGCTTGTTGAACTTGCAACTATTGAAGCTGAAAATGCTGAAGTTGCAAAAACAGAAGGAACTCCTGCTACATATGAATATGTATTGCTCGGTATTACAAAGGCTTCTTTGAATACGGAAAGCTTCATATCAGCAGCTAGCTTCCAGGAAACAACAAGAATATTGACTGAAGTTGCGGTTGAAGGTAAGAAAGATTACCTGAGAGGTTTGAAAGAAAACGTTATCATCGGTAGATTGATACCGGCAGGTACAGGTTTCTATCACCTTACTCACTCGTCTGAAGAAGATGACCTGCAGCAGCAGCGTTCAGCTAAAGGTAATGCTAGAAAACCGTCTGCGATTTTGGAAGAAATCGAAGGCATGTTCGGTTCTCCTGATTTTACCATTGAATAAGCTGAGATATATTTAAAACAAAAGAGAGAGAGAAAAGTTTCTTTTCTCTCTCTTTTTGTGATGAACGTAAGCGAATCAGAAACAGACTCTTCGGCGTTGCCTCAGAGTGACGGGGAAAAAAACATTATGCCTGATGAAAGCAAAAAAGGAAAAAGATTCTTCGAGCTGCCGCTCTTAGAATGACAAGAGCAGGTCATGCTGAGCGTAAGCGAAGCATCTTTATGTAAAGAGTTAAATTTTATCCTCAAAAATACATGAAAAAGTGCTATCCCAAGAAGATATTTTTTATACTTTTTGTGCATTTAAAACTCTTTTAAAAGATTTAAAATACAAAAGATGAGATTATGAGAGATAAAATATGTTTTCTTATGGCGATAACTTTGATTCTTATACAAGAGCGTGCCGTATAAAATCAATTTGTGCAAAAAGTCCAACCGGCAGCGCTATTGAAGAATATTTGATGAGAGGCGTTCAATATATAAGCGTATATGCCGCCAAAATAAAACACTTTAGCGGAAATATTGATGAATTTAACCATATAGCAATAAAAGTTTTCTATGTGACAATCAACAACATACTTATTGATGATAGGGTTATATTGGAGCTTGTGAAAGAACTTGAACGGGCAAAAGACTCAATAAAGGCAAAGTATGTGCAAATATCAAAGGATAGAGGTTTCTCGATTGATATAATGCCTGATGGTTATCACTGGCATGCAAAGTATAAAATATCTGATATCCTCAAAGAAGGCGAAAGACTGCTTCGAAAAAAAAGGGAAATTTTCAATGATGAATATGTCTACAATCTGCGAGAACTTGTGATAATTGCCCTCAAAGGAATAGCAAAATATGCCCGGCATTCAAAAAATCTCGGTTTTGAAAGCGAAAAGATTTATGACTTTTTCCTTGAAACACTATATTCTTTAAGCATAGACTATGTATCAGAGGATAGGCTCGGTGCAATTTTAATTGATGCAGGGAAAATATATTATGACTCTATGAAGCTTTTTGATGATGCGCTGACTTCCCGCTATGGAGAACCATCTCCGTCAAGAGTAAGAATTACTCCGAGGAAAGGGAAAGCCATTCTTGTTTCAGGGAACAACATCAGAGATTTAGAAGCTATCTTGAAAGCCACACAGAGTAAAAATATAGATGTCTACACCCATGGAGAAATGATGCTTGCCTTTTGCTATCCTGAGCTGCGTCAGTTTAAGAATCTGGTCGGAAACTATGGAGATATCCTGCTTGACCAGCAGATGGATATCGAAAGCTTTCCGGGGCCTGTTATGATAAACTCTGACTGCTCTTATGACCCGCCTGAAGTCTATAGGGGAAGGATGTTCACGACAAGCATTCCTTTTTGGCGGGGTGTTGACTATATCAGCGAAGATAATTTCTCAAAAGTCGTGACTTCTGCCTTGGATTCAGAAGGTTTTTCAGACACTCCGCCCGAAAAATTTGTTGATATAGACTGTACCAAAGGGATTTTATCATCTTATATCGAAAAGATGAAAACTCTTTTCAAAAAAGGGAAACTCAAACACATCTTCCTTGTGAGCGGAAGTCTTCTTATGCCGTCTTTCGGGGAATATATGCAAAATTTGCTCAAAACTCTGCCTGAAGATTCTATAGTAATAAAATTTTCAGGCTTCGGATATCTCCCCGAGGAAAAAGAACCGGGAACAATTGAGGGAATACCGAGGTTTATAGAAGCCGGTATCTATGAAAATTTTTATTCTATGCTGAGGTTTATATCTTTTTTCAGAGAGTTTTTGACTGAGGAAGAAGAAAAAAATCTTATATCTGCTGTTATCTATTCAGGACAGGAGAACCTGCTGCCTGTTCTGCTTTCTTTCTATTCTTTTGGAATAAGGAATTATAAAATAGGAAATATCCTCCCTTATAATATATCTCCAGGGGGTTATGAAACGTTTATGAAAAAATTCGGTATAAAAATAAAAAATCCATCTCCTGAGGATGAAGAGCTGACCAATTTATCAGGTATGGAGTAGATAGAAAAACGGCGTATATCGCCGTTTTTTTCTTAAATAAAATTAATATAATAACAATTTTATTTTTTCATACAGGTTTAATAAACATATATAAAAAATAAAGGTATGTTCTTATGACAAATATAAATTCCTCTCATATTTTCGATGATTTTATTGCACGAAGAGCTTCGATCGGACAACAGCAGGCAGAAACACCGCAGGAAACTGAAAAACCTGAAGAAAATAAAAAAATAAACAAAGCACTCATCGGCGCTGCTGCGGCAGCAGGACTTGCAGCAATTGCATTTGCTGGAATATCCATGCTGAGAAAAGGAAAAATGCCTGAAGAAGTGCAAAAAGCCGTTCAATCAGCTGAAGAGTTTGTTCAAAAGGCAAATAGAACGGCAGAAGATGTCAAAAAAATGGGGGATGATATTGTTTCGACAACAGTTGAAAAAATGAAGAAAACATTTGATGAGGTCATCTCCTTCATTGATAACGGCTCCAAAAACGGATATCGTGATGTAGTCGGAGAAAATGGAAAACTTTTGAGAAAATTTGAACTTGAGAATGGAAAACCTAAAAAACTGATAGAATATGGAGAAGATGGTTCTACCATTATCAGAAAAACAGAAATTGACTCTTTACAACCATCTAGAATAGAAGATATAACCGGAAATACAGATATGGATTTTGAGGATGGAAAACCGTCTTACTACCGGGAAGGTTTTGAAGAATTAGCGGATGGAGTCAGGAAGCATGCAAAAAGTCTTGTGTTCACCGAAGGAAATCCTGATTTCTACCAGGAAGGCTATGAAAAATTAGCAGGTGGAGGCAGTAAGTGTGCAAAAAGAATAAACTTTACCGAAGGAAAGCCTAATGTCTACCAAGAAGGCTATGAACAATTAGCAAGTGGCGGCTGGAAGTATGCAAAAAATCTTGTGCTCTCTGAAGGAAAGCCTGATTACTATCAGGAAGGCTATGAAAAATTAGCAGGTGGAGGCAGTAAGTGTGCAAAAAGAATAAACTTTACCGAAGGAAAGCCTAATGTCTACCAGGAAGGCTATGAAAAATTAGCAGGTGGAGGCAGTAAGTGTGCAAAAAGAATAAACTTTATCGAAGGAAAGCCTGATTACTACCAGGAAGGCTTTGAAGAATTAGCAGATGGCAGCAGAAAAGATAGCGAAAGAACTTGACTTTGCGAATGGCTCACCTTCTTCTTACGCAGAGGGAGTTAAAATACATTTTAGAGATGGAGATATTACGACTACAGAAAAATCATCAATCAAACTCATAAATGGAAAATGGGTGAAACAAAACTAAATTTGTATCTGCAGGAATCCTCTGTTTTTTTGTAAAAAAAATTAATATAATATCAATTTTTAATATCTATATATCTTTTAATAAATATAGATAGAAATAAGGGTATTTTTGTATGACAAATATAAATTCCTCTCATATTTTCGATGATTTTATTGCTCGAAGAGCTTCGATCGGACAGCAGCCGACAGAAACACAGCAGCAGGAGACAAAACCTGAAGAAAATAAAAAAATAAACAAAGCACTCATCGGCGCTGCTGCGGCAGCAGGGGCGGCT
Source organism: Candidatus Adamsella avium (assembly GCA_904420445.1). GTDB lineage: Bacteria > Cyanobacteriota > Vampirovibrionia > Gastranaerophilales > CAJFVJ01 > Adamsella > Adamsella avium. Next base: position 721,567 of record CAJFVJ010000003.1, on the reverse strand, counting down.
GCAATTGCATTTGCTGGAATATCCATGCTGAGAAAAGGAAAAATGCCAGAAGAAGTGCAAAAAGTCGTTCAATCAGCTGAAGAGTTTGCTAAAAAGGCAAATAATACAGCAGAAGATGTCGAAACAATCAGCAAGAAGGTTGATTCGCTAATTGATGACACTGTTTCTCCTATTGTCGAAGAGGTAAATAAAATATCGGAAGAGATTCGCTCAATCTTTGAAAAAGGAGCAGAGAACGGATATCAGGATGTTGTTGATGAGAATGGAAACCTTTTGAGAAGATTTGAGCTCAGGAATGGTACTCCTACAAGACTGATAGAGTATGGAGAAGACGGTGGAGCGGTTATCAGAGAAACCGGAATACAATCTTTAAAAGGCTTGAATTTTGAAGTACATGATAAAGTTAATAATAAAAGTATTTACTTCATAAATGGAAAACCTGCATTTTATTATGAAGGTTTGGAAAAAATGCCGGACGGCACCAAAAGAAGAGCGAAAGAACTTAGGATATTTGATGGAAAACCTTACGCTTACATTGAAGGCTGGGAAAAAATGCCGGATGGCACCATAAGAACAGCGAAAGAACTTCAGTTAGAAAATGGAAAACCTTACGCTTACTATGAAGGCAGGGAAAAATTGCCGGATGACATCGAAAGAACAGCGAAAATACTTCAGTTAGAAAATGGAAAACCTAAACGCTACGTTGAAGGCTTGGAACACTTGCCGGACGGCACCGAAAGAGAAGCGAAAGAACTTTTCTTTGAAGATGGAAAACCTGGCGAGTACTATGAAGGCTTGGAAAAATTGCCGGACGGCACCAAAAAAATAGCGAAAGAACTTAGGATATTTGATGGAAAACCTGACATTTACATTGAAGGCTGGGAAAAATTGCCGGATGACACCGATAGAAGAGCGAAAGAACTTTGGCTTGAAAATGGAAATGGAAAACCTGAAAGATACTTTGAAGGTTTGGAATTCTTGCCGGATGGCACCATAAGAACAGCGAAAGATCTTGAATTTTAGAACGGCTAACCTTCTTCTTTCGCAGAGGGAGTTGAGATGCTTTTTTGTGATATTATTTCGATTACAAAATCAATCAAGCTATAAATGGAAAATGGGTGAAACAAAACTAAATTTGTATCTGCAAAAATTGTTGATTCAAAAAGCCTCCTGAAAGAAGGAGGCTTTTTGAATTTTATTCTTCGATTTGGATTACATTCACGGGGCAGTTGACAGCTGCGTCGATGCAGTCGATTTCGTTGCCTTTGACATATTCTTCATGGACGTTGATATGGTCTTCATCAAATTCGAACACATCAGAGTTGATTGATGAGCAGACGCCGCAGACTATACAACCGTCGAGGATACTTACTTTCATATATTTCTCCTATCATTATATCCTTTTTCATAATGATGGAATATTTCCTTTTTTTCATCGGCGGTAAGTGTAATCACCCGTTTGTCTGTGAGTCCTATTTTTTGCTCAGGTATCTTTTGCACTGGTCGCAGAGGTTGTATCCGAGCATTGTCCCGAGGATAAAATCCTGCTCTTTTGAGAGCTTGTTGAGTTCTTTTGTATTGAATTTTTTGATGATATCGACACATTCCTGCTTTCCGAAATAAAGGTTTGCTTTGTTGTTGTTGATTTTTTGATATTCATAGGGGATTTGCTCCCTTTCAAGGCGTTCAACCATTTTATCCGTTTTGTCAATTTCATCTGTCAGCAGAACAAGTCCTCTTACGCCTTTTGACAGTTCATACAGGCTGTGTTTAAATAGCTGCATTTCCTCATGCCCTCCTTTTGATAATATTTTGGACTATTTTTTTTGAGAAATCCAGTCAATATAATTTTCAGTAAAATGTCTTTAAATTAATTAACAAATAAGTATTTATTACCCTTCGATGATATAGAATTAAATAAAGAGTTATTAATGGTAAAACAAATGTATATAGAGGAATATGGAGTTTTCGGGGGATTTGTCCTCTTAGCAATAATATTTGCTTTTGCAGCAATTTTTACGTCATTTCTTGTTCGTGCGAAGGCGCCGTATAAAGAGAAAAATTCGACTTATGAGTGCGGGGTGCGTCCTGATGGAGATGCGCAGATAAAGTTTCCGATAAAATATTATATGACGGCTATTTTGTTTATTGTCTTCGAAGTTGAGGCGGTGTTCATTTTGCCGTGGGCTGTATATTTCAAAAAACTCGGGCTTGCTGCGTTTGTATCAGGGGTAGTTTTTGTTTTTATTCTCTTTCTCGGATGGGGATATGCCATGAAGAGAGATTTTTTTGATTACAAAAAATAAAGGGGGATGTAGTTGCAGATTATATTATCAGCGGTTGATTTTTTGTATAACTGGGCAAGGTCAAACTCTGTCTGGCCGTTGACTTTTGCAACTTCCTGCTGCGGGATAGAGATGATTTCCACTTCTCTCTCAAAGTATGACATTGCCCGTTTCGGCTCAGAAGTCTTCAGAGCGACTCCACGGCAGGCTGATGTGTTGATTACTGCTGGGACCATAACGCATAAGATGGCGCCTGTTCTCATCAGACTTTATGAACAGATGCCCGAGCCGAAGTATGTGATTGCAATGGGTGCCTGCACGATAGACGGGGGAATGTTTGAGGCTGATTCTTATTCTGTTGTCAGAGGTGTTGACAGGCTAATTCCCGTTGATATTTATATCTCCGGGTGTCCCCCCCGTCCTGAGGCGTTGTTAGACGGGATTATGAAATTGCAGAAGAAAATCAGAACGGAGTCTTTGAAGGATAGGAAGAAGTTTATGGCTGCTCACAGGCCGTTTGTGAGATTTGATGAAAAATCAGAGCTTATGGTCACAGGGGATGTTGATGTTTATTTGTGGGGTGTTGATGATGAACAGGGATGAGATATTGAGAATTCTTGAGGTCAAGACTTTTGATTCGTCGATGACTCCTGTTGTTGAAGTTGATAAATCGAAAATTCTTGAGGCTGTTTCCGTTTTAAAACAAGAGGGGTATGATATGATGTTATGCCTGAGCTGTGTTGACAGCGGTGATTGTTTTGAGATTGTCTACAATTTTTATTCAACAGAAGAGAAGAAGAGTGTTGTTGTGAAAACACATCTTGATAGAGAGTATCCTGAGGTCAAGTCTGTATCGTCAGTTTATCCCTGTGCTGACTGGTATGAGAGGGAAGTTTTTGATTTATTCGGAGTTGAGTTCTCAGGTCATGGAGATTTGAGAAGACTGCTTATGCCTGAGGGGTGGGATGGGTATCCTCTCAGGAAGGACTATGTCCAAAAAGATTCCCGTTTGAGGTGGAATGAGCGGAGATGAATAAGACCGAAACTCTAAATTTGAATATAGGTCCGCAGCATCCCAGCACGCATGGAGTGCTAAGGTTGTGTGTTACGCTTGATGGTGAATACATCAAAGAGGTAAAACCGGTGATAGGTTATCTTCATCGAGGTATGGAGAAGTTAGCCGAGTCAAGGACTTATGCGCAATATCTTCCGATGGTTGACAGGGTTGATTATTTATCAGGTTTTTTCTATTCAGCTTTGATGTGCTATGCGGTTGAGAGAGCGTTGAAGTTGGAGGTTCCAAAATATGCCGAATATTTAAGGCTTATTACTATGGAGTTGAATCGTATAGCTTCTCATGTGTTGTGGTTAGGGACTTTTTTGCTTGATTTAGGAGCGACCTCGCCTTTGTTTTATTGCTTCAGAGAGAGGGAGGAGATACTCAAGCTGCTTGAAAATCTGACAGGTCAGAGGATGATGTATAATTATTATTTCTTCGGCGGAGTCAGATATGATGTGTCTGATGGGTGGTTTGACGATGTGAAGAGTTTGTGTGATAAGCTGCCGTTTATGTTTGATGAATATGAGAAGATAATCACATCAAACCCTATTTTTGTTGACAGGACGAATGGGATTGGCGTTTTGAGAAAGGAGATGGCTGTTGAGTATGCCATCAGCGGGGCAAACCTCAGAGCGAGCGGTGTTAAATTTGATGTGAGAAAGGATATGCCTTACGGAGTCTATGATGAGGTGGAATTTGATGTTCCGGTTGATGGGGGGTGTGACTGTTATGCCCGTTATATGGTGCGATTGAAAGAGATGAGAGAGTCAGTCAGGATAATTTTGCAGGGCTTAAAGAATATCAAAGATACGGAAGCTGGGAAAATTTATTTTACGAAGGTTAACCCTCTTACGTTGAAGGTTCCAGAGGGGGATTTGCATTTTTGTGTTGAAGCGCCGAGGGGAGCTGCTGTGATTTATCTCAAGTCTGATGGAGGAAGCAGACCTTCCCGCATAAAATGGAGAACACCGTCGTTCAATGCGGTGCAGGTAATGCCTGAAGTTATGCGGGGAGTGTTGTATGCTGATTTGATAGCAATTTTGGGGAGTTTTGACATAGTTTTACCGGAGGTCGACAGGTAGATGTTTGAGATTTATTCATCAATTTTGGGATACTTTTCCATACCGTATGTGTTTGTTGTCATAAGCTGGTGTGTTGTTGTGTTTTGTTTTTGTGCCGCACTTTTGATAGGGAGTGTACTTGCTCTTGTGTTGTGGGAAAGAAAGCTTTTAGGGTATTTTACTGTGAGATTAGGTCCAAACAGGGTCGGTCCATGGGGTGTATTTCAGACGGTTGCAGATGCAGTTAAGCTTTTATTCAAAGAGGATATAATAAACTCCAGTGCTGACAGGCTGTTGTTTTCGTTAGCTCCTGTAATTTTCTTTGTTCCCGTGATGGTGGTTTATTGTCTTGTACCGTTTAATCAGCGCTTAATCGGGGTTGAGTCGTCAGTCGGATTATATTTATTTTTTGCCGTATTATCGGTGAGTGTTGTCGGGATTTTGTTTGCAGGGTGGAGCAGTGATAATAAATATTCTTTGCTCGGAGCAGGTAGAGCTGTGTCGCAGGTAATAAGTTATGAAGTGCCTCTTTTGTTGAGTATATGCGGTGTTGTATTGTTATGCGGGAGTATGAATCCTTTGGAGATAGCAGAGTGGCAGTCAGGCGGGATATTTTGCTGGAATTTATGGGCTGGGTTTGCGAGTTGTTTAATCTTTTTTGTGTGTATGCTTGCAGAGCTGAACCGGTGTCCGTTTGATTTGCCGGAGGCTGAGAGCGAGCTTGTGAGCGGGTATAATACAGAGTATTCAGGGATGAAATTTGCGTTGTTTTTTCTGGCAGAGTATTCGTTGTTGTTTATTTTGAGTTGTTTGTTTGTTGTTTTATTTTTAGGGGGGTATACGTCTGTTTTTGGGAGTTATGTATCTTTTTGGATGTTTTCTGAAGATTCTTTTTGGGGTCGTTTTTTTGTATTTTTTGAGCAAATTTTTTGGATGTTTGCAAAAGTATTTTTTGTTATATTTATGGTGATATGGGTGCGGGCTACGCTTCCCCGTATGAAGATGAATTCGTTGATTTTTTTCTGTTGGAAATTTTTGTTTCCGATATCTGTTGTTAATCTTCTTTTGTTGGCTTTATTTGGATATTTTGCGGGATAGTTGGATATGAGATTTTTCAAGGGAATATTTGCTTTAGTTGAAGGGATGAAGATGGTTGCGTGTCATCTGTTTCGTGCTGCGACGACTGTGCAGTATCCTGAGGAGAGAGATAAATTTGGCAGCAGGTTGCGCGGGTGTTTAGCAATAAATGTTGATAAAAACGGGGAAATCGAGTGTGTAGGCTGCCGCAGCTGTATAAGAGTTTGTCCTTGTATTGATGCAATAAAGATTGAGTCAGAGAAAATCAATGGCGGCGTTATCATAAACAAATTTGAGATAGACAAGGGGAAGTGTATTTTATGCGGGAATTGTGTTTTTGTTTGTCCGAAGGGTGTTTTGAAGATGACATCAGAGTATGAGATGGCTGATAGCGATAAGACCGTTTTCATAAGAGGAATTGATGAGATGTCAAGATTTGAAGAGGAAGAGGGGTAGATATGGGAGTTTTGAGTTTTTTGATTTTTGCTTTTTTGTTTTGTTTAATTCTCATATCAGCTTTAGGGGTTGTTGCGGCAAGGTCGATGTCTTTATCTCTGGTGTGCATGATGGTGTGTTTTCTCGGTGTCAGCGGAATATTTTTTTCGTTAGGTGCTGATTTTGCAGGAGCGTCGCAGATAATTTTGTATGGTGTATCAGTTGCGATTCTTATGGCTTTTGCTATTATGCTGGTTTCAAAAAAAGACGACAGAGTTTTTGGTGTGTCTTTTTCCTGGCGCTCATTGATTGGAGTGATGTGTTGTTTTGGAATTTTGGTGATTTTGTTCTTTGCTATGAGCGATGGAGGAAGAGGATTTCCAGCAGTTTTAAGGAAGAATATTCCGCCTGAAGCTTTTTCATCGACGTTTAAGACCGCATCAGAGTTATTTTCTTCTTATATTTTGCCGTTTGAGGTGTTATCTCTGATTTTGCTTATAGTTCTTTTGGGTGCGGCAGTTATAGCAGGCAAAGAGGGGAGATAGATATGTTTGATGTAAGCTTGGTTCATTATATTGTTTTATCGATACTGCTATTCTGCATAGGTTTGTGTTGTGTGATGGTGTCAAGGAATCTTTTGAGGATTTTTATGGGCATAGAGCTTATGTTGAATGCAGTGAATATTAATCTGGCTGCGTTTGCTTATTTTTGTGACGGGATGGTGTTGAACGGGCAGGTGTTTATATTATTTGTGATGGCAATATCAGTGTGTGAAATGGCGATTGGATTGGTTATTGTGGCTGCATTGAGCAGGCATGCGGAGAATATAGATGTGAACAGTCAGAATGTTTTGGAGGATAAGCAACAGTGAGTTTTTTTGTTGATTTTATATGGTTTGTTCCTTTATTCTCGCTGATTGTTTTTTTGATTATATCAACAGGAAACATGTTTGTTTTGCACAGAAACAATCGTCTTTCTGCTTATTTGACTTTAAGTTCCAGTTTTTTGGGGGCAGTGTTCGGTGCTTTTGCATTTATTTATTGTTATATTTCAGAGAATGTTGGGTTTGAGAGAACTTTCAGCTGGCTAAGCGTTGATGCGTTGTCATTTGATTTTGGTTTTATGGTTGATAACCTGTCTGTGATGATGGTTGTGATGGTGTGTTTTGTGAGTTTGCTTGTGCAGATTTTTTCGATGGGATATATGAAAGATGAGCCAGAGTACAGTAAATTTTTCGGATATCTGGCGTTGTTCAATTTTTCCATGTGTTCATTGGTTTTGAGTCCTAATTTGTTTCAAGCTTATATATTCTGGGAGATGGTGGGGTTATGCAGTTATTTGCTGATTGGTTTCTGGTATTGGAAGAATAGCGCATCGAAAGCGGCGTATAAGGCATTTATTGTAAACCGTGCCGGAGATTTTGGCTTTTTGCTCGGGATGATTGCATTGGGGATATTTACATTCAACTACTGGTTAAATTCTGATTTATCTTTTTTGAGTTTTTCCGATTTGAATATGGCGGTGTTTTATTTGAAAGATGTTATCGGAGGAGAGGCGGTTGTTATTATAGGGTTATTATTTTTGCTGGCGTCATGCGCGAAGAGTGCGCAGTTTCCTCTTTATGTCTGGTTGCCTGATGCGATGGAAGCGCCGACTCCGGTCAGCGCACTGATACATGCCGCTACGATGGTTGTTGCAGGTGTATTTTTGCTTGCAAGGATGTATCCTTTGTTTGAGGCGTCTTCTTTGTTGATGGGAGTTGTTGTGTTTATCGGGATATTTACCGCATTGTTATGCGGGGTATTTGCCTTATTAGAAAGAGATTTGAAGCGTGTGCTAGCTTATTCAACCTGTTCTCAGCTCGGGTATATGTTTTTTGCAATAGGGTTGGGAGCTTATAGTGCAGGGATATTTCATATGTTTACTCACTCTTTTGCAAAGGCTTTATTATTTCTTGCAGCAGGGTGTGTTGTGTTTGCTTTAGGTGGTAGGCAGGATATTTTTGAGATGGGCGGATTGAGAAAGAGGATGCCTGTTGTTGCTTATTCTTTTCTCGCTGGGATTATTTCTTTGTCAGGCTTATTTTTCAGCGGGTTTTATTCAAAGGAGTGTATATTTCATGCTGTTGTTGAATCAGGGAATGTTTGGTTGAGTGTTTTGTTTTGCGGTGTCGGGATTTTGACGGCGTTTTATTTATTCAGGGTTTATTTCTTTGTATTTGAAGGAGATGAGAATAGAAGTGTTGGAGAAGTACGTTCCATACCTTGTTCTATGATATTTCCTGTTTGTATTTTAGCTTGTGTGAGTGTGTTGTTTGGTTTTTTGTTTGGAGGACATTTCGGGGTAAAGAGTTTTGATGAGCTTATATATTATTCTTTCGGAGAGGGATATCTGTTGAGTTTTTGGCTTGGAGTTGTGTCTGTTTGTTTATCATCAAGCGGTGTATTCTGTGCTTATTTGTTGAGTAAAAGAAGGGGGAGAGTTTCCCGTGTTGAGAATTTGAGGTTTGTTGTTGATTGGTTTTATGAGAATGTAGTTTCTAGAGTTTTTTGTATTGTATCGAAACTATTTGATTTTGTTGACAGATATATAGTTTATGGAGTTGTTTATATTTGCGGTTTATTGGTCAATTTGTTCAGTTTGTTGTTGAGGAGTTTATCTTCAAAAAATATCGGGGTGTATGTTGTTTTATCGATGGGGTGGTTAATTTTGCTGTTTATTGTGTTGTATGGTTTCAAGGAGCTGTTTGTATGAGAGGAGAGGTGTTGTTATGAAAATTTTGTCTTTAAGTGCATTAATTTTGCTGCCTCTGATTTCATCAGTGATGTTGTTTTTGCCGTTTTTCAATACGGTACGCAAGATAAGGTGTTTTGCACAGATTAGTGCCAGTATACATTTTATTTATATGTTGTTGTTTTTGGCGATGTACAATCCGTTTTCGCCAGAGTCAGCACTCAGAGAGGTTTATCGTTGGATAGAGCCGTTGGGGATAAGTTTTTCTTTATCTCTTGATGGGATATCTTTGATTTGTGCCGTTTTGACATCATTTGTGTTTTTGATGGCGATTGTAGCGAGCAAGCATCATATAAAAGAGCATCAGAGATTTTATTATTCGATGGTTTTTCTTTTGCAGGCTGCTGTATTAGGGGTGTTTTTTGCTCATGATATGTTTTTGTTTTTTATGTTTTGGGAACTTGAGCTTGTTCCGATGTATTTTTTGATATCTATCTGGGGAAGCGGAAAGAAAGAGGCTTCTGCTATGAAGTTTTTGTTGTACACTTTTGGCGGAAGTATATTTATGCTTATGTCTATTCTTGGGTTATATTACTGCCATTATGTACAAACAGGCATGCTTACGATGGATATGGATTATATAGGGTTGTATAATGATTATCCCGAGGTGTTGAAATATTTGGCTTTTGTAGGATTTTTTATTGCCTTTGGAGTAAAGCTGCCTGTTGTCCCTCTGCACAGCTGGCTACCATCGGCGCATGTCGATGCCTCTGCTCCTGTCAGCATGATGCTTGCCGGAGTATTGTTGAAGTTAGGGGGATATGGTCTTATTCGTGTAAATTTGTTCTTTTTTCCTGATATATTTGTGAAATTTTCATTTGCAGTATTTGTTTTAGGAATAATTAATATAGTTTATGCTTCATGTGTGGCATTTGTCCAGAGCGATATAAAGAGGCAGGTAGCTTACAGCAGTATTGCACATATGGGGATATTTCTTGTCGGACTTGGGGCGTTGAATGCCGTTGGTATGTGCGGTGCTGTATTCCAGATGGTGTCGCACGGGTTAATCAGTGCGGGATTATTTATGGTGATAGGAATGATTTATCTTCGGACTCATACAAGGGATATAAGTCTTCTCGGAGGCTTGGGAAAAGTGCTGCCGGGAGTATATTATTTGACGCTGGTTGTTGTTTTTGCCTCTATAGGAGTACCTTTATTATCAGGTTTTCCCGGGGAGATTATGTCGTTTTTCGGGGCATTTATTTCAGGGAATGAGCCGGTAAGGCATTTTGTATTTGCCGCTATGATAGGTGTTATTTTGACTCCTGTTTATATGTTGAATATGGTGAGAGGTGTTTTCGGCGGAGTTTTGTTTGAGAGATTTAAAAAAATTGAAAGAATGCATGTTCATGAGGCTGTTGTGATGATTTCGATAGTTTTTGTGATTGTTTTAATCGGTGTTTACCCCGTGTCAATTATGAAAATTTTTGCGCCTATGATTGAGAATTTTTTTAGTATTTAGGAGTTGTTATGGAATTGTTTTTTGACATAAAAAATACAATATTACCCGAGGTGATTGTCAGTGCAGGGTTTTTATGTGTGTTTATTTTTTGTATTTTGAGCAGGAGTTTGAATAAGAAGTTTCTTTTTATATTCAATATAGTTGTTTTGCTGGCTGCATTTCTGGCTACATTATCTCCTGATTTTTCATTCAGCAACTATATTTTTAGCGGAATGACAGCTGTTTGTTCTCTCAGTTTTTTGTTCAAGCAGATGATTCTTGCCGGGGGAATTTTTGCTGTTTTATTATCAGAGAGGTATGTTCAGTCTTTGCAGAAGTATGCCGGAGAGTATTATGCTTTGTTGTTGTCGGCAATTTTGGGCGGTATGTTGTTGAGTTGTTCCGATAATTTTGTGATGATGACCGTTGCTCTTGAGCTGCTAGGGATATCGAGTTATTTGCTGTGCGGTTTTTCGAAAGATGACAGATTTTCTGTTGAAGCGATGATGAAGTATTTTGTGGTCGGTTCTGTTGCGTCATGTGTGGTGTTGTACGGGATTTCGCTTTTGTATGGATTAAGCGGGTCATTTCAGTTTGAGGCTGTAGCGCAGAAGCTTGATGCCGGTAATTATATAGCAGTGTTGGGAGGAGTGTTTGTTATAAGCGGGTTATGTTTCAAGCTGGCGGCTGTTCCTTTTTATAATTGGGCATCAGATGTTTATAGAGGGACATCTTTCCCTGTTGCTGCTTTTTTATCCGTAGTTCCTAAGGTTGCAGCTTTCGGGTTGTTGATAAGACTGTTGAGTGTTGTGTTTAATAATGTGTGGATTATTTATCCGTTTGTGGCAATTATCGCCGTATTGACAATGTTTGTTGGCAACTTGCTTGCTTTTAGGGAGAAAAATTTGAGAAACTTGATGGCATACAGCTCTATTGCACAGGGCGGGTATGTTCTCTGTGTGATATCTCTCGGGTCGGCGTTGAGCATATCTGCGGCGTTATTTTATTTGATTGCGTATATATTTATGAACTTTTGTGCGTGGGGCGGTATCGGGTTGTTGTCAGAAGAGAGAGATGTGACTTTTGATAGTGTTAGAGGCGCTGTTTATAGCAAGCCTTTTGCCTCTGTATGTTTGATAATTTCTGTTTTGGCTCTTTCCGGTTTACCTTTCAGCATAGGATTTTTCAGCAAGTTTTATATCTTTCAGTCTGTAGCATTTGCTGGATTTGTGCTGCTGCCGTTTTTATTTATTATTTTGATAAATGTATTTTTGAGTTTTTATTATTATTTTTCGCTGGTAAGACAGATTGTTTTGCCAGGTTATAATCAGTTATCACAGAAAAACGGGATAAAAATAAAGATTGCGACTTTATTTGCCGCAATCTTTATCGTGTTTTCAGGATTTTTTTCGTTTTGGTTTATTGAATACTCACAGAAAATCTCGATGGAATATATGTCAGGAATAGTGACATCAGAGAATTATTAAAGAGATTCTGTTGTTCCCTCGTTTTTCATTTGTTCTTCGAGTTGTTTTTGTTGTTGTTTCATTTTCTTTTTGGCTCGACGTCTTTCATAACCCGGGAACTCTTTGAGCTCATTGTTATCAAATTTGATATTTTGAGTAATGCCGAATGTCGGGTCATCATACATCGGGTCAAAGTATCTGTCTATTTTCCACATTGTGTTAATAAACTTGCTGTCACTTGCAGGAGTCATATCATGGTATTTTTTATTTTTAATTTCTACAAGTCTTGCTGTTTCTTGAGAAAAGCCATTGTTTATCAAAAATTCACCGGAGCTTATTTCTGATCTTGAAACAGCTGCCTGCGCAATTGTTGAAACAGTGAGAACCGTCATCAGCGAAATCATCAATTTTGTTTTCATGTTCATAGTTATATCCTTTTTGTTTAATTTTAAAATCAATTTATGGTTTTAACATCATTTATTTGTTGCATAATTTGCCCAAGAATCAAAAATCCCTATACTTATTATATTATTTTTTTCGTCAAGTGTAACTATGAAGTTTGCGTATTCGTAAAATTTCAGAGGGGGAGTATGGTCTATAACCTTTGGTTGTCCGTAAATTTCGGTTATGGAAGTCAGTTGCATATCTTTAGGAACGAGGTTTATAAAACTCAATATTCCGTTACCAAAAATCAGCTCGACTTTTTTGTAGTGTTTGGCGAGGTTTTCTCCGAGGGTATAGACTCTTGTTTCTCCATGAACTTTATCTGCGATTATATTCGGGAAAGTGTTTGTGAATTCTGTTTCAAGTGTCGCACCGGGGCGGAGGTTCGGTGATATATTCAGGTTATTCAATGTTGGAAGCAGTTTGTAGATGTTTTGGATTTTTTCAGGTATTTCGGGTGTAGAATAAAACACCATGCTGTAGACTTTGTTTCCGCCTTTATCGGTGCAGAGTTTGAAGTTTTCAAACTCGTAGTAGTCCACATTTGTATCATAAGTTGTATCAATACTTATGGGATTTCCATAGATACTGATAAAGTCGTCAAGAGATTTTTCTTCTTTAAGAATGAATTCAATCCACTCAAGAGTTGATGTATCTGTACTGAATCCGGCTCTTATTGCTGAGAAATTTTTCTGGGGGTTTGATGACATTAGGAAATAGTCGGTTTGAGTATTCACAGGAACAAATTTCGGACATTCTTTTGTCATATCACGGGCTGTCGTCTGAGCGAATTTCAGATTTCCAAAGTCAAAGGAATAGATATTTTTCCAGTCAAAATCTCCTGTACTCAATGTGCAGGAAGTATTTAATAAGGCGCATATTACAAGCAGTAAACACTTTTGTAGTTTCATACTATTTATCTTAAGTTTTATGGGCAAGAAAAGCCAGCTTTTTTGAAATAAGTCACCTAAATCATTGAGTTGAGTTCTTTTTTGAATTCATCCAAGAGCTGTTGTTCGGGGACTTTTTTGATTATTTCGCCTTTTTTGAAGATATATCCTTCTCCTATGCCGCCAGCTATTCCGATGTCTGCTCCTTTTGCTTCGCCCGGTCCGTTCACGGGACAGCCCATTACTGCTATAGTAAGCGGTTTGTTTATGGGAGCAACAATTTCTTCCACTTTATGCGCCAGTTCTATCAGGTTTATTTTGGTTCTTCCGCAGGTCGGACAGCTGATAAGGTTTACCCCTCTGTTTCTGAGTTTCAGAGATTTCAAAAGTTCATAGGCGGCAAAGACTTCTTCTTTCGGTTGGGCTGTCAGAGAAACTCTGATTGTATCTCCTATGCCTTTGAGGAGGATAGCCCCTATGCCTATTGAAGATTTTATTAAACCTGATTTCAAGGTGCCTGCTTCTGTTATGCCGACGTGGAGAGGGTAGTCTGTTTTTTCTGATATTTTCTCGTAGGCTTCTATGGTTGTCAGTACATCGCTTGCTTTGAGGGATATTTTTATCATATCGAAGTCGTACTTTTCAAGAATTTCGACATTTTTCATAGCGCTTGCGACCATGGCGTCAACTTTTTCGAGGTGAGAAAATTCTTTTTCAAGAGAGCCCGAGTTGACACCTATTCTTATCGGGATATGTTTTTTTCTGGCTGCTTCAACAACCTGTCTGATAAAGTCCTCTTTTCCGATGTTTCCCGGGTTTATGCGCAGGGCGTCCACTCCGTTTTCGATTGAAGCGAGAGCAAGACGGTAGTCAAAGTGGATATCTGCAATGAGAGGAATTGAGATGTTTTGTTTTATCTCTTTCAGTGCGTCTGCTGATTTTTTATCGGGTACGGCTACTCTGATTATTTCGCAGCCTGCAGCTTCCAGTTCTTTTATCTGATTTACCGTTTTTTTTACATCCCATGTCGGGGTGTTGCACATGGACTGAACTGCTATTGGAGCATTACCGCCTATTGGTACGCTGCCTACAAAAATTTGTTTTGTTTTTTTTCTTTTAATCATTTCATCACACTTTTTATTGTTATACCTAATTCTGCCGGATTTTTGCAAACCGTAATACCGCATTTTTCGAGTACAGCTGTTTTGCTTTGAGCTGTTCCTTTTCCTCCTGATATGATAGCGCCCGCATGCCCCATCCTTTTTCCAGGGGGAGCAGACATGCCTGCAATAAAGCTTACGACGGGTTTTGATACATTTTGTCTGATAAACTCGGCAGCTTCTTCTTCTGCAGAACCGCCGATTTCTCCGACCATGCAGATAGCTTTTGTTTCAGGATCTTGTTCAAATGCAGCGAGGCAGTCTATGAAGGTTGTTCCGATTATTGGATCTCCGCCTATGCCAACGCAGGTGGATTGTCCTATTCCAAGTTGCGTAAGCTGGTATACAGCTTCATAAGTAAGGGTTCCGCTTCTAGAAATAATCCCTACAGGACCTTTCTTGTGGATATGCCCGGGCATAATGCCCATTTTTGCTTCTTCAGGGGAGATAATCCCCGGGCAATTAGGTCCTATGAGTCTTGCTCCTTTTTCTTTTACATATTTTTTTGCGCTGAGCATATCAAGAACCGGTATGCCTTCGGTTATACAGACAATCAGTTTTATGCCTGCGTCTGCCGCCTCCATGACGGCATCTTTTGCAAATTTTGGAGGTACAAAAATGAGAGAGGCATCAGGGTTCAGAGCTTGTACAGCATTTTTTACGGTGTTGAAAACAGGAAGGTTTAATATTGTCATTCCTTCTTTCCCCGGGGTAACTCCTCCGACTATTTTTGTTCCGTACTCTAGGCATTTTTCGGTGTGGAAAGAACCTTCTTTACCTGTGATGCCCTGCACTATTATTTTTGTATTTTTATTCAAAAAAATTGTCATATTTGTTTTTCCTTTAAAAATAAACTTTAGTGAACTGTTGTTTTAAGTGTTTCCAACAGGCTTATTGCTTCGTTCAGATTGTTTGCAACACTAAACTTCAGACCTGATGTTTTAAGAATTTCTGCACCCTGTTCTTTGTTTGTACCTTCCATTCTGACAATTATCGGTATAGTTATATCAAGTTTTGATATAGCATGTTTTATACCTTCGGCAAGCACGTCGCATCTGAGGATGCCTCCAAAGATGTTGATAAAAACAGCTTTAACATTTTTATCTTTGAGCAGAAGCTTGAAAGCGTTTTCAATATTTTCAGAACTTGCCCCGCCTCCGACATCAAGGAAATTTGCAGGCTCAAATCCTGCAAGTTTGATAATATCCATTGTTGTCATGGCTAGTCCTGCACCGTTGACCATACACCCTATTGTGCCATCTAGTTTGATATAGTTCAGACTGTATTTTGATGCTTCGACTTCGAGAGGATTTTCTTCGTCAGGGTCACGCATTTCGACAATATCAGGATGTCTAAAAAGTGCATTGTCATCGAAGTTTATTTTTGCATCAAGAGCAATGAGTTCATTTTGTTTTGTTATGACAAGAGGGTTGATTTCAACGAGAGAGCAGTCTTTATCGATGAATAATTTGTATAAGTTCTTTAAGAGTATGCAGAAGTCTTTTTTGTTTTCAACATCAAGTGCATATGCTATGTTTTTGAGGTTATAATCCTGAACGCCAAAGACAGGATTGATGTGTTCTTTGATTATTTTTTCAGGGGCTTCTGCGGCTACTTTTTCGATATCCATTCCGCCTTCCATGCTTGCTATTATGACTGCTGTTTCTGAGGCACGGTCGAGGGTAATGCTGAGGTACAATTCTTTTGATATATCAATTCCCTGTTCTATAAGCACTTTTCTTACTTTTTTCGATTCTGCTCCTGTTTGAATACTCTTCAACTCCATGCCGATAATTTGAGAAGAGTAAGCCTTTAGCTCATCGGGATTATGAGCGAGTTTTATGCCGCCGGCTTTTCCTCTGGCTCCTGAGTGAACCTGAGCTTTTATAACACATGGAAAATTTGTTTGTTCGGAGGCTTTGAGAGCTTCCTCAATAGATGAGGCGAGAATGCCTTCCGGGGTTTTTATTCCATACTGTCTGAAGAGTTGTTTTGCCTGATATTCATGTATTTTCATTGTTCTTCTCTGCCTTCTAAATCTTCACGTAGAAAATTATAAATCTATAAATGAGAATTAACAACTTGTGTAGTTTTTTTAGTATGAATTAAGTTAAAATATAGTTATGAGTTTAGAGATAAAAAATTTGAGAATAAGTTTCCGCCGCGGCAGTTCACTGTTTGAGGCTGTTCATGGTGTGAGTTTTTCACTTGGAGACGGCAGGGCTCTCGGGATTGTCGGTGAGTCAGGCTGCGGAAAAACATTAAGCGCAATGTCTGTTATGCGCTTGCTCCCTTCAACTGCCGTGATAACAGAGGGCGAGATAATTTATAACGGCTTGGATATTTTGAGCCTCAGCGAAAAAGAAATGAGGATGATAAGAGGAAACAAAATAGCACTCATTCCTCAGGACCCTCTTACATCGCTGAATCCCCTTTATACCATAGGCAACCAGCTTATGGAGGTGATATTGCTCCATCAGGAGGTTACCAAAAAAGAGGCAAAAGAGATAGCTCTTGATGCGCTTAGCATGGTAAAAATTCCTGATGCTTCAAGGCGTTTTGATGATTATCCTTACCAGTTTTCAGGAGGCATGTGCCAGCGTGTGATTATTGCCATGGCGCTTGCGTCTGAGCCTGATTTGATAATCGCAGATGAACCGACGACAGCTCTTGATGTAACTGTTCAGGCACAGATTATGGAATTATTTTCAGAGATAAGACAGAAGAGAAAAACCTCTTTAATTTTGATTACGCATGATTTGGGACTTATCTCCGAGAATGTTGATGATGTCGCTGTTATGTATGCGGGAGAAGTTGTTGAACAAACATCGGTCAAAGAGTTGTTTCTCAACCCTTCTCATCCTTACACAAAAGGTTTGCTTGAGTCTTTGCCCCGTGGTGATAAAAGAAGGCTTAAGATTATAGAAGGCCAGCCCCCGCAGGTCGGTCAGATTATTTCAGGGTGCAGGTTCCACCCTAGATGTGAGTTTGTGATGGATAAATGCAACAAAAAATACCCAGAAAGGTATTTTTTGTCAGACAATCATTCAGTAAATTGTTTTTTGTATGAATAAAATTTATTGCTGTTCGGTTTTTTCTTCAGGAAGCATGGATTTCAGATATTTAATAGCAGGTTTATCTTTTTCTGAACCATATTTTTCTAATAATCTGATACTATCTTCGATACTTATGTCATCAGAATCCAACGCCAATCTGCGAGCCTTGTCATACATCTGGGGGTTTAAATGATAATCATCATTGCTGTTCAATAATACATCAACCATCAATTGATTGTTTCCGTTTTTTTCTGCATGGCGAATTATTGATTCTGAAACATCCGGTATCGCATTTCTGCTTATTCTTCCGATGTTTTTGCTAATTGCCGGTATGGAGAGTGCTTCTTCAAGTGCTTTTTCATCCATATGGTAAAAATGTCTTTTCACCGATTTTGCTTCGGATTCCGTCAGGTAATTAGGACCTTTTTGCACAATAATTGGTACTAAATCAAATCGCCCTGAGCCAATAGCAGATGATAATATTGTAGGCCCATGATAACCTTTAGAACTATATCTTAGTTTATAATAGGTGTTTTCATCCGCATTATCAAATACCAAGGATAATACCTCGGGAGAAACAGATTCTATTGAGTCAACATAGTCATCTATATCTGCAAATAATGATGTATCACCGGGTCCTAGTATAAGTTTTTGTTTTGTTCCTTCTCCAATTTCTTCAGCCGATTCAAGAAGAACTTTTGTTATTTCTTCATTGTTGTTTCTAACAGCAAGTCCTAACGCATTAGTGGTTGTCAGAATTTTTTTCTTTTCATTATTTTCAATATTATCCATCATGAATTTTGCTATTTCTGCTGAATTATTTTCAACAGCTGTCAAGAATATACTTTTCTTTGCCGGTATTCCTGTTTTTTGAAGAATGCTATTTAATATTTTTGCATCTTCTTCATTTGTCAGAGGTTTTAACGAAGATACTGCATCTCTTAAATTTAATTCAGCCTCTTTAGGTTCACTAAATTCAGGGTCTAGAAAAAAGCATCCAAGTTTGTTAGGATTAGTTTTATCTATAAGATGTTCAGCCAGTTTTGAATCATGTTCTCTGATTGCTTCTTCCAAATAGCCGGGATCTTTTAGCATCCATTCTACTCTCTCCGGGTAACCTAAATCCAGTATAAGATTTATATCACCGGTACTCTTTATTAAATCAAATTTCTCACCAAGCTCTTCATATGTATGATAATGGATAAGTTTTGGTTTTGTTTCGTCATCAACTAGAGATACCAGCGCTTTTAGAAGATCAATGTCCCCTCTTCTCAACGCAGCTTCTGCAGGGGTTATTCCGTTTTCATCTGTATCATGAAGCAGAGATTGTATTTCTAATTCACTTTTTCCCTTTACTGCTGATTTGAGCTCTTCAGGATTTTTTGCATCAAATAAAAGTCCTGTATTCTTATATAGTGTTTCCGGCACTTTTGCCATGCCGAAAGATACGGTGTCTTTAGTGAGCCCCATAGGCTTTGTCATTTGCGGTTTAGGTTTTTGAGAGTATTGGTTTCCTGCCTTAAAGTCAGCAAGGCTCAGAGGAGTAATAAACATTTTCTAATTCCTTTCTCTAAATATTTATAATCACTAACCTTTTGTTGCTAATAAAAAAAATTAGTGAAAGTTGTAAATTGCTTTTTCACCTCCCTCCTTTTACAAAACTTTACATATATTTGATAAAAATAATAATTTTTAAAAATATGCTTGCTACAAAAATATTTTCATGTTTTTCTGTATATTACGGAAGTGTGAAACTTTTCTCTTGACATTGATGTTTGTCCTTTATATATTAAGTTTTACACATGACGTGTGCCGGTGTAGCTCAACGGTAGAGCAACGGTTTTGTAAACCGTAGGTTGTAAGTTCGATTCTTATCACCGGCTTTTTTTAAAAGCAAACTTGTACATTAAAAATCAAAAAATGAGGGTAGGTGCCCGAGTGGCTAAAGGGAACGGACTGTAAATCCGTCGTCGGCTGACTACGCTGGTTCGAATCCAGCCCTGCCCAAATCTCCCAAACCATATGTGCTCATGTGGCGCAGGGGTAGCGCACTCCCTTGGTAAGGGAGAGGCCACGGGTTCAAATCCCGTCATGAGCTGATTAAAGACTCAAAAAGATTACAAGTAATTCTTTTAGAAATAATGTAAGTACGAAAAAAAGTATTGTAGAGATACTGATAAAAGGAGATTCACAATGGCACGTGCTAAATTTGAACGTACAAAACCTCACGTTAACATTGGTACCGTAGGACACGTAGACCACGGTAAAACAACTTTGACCGCTGCAATTACAGCTACATTGGCTGCAGCAGGACAAGCAGAAGCAAAAAGATTTGATGAAATCGACGCTGCTCCTGAAGAAAAAGCAAGAGGTATAACAATTTCAACAGCTCACGTTGAATACGAAACAGAAAAAAGACACTATGCACACGTTGACTGCCCGGGACACGCTGACTATGTTAAAAACATGATCACTGGTGCAGCTCAAATGGATGGCGGTATTCTTGTAATATCTGCAGCAGACGGTCCTATGCCTCAAACAAGAGAACACATCCTCCTTGCTCGTCAGGTTGGTGTTCCTAGATTGGTTGTTTTCTTGAACAAATGTGACATGGTTGATGACGAAGAATTGTTAGAACTCGTTGAAATGGAAGCTAGAGATCTGTTGACTTCATATGAATTCGACGGCGACAACATTCCGTTCATCAGAGGTTCAGCTCTCAAGGCTTTGGAAGCTGTTCAAGCTAATCCGAAAATAGCCAGAGGCGAAGATAAATGGGTTGACAAAATTTGGGAACTTATGGATGCAGTTGATGAATACATCCCGACTCCTGAACGTGATGTTGACCAACCGTTCCTTATGCCTGTTGAAGACGTATTCTCTATCACCGGTAGAGGTACTGTAGCAACTGGTAGAGTTGAAAGAGGAAAAGTTAAAGTCGGTGAAGAAGTTGAAATCGTTGGCTTTGGCGAAACTAAGAAAACAGTTGTTACCGGTATCGAAATGTTCAGAAAACAATTGGATGAAGGTATCGCAGGTGACAACATCGGTGCTTTGCTTAGAGGTATCGGTAAAGAAGACGTTGAAAGAGGTCAAGTTCTTGCAAAACCTGGTTCAATACATCCTCATACAAAATTCACAGCAAACGTTTATGTATTGACAAAAGATGAAGGTGGACGTCACACTCCATTCTTCCCTGGATACAGACCTCAGTTCTACATCAGAACAACAGACGTAACCGGATCTATCAAATTTGACGGCGAAATGGTAATGCCTGGTGATAACGTAGTTATGGAAGTTGAATTGATTGCTCCTGTAGCTATCGAAGCCGGTATGAGATTCGCTATCAGAGAAGGCGGACGTACAGTTGGTGCTGGCGTTGTAGACAAAATCATTGCATAGTTAATTAATAAAAAATAAAAGAAAGGCGTAAGTAAGTAGGTAAGTGGAAATGAGTAAGCAACAACAAAGACAAAGAATTAGAGTTTGTTTAAAGGCATATGATCATAGATTGATTGATTTATCAGCAAAGAAAATTGTTGAGACTGCACAAAGAACAGATGCTAAGGTTGCAGGACCCATTCCGCTTCCTACAAAACGTCGTGTATACTGTGTTTTGAGATCACCTCACGTTGATAAAAAATCAAGAGAACATTTCGAAATACGTACACACAAGAGAATAATTGATATTCTCGATCCTACACAACAAACCACTGAAGAGTTGAGCAGAATGGATTTGCCGGCCGGTGTTGACATCGAAGTTAAGTTGTAATAAGATAATTTGACAATTGAATATATCGGTTAGTAAATGAATGTGATCTACGAAGCTCTTCGAACGTAGCGCTCACAAAAGAGAGGTAAAAAATGACTCTAGGAGTAATCGGTGAAAAACTTGGCATGACCCAAGTTTTCGATGATAACGGAACATGTGTTCCAGTAACAGTAATTAAAGTTGATCCTTTAGTAGTAACTCAGGTTAAAACTGTTGAAACTGACGGTTATAACGCTATTCAGGTAGCTACTACGCCATGTAAGGAAAAACATTTAACAAAAGCTCAAATCGGGCACTTAAAGAAAAATGAAATTTCTGCCTATCGAACACTTAAAGAGTTCAGGGTAGAAAATCCTTCCGAGTATAAAATCGGACAAACCATTGATTTATCGGTGTTGTCTTCTGTTGAAAAAGTTGACGTAACCGGCAAATCAATCGGTAAAGGTTTTCAAGGTACGGTAAAAAGACATAACTTCAGCAGAGGACCTATGGGGCATGGTTCAAAGAACCATCGCGAACCGGGTTCTATTGGTGCAGGTACATCACCCAGCCGTGTTTTCAAAGGCAAAAGAATGGCAGGAAACATGGGTAATGAGATGGTTACCGTTGCAAAGTTGAAAATAGTTAAAATTGATAGCGATAAAAATCTGATATTGCTTAAGGGTTCTGTTCCGGGACCTGAAGGTAAATTGGTTACTATTAAGCCATCAAGAATTAAATGGAACTAATAATTCTAGTTGAGGAAAATAAAAATGTCAAAGCAGTTAACAATACATAGCGGAAGCGGAAGTTCTATAGGACAAATAGATCTTAACGATGATGTATTCGGTATCGAACCGAATATACATGTTATGCATCTTGCCCTGAGAAGACAGCTGAATAATTCAAGAGCAGGAACTGCTTGTACTAAAACAAAAGGCGAAGTCCGCGGAGGCGGAAAGAAACCTTGGAAACAAAAAGGTACAGGAAGAGCTCGTGCAGGCAGCATTAGAAGTCCATTATTTGTTGGTGGTGGTGTAATTTTCGGACCAAAACCAAGAGATTACAGTTTTTCTATGCCTCAAAAAGCAAGAAAACTTGCTTTGAGATCAGCTTTATCCGCAAGATCTGCAGATATTATTTTGGTGCAGGATTTTTCAACAATCAGTGCTCCGAAAACAAAAGAATTCAGCAAAATTTTAAAAGCTCTGGAAGTAGAGGGAAAAATTTTGGTTGTAGCTGATTATAAACAGCCTGAAAACCAGCATTTGCAACTCTCTTCAAGAAACCTTCCTAATGTAAAATTAATTTTACCGTCTAACATTAACGTAAAAGACTTGTTGGAAGCCGATAAAATTTTAATGACTGAATCATCTGTAAAAGAAATAACAGAGAGGTTATTGAAAAAATGAGCCATATAAAAGTAAAAAACGAAAGACTTTATGACGTAATTAAAAGACCTCTTATCACAGAAAAGTCAACTACTGCACTGGAAGGCAACAAATATACTTTTGAAGTTCTGATGAACGCAACAAAAGTTGAAATCAAACAGGCTGTAGAGCTGCTTTTCCCGGGAAGAAAAGTTAAAAGCGTCAAAACAGTTTATATGCCGAGTCATGAAAAAAGAGTCGGTCTGAAACAAGGAAGAACACAATCAAGTAAAAAGGCTATCGTAACAGTAATCGGTGAGCCTATTGAAGATTTAGTAGGAGCATAATTATGGGTATCCGTAAAATAAATCCAACTTCTCCGGGACAAAGAGGAATGTCAAAAAGTGATTACTCAGAAATCACAACAGACAAACCGGAAAAATCTTTGGTAAAAAGATTAAAGAAAAATACCGGAAGAAACAATACAGGAAGAATAACCTGCAGACATAAAGGCGGCGGACATAAACGTCTTTATAGAACAATCGATTTTAAACGCAACAAAATCGGAGTTCCAGCAGTAGTAAAAACAGTTGAATATGACCCGAACAGAAATGTTTATATTTCATTGGTAGTATATGCCGATGGTGAAAAACGTTATATTTTAACTCCTCAGGATTTGCATGTCGGCGATAGCGTTGTAAGCGGTCCTGATGCAGAAATTAAAGTAGGAAATGCCCTTCCTTTGTTCAACATTCCTTTAGGTACCGTTGTTCATAACATAGAAATGGTTCCTGGAAATGGTGCACAATTGGTTAGAACAGCTGGCGGTTCTGCTCAACTGATGGCAAAAGAAGGAAACTATGTAACTGTTAAGATGCCAAGCTCAGAGATGAGAATGATTCACAAAGATTGCTACGCAACAATCGGCGTTCTCGGAAACTCTGAATTCAAAAACATCAGCTTGGGTAAAGCAGGAAGAAAACGTTGGTTAGGCGTAAAACCGACTGTCAGAGGTGTTGTTATGAACCCTGTTGACCACCCTCATGGTGGTGGAGAAGGCAAATCACCTATCGGTGGTAAACCGCAAACTCCTTGGGGTAAACCAGCAATGGGTTATAAGACAAGAAAAGCTAAACCGTCTGATAAGTACATAGTAAGAAAACGTAAGAAGTAAGGAGACAGTTGATGTCACGTTCACTGAAAAAGGGTCCGTTTGTTGAAGAATCTTTGGAAAAAAAGATTAATAAAATGAACGAAAGTAATGAAAAAAAGGTAATAAAAACCTGGTCAAGAGCGTCTATGATAGTGCCTTCAATGCTGGGGCATACCATAGCGGTTCACAACGGCAAGACACATGTTCCGGTATATGTAACAGAGCAGATGGTAGGTCACAAGTTGGGCGAATTCGCACCGACAAGATTTTTCCGCGGTCACGCCGGACAAGATAAATCAGCAAAGAGGAAATAGTCATGGAAGCTAAGGCTAAACAAACTAATATAAAAATGCCTGCAAGAAAACTCCGCAGGGTAATTAACGAAGTACGCGGCAAGGGTGCCGGCGAAGCAGTTAAAATCCTTCGCTTTATGCCTTATATCGCAGCTAAAGTGGTGTTAAAGAACTTAAACTGTGCAATTGCAAATGCTTCTGAAAAATGGGGTGCCACTGCAGATACTCTTGTAGTATCAGAAATTTTTGCAGATGAAGGTGCAACATACAAAAGAGCTAAACCCAGAGCTCAAGGTCGTATTTACAAAAGACTTAAGCGTACATCACATCTAACACTCAAAGTAAAAGCGAAATAAGGAGGCATAACCTTGGGACAAAAAGTACATCCAAACGGATTCAGATTAGGAGTAATTAAACCTTGGGTAAGCAACTGGTTTGCTGATAAGGGTAATGAGTATGCTCTTAATCTTGCCGAAGATGCAAAAATCAGAAAATATATCAAAAAGAAACTCTATTCAGCAGGAATAAGCAGAATAGTTATCGACAGAAAAGCACAAAATATTAATATAACAGTTGTAACTGCAAAACCTGGTGTTATCGTCGGAAGAGGCGGTCAGGGTATCGATGATTTGAAAAAAGCAGTATCAGCTTATATTAAGAAAAACGTGCAAATTGATGTTGTTGAAGTAGCAAGAACAGATGCTGATGCTCAACTGGTAGCTGAAGCAATTGCTCAACAGCTCGAAAAGAGAGTTGTTTTCAGAAGAGCTATGAAACAGGCTATTCAAAGATCAATGAGAGCCGGTATCTTAGGTATTAAGGTTGCCGTTTCAGGTCGTTTAGGCGGTGCTGAAATTGCAAGAACAGAATGGTCAAAAGAAGGAAGAATTCCTCTTCAAACCCTAAGAGCCGATATCGACTACGGATTTGCGGAAGCAGACACAATTATGGGTCTCATCGGCGTAAAAGTCTGGATATTTAAATCAGAAATTTTGCCGGGAGAACAGGTTGATATGAACATCAAATCCAAAAAAGTCTCTCAGGGCGATAATGCTCAACTGGCAAGAGCACGTAAAAGAAAAGCTAAATAATTAGGAGCACTATAAAAATGTTAATGCCTAAAAAAACAAAATATCGTAAAAAAATGAAAGGGAGAATGACTGGTTCTGAAACTCGCGGAACAGAGTTGGAATTTGGCGAATTCGGTCTTCAAACAACCGAGCCTGCTTGGATTACAAGCCGTCAAATAGAAGCAGCAAGAAGAGCTCTGACACGTTATATCAAAAGAGGCGGTCAGGTTTGGATTAAGATTTTCCCTGATAAACCTATTACCAAAAAACCTGCTGAAACTCGTATGGGTAAAGGTAAAGGTAATCCGGAATACTGGGTAGCTGTAGTAAAACCCGGAAGACTTTTATTTGAAATGGCCGGGGTTTCCCGTGAAATTTCAAAAAGAGCTCTCGAACTCGCTGCTCAAAAACTTCCGATTAAGACCAGAATAGTTGAAAAATAACACAATGGTGGTAATGATGAAAATTACAGAAATTAAAGAGCTTACTCTTGATGAACTAAAAGATAAATTGATTGAGTCAAAGAAAAAACTTTTTGAACTTAAAATAGCTAAGGCTAATCAAAAACTTGAATCATTGACTGAATTTTCAAAACTCAGACATCAAGTGGCTCAAATCAAAACAGTTATCAGAGAAAAAGAGTTAGCAAACTAAAAAAGAGGTAAAAAATGCCTAAGAAGGAAAAAACAGGGCTGGTAATCAGTAATAAAATGGAAAAAACAGTTGTTGTAGCTGTTAATGATTATGAACCGCATCCTAAATACAAAAAAATCATGACAGAAACAAAAAATTATGTTGCCAGTGATGTAAAAAATGAATGCAATGAAGGCGATACAGTTAGAATCGTCGAATCAAAACCAGTGAGCAAAACAAAACGCTGGACAGTAGCAGAAGTAATAGAAAGAGCTAAATAGTTCTTCTAAAAAAAAGGATACAAAAACAATGATACAACAAGAAACACGATTAAAAGTGGCAGATAACACAGGGGCTAAAGAACTTCTTTGTATCAGAGTTCTTGGCAGCTCAGGCAGAAAATATGCGGGTATAGGTGATGTTATCGTATGTGCCGTCAAAGACGCAGTACCGAACATGCCTGTCAAGAAGTCTGATATTGTGAAAGCAGTTGTTGTTCGTACAAAAGCAAGTATGAAAAGACCAGATGGAACCGTCATAAGATTTGACGAAAATGCTGCTGTTATTATCAACAAAGATGGTAATCCGGTCGGAACCCGTGTATTCGGTCCGGTCGCAAGGGAACTTAGAGAAAAGAACTATATGAAAATAGTTTCACTAGCTCCAGAAGTTATTTAGGAGAAGTCATTAATGAGTAAATTCAATTCAAGACGAAACAACAAAATGCATATTAAAACAGGCGACAGAGTAGTTGTCCTCTCAGGTAAAGATCAGGGAAAAGTTGCTAATGTCAAAAAATCTTTGCCTCAAGAGAACAAAGTCGTTGTAGAAGGCGTAAATATAATAACTAAAGCTCAAAAACCAAATCCGATGCTCGGACTTCAAGGCGGATTGGTAAAATATGAAGCTCCGCTTTATTCATCAAAAGTTATGCTTTACTGCCCGAAATGCGAAAAACCGACAAGGATCAAATACGAAACATTAGCAGACGGTCGAAAAACACGTATTTGTAAAAAATGTGGTGAACAACTCGATATTTAAGGAAAACAAAAATGGCAACAATCACAAAAGATCTTAAAAAAAGATATACCGAAGATGTTGTACCTGCTTTGACAAAACAGTTCAATTACACAAACGCTCATCAAGTACCGAAGCTGGTCAAAATCGTTTTGAACATGGGACTTGGAGAAGCTGTCCAAAACCACAAATTATTGGACTCAGGTGTAAATGATTTGACCAAAATCGCAGGTC
Organism: Candidatus Adamsella avium; assembly: GCA_904420445.1. Lineage (GTDB taxonomy): Bacteria > Cyanobacteriota > Vampirovibrionia > Gastranaerophilales > CAJFVJ01 > Adamsella > Adamsella avium. Next base: position 694,878 of record CAJFVJ010000003.1, on the reverse strand, counting down.
AAAAAGCTGTTGTAACAAAAGCAAAAAAATCAATATCTACTTACAAAGTAAGAACAGGTATGCCGATTGGATGTATGGTTACACTCCGCGGTCAAAAAATGTATGATTTCTTGCAAAAACTCATATGCGTAACTCTTCCGAGAATTCGTGACTTCAGAGGAATCAGCGCAAAAAGTTTTGATGGAAGAGGAAACTACTCTTTAGGTATTAAAGAACAAATCCTGTTCCCGGAAATCGAATATGATGAAGTTGATGTGGTAAAAGGTATGAATATATCAATCATCACAACAGCTCAAACGGATGAAGAAGCAAAAGCATTACTGAGCGAACTCGGTATGCCTTTCAAAAAGAAATAAGCTAATCTATAGGAGATAGAGCATTGGCTAAAAAAGCAATGATAATAAAAGAAGAAAAGAGAGAACAACTCGCTCTTCAAGGTAAATACCCGAAAGTAAGACTTCACAACAGATGCAGCATCTGCGGCAGACCAAGAGGAGTCCACAGGGATTTTGGTCTTTGCAGAGTCCATTTGAGAGAAATGGCTCACAGAGGACTTTTGCCGGGTGTAACTAAATCATCCTGGTAATTATTGTTAGTTAGTTAAATTTCCTAAGGGGAAAAATACATGAATACAGATCCGATAGCAGATATGTTAACCAGAATCAGAAATGCAAACTTAGTTAAGCATGCTGATGTTGAAATGCCGTCTTCAAAATTGAAAATTGCTCTGGCAAAATTGTTGAAGAATGAAGGTTACATCTCTGATTACGAAGTTGTTGAAAACGGCAAGTTCAACACTTTGAAAGTTACATTGAAATATGATGAGAATGACAAACCGATTATTACTAACTTGAGAAGAGTAAGCAGACCCGGTTTGAGAAACTATTGCAAATCCAAAAAGCTTCCTAAAGTTTATGATGGAATGGGAATTGCTATAGTTAGCACTAGCAAAGGCTTGTTGACTGACAGAAAAGCCAGAAAAGAAAAAGTCGGCGGCGAAATTCTTTGCTACGTATGGTAGTTGGTAGATAAAGAAAAACTTGGAGACACTTGAAATGTCCAGAATTGGTAAATTGCCGGTAGAAATTCCCTCCGGTGTTGAAATAAAAATCGAAAACAATGTGGTCACAGCAAAAGGACCTCTCGGAACAGAAGTTGTAACTGTTGTTCCTGAAATCTCAGTTGCTGTCGAAGATAACCATGTTGTTCTGAGAAGATCAAGTGATGACCGCAAAATTAGAGCATTGCACGGTTTGAGCAGAGCTCTCGTTCACAACGCCGTAGTCGGTGTTAAAGAAGGCTTCACTAAAAAACTCGAAATACAAGGTGTCGGTTATAGAGCAGCTAAAGAAGGAAACAACCTGAACTTGCAACTCGGTTACTCTCACCCGGTAAAAATTGAACCTCCTAAAGGTATAGAAATTTCTGTCGAAGGTAACACAAAAATTACCGTTAAGGGTTCAAACAAACAAACAGTAGGCGATGTTGCCGCTGAAATCAGAGACAAACGTCCTCCTGAAGTTTACAAAGGCAAGGGTATCAGATATGAAGGCGAATATATCAGAAGAAAAGCCGGTAAATCTGGTAAAGGCGCTAAAGGTAAAAAATAGTAAGTAACTTATAAAATGAGTAGCCCATATTAAAGTCATCATTTTATAAAAATTATCGTTAAATGAAAAGGCTTAGGTGAAAAAAATGATTAAAACAAGAAACAAAAAAGCACATATACAGAAAAAACACAGAAGTATCAGAAAAAATGTTTTCGGATGCGCTGATCGTCCGAGACTTGCAGTTTTCAAAAGCGGAAAACATATTTATGTTCAGGCTATTGATGATGAAAAAAGAGTTACTCTCGCTTCAGCTTCTACACTATCTCCGGAGCTGAAAGAAGAAGTAAAATCTAACAACATTGACGCTGCAAAAAAAGTAGGCGCTTTGATTGCTTCAAAACTTAAAAAAGCAAAAATCGAATGTGTCGTTTTTGACAGAGGCGGATTTGTTTATCACGGAAAAATCGCTGCCCTCGCTGATGCAGTTCGTGAAGCTGGTATTTATCTGTAGAAAATAAAAAAATCAAATCAAAAGCGGGCAATAAGCCCGCTTTTTTGTTTCAAAAAGTCCAAAAAACAGATGATAAGAATTTTTCCGAAACATGATATTATTTTGATATTAAAAAATAAATAAAGGTATTCAACATGGCAATCCGGCTGATAATGATTATTCTTGCATTTGTTCTTGCAGTAAATCTTATTCTGGTTATCGCCGGTGCCGTTCTTAATATTGATATTTACGGAAAATACGGGAAATTGATATTTAAATGGTTTGCCGTATTTTTTGCTGTTGTTATCGCTGTTTACATTGTCTTATCAATATTTGCGCTTAATTAGTAAAATGATAAAAAGAAAGGGTAGATTTTTATGAATAATACAAAAAATATTGCAACGATTATGACAATTTTCGGAGTAATTATATTCCTTTTGTTATGCAACCCTATAGCAATGGTCGGTGTCGGAGAAAGAGGTGTCAAAGTTACTCTCGGCAAAGTTTCTCCTGAAAGTTATACTGAGGGGATTCACCTGATTACACCCTTCATCTCTCACATCAAAACAATGGATGTAAAAACACAAAAAGATACTATGCAGACGCCTGTTTACACAAAAGACATCCAACAGGCAGTCATCTCTTATGTTATCAACTACAACTTGCAGCCTGAGAACGCTCATAAAATGTATAGAGAAGTCGGAACGGACTACCGTGAAAAAATTCTTCTTCCTGTTGTCGAAGGGACTTTGAAAGATGTAATAGGAAAATGGAACGCTCAAGACCTCGTTGCCAACAGAGAAAAAGCAACCAGAGAAATTCTCTCCAAACTACAAACACATCTCGATAGGAACTATATAAATATTACTGATTTTCAGATGGTGGCAATCGATTATTCGGATGTATTTGAAAGAGCTATTGAAGCTAAGGTTACAGCAGAACAGGACGCTCTGAAAGCAAAAAACAAAACTGTTCAAATTGAAGAAGAAGCAAAACAACAAATTATTACGGCAGAAGCGGAAGCAAAATCTATGGCTATAAGAGCAAATGCACTTTCAAAAAATAAAGCTCTCGTTGAATATGAAGCTGTTCAAAAATGGAACGGTATTCTTCCTCAATATATGATGGGGGATAGTATTCCATTTATAAATCTTAATAATAGACGATAATATACATACAAAATAAAAAATTTAAGGCAATTTATTTCTCTCTATATACTTTATATATATAAAATATATAGAGAGAAATTTTTATGTCCAACTATCTATCACTAAATTCTTCAGACTATGAACTTAAGCAAACAGCTTTTTCTTCAAATAGCATACAAGGAAAAGGTGAAAGTTCAAACGAAGATATATCTGTATTTGAGAATACAGAAACGTTTGGTTATACAGATGAAGCTTCATCTGTTGAAACCTTAAGAGAAGAATTTGAAAATGCCAAAAAAGAACAGGGTTTTTTCGGAAAAGCCTGGGATGGCATCAAAAATTTTTTCGGGCATAAAAATGGTTCTGACGCTATAGAAGAAACTATAGAAAAAGCAGAAAAAGGAGAAATAAGTCTTTCAGAAGCAGAGGAAGCTATAGAAAAATACAGAACGAAACAGGATTCCATGGTGAGTCTTGTTGCAAATATTGCATCGGGCATAACTGTTGCAGCGGTCGGCGTGGCAACCGGCGGGCTAGGCTTTTTGGCTGCAGCCGGAGTCGGCGCTGCTGTCAAAGTCGGCATAGAGGGCGGAGAAAAAGCCACCAACAATATAGAAGGCGATTACTCGCTGAAAGACGGGCTCAAAGATGCCGCATCAGGTGCTGTTAACGGTGTGCTGTCTGTCGTCACTTTTGGCGGTGTTACAAACGCAGGCACTATTGTTGCCTCTTCAACAAAAGAAGCCGTAAAACAGGGAGTTATAACAGGAGCAAAAGCAGGGGCAATAGACGGTGCCGTATCGAATTCGGCGGATTATGCAATTGAATGTGCCTTTGAAGAAGACAAAGAGTTTAGTGCCGCAGGACTTGCTTCATCGGCAGTGTCTGGCGCTGTCGGCGGAGCTGTAATGGGTGGAGCTCTTGGCGGTGTTACCTATGGAGTAAAATTTAGAAAAGACGGAATAGAAGTAATTCCTGCAAATAAGTCTGCAAAAACATATCAAGAATCAAATGCTCTAGAGCAAACAGAAGTTCCTGGTTTAGAAGATAAGAGTTTTCTTCATAAAGAGCTGAAGGACGGCTCTTATGCAGATATAGAATATTATCCTAACGGTAAGGTAAAGAGAAGTACAATTTCAAAAGACGGAAAAGTTGCTGTTGTCAAAAACTATGACGGAAACGGACGTCTTGATACCATAAATGATGCGCAAGGACGCATTCTTGAAACCCATACTCATAAAGGTAACGGAAAAGTTGACAGCATTGATTATGCAAACGGTTCGGCAAGGAAATTTAGTTATAATGATGACGGCTCATTGAAAAGAGAGATATACCTTGATGCTGAAACCAATAAAGTGCTGGATAACCGGGCAGAGTCTTTGGCAAAAGAATATTCTGGTAAAGTCAGCGAGGCTCAGAAACAGATAGAAGAAGTGTTCGGTTCAAAAGATTCTGTAGCTTTTGCCGATGAGGCTAAAACACATAGAGTTGGCGCCCGTTCAAAAGGTGAAAGTTCAATAAAATCAAAATTGAAATCGAAATTTGTAAAAGGCAAATTAGAAACAACTGATATTGCTGATTGCAGTAAAGCCATAGGAGATGCCTATGGTACAAGAATCAGGATGAAAAATCTTAATCCGGATGAAACAAAAGCAATAGTTGAAGATATTATTGAGCACAATGATGTTTTCAAAAAAGCGGGTATTACTTATGCTGATATACAAAACTATTTTGAAGGAGGCTCAAATCTCTCTCCTGAACTCTCAGCTACGATAGAGCACAATATTTCTAATATACTTGACCCTCTGAAAGAAGCTCAAAACAAAGAAGTTTTTGATGCATTGATTGATGCTATACAAAATAATAAAAAGATAAAAATTACCGAGCTGAATAACTACGGAGATGAGTATTCTTCATATTTCACAAGGGCTCAGATAGATGAAATAGCACGGATATATAAAGAAAAAACAGGCAGTCCTTTGAAGCTTGTCACTCAAGCAACAGAAGAGTCAGGTGAAAAATTCGGAGCAAAAGGAACTATCTTTGAGAAGGCAACTGATGATGGCGCAATAAAAGCTTCAGGGTATACATCTTCTCAGATGAATGTTGAACATACTTTTGCAGACGGAACAACAGGAAACGGCGAGCTGCAGGTCAGAGGAACAATGGTGCATGAATTTGCCGAAGTAGAGCACATTCCATATGACATAAGACAGGGCAAGATTACGCCTGACCATAAAGATTATGCTAAATATAAAGACATAATGGATGCCATAAAGAAGATGGATGAAAAAAGTTTTGATGCATATAATGAATATCTTACGGATACTTATAGATGGCTGAGACTCAACGAACTAGGAATATCTTCTCAAACACCCCATCTTACTTATCGACTGCAAACCGAGGCTGGTGGAGTTAGCGAATATATTCCTCAAGAAATAGTAGATAAACTGACTTTTGAAGGACTTATAAAATTACATTAAGCTTGTTGTATATTTTATGGCAATTTTTTTCTTGACAATTTTTATATAAAATATAACAATTAATGGTGATTTAAGATGAATATAAACAATAACTTTTCTCTTTATACAAATTTTTGTTCAAACACGACAAGAAGCAAATCAACTCAAGATATGGATGAATCAGCTCTCAACACTCATCAGTTTTTGGATAAATGTTGCAACAGATTGTTGGAACGAGAACGGGAAGTTCCTGAAAACGGAAAGTTCAAACCCTTATCCATTGCTTTTGACATTCCTCAAACAAGAAACGAAGCTTCTTTGAAAATAGATTATGATGCCTCAAATCCAAAAGACGGACGTATTCTCAATCTTGGGGTAAGACGAAACGGAACAAGCCGTCTTGTTTCAAACCATATTTTATACGGCACAAAAAAGGAAATTATGGACTATCTGAAAAAACCTGATATAGATGAGCTTGAAAAATATGTTCAAGAGCTCTCTCAATCAGTTGATGAATACTACGATGATTAATCAGCTTTTTTCAAGTCTTTTACGAGCTTGAGATGTCTTTCATGGTGTTTGTAAAAGTTGCAGTTTGTGACATTCAGAATATCATCCATATAGACATATCCTAGAGCAAGCGCTTGAATAAGAGGGCAGTCGACATGTTTTGTGAAATTTTCGCAGTCGATGCATTGATCATCTTCTTCTATATAAACTTTTCCTTTGTCGCAGTACAATTTATTTTCCTCTGTTTTGAAAATTTTTCAGCTCTTCTTTTATTATATCAATAGAATAAGTTAAATTCTCTCTGTATTTGATTGCATATTTCAAACATGAAATCATCTTCTCTTCGTTTCCGAGTTTTTTGTGTATTTGAGCAAGGTTGAAATACAGGTCGCCGTTTTCTTTGTTGAATGATATTGCATTTTTGATAGTGTTATAAGCATCGTTTAGTTTTCCCTCGGAAATTTCTATCATGGCAAGTGTTTTGGCTGCATCAACATCTTTCGGGTTGAGGATGAGGGTTTGCTCTATGAATTTTTTTGCTTTTGATTTATCGCCTTTTTTGAAATAAATATATCCGAGGTTATAATACGCCCAGCTATAATCAGGGCATACTTCGATAACTTTATTATAATGTTCTATGGCTTTATCAATCAAACCTCTTTTTTGATATTCATAAGCGAGATAAAAATGTGCATACGGGTCTTTGGGATTCAAACCGATTGTTTTGAGCAGATTTTTTTCAGCCTCCTCAGCTTCATTCTTTTTGATGTATTGCAATGCAAGATTGAAATAAGCATTTGAGTCATTCGGGTCAAGGACAAGAGTCTTTTGATAATATTCCATAGCCTTATCTGTCAGATCAGAAATATCATAGCAGTATGCGAGGTTGTATGTGTAGTCAGGATTTTTCGGGTTAAGTTCAACAGCCTTTTCATAACTTGCTATAGCCTCATTGAGCTGTCTGAATTTTTCGTATAATACTCCGAGTCGGAAACAGATTTCTTCATCATTTTCATAGATGGTTGAAAGATATTTCAGCTGTTCCAATGCTTCTTTTTCATATCCTCCGTCATGCAGAAGAAAAGCCATTTTCCTTCTCAGGTCATGGTCTTTCGGGTTTTTTTTAAGCTCTTCTATAACTTTTTCTAACTCTGCATTCATAAGCTTTATTATACCAAATCGGCAATTTTTGAAAAATAGAGTAAATAAATTACTTAACCCTTGATTTTTTGCTTATGGTATAATTTCACTAAGATAATGTAACTCTGATAGGGGCAGTATTAATGGAAAATTTGATGGAAGATTTAAGATTGAAATATGAAGTGGTAATCGGGCTTGAGGTTCATGCTCAGCTGAAGACAAAATCAAAAATATTTTGTGCTGACGGAACTGAATTCGGGCTTGAGCAAAATGAACAGACTTCTCCTGTATCGCTTGGATTGCCAGGTGTTTTGCCTGTTTTGAACAAAGAAGTTCTGAACATGGCTATTTTGACAGGGCTTGCGCTGAATTGTACGATTGCCCCTTATACAAAATTTGACAGAAAGCAATATTTCTATGCTGATTTGCCGAAAGGCTATCAAATCTCTCAATTTGATAAGCCTATTGCAACAAACGGTTTTATTGAAATTAAAGGCAAAAAAATCAGAATTAACCGTGTTCATATGGAAGAAGATGCAGGTAAATTGGTTCATGCCGGTGCCGATGGTATAGCAGGCTCTGCATACAGTTTGGTTGACCTCAACAGAGCCGGTGTTCCTCTTCTTGAAATCGTCAGCGAAGCAGATATGCGCTCTGCTGAAGAAGCGAGAGCCTATATGGAAGAGTTGAGAAACATCGTCAGATATTTGGGCGTTTGCGACGGTAACCTTGAAGAAGGCTCTTTGCGCTGTGATGCAAATATTTCTATCAGACCGGTCGGGCAGAAAGAGTTCGGTACAAAAGCAGAAATCAAAAATATGAACAGCTTCAAAGCTCTTCAAAGAGCTATCGAGTTTGAAGTTGACAGACAAATAGATGTTGTTGAATCAGGCGGGCATGTGGTGCAGGAAACAAGACTCTGGAACGAAGCAGAGGGTGTTACAAAATCAATGAGAAGCAAAGAAGAAGCTCATGATTACAGATACTTCCCTGAACCTGATGTAATGCCTGTTACCGTTACAAAAGAGATGATTGAAGAAGTGGCAAAGAAAATGCCAGAACTTCCCCAGCAAAAAAGAAAAAGATACGAAGAACAGCTCGGTTTGTCTGAATATGATGCAACAGTTATCGTTGAGCAGATGGATACGGCAAGATTCTTTGATAAAGTTGTCGAAAAAGGAGTCAACGTCAAAATAGCAGTAAACTATCTGATGGGCGATGTAACGGCTTATTTGAAAGAAACAAAATTGGCTCTTGATGAAACAAAACTTACTCCTGACAACCTTGCTGAGCTTGTTTCGATGATTGATAAGGGAACTATTTCGAACAACATCGGCAAGAAAGTTCTTGAAACGCTTCTCAAAGAAGGCGGTTCTGCTCAGGCTGTAGTTGATGCCAAGGGATTGAGCGTTATATCAGATGAAGATTCTATCAAAGCCATTGCGAAGAAAGTTGTTGATGAAAACCCCGAGCAGGTTGTAGCTTACAAAGGCGGGAGAGATAAGCTTTTCGGGTTCTTCGTGGGGCAGGTTATGAAGGAAACAAAAGGCAGAGCAAATCCGCAGGTTGTGAACAAATTGCTGCATGACTTGCTTGATAACTAGAAATAAGAAAATACGCAAAAAGAGCCTGCTTATGCAGGCTCTTTTCTTTTTGGAAAATTCTAGATGTGGGGAAACAAGATGAAGGAGCCGTCCTGATTTCTCCATCTTATCCAACCGATGACATAAGAATCATCACCAAAATCGCTCATGCTTGCAAGTGCCCAGCTTCCTCTTATGAGTTTGAGAAATACGGGTCTTGCATAGTCAAATGAGGCGATTTTTTTTGATGTTTCATCAGGTTTTTGATATAGTGCCATATTTTCTGGTTTTGCGTTTCTGAAGAAGTATAAGCCGTTTTCTTTTCCGTATTGGAATAAAAAGTCTTTCCAAATGTAGTAATTTTCTTCAGCTTTTACCCATCCTGTTTTGTTGTCATAACATAGTTTTACCAAATCCTGAGCTTCATCGATTACCGTAATAAAATAAAGATTTTTATCGGTAGAAAAAGTGGTAAACACACTATGGAATGATGTTTCACCTGTGTTTGTTCTGACTTTTTCTTTTATTTTGTCTATTTCAATCACATCGATAATCTGTGAGGTATCTGATGGTTCGTCGTAGACAGTTACTTTTTCCGTTACGGCAAATACTCCCGTGCTGTATCTGTTTATTTTTTCCGAATATTTTGGTTCATAGCTTGCGCCGAAGGCATAAACCGTTGTTAAGAGCATTATTGCAAATGATAAGAATAATTTTTTCATTTTTCCAATCCCCATATGTTTATGTGAGAGCAAAAGCTGCATACCGCATGAGCGTTCATAAATTCTAAAGACGGAGTGAATGAGTAATCTCCTACGGTTATGGTCAGATTGCCGTTTTTATCAATTTTCTTTGTAAAAGTTCTTTCTCCCTTGTAATCAGGTGAAAACATGAGTTCGAATTTGTCTTTTGATTTGCAATGTTTGCAGATGAACATTATTTTTTTCTTGTCTAAGCTTATTGATTATTTATATATTTTACAACATTTTTTTTATATCTCAAATGCGATAAATCGAAAATATATATTTGATTTTGCAAAATATTACAATTTATTTTAAAAATCTTAAAAATAAAATTGGTTTTTAATAAATAATTTAGAATAATAATATTGTATTAATCTTTATTTGTCTTGAATATAATGCTATAAAATACAATATTTTTGCATTTTTGTTGAAAATATTTTTAATTTTGGTTTTTATTAAATAATTTTTGAAAAAAAGAAATTGATTTTCTTCTTGACGAATAATCTGTATAAGTATTAAAATTATGAGGTGTTATTAAAGAAAAAGGATTAAAAACATGACGCAGTTGGATTATATTCCTGAACATGGGAAGGAATTATCAAAAGAAGAGATTAAAAAACTTGTAAAAGATTTGGACGTGCAGTTTATCAGGCTGCAGTTTGTTGACCTGAACGGTCAGGTCAAAAATATAGCCCTGCCGGCAAGCCAGATTGACAAGATTTTGAACAATGAGATAATGCTTGACGGCTCATCAATAAAAGGCTTTAGAAGCATAGAAACATCAGATATGTTTTTTGTTCCCGATAGAAGAACTTTCTCTTTGCTCCCCTGGAGGCACAAAGATGAAAGACAGGTTGCCCGTTTGATTTGTGATATTTACAATCCTGATGGAACGCCATTCGAAGGTTGTCCTCGTGCTAACTTAAAAAGAGTGCTTAAAGAAGCTGCTGATATGGGGTATACAATGAATGTAGGTCCCGAGGCTGAATTTTTCCTCTTCAAAAAAGACGAAGACGGCAATGCAACAACAGAAGTTCATGATAAAGCGGGTTACTATGATGTCGGACCTGATGACTCCGGTGAGAACGTAAGAGGCGAAATGGTTCAGGTTCTTCAACAGATGGGGTTTGAAATTGAGGCAAGCCATCATGAGGTAGCTGACGGTCAGCATGAGATTGACTTCAAATATTCTGATGCGCTTACAACGGCAGATAATGTTGCAACGTTCAAGGTGGCTGTTAAAGCTGTTGCTGCTTTATACGGTCTTCATGCTTCATTTATGCCGAAGCCTATCTTCGGAATAAACGGTTCTGGTATGCACTGCAACCTGTCATTGTTCAAAAACGGCAAGAATGCATTCCTTGATGAATCAATGCCATACCAGCTGAGCCAGGAGGCACTATGGGCAATTGGCGGTGTTTTGAAGCATGTCAAGAAAATTACCGCCATACTCAATCCGACAGTCAACAGCTATAAACGTCTTGTTCCAGGATATGAAGCGCCTGTTTATCTTGCTTGGTCTTTAGCAAACAGAAGTGCTCTCATCAGAGTTCCTGCGAAGCGTGGGAATGCGACAAGAATTGAGCTGCGCTCTCCTGACCCTTCCTGCAATCCTTATCTTGCTTTTGCCGTGTTGCTTGAGGCTATGCTTGACGGTATCAGAAATAAGATTGAACCGCCATCACCTGTTGAAAGCAACATATATCATCTCTCAGAAAGAGAAAGAAAACGTCATAAGATTGATTCTCTTCCAGGAAGTCTTGCAGAAGCTATTTATCTTATGGAAAGATCTCATGTTGCAAAAGATGCGCTTGGCGAGCATATTTTCAGCGAATTTGTTTCAGCAAAAGAGCAGGAGTGGGATTCTTTCAGAACAACAGTTACTCCATGGGAGCTGAATAGATATCTCGATAGATACTAATTCTCTTTGATAAAGAAAAGGCCGAACATCATGTTCGGCTTTTTTGTTTTGTTGTTAGGTTTTTATTTAAATTTCTTCTAATTGATTTCCATATTTATCAAAGGTTGTTGTTTCAAGGATTTCGCCTTCTGCATTTTTTCTTACGGTCGTTCGTGTTCCATCAGCGTTATATGTTGATTCAAGAACTTCAACAGTCCTTCCGAAGGCATCTCGATGGGTTGTTTTTTCTATTTGTCCATCACTGTTATAAGAGAAATAGAGGGTACGTTGTAATTCTCCTTCAGAATCTCTGTATACGGATTTATCAAGTTTCCCTGCCTGGTTATATGAATAATTTATAGTCTGAACTACTTCTCCGTTTCGAGAAATTTGTCTTCCGGTACGTTTCCCGCTGGAGTCAAAAATAGTCATAATCGTTTTACCGTTTCTTTCTTCCAGTTTTGATGCCGAAAGAATATTTCCGTAGGCATCTCTGGTTATACTGCTTTTTGAACCGTCCGGATTTTGTTTTGATTCAAGAATGTCTGTGATATTTCCATAAGCATCCGTTGATATAGTTTTGTTGACCCCTGTGAGCGGGTCTGATTCAAAAGACATTTTTCCTGTATATTTACCGTCTTCGTCATAGATTAGTCTTTCTTTCAGCGTGCCATAGTCATCGTAGACATCTTTGATGACTCTATCAAGTTCACCATTCTGGTCATAAGAACGGGTTTCTGTTCGTGTTCCATCACTGTCATAAAGAGTCTGCACCATATTATTTTGACTGTTGACCGTGAAGATTGTACCGCTTGTTTGTATATAAGACGGTTGGGTTTGAGAGGAAATAGCCTGTTGCAAAAGCGTGTTGATATCAACAGAGTTTTTTGCTCCGCTTTTTTCCTGCTTGATTAAATTTGATATAAAATTTTGAATATCAAAAGGCATTTTTACTCCTTAGCCAGCAGTATCAGATGTTTTTATTGACCGTATTTTGTAATTGTTTTCGTGCAGACTGTTTTTAGATTGATTAGAGTAAATCTTTTATTGATTCAAATCTTTGTTCACAAAGTCTTTCAAGGAAAGATTTCGGTTGTCTTTCGTTTTTTTCTACCTGTTTGAGTGTTTCTTCTTTAATTTCGCCTGAAATAGAAATCAACTCGGGATTGTTGCTGATATTTTCCATAATAAAAACCTCGTATAAAATAAAACTAACCTTACTTACATGATTAGTATCGGGAGTTTTTATTGAAACTTTAGGGTTTTAGTATGTTTTGTTACATTTCTAAATAATTGTATTAACTTGTATGGAAAAAACTCACATGCTAAAATTTTAGAGAAAATATGGTGGTTTGAGATATGGATTCCTTAAAACACAGCGGCAAAAAAATTATTTTATCGGGGATGAGTCTTGAAGAACTTGAAGACTTGATGTTTCGTATGGGAGAGTCAAAGTTTCGGGCAAGACAGCTCCACAACTGGATTTATTCAAAATCAGTTTCCTCTGTTGATGAGATGACAAATCTTTCAAAAAAATTCAGAGAGGCACTTAAAGAAATTGCTGTGATTACTGATGTAAAAATTTCTCAAAGACTAATCAGCTCTGACGGCACGGTGAAATATCTTGTTGAATACCCTGATGGGAATTGTGTTGAAACAGTACTGATGCGTTTTGATAACAGAGCAAACCTGACAGCCTGCATTAGCTCACAGGTGGGGTGTGCAGTGGGGTGCAAATTTTGTGCGACAGGCAAACGCGGGTTTATCAGGAATTTGACGGGAAAGGAAATAATAGAGCAAATACTCACCATCCAGCGTGATACAGGATTAAAGATAACAAATGTTGTTTATATGGGGCAGGGAGAGCCATTGTTGAATTTTGAGAACGTTGTTTCTTCAATAGACTTTTTGAACAAAGAATTTGAAATAGGCATAAGACGAATCACTGTTTCTACAAGCGGTATTGTTCCGAAGATTTATGAACTTGCAAAGCTGAACAGACAGCTGACTCTTGCTTTATCCTTGCATGCCCCCGAGCATGAGCTGAGGAAAAAACTTATGCCGATTGAGTCAATGTATCATCTTGATGAAGTGATAAAATCCTTGAGATACCTGACCGAACAGACAGGACGCAGGGTGACGATTGAATATACCGTAATAGACCATGTTAATGATTCTATCGAGCAGGCGAAAGAAGTTAACAAGTTGCTTAAAGGGTTGAATTGCAATATAAACCTTATTCCTTACAACCCTGTTGAGAATGATGAGTTCAGAAAACCTGATATAAACAGGATAAATAAGTTTAAATATATTCTTGAGCAGTCAGGGAAAAAAGTTACTGTGAGATTGGAACGTGGCGCAGATATTATGGCTGCCTGCGGCCAGCTGAGCGGGCAAAAAAGAACATAAAAATCCATAGGAGTTTTTAGAGTGGAAAAGAGTATATTAGAGAAGAATCTTGAGCAGATAGCCCGCTATGATGCTGCGCTTGCAGAGTCAATAGCCGCAATCAAAGAATATACTCACAATTTGGAATTGAGGGAAACAACATGCGGGGATTTGAATCTGGTTGTTGATGGACATCCTCTTCATGATGAAGTTGATGCTGTTTATGAGGCAGAGCAGATAGTTGCAAAAACAAAATACAGAGAAGAGTCGGATACAATACATATTATTTTCGGTCTTGGGATGGGGCATCTTCTTCAGGCTTTTTGCAGGAATTCAAAAGGCAAAATAATCCTCTATGAACCTGATATTGAAATTTTGAGGGCGGCACTTGAGTTTGTTGACTTGTCTTCTGAGCTTTCAAAATCTACGGTTATGCTCATCGATAAAGAAGAAAAATTTGAGATAGCAATGGGGCGGTTGTTTTTCCTCAAAGGAGAGATGACGCTTAGTTTCTTGACTTCTTATGTTCAGTTATATCCATCTGTTGTTTCAGAGTTGAAAAAAAAGCTTGTTATGTTGGGGAGTATTTATACAAATGCGTATAAAGAACTGCAAAGACAGTCAGCAAACTGGACAGTATCAGTTTTGAATAATTTATTTAGAATTTATAAAAATGAGGAACTTGAAGCGCTCCTCGGCAAATTCAAAGATAAGCCTGCTGTAATTGTATCAGCAGGTCCGTCGTTGACGGAGAATGTTGAGTATATAAAACAATACAGGGATAATGTTGTTGTGTTTTGTGTCGGTACAGCCCTGAAAACACTTTTGAAAAACGGAGTAAGACCTGATTTTGTGGCGATGATAGAGTCACGTTATTGTTTGACTCAAATATTGGATGTTGATTTATCGGGGATAAATTTTATATTTTATCCGTCTATATTTAAAGGTGTTTATGAATGTGATTTGGATCGTGTATTCAACTACTATCCTGATAATATGATTACTACGGAATGGCTTGAGAATCTGAGCGGCATAAAAGCTGATAAGTACAAAAGCAGAGGGACTGTGTCAATTTGCGCTCTTGAGAGTGCATATTTGCTCGGGTGTAATCCGATTATTCTCACAGGTCAGGATTTGGCATATAGAAACGGTCAGTGTTATGCTTCAAACAGTGCGTATAATATTAAATACAGAGAAGTTTCGGCAGGGAAATTCGAGCTGTTTGTTGATGATTATGATAAATATTTTGGTGCTGCAAAACTCAAAGATAAAAATGACAGCATGAAAAAAATACAAGAAACACTCGAAGAAAATTCAAAAAATCTTTGTTTTGTCATAGGGCAAAATGGTGAAAAACTTCTGACGTCACCTGCTTATGCAATGTTTGTAGAGCATTTTGAGAACATAGCTCTTGAGATTGCTCCCTGTACAAAGCTGTTTAATACCAGAAGCGGGGGAGCACAGATAAACGGATTTGAAAATATTCCGATGAAAGATTTTCTCGAAAAATACGCAGTTGAGAAAATTGATGTAGAAAAAGTGATAGATTCATCTTTGAGAGACTATGTTTCTCCAAAAGAGTTTTCAAAATTCAAAACAACAGTAAATTCACTGCTTGCATCTTTTGAAAAATGCCTGAATTTGTTTGATAAAGGAGAGGGAGAATTTAAGAAACTGAAAAATTCTTATCAGAGAGCAAAAATTTTGACAGGCGAGATAAGAGATAGAATAGAAAAAATTTCAGACATCTACGGTGATATAATCAGAGAATATGTCGCAAAAGATAAGGTATTCTTTTCCTTGCTGATTAGAGAATATTATATGATGAACGAATTTCTCAAGGAGCCAAATGACTATACTGATAAATCGAAGATGGATGCGCTTCTTGAAATTTTGCAGGACTTCTTTTCTTCAGGCAAAATGTGGCTTGGGTTGGGAATTGATTTTTTGAAAAAACAAAAGGAGTTATTTGATGAAAGCTCTTCTTCAACGTGTAAATAGTGCATCTGTTAGTATAGACGGAAAGGTTTATTCTGAGATAAAAAAAGGAATATTGATATTTCTCGGAGTTGAGAAAAATGATAACGGCTCAGAGATAGAATTTTTGGCGAATAAGGTATTAAATCTTCGAATTTTTGAGGATGAACAGGATAAGATGAATTTCTCTCTGAAAGATATAGGAGGAGAGATACTTGTTGTTTCTCAGTTTACTCTTGCAGCAAACTGCAGAAAAGGGAATCGTCCGAGTTTTGATAATGCAAAGAATCCGCTTGAAGCAAAGTTATTTTATGAAAAATTTGTTGAAGAGCTTAAGAAATCAGGCTTGAGGGTTGAAACAGGATGCTTCCAGGCAATGATGGAAATAAGCCTTGTCAACGACGGACCTGTTACATTTATGCTCTCAAAAGACAGCAGTGAGAAATAGTTTTTTCAATCGGGCATGGCGGTTGTGCAAAATTGAATTGATACAACTGATGAAAAGTTAATTGTCTTAATAAATACCTGAACAGGCAGTAAAAACTACATTATTTGATTGAAAAATAAATGTTAAAAATTATGAATTTTTTACATTTTATGATAGTATTAGAATATTGAAAAAATATTTCAGCTTGTTATTAAATTAGAAAGAGAAATGCAAAGAAAGAAAATTATTTGCAAGGGGCTTAAAGAGGATGTATGTAAATAAATGTACCAAATGCGGCAAAGAATTTGAAACAAAAAATCCAAAAAGAGTAATCTGTCCGGATTGTCTTTATCCGGATAGAAAACCGTTGTTAAATGATGTTATGCCTCAAGAAGGAGATGTTTCTCCTCAAAATCAACAACCGACGGGCGATATGCCATCAGGAGATATGGGAGAAAGACCACCTTATCAAGAAAGACAAAACAGAGGTTACAACAATTATCAGGATAGACGTCCGAACAACTACGGCGGGTATCAAGATCGCAGACCAAATAATTACGGCGGGGGATATCAGGACAGACGCCCGAACAACAACTATGGCGGCGGGTTCAGAAGACCTGAAGGCGGATATCAAGACCGCAGACCAAATAATTACGGCGGGGGATATCAGGACAGACGCCCGAATAACAATTATGGAGGCGGGTTCAGAAGACCTGAAGGCGGATATCAAAATCGCAGACCGAATAACTACGGCGGAGGATTTAGAAGACCATATGGAAACAGACCATCTCCGAAACAGAAAAAAAGCTTGCTGATAAGCAAAGAACAGGTAGCTCAAATAGAAGTTTTATATAAGAGAATGCTTCCTCTTCCAAACTATGATGCACATGAGGTTATCGGTGCTGAAATCGGGCTTGAACCGCAAAAGACTTTCTTTGGAATTAATCTGGTAAGACAAAAACTGAATCTTCCAAAACTTCCTTATCCGAAGAGAAAACTTGCAGTTTCTCCAGAGCAGCTTATGGCAATACAAAATCTTTACAAACCGTTGTTGCCGCTGCCTCCGATAGGCTGTCACAAGATTATTGCAGCTCAATTGAAGATGGATGAATGGCGTGTTCACGTTGGTATAGGGCTTGTTAGAAAACAGTTGAACCTTCCGAGATGGAATCCTGACAGGGAAGATGCTCCAGAGGAATTCAAAAATCAGGCTCAAGCTGCATCAGAAGAAGCCAAAGTTGATTTGCAAAAAGAAACTCCAGCAGAAGAAATTAAAACGGAAGAAACCCCTGAAGCTGCTGTTTCAGAGGAAAAACCAAAGAAAACAAGAGCCAAAAAAGAAAAAAAACAAGCTGAATAAATTTTAAAAACCGTCAAAGAAATGAAATGACGGTTTTTTATTTTGTTGTATAATCAAATATGAAGGTAAGAGATTATTCAGGAGAAAAAATTATAATGGGTAAATATTCTATAGGAATTGATCTTGGCGGCACTAAAATTATTGCCGGAGTAGTAAATAAAGAAACCGGAGAAGTTGTAGGGCATGCCAAAAAACATACTAAAAAAGAAAAAGGCTCTGATATTGTTATTCAAAGAGTCTTTGAAACTGTTGAGAAAGCTATCTGTATAGCAGGTGTTCCAATCAACCAGATTGACTCAATCGGTATCGGAGCTGCAGGTCAGGTTGACCGTGAAAACGGTGTTCTGATTGCTTCTCCGAATTTGAATTGTTTTGATTTGGAGTTGAAAAGAATATTGGAAGAACACTTCAACATGCCGGTGAAAGTCGGTAATGATGTAGAAGTTGCTACACTAGGAGAAATGAGATTCGGAAACGGTGTAGGTTACAATAATTTCTTGTGCGTATTTGTCGGTACAGGTATTGGTTCAGGCATTGTTATCAACGGTCAGCTTATGCGTGGTGCAAACGGTACAGCCGGCGAGATAGGTCATATGACTGTAGATGGCGGCGGACGTCCTTGCGAATGCGGTGCTTACGGTTGTTTGGAAGCTTATGCCTCAAGAACGGCAATTGAAAAGAGAATTAAAGCCGAGTTGAGAAGAGGAGAAAGCTCTCTTATCACAAGCATCTTGAAAGAAGATGATTATGCAAACGGAACTATCCGTTCAAGCCATATGAAAAAGGCTCTTGAACAGGGCGATGAACTTGTTCTTGCATGTATTAATGAAGCTTCAGATTATCTCAGCAGCGGGTTGTGCAGTGTAATCAACTTCTTGAACCCTGAGGCGATTGTTCTTGGCGGAGGACTTGTTGACTCAATTGACTACTTCTACGATATCATTGTTAAGAAAACAAAGAAAAAAGCTCTGCCGACAGCAGTAAGCTCACTGAAGATTACAAAAGCAAAACTCGGAGATTTCTCAGGTGTTGTAGGCGCTGCTTTGTTATAATTCGTTTGAAATTTTATGCTGATAACCTGCCTGTTCGGGCAGGTTATTTTTTTGTTTTTTCTTCTTACTATTTGATTGTTGATATATAAGGAGAAAAAGATGACAAACAGAATAAAAGAAATTTTTGAAATATCAAAGTCCATGCCTGATTATAGCGAGATAATTCTCTGGACACATACTTTTAAGGCACAGGGAAAGTTATATACGGAGAAGAAAATTGACGGTCTTCTGACACTCACAAATGTTTTTGTATCAGAATACTTCAGCGATTATGATCTGGATGATGAAACATGCGGATGTACAACACAGAGTGTAGAAACAGCGGAGGGGCTAGCAGAAGCGGTATCATGTGAATGTCAGCCAGGGGGAAAGCTCTTTGAATGGATGAATATCTTTGAAGATCAGATTATAGCTTTTTCTTTTGTGAAATAGAGCCAATTTTCTCTGTTATCATTTTTTACCGGGCGCAACCACGTCCGGTTTTTTTCTACTGCAAACGGGTGATAAATGACTTGAGAGCTGAATTTTTTGAGATTTTGTACGATGTAATAAATATATCAACTATACTCTCTAAAAAATAAAGAAAGGGGCTAACCTTACATGCCTTTTAAGAAGTTTCAGGTAACTAGGGATACTTGCAGCATTATTCCTGATGTTTCAAAGATGTTGGATTTTAAAAACAATTCGGATGAAATTATTAAATTTATTACTCAAAACAACTGCAAAAAACTAATTTTGAATTTGCGCGGTTTGAATCTCGTTGACTCAATCAGTGTGGCAATGCTTGTTTCTTCCGCACATTATTCAAAGTATTATGATGACGGGTCTTTTCGTGTTGTTGTTGATGATGAAGAAACAATGCGTCATATGAAAGATAAGGGGTATTTAAATAACGCAGATGTTGTTTTTGAAGATTTGAGTTCTGATTTATATTGTCTTGCTTAGTTATTTCAGGTTGTAATAAGAATTTTTGAAGTTTATATCTGTTTTGTATGCAGAATTTTGAGCAAGAGCGTTGATAAATCTTGTTAGCAGGACGGTAACAAGTTTTGCATCAAGAGCCGTGAAGTCTATGACAAATTCGTTGACTCCTGCTTCTTCAAGCAGCGGAACAAATCTGAATACATCAAGAATTTGTGTATCAAAAAGATGCATTCTGCAAAATCCATCGACACACAGCGGGAATGGCTTTTGCAAATCAGGGTCAAAGACTGCATAATTCCCATGATGGCATGGTGCAGGGCATGAGAGTCTTGATAGGATAGCCGGGTTGCTGTTGAGCGGGCAAAGACCCGAGGCGGGAATTCTAATGCTCCCTCCTACCGTAAGTTTTCTAGTCGGGATGATTTCTTTTATGTGGTCAGCGCAGGATTTTATTGCTGAAAATTTTTTGAAAGCGCTCAGGTCAACTGCTTCTATCGGATGTTTTCTTGCGAGGCATTTTATTGACAGACTTGATAGCAGGCTTATGCCGTTGCCGATTTCTATCGGTATATTTTCATAGTCAGGGTCATTGATGACCGTCCACCAGAAACCTATGTTGTTTGCAACGAGTGCCGAGGGGACCGGGTCTTGCAGACACAACATTTTTACGTATTCATAAACACGTTCAAAATCTCTTTCAATCAGAACTCTCGGTGTGCTTATCTGTAATTTTATACCATATTCGAGGCAGAAGAGTTTAATTTTTTCAAGTATTTCGTTAAAGCTGTTTTTTGAAAGGTCTGCCGTGCTGACAATTTCTCCGTATTCTATTGAATATACAGGGTTGAAGTTGTATTTTGATATGAAGCTTTTGAGGCTTTTAATTTGTTCGAGTCCTGTAAGTCTGAGGTTCAGCCTGGGCAATTTAAGGTTCGATATATCTATATCCTTTGATATTTTGACTAAAGAGTAAGAACGGTCGTATTTTTTAATATTACCGCTGAAAGAAAATTCGTTCCCTTTCTCGTTGATAAACCTTCCCGTAAAATGATTTGTTTCATATGCGGTGACTTTCGGCTGTTTGAAGGGGAGTTTTTGGTTTCTGTGGAACTTTGGTTTATCGATGATATTTCTCACGAGTTCGATGCCTTCTTTGAGCTCTTCTTTGGTATCGAAGTCGGCTTTGATGATAATCAAATTGACTGCTTTGGTTTTCTTTATGTCACCTATACACCATGGGATGTTGTCGCTGTTTATGGCGAATTTTTGGTGGGTATATTTTTTGAGAGTTGATATGTTTTTTGTATAGATTTCTTCGGTGATATTTATCCCCTCGACAAGTTTGAAGGATTTGATGAAGTCCATAGCTGCAAGGTTGTGGATGTTTAAAGCCGAGTCGATTATGATTTTGAACGGCAGAGTCGGGTATTCTGTCAGCATCTCGAGCAGCGCAAAGCTGTTAACGAGTATACCGTCGATGGGTGAGAGGCTCAGATAGGTTATGATTTTTCTGATATTATTGACTTCCCATTCATCGATTGTATGTTTGAAGTTGATATAAAATTTCACGCCGTATTTTTTTGCGTGGTATTTGAATTCTTTGATACACTCAAATCCGTTGTGGATAAAGTAATCATGGTCGACATAGAAACCATGGCATTCCGTATCTTTTGCAACGGAGATGTCATAGGGTTCTTTTATGGGTGCTAAGATTTCGATTGTATTTTTCATATCCCCTTCAGCCTTAATCTAATTTTAGCTTTTTCTGGGAAAATGAACAACCTTGTATATAATTTTTCAGAAAGCTTTTTCGATGCCATTTTGTAATACCATGCTCTTTGATTGCTTCGAGGTGGGCTTTTGTGAGGTAACCTTTGTTTTGTGCCCATCCGTATTGCGGGAAGTCTTTTGCAAGAACAATCATAAAAGTATCTCTTGCCACTTTGGCAAGTATGCTTGCTGCTGCTATCGAGGCAGAGGTTGAGTCACCTTTCACGATAGTTTGCTGTTCTATGTTTATGTTTCTGATTTTTATTTTTCCGTCGACAAGAATTTTGGGATTTTGAGGATTTTTTATTTTAGAGAGGACATCTTCGCAGGATTTTTTCATGGCGGTAAGGGAGGCTTGAAGTATGTTTATTTTATCAATTTCTTCTGCGCTTATTGAGTTGATAGAGTATATTGAGTTTGATTTTATTATGTCGAAGAGTTTTTCTCTTTTGTTCGGGGTGAGCTTTTTTGAGTCGTTGAGTTCTTCAAGGGAGGCTTCGAGTTCTTTATTGTAATTCGGGAAATATACGGCAGCTGCATAAACAGGACCTGCACCGGGACCTCTGCCTGCTTCATCAGTGCCGATGATTAGATTTGTTTTTGAAAGCTCTCTATCAAAAGAGAGAAGGTCTTTAATTTTTGAGGTTTTCGGTGTCATCCAGTGTGAGTTTCCCAATTCTTCCATGCCTGAAATCAGAGAGGATTAAAGAAGCAGTTCTTTTTATATCAGGTTTTCCCCCTGAAATAAGCCAGTTTCTTGCGATGGCAATATTTTCGAGTGTTGGAGCACCCTGTTGTTTATAATAAGTGTTGAGTGCTTCAGGGTAAATTTTGCTTATACATTCAAGGAGTTCCTGAGCGACTTCTACCTCATCATAGGCATTTTCTCCAACCGAGTTTACAAAAGCGAGTTTTGTTGCGATTTGCTGGTTATCCATCTTCATCGGGATAATGCCTGGGGTGTCAAGAAGTTCAAGTTTAGGGTTTATTCTTACCCATTGAGAGGAGCGTGTAACGCCTGCTTTTGCGCCTGTTTTTGTTTTTGATTTTTTAATCAGTTTGTTGATTATGCTTGATTTGCCGACGTTTGGCATGCCGATGACCATAGCTCTTACGGGCCTTGGAAGGAGTCCTTTTTCGACAAGTTTTTGTATTTTTGCATTCCCAAGTTCAACCCCCATGCTGATAACAGATGAGAGGTCTTTGTTTGTCTGGGTACTTGTTGCTACTGTTGGCAGGCTGTAGTTTTTTTGATAAAATTCTTTGAATTTTATGGTTTTGATAGGGTCAGCAACATCAGATTTGTTCATAATCAAAAGCCGCGGCTTGTCAGCCACGAGCTTTTGAATTTCGAAATATTTACTGCTTAGTGGGATTCTTGCGTCCACTACTTCAAAGATGACATCAACGAGGTTGAGTTGTTCTTTGAGTTTTCTTTCGGCTTTAGCAATATGCCCCGGATACCAGTGTATATGAGCCATTATTTGTTGCCGATTTTTTCCTTAATACGGGTAGCTTTACCGGCTCTATCTCTGAGGTAGTAAAGTTTTGCTCTTCTGACATCACCACGTCTGAGAACTTTGATTGATTCAATACGAGGAGAGTGAACAGAGAAAACTCTTTCAAGACCTACACCCTGGAAGACTCTTCTTACTGTAATAGTATCGTTGATGTTGTTTCCTGCTCCGCGTTTTTTGATGATAACGCCTTCAAAAGCCTGAGTTCTTTCTTTGTTGCCTTCTTTAATTCTGACGAATACTTTTACCGTATCTCCGGGGTTAAGTTGAGGCAAATCGCTTTTGAGATATTCTTTTTCCAATTCGCTAATAATTTGGTTCATTTTTCTTATCCTTTTAATTTTTTGATTATATTCTTTCAGATGTACAGTCTATGGTAAAAGAAAAACATTCTAAATTCAAGTAAAAAATCCATATGTTACGAAAAATTAGGATTTTTAAGCCGTTTTTTCGTCAGTACTGTCTTCAAAATAGACTTTCAGTTGTTGAGCGGCAAAATGATTCGGTTTGTTTTCTATAAACTGTTTATAATATTTTTTTGCTTCGACTTTTTCGCCGTTTTTATCATAGGCAAACGCAAGGTTCAGGTCTATGTCTTCCGGCGGATTTTTGGAGCTTTTTATTTTGAGAAATTCGCTGATGGCTTTTTTATACTCTTTGTTGCTGAAATATGCAAAAGCTAAAAGAGTTCTCAAATCACAATTTTCGTTGTCTTTTGCAAGGAGCTTTTCACAGTTTTCTATGGTGCCATCAATATGACCTCTTCTAGAGTGGCAGAAGACAAGCTCTTTGAGGGCAACTTCGTTTTCTGCATCAAGTTTGATTACATCGTCGAAGGCTTCTATTGCAAAGTCAAGATATTCATTTTTCCCTTCTTCGTTTCTCATCTCATGGTATATAATCCCTTTGCTAAGATGATAGTCCTTGTTTGCAGGGTCAAGGGCGATTACTTTTGAGATGAAGTTTATAGCTTTATCAAATTTTTTATTTTGTTTATAAGCAAGGGAAAGATTATACATGGCTGACTGGTCTTTTTCATTCAGACTGAGTGCTTTTTTGTAGTTTTCAATTGCTTTTGCAAACTCATTTTCCTGATGAAAAACAAGGCCGAGGTTGTAGAAAAGATCGCTGTCAGTTTGATTTATTTGCATTGCTTTTTTGAAAACATCTTTTGCTTTGTCAAATTTTTTCAGATACAAACATGTAAGCCCGAGGTTGTAGAGAGCTTGATAGTGGTCTTCTTTGACAGCCAGTACTTTATCGAAAGCTTCTTCTGCTTCGGGGTAATTTTTTTTATTAAAAAATTCTACGCCCTGTTCATAGTCAGCTTCATAAGACATATTTTTGAGATATTTAAACAGGAAATAACCTGCTAAGAATAAAATACACAGTATGATTATTATCAGAGCTATATAGATAATCATGTATTAGAAATGCCTTTGTAACTTTATATATACAATATTATTAAATATTTTGAGAAAAGTCTACAATTTATTTATTTTTAGTGCTATTAATTGAGTAGGGAATTTGGATTGAAGCATGTCTAAGAAAGAATTTATTGAATTATACGAAGAGCCGCTTGAAGAGTTAATCAAAATTTCTTCTGTTTTAACCGGAACAAATTTTGGTAATAAGGTTGAATTTTGTTCTTTAATCAGCGCAAGAACAGGAAAGTGTTCTCAGGATTGTAAATATTGTGCTCAGAGTTCTCACTATAGAACTGATATTGAAACACACCCTCTTGTCAGTAAAGAAGAGGTGCGAAAGACGGCAGAAGATGCGAGAAAAAACGGTGCGTCGAGATTTGCGATAGTTACATCAGGAAAAAATCCTGATGAGAGTGACTTTGATTCTATACTCAAGATGGTGGAAGAAGTGAATGCAGTAGAAGGCTTAAAGAGTTGTGCTTCGATAGGGCTTCTTGATGAGCATGAAGCTGCCGCACTGAAAGATGCAGGATTGAGAAGGTTTCATCATAACATCAACACATGCAGGTCTTATTATCCATCGATATGTACTACTCATACATACAAAGACCGTATTAAGACAATAGAACTGGTTAAAGAACATGGGCTTGAACTTTGCTGCGGTGTTATTCTCGGGATGGGGGAAAGCAGGGAACAGCGCATTGAGATGGGTATGGAACTTGCAGAGATTTCTCCGAATTCGATACCTCTGAACTTTTTGTATCCGATAAAAGGCAC
This sequence comes from Candidatus Adamsella avium, assembly GCA_904420445.1. GTDB lineage: Bacteria > Cyanobacteriota > Vampirovibrionia > Gastranaerophilales > CAJFVJ01 > Adamsella > Adamsella avium. Next base: position 669,733 of record CAJFVJ010000003.1, on the reverse strand, counting down.
GCCGTTTGAAAGTTATATTGATAAAATTGATGAGGAAGAAATTCTCAAGACAATAGCGATATTCAGGATAATGATGCCTGATATAAGTCTCCGGTACACAGGCGGGAGGCTTTTACGTTTATCGAAGGCTGCTATGAAAAAAGGTCTTGATGCTGGTGTTGATGCTGTGTTGATAGGGAATATGCTTACGACAATAGGAATTTCTCCTGAAGAAGACAGGGAGATGTTGAAAGAAACGGGTAGAGAGCTTGTATTATGATTAATTATTTAAACGGTATTCTTGTTTCAAAGACTATGAACAGCCCTCAGGGGTGTTATATTGTGGTAGATGTTGCAGGTATAGGGTATCAGGTTGTTACAAACAGACGTGTTGTTTCGGCTCTCGGTGCAATTGATGAGCCTGTTAAGATTTTTACGAGCCTTATTCATCGTGAGGATTCGATGACTTTATGCGGTTTTCTCGACCATGAAGACAGGGATTTGTTTAATATTTTACAGTCTGTATCGGGCATAGGTGTCAAAGTTGCTATGCTGTTGTTGGAGAATATGACTTATCATGAGCTTGTTGAGGCTCTTGTTTCAGGTGATGCAAAGAAAATTTCGAAGACAAAAGGTATTGGACCCAAGCTTGCGCAGCGTATTGTTCTTGAGCTGAAAGATAAGATGACGAACTTTAAAGCGCAGATTGACGATACTATTGATATGAAGATAGATACGGATAGAGCAGTTGACTCTTCTGCAATAGAAGAGGCGCAGTCTATATTGTTATCATTAGGGTACTCATCTGAAGAGATAAAAGCAGGTTTGCAAAACGCTATAGCAAAAGCAAACGAGCCTGATAATTTCGAAGAATTAATCAAGCTCGCACTGCAAACCATGGCAGAAGACTAAAACTTAGTCTTCAAATAAAGAACTTACTGACTCATCATCGTGTATTCTTGCGATTGCTTCGCCAAGAAGAGGAGCGATGCTGAGTTGTTTGATTTTTGATGGAAGATTTTGTTGTTTGAGAGGGATTGTGTTTGAAACAACAACTTCTTCGACCGGGGCTTCTTCAAGACGCTGGATAGCCGGCCCGCTGAAGACTGCGTGAGCGGCGCAGATATAAATCTTTGCAGCGCCTTCTCTTTTTAAGAGTTTTGCACCTTCGGTGATTGTGCCTGCGGTATCGATGATGTCATCAAAGATGATGGCAGTTTTTCCCTGAACGTTTCCGATAACATGCCCGACTTTTGCGACGTTGTGTGCTTCTCTGCGTTTATCGATGATTGCAAGAGGGCAGTCGAGTTGTTTTGCAAGGTGTCTTGTTCTTTCAACGCCGCCTGCATCAGGGCTTACTGCAACGATATCTTCGTGTTTAAAGTTTTTATCTTTCAGATATTTAATCATTACGGGATTTGAATAGATATGGTCTACCAAAATATTGAAAAATCCTTGGATTTGACCTGTATGCAAGTCCATTGCAAGCACTCTGTTTGCACCTGCAGTTGTAATCAAATCAGCAACCAGTTTTGCTGTGATAGCTTCACGTCCAGAAGCTTTTCTATCCTGTCTTGCGTAGCCGTAGTAAGGGATTACCGCAGTGATTGTTTTTGCGCTTGCTCTTTTGAATGCATCGATGATTATTAACAATTCCATGAGGTTGTCATTTACAGGGTTGCAAAGTGGCTGAACGACGAAAACATCGTCGCCTCTGACGCTTTCCTGAACTTTGACGTAGATTTCACCGTCGCTGAAGTTTTTGATTATCATCGGACCGACTGTTGTTCCGAGATAATTTGCAATTTCTTCAACAAGTTTCGGGTTTGCTCTGCCCGTAAAAAGTTTGATGGCGTGGGTCGGTTTTACGATGTTGTCATTTTGTAGCATGTTCATTTCCTGTAACAATTTTGGGGTCTCCTATTTTTTTAAAAAAAGTCTTTTTTTCTCAATAACCCAATCAGCGATAATTCTCAGATGCGAGCGGGTTATTGCGAGTGCTTCAGATGGAATGTTTTCGGTGACGATGGTGCCTGCGGCGATATTTGCGTTTTCTTCGACGGTAACAGGGGCTACAAGAACGCTGTTTGAGCCGACCTTGACTCCGTTTTTCAGAATAGTTTTGCTTTTTTCTTTTGTTATGGCATTGTAGTTGGCTGTGATGGTTCCAGCTCCGATATTTACATCGCTTCCGATTGCGGCATCTCCGATATAACTAAGATGCGCACAGTTTGTATGGCTTTCTATCGTCGATTTTTTGACTTCGACGAAGTTGCCTACTCTTACTTTCTCAGCAAGTTTTACGCCGTCTCTTATGTGAGAGAAAGGTCCTATGGTTGTATTTTTGCCGGCATGGAGGTCTGATACCTGTGACTGGGTGATTTTTACGTTGTCATCTGTTGTAACATTTCCGTAGATGGTTGTATTTGGACCGATTATATTATATTTTCCAAAATGATTCGTTCCTTCAATATAAACATTCGGGTAGATGATAGTATCTTCTTCTATTTCTGTTTCAGGAGAGATGAACGTGCTTTTATCATCATAGATTGTTATACCTTTTTCGTGAAGTTCATTGAGTTTTTCTTCGTTCAAAATTTTGAAAGCTTCTGATAGCTGCTCTTTTGAGTTTATTCCGAGCATTTTTTGGCTGTTTTCGAGAATATATGCCTGTGTGTTAAGGCCTTGTTTTACCGCCCATTCAATTACGTCAGTCAGATAGTATTCGCCCTGAGAGTTATTTGTGCTTATTTCAAAGAAGGCTTGTTTTATTTTCTTCCATCTGAAACAATATACGCCTGCATTTACTTCGTTGACTGTTTTTTGTTCATCTGAGGCGTCTTTTTGTTCGACAATTTTTTCAAGGCTTTTATCTTGTTTTCTGATGATTCTGCCGTATCCGGCCGGATTATCGAGAAGTGCAGACATAACAGTCAGGTCAGCCTGTTTGCTGTTGTGGTATTCAAGAAAATCTGAGAGAGTTTTTTCATCAAGCAGGGGGGTATCTCCGCAGAGGATAAGGACGTTTCCATCAAAGTTTTCAAGGTCGTTATAAGCTCTGAATACTGCGTCCGCTGTTCCTTTTTGTTCTGTTTGGAGGACGGTTTTTATTGTTTCTTTGTCATAAGATTTATCAAGGCATTCCTGAACCATATCAGCACCATGCCCGATAACAACAAAGATTTTTTCTATGCCTTCAACTCTCAGAACTTGATTGATAACTCTTTCGATGAGGGTAAGTCCGAAAATTTTGTGCAGGACTTTAGGTGTGGAGGATTTCATCCTCGTTCCCTTTCCTGCTGCAAGAATAACGGCTCTTAAGTTGTTAATATTATCCATTTCCACGACCCTTACAAGAAAATATTTTATATAAAAAACAAATAAATTTAAAGTTCTATCACCTTATTTTGTGCAATATCTTTACGATATCTTTTATTTTCAAAGTTTATGCACTCTATAGCCGAATAAAGTTTTTCTCTGGCAATGTTCAACGTTGAGCCTAACGCTGTAACAGAAACAGGACGTCCTCCTTTTGTGACTGTTTCATAATATTTATTTCTGATTGTTTGATTTTGACAAACAATGATATCTTCATCAAGCTCAGGTTCAATTTCTATCGTGAAATTTTGTTTGAAATCAAACGGGTAAGCTCCTGATAATAACATTGCAGTTGCAGAAAATTTGTCATTTGTAATAAATGATTCGTAGTCATCTCCAAGTGCGCCGATAGCTGTTGAATAGAAAATCCTGAGCAGGTCTTCTTCGAGTAAAGGAAGAATTGTTTGAGCTTCAGGGTTGCCGAGAACAGAGTCTATATCAGTCAGAAAAATTTGCCCCTGCGGTGTCAGCTTCATTCTGAAGGTAAGTATCCCGCTGTAGGGAGTTTTCTCATTGTTCAGAGCGTCTATAATCGGGAAGACTATGTTTCCTGCGATAAAACCTTCTGTTTCATAACTTATGGCGCTTGCAGGAGCATAAGCACCCGTTCCTTTTGTTATCGGTCCCCCGCCGCAGTCCTGAGCATGAAAATATGACACACATGCAGGCAGCGGAACAGCATTATAACCGTCTGTTATAACAGAAAGGGTGATATCTTTTCCTTCGAGATATTCTTCGATGATTACTTTTTTGTTGTCGTTTGATAAAATAGGTTCAATCATCTGCTGTGCAAATACAGGAGTTTCGCAGATATAGGTGTTTACTGCCGGGGTTTGCGAGTCGAGTTTGATGGCAACCGGATATTTTACTGTTTTGAGAAACTCAACTGCAGCTGCTTCTTTTTCGAACACGCCGAATTTTGTAATCGGCACTTTGTATTTGTAGCAGAGTTTTTTTGCATAGCTGCGTTGAGAGGTTATTTTTTGCGAGTTCAAATCAGGACCGAAGATTAAGAGGTTATTTGCTCTGAATTTGTCAACAATACCGTCTTCGAGCGCTGTTTTTGAAGTTGCTATGGTAAAATCAATCATATTTTCCATCGCAAATTCTAACAGTTCATTTGTCTGACTCTCAGGGATGTTAATGCAGTTTGCAACTTTTTCTATACCGGGGTTGCCCGGGGTGACAAAAATCATCTCAGCCGAGTTATCAGCTGCAAGCTTGTTTGCAATGGCATGTTCTACACCGCTTGATCCTATTATTAAAACTCTCATGTAAGGTTCCAAATAATTCTGCTGCTCTTTAATTTTACACTAAAAAACCAAAAAATTTTCATTTAAATTTTTTTATCTTTAGCATAAACTGAGGATAGAGTTTAAAACAGGAGAAAGATATGAGAGCGAAAAAAGCGCTGATAAGCGTCTATAATAAAGAAGGAGTTGTTGAACTCGCAAAGGTTTTATCTGAAAAATTCGGATATGAGATTATATCAACAGGCGGAACTTTCAAGAAACTTGCCGAAAACGGTATCAACTGTCAGGAGATTTCCGATTTGAACGAATTTGGCGAGCTGCTCAACGGAAGAGTGAAAACTCTTCATCCCCGTGTTTTTGCAGGAATTCTAGCACAGCAGGATAACTCAGAGCATCTTAACCAGCTTGAGAAGTTTTCTATCTCTCCTGTTGATATTGTGATAGTCAATCTTTATCCTTTCAAGAATAATTTGAATATCGATGAGATGATAGAACTTATTGACATAGGCGGGGTGTCGCTTATTCGTGCAGCGGCGAAGAATTTTGATTATGTAGCGTCAGTATGCTCCGTTTCTCAGTATGAAGAACTTGTTGAAAATCTTGAGCAGAATGATGGAGTTACATCAATTGATTTCAGAAAGAAACTTGCTGTTGAGGCGTTTGCTCATACAGCAGCTTATGATACGATGATTTCAAACTCTTTATCAGAAGTCTTGCTTCCTTCATCTGATAAGCTGCCTGAGGTGTTTAATATTTCTCTGAAAAAAGAATATGACCTCAGATACGGCGAAAATCCTCATCAGATGGCAGCGTTTTATTCAAACAAAACAAGTTTTGAAATTCTCAACGGAAAAGAGCTTTCTTTCAACAACATCAGTGATATGTCTGCTGCCGTTGATATTATCAGCGAGTTCCCTGATGTCCCCGCTGTAGCGGTAATTAAGCATTCAACTCCCTGCGGTGTTGCTATTGGCAATGACATTGATGATGCTTATATGAAAGCATTTGACTGTGATTCTCTGAGCGCATTCGGCGGGATAATAGCGTTTAATCAGCCGGTAACCGAGAAAATTGCAAAACATGCGTCTTCTGTTTTTCTTGAAGTTCTTGTTGCTCCTGATTTTTCTCCTGAAGCTCTCGAGTTGTTGAAGAAGAAGAAAAATCTTCGTCTTATCAAACTCAACAACAATCTCATACAGTATAGACAACTTAAGAAGTTTGACATAAAAGAGTTATCTTTCGGTACTCTTATTCAAAGCGAGGACAGAGCAGAGCTGAATAAGGATACATTTAAGGTTGTAACGGAGAAAAAACCGACTGCAGAACAGGTTGAAGATATGGTCTTTGCATGGAAAGTTGCAAAACATGCAAAATCAAATGCTATAGTCGTTGCGAAAGATAAGAAAGCTATCGGCATCGGAGCGGGACAGACAAGCCGTATCGGAGCAATGGAGATAGCTCTCTCAAAAGTCTGTGATGATTTGAAAGATGCCGTAGTTGCAAGCGACGGTTTCTTCCCTGCGATTGATAACATAAAAGCCGCAGCATCAGCAGGTATTACTGCTATTATTCAACCGGGCGGCAGCATAAAAGATAAAGACGTGATAGACGAAGCAAACAAATACAAAATTTCGATGATTACGACTTCTATCAGGCATTTTAAACACTAAGGACAGGATAATGAAAAAAGGTTTATTTATAACCCTCGAGGGTGCTGATGGGTCAGGCAAGACTACCCAGCTGAAGAAAATAGCTGAATACTTTGATGAGCATAATATCAACTACCTCATCACAAGAGATCCGGGAGGAACAGATTTGGGCTTGAAACTTCGTGATATTTTGCTTAATTATGAGGGAGAAGTGAGTGATAACTGCGAACTTCTTCTATACCTCGCTGATAGAGCGCAGCATATAGACACAAAGATTTTCCCTGCGATAAATCAGGGTGTTGTCGTTGTATGCGACCGTCATATCGATTCAACGGTTGCCTATCAGGGATATGGACGGGGGCTTGATATAGAGAAAATAAATCTTTTAAACAACATAGTTACTCACTCAAGAAAGCCTGATTTGACCCTGCTGTTTGATGTAGACACTGACACCGCCTCGAAAAGAGTCGGCGAAAACAAAGACAGACTTGAGTCTTTATCAAAAGAATTTCACAAGAAAGTCCGCATGGGTTATCTTGAATTGGCAAAAGCAGAGCCTGAGAGATTCAGGGTTCTTGATGCAAACAAGTCAATCGATGAAGTCTTTGAGCAGGTTAAAGACGTGCTTGATTCATTAGTATTGAGCTAGTTGATTATCAAGAGTTCTGAGGCGAGCGTTTACCTGATTGATTTCATCAATAAGCCCCTGAATTTGATAACTCGGGATGTTGTTCAACGCAGCATTCTGGGCAAGTTTCTGGTTGTAATCCCTCAGCAGGTCGCTTTTTCTTTTCTTCAGCCCTTCATACTCCTGATACAACATGTTGTAGTTTTGCTGTGAGGCGATGAAGTTGAACTGCGTCATCATCTGCGCCATCGGGGTTGGAGGCGGAGGAGGCTGCTTGGTGTTGTCTTTTTTCTGCAGTCCGAGCTGCTGCATGTAGTTTAGTTGGTATGCGTCTAACATTTTCTTGTGCCTATATATTTCCTTATATATATAAAAAATATATACTCTATTAAATTGAAAGTTTTCTCGAAAAAATTACAAAAGTTAACATATTATTCAAAAAGAGTTTTTTTGATTTTTTATCAATAACATAAATGGACTTTATGTCGGAATGGATATGGAGAAACACGGCTATGACAATATCTTTTGGTTCTGCTTTTGAAATAAGAAATGCCAAGATGCTTTCTGTTGAGAAGTTTTCTGTTGCGATGAATACTGGATATGCTTTATCGGAAATAGGTATACCTGTTGAGCAATCGGATAATATAGGCTCTGATGAAGATTTGATTGAAGGGAAGGATATTACCATTACTTATAAAACTCCTGATGAATATGATGAAGTTCTAAAGTCTTTCCTTGCAAACAGAGGTATAGACGTCCGCAAGGTGGAAAAGTCACTCTGAACGCAGTTTGAAATTTTCTTTATTTCTTTCTTCTGGTTGCGGGCAAAAAGAAAAAATGCAACAGAAATAAAATTTCGAAATTTTATTCTGAAACGCTGAAAAGTTGCTATGCTCCACAGAGTTTCAAGAAAAAATCTGATTTTGTAGTTAGTTATGAATTAACGAGTCATATTGAGCATAAGCGAAATATCTTTTCGTACAAAGGGATTCTTCGCCCTGCGGGCTCAGAATGACGGAAGATAAATGAGATTTATCTCATTTTATTCAGTTCACGCAGTTTTTTGAGTTTATCCCTTATTTCGGCTGCTTGCTCAAAGTCTAGCAGTTTGGCAGCTTTATGCATTTCTTTTTCGAGTTTGTCTATAACTTTCGGAAGGTCTTTCATTTCGACATTCATATCTGCCATTTGGTGAGCCACAATATCTTCGATGTTTCGATAGCTGTTGACGAGTTCGAGAAGATTTTCTGTGACCGGTTTTATGATTGTTTTGGGGGTTATGTTGTGTTCTTTATTGAATGCCATCTGGAGTTCCCGCCTTCTGTTCGTTTCTGTGATGGCTTTATCCATGCTGTCTGTTATTCTGTCTGCATACATAATAACTTTCCCGCAGGCATTTCTTGCGGCTCTTCCGATTGTTTGTATAAGGCTTGTTTCAGAGCGCAGGAATCCTTCTTTATCAGCGTCCATAATGGCTACAAGACTGACTTCCGGCAAATCAAGCCCTTCTCTCAGAAGGTTTACGCCTACGAGGACATCAAATTCTCCAAGACGCAGGTCACGCAGGATTTCCACACGTTCTATTGATTGAATTTCGCTGTGGAGATATCTGACTCTTACGCCCATCTGGTTGAAGTATTCAGTCAGGTCTTCTGACATTTTCTTTGTAAGAGTTGTTATTAGGACTCTTTCTTTTAGTTTTTCTCTTATTTTTATTTCGGAGAGAAGGTCATCGACCTGATTTTTGATTGGTCTTACCGATATTTCAGGGTCAAGAAGACCTGTCGGTCTGATGATTTGTTCTACCGTATTCTGGGCGTGTTCTTGTTCAAATTCTCCTGGCGTTGCAGAAACGTAGACTTTTTGTTTTACTTTTTCAAAAAATTCTTCAAAAGTAAGCGGTCTGTTATCAACGGCACATGGAAGCCTGAATCCGTATTCAACGAGTGTGTTTTTTCTCGCTCTGTCTCCGTTGTACATCCCCTTGAGCTGAGGGAGAGTAACGTGTGATTCATCGACCACAACAAGAAAATCACCTTTGAAATAATCAAGCAGGGTAGCGGGAGGAGTTCCGGGGGCTCTTCTTTCGAGGATTCTTGAATAGTTTTCTATCCCAGAGCAATAACCCATTTCCTTAATCATTTCCATATCGTAGCGAGTTCTCTGGTCAAGGCGTTGTGCTTCAACGAGTTTGCCCTGATTTTTGAGTTCAACAAGGCGGTTTTGGAGTTCCTCTCGTATCATTTTCAGAGTTTCTTCTTTATCGTTTTCTGATGAGATGTAATGAACGGCAGGGAAGACGATTGTTTCGTCGCAAATTTCGAGGACTTCGCCGCTTACTGCATCAATTTTGGTAATTTTTTCGATTTCATCGCCCCAGAGAGAAATTCTTGTGATGATGTTTTCATAGGCAGGCATGAGTTCTATTACATCACCTCTTGCTCTGAACGTTCCTCTTTTGAGTTCTAAGTCATTTCTTGAATAACGTGCTTCCACAAGTTTTGAGAGCAGGTCATGTCTGTTTATTATGTCGCCTTCTTTGATTTTCAACGCCCCTTTGAAATAATTTTCAGGCAGCCCCAAACCGTATATACAGCTTACGCTTGCGACGACAATTACATCACGTCGTTCGTAGAGGCTTCTTGTTGTATTGTGGCGCAGACGGTCTATTTCATCGTTTATGGTTGCAGATTTTTCGATGAAGGTATCAGTTCTCGGGATATAGGCTTCAGGCTGGTAGTAGTCATAGTAAGAGATGAAGTATTCAACGGCGTTATCTGGAAAAAGCTCTCGAAATTCACCGTATAGCTGTGCGGCGAGGGTTTTGTTGTGTGCGATAACAAGAGTCGGCATCTTTACCTGTTCGATAACCTTGGCAATGGTATAGGTTTTTCCTGAGCCTGTTACACCGAGAAGAATCTGGGTGTCGTCGCCTCTTTTTATGCCCTCTGAGAGCTCTTTGATTGCCTTTGGCTGGTCGCCTGCAGGATCATATTTTGAAACTACTTTAAATTCTTTTGCCATTTTTTTATTTTATTTCCATGATTTAATTAGTATTATTACACATCAAAAACGAAAGGGGAAATATGTCTGAAAATCTTGTGTCTCGTGGAGTAAGAGGTGCCATTACCATTGAATCGAATTCTGAAGTTGAGATAGAAGCGGCAACTGTTGAGCTGTTAGGGGTTTTATTAGAGAAAAACAAAATCGATGCGAAAGATATTTCTCATGTTATATTTTCTCTGACCAAAGATATTGATGCTGCTTTTCCTGCAAAATTTGCACGCAAAAATCTCGGGTGGAATCACGTTCCGATGATTTGTACAAATGAATTAGGCGTTCCTGAGAGCTTGAAAAAATGCATAAGAGTTTTGATGGTCGTCAATACTTCTTTATCTCAGGAAGAGGTTCACCATGCTTATCTCAAAGGGGCTGCGAAACTTCGACCCGACTTAGTTGATTGATAAATTTTTCTATTTCATCAAATGCCCAGCTGCTATAATAGTGACCTCCTTCATCAAGAAGTACAAACTTTGCAAAATCAGCTTTCCTGGCATTTTTTTGAGCCTGTTCAAAGTTAATCAGCTCATCCTGTTTTGAGTGGATTATTAGCATGGGAGATTTTACTCTGTCTATTTTTGAATAGGAGTCAAAGTTTTGAGTTACGGGCATATAATGGGCATTTCTGAAAAGGATACGCCTAATCGGTCCCATGGCTTCGTGATTGCTGTAAGACAAGCTTACGCCCGCATCTTTGATGTTTGTAAAAGAGCTTTCCACAATTGTTCCGAGGAAAGAATGTCTTGTTGATGCTTCGATAGCAATGGCTCCGCCCATTGAACGTCCCCAGATTATGATTTTTGACATATCAAAATGTTTTTCGTTCTTCAGATATTCGACGCAGGTGTCAATGTCTGAATAAATCTTCTCTTCTGTAGGATGCCCTGTGCTGTTGCCATGTCCAGTGTAGTCGACTGCAAGAAAGCCTATTCCTCTTTCCTCCATGAAGTCATAAGATTGCTGCATCGACGAGATGTTTTCTCCCTGTCCATGGCAGTAGATGACAACAGGATTGTTTCCTTTCGGATGAAGATACCAGGCATTCAGCGTTGAATTACCTGATTTTATGTAGAGGTTTTCTATTTTGTGTTTGATTTTCTCTGTCGGCTCTGCGAGAGTTTTTCTCAGAGGATGAAATACAAGAGGTTCTTCTATTCTCAGCCATATATTTTTGAAGAGTGTTTTCATAATACTAAATTATACTATATTTTTTGAAATAAAAAAAAGACGGCAGAATACCGTCTTCAAAAATTTTTCTTATATAATCCCAAAATAAATCTATTTTGTAGCAGTCATAGAACCTGTGTTCCAGAAAGCATCTCTGATAACACGAGCTTTTTCTGTTTCTGCAGAAATAGATACGTTGCTCGGAGTGAAGATGAAAACACCTTCTCCGATTTTTTGCTGATTGCCGTCGATTGCATGAGTAGCACCTGACAAGAAATCAACGATTCTTTGAGATTGTTCTCTATCCAAAAGATGCAAATTCAAAATAGCTGACTTTTTATCTCTCAGATTGTTAACAATTTCCAGTGATTCTTCGAATGATCTCGGTTCAATAACCATAACTTCGTAAGCACGAGCATTCGGATGGTGTACAACTTTCAAATTTCCCTGAGGATTTGAATATTCATGGTGAGGTGCCAAAGCCAAATTATCCTTCACAGGATATCCCCCTCCTGCTTTATATAGCTCCTCAATCATTTTATCTTCTGTTTCATCAGATTCTTCAAACCCTGAAACCAAACCAACAAAAGACTTGATTTTATCTACTAATCCTGACAATGTTCTTCCTCCCTCTGTCATTATCAACTGTTAAATATCTTGCTACCAATTCTAATCATCGTCGCTCCTGCTTTTACTGCAAGCGGATAATCGTTGCTCATCCCCATTGACAGTTCTTTCAGTTCATAAGAATGCTTCGATGACAGCTCCTTCCTCAGATTGCTCATATCTTCAAACAGCCTGCTCAGATAAGCTTTGTCATCCGTGTAGGGTGCCATCATCATCAAACCTTCAACATGAATGTTGTCTAGAGCGATGATTTGAGCGAAATCTTCTTCGAGCTCCTGTTTTGAAAAACCTGATTTTTGTTCTTCCTGCGCTAAGTTTACCTGAAGCAGTACATTTTGGACTAAGTCATGATTTTTTGCAAAAGCCGAAATTGAAGAAGCCAGTCTGTAAGAATCAACGGAATGAATAAGTTCAAAATTGCCTGTGACTTTTTTGACTTTGTTCGTTTGCAGATGACCGATGAAGTGCCATCTGATATCTTTCGGAAGAATTTCTATTTTTTCAAGAGCGTCATTGGCTTTACTCTCTGCAAAATCTCTAATCCCAGCTTCATATGCTTCTTTAATTTTATCTATCGAAACGTATTTGCTAACCGCAATCAACTTTGCGTTTGTCGAGCTAATTTCGCTTTTGATTTTTTCAATATTTTCTCTTACCGAAGACATTTTCTTCTACCGTTTTTTCTTCCAGCTCAATTTAAAATTCAATGTACAATTATGTCATATTTAATATTATAATTCAAAATTGAAATTTATACAAATATTTGTTTAATGCATGTATTTGTTTAGTATTTATGTTTCCTTTGCATGTCAAAAGTCTTGATAGTAAAGTATTTTAAGAATGTTACAATTTGTTAATCAGGGCATTTTTACTTAAAAAAGTTGTGATTAAAATCATCCATTTGACCGATACGCATAGGAGGCCAGAATCTGAAAACGGCACGACCGATGATTCTGTTTTCGGGCAAAACTCCCCAGTATCTGCTGTCAAAACTGTTATTTCTGTTATCACCCATCATAAAATAAGATTTTTCAGGGATTATTATGTCACAGTACATTTTTTTGTTATCACACGGTGGAATATATCCGTTGAGAATATATGGTTCGTCAACCTTTTTGCTGTTAATAAACAGCTCATATTGTTTTGTTTTTTGATTTTGTTTTATTTGCAGGTGGTCACCTGGGACTCCTATGATTCTTTTTATGTATGCCAAATCTTTGCAGAAAAGTCCTGTGTATCTTGAAAAAAGTGCAATAGGATTATATTTGAGTTCTGCCTGCGGCGGATAAAATACAACGATGTCAAAACGCTTCGGAGGTTTGAAAAAGTGTGTGATTCTCTCAACAAAAACTCTATCCCCTTCTAAGATTGTCGGATGCATGGAGCCTGATGGAATAAGACGCGGTTCCCCGATGAAAAATCTTATCAGGATAACCATGAGAAGAACCGTAACAATTGTTTCAACGGTTTCTTTGATTATAGGTTTGAGTTTTTCTTTTGTGAGGTATTTTTTTTTGAATTCTTCAAACATCAGATAGTTCTTTCTTTTATGTAGTTTGTCAAATTTATGATAGTTTGCTTTGCAATATTATCTTCAAAAAATGACAAAGAGTCTATAGCCCTGTTGATATATTGACTAGCCAGCAGGTTAGTTTTTTCGAGAGCATTTGTTTTTTTTATTTCATTTTGGAACTCTTCATATGAAGTCATTAGCATAATTTTAGGATTTTCTTCGCAGGCGAAGAAAGAAACCGGGGTGAAAATTTTATTTTCAAAATCGCTAAATTGTGACTTTTCTTCATAATCATCTTTGTATGCTAATAAATCATCCGTAATCTGATAGGCGATGCCGAAGTTTTTGGCATATTCTTCAGCTGCCGATTGAGCCTCCTTGTCTGCGCCTGAAACAAACAAGCTTCCTTTTGCCGCTGCTATATAGAGCATTGCTGTTTTTCGTTTTGATTTTTCGATAATTTCGTCAAGAGCCGGTGTGTTGTTTGTTTGCATAAGCTGCTGCAGCTCCCCGCTGCAGAGTTCTTCCGTAATTTTTGAAAACATTGAGATCAGGTTTGTATTTTCTATTTGAGAGAGTAATGTCATTGCTTTTGCCAGAAGGAAGTCTCCTGAGATAATTGCTTCTTTTATGCCCCATTGTTTAAATACGCTCGGTTGGTGATGTCGTGTAGGGGAGTTATCAACTACATCGTCGTGAATAGTGCTTGCCACATGAATGAGCTCTGTTACTTGAGCCAGAAGGTAGTGTTTATAAGTTATATCTGAGTTTACCATTTTTGCAAAGAGAAAGACAAAGGCAGGACGAAGCCTTTTGCCGTTTGAAAATACGGCGTATTTTGCTATCTCTCGAATGGTTTGATTTTCTTTTGACAAATTTTCAAGAAGTTTTTTATTCGTTTTGATGATATGGTCAGATATCGGAGAGAGAATTTCGTCGAGTTGTTTTTTTTCTTTTTGATACATTGGTTTTATGTAACTTTTTTTGAATATGTGACTGAAAATAGGGCAGTTTTTTGAGGGGTAATTTTTTTATAATTATATACAAAAAACGGAGATAAGGTAATCATGAATGTGAGCAATGTTGTGCCGCCTGTTCTTGAACGCTTGAGCATAAGAGATAATTCGAAGGTAAAGAATCTTGTGATTGGAAGTCTTGATAATTCAAGAACGCTTGTTTTAAATGAAGATTCTTTTCACAGATGTACAAGAAAAGAGAAGGATGCGCCGAAAAATCTTTTTGAGTTGTTGAAAAGACTTTTATCTCCGCAGAAGGGTGATGTTGACAGAGTTGTTGAAAGGTTATCTTTTTCTTCTCCTGGATATATAGTGTCTGCTGATGTTCTATCAGGAAAAAATGTGTCTGAAGTTAACGGTATTGTGATGTCACATGGGAAAGGTTTTACAACTGTCGGTGTATCAGGTGCCAGTGTCGGGCGTGCCGGTTTGAAGTCACCAACAGGGGTGATAGCTGACGGTTATCAGGATGGCAAGCTTGTATCATCAGAAAATCATCTGCTTAGCGGGAATATTTATTACAGGGATATTGTTCTTGGAAAGAATGGTGTTTATCAGGCAGGGAGTGTAAAGAACAGAGCTTATTGAAAAGTTTCATTCCGAGAGTAAACGGGATAACTTGCTGAGAGAGATTTTTAGGACTAACGTCCTCAGAATGACGGGTCATATTGAACGAAGCGAAATAACTTTTTCTACAAATGGATTCTTCACCCTGCGGGTTCATAATGACGGTGGTCATCCTGAGCGTAAGCGAAGGAACTGTGCGTAGTCTGAAATTAGAGTGACTTTTTCTTCATTTCTTTCTTTTTGTTGCGAGCAAAAAGAAAGAAACGCAAGCAAAGAAAGAAAAAACGCAGCCGAAACAAAATCTCGAATTTTTCTTCTGAAACTCTGAAAAGTCGCTATGCTCCACAGAGTTTCAATAAAAAAATTCTGATTTTGTAGTTAGTTAGGAATTAACGGGTCATCCAGCAGGTAAACGGGATAACTTGCTAAGAGAGATTTTTCGGACTAACGTCCTCAGAATGACTGGGAAAAAGCATAAAAAAAAGACTGCCCATTCGGTGAAGACAGCCTTTCAACTCTAAATGTATACGAGCGCCCCTGAGTCAGGCCGTAACATTTAGTTGAGGAGAATCTACGTTGTTAGGTTTTTCGGGAGGTGTTGGAAGGGATATACCGTTTTCTTCTGCATATTTATCAACGGCAGATTGCCCCTGTGCAATAATTTCAGCCGGAAAGCCGAGAGATATCAACTCATCGGTCATATCTGGCGCTTCAGACCCTGCATCATTCTGTTTGCCAAACAGGTTACCCTCTTGTGTTTGTGCCCTCTGATTGCTTTTTGGTTGTTGAACAGTCGGCAATGTAATATTATTTTGTTTGGCATACTCTTCTATTGCGCTTTGCCCCTGAGAGATTACCTCACTCGGGATACCGGCTGATTCGAGCATTGTATTATAATTTTGTTGAACCGTATAGTAAGATTGAGAATTACTATTTGAAGAAACTCCTTGAATCATTAAGAACTCCTTTCGATTTTTCAGAATAAAATTTTATTCTCCGTACTTATATATTAACGGATATTGACGGTGAAAATTAATGGCTCAAAGTAGTCATATCGGCTTAATATGGATGCCTCTTTAGGGTCGTTTTTTAGATTAAATTTTCTTTCAATGCGAGGATAGCAGCCTGAGTACGGTCATCTACGGCAAGTTTCTGGATAATATTTTTGACATGATTTTTGACTGTATGCAAAGAGAGAACGAGTTTTTCTGCTATATCTTTGTTACTTCTGCCTTCTGCTATGAGTTTGAGAATTTCTTTTTCTCTTGCTGTCAGATTGAATATGTTATTTGGAGTTTTATTTTCAGCCGGTATACCTGTTGTTTGAAGGATGTCTAGGACGTATCTTGCGATATTCGGGTCAATCCATACAGCGCCTGTCATTACTGCTTTGATAATATTGATGAGTTCTTCTGATTTGATATCCTTCATGCAATAAGCGTTTGCTCCTGAGTGGAACGCAGAGAGAACACTCTGTTTTTCATTGATTGATGTGAGCATAATGATTTTTATATCAGGGTATGACTCGTTGATTTTTTTTGTTGCGTCAATACCGTTCATAACAGGCATGGCGATGTCCATGAGAATTACATCTGGTTTTTTTGAGGAGATAAAATCGACGGCTTTTTTGCCGTTGTCAACATCTCCGATGATTTCTATATCAGGAAATGTTTTGAGGCTGTAAGCTATTCCTTTTCTTGTCAGTTCATGGTCTTCGACCAGCAGTATTTTTATGCTCATAATGTATTATTCCTTTGTATGGGGAGTTGTATGTTGAATTTTGTATATTCACCGACTTTGCTTTCGACGGTGATTTTGCCGTTGTGCAGTTCTATCAATTTTTTGCAGACATAAAGTCCTAAACCTGAACCAAGTTTTCTATCAATACTTTTGCCGGTGTAGTACTGCTCAAAGATGTGTTCCATATCGTCTTTGGCTATCCCAGGGCCGTTGTCTTCGACTGTTATGTTAAGGTTTGAGTCTGATAAGACTGCGTTTATTTTAATTTTATCATTTTGAGAGAGGTTTTCTACAGCGTTTGAGATAAGATTGATGAACACTCTTCTCAAGGCTATTGCATCTGCCGTTATTTCTGGCAGGTTTTGAGGGATTGAGTTTGTGACCTCGAGGTTTTTATCAATCAAAAGAGGTTTTAGTTTTTCGAGGCAGTCGTCAACTATTTTTGAAAGATTTATTGAAGAGAAAGACAACTGCTGATTTTGAGAATCAAAGCTGTATGATTCGAGAATTATGTTAACCATGCGCAGGAGATGTTTGTTGTTTTTTTCTAGGCTTTTTGCGAGGTCATATTCTTCTTCGAGTTTCATTTGTTTAAATTTTTGTGAGATAAACGTGAGGCATCTCTCCTGTGCAATGAGCGGTGTTCTCAAGTCATGAGTAAGACTTGTTATGAAGCTGTTTCTGAGTTTTTCCTTTTCTTTGAGTCCTTTGACCATTGCGTTGAAGTTGTCGAATGTTCTTACAATTTGTGCGTATTTGATATTTGTGCTCACATGCGTATCGAGATTACCCTTCATCACTTCTTTTGAGGCTTCTGAAAGAACCATAAGCGGAGTGATGAAGTTTCTGTTTATGTAAAGAGCTATAAGCAAACTCAACGCCATTGCTCCGAAGAATATAATCAGCCCGAAAGAATTTTCAAGGAATTTGAGAGGTCCTATATGTTTTGTTTGTATGGTTGTTTTCAAGAGAAAGGTTGCAACAGCATCGCCGTTTTTATCAAGAATTTTTTTGATTCTGTAACGGTTATACGGGTCTGTCGGTATGCCTGTATTTCGTACGTTATCAGGTATCGGAGGAGAGAGAAAACTCTTTTTTAGGACGCTTGGAGGTCTAAAAGGGTCTTTAACGGTGGCAATAAAAGATGTTTTGTCTATTTTATCTTTTGCATAGACTTCTATAATAAAAGGTCCTTGAATATTAAGTTCACTAAAATCTGATTTTTCTGTTATTTTGATACCTTTAAGATTTGTGTAAGGACTTTTTATTGGGATGACGAAGACGTTATGAATTTCAGGTTTTTTGTTTTTTTTGCCGTTTATAACCTCGTATCCTGCTGTTATTTTGTCTGTATTTTTGTAGATAAACTCAAGAGAATCTTCGTCAAAAACTTTTTTCAATTCAGCTTCATTCAGCTGTGATGGCGACATGTTTTGAATCTTTTCCAGAATAATTCCTTCTCTGATACTCTGGTATTGTTTTATAGCTTCATCGAGCTGTGTTACTCCAACTTCTATAAAATGTTGAGAGGCTTTTTCTTCCATCTTTCTCAGCTGGTGGTTTGTCCACATGAAGATAGAGATGATAGGAATAACCATTGTGATAACAAAGATTATGAGAAAATAACGTGTGTATTTGAACATTTATTAGATTCTTTCGTTTGTAAACCCCCGGAACCGGGAAACGGATTGAGTATTTCAGCTTGTTTGAAACCTTCCGTTTCCCGATAAACGAGAGTTACTCTCCTTGAGTAATTCGGAGATAAAATTCTCAGAGGTGCAATCTTATGTATTTTATCTCCATTTTTTAGATTATCATCTTTTAGGATATATGAATTAGCTCTTGAGAGTCATTTTTCAGACAACAAGACTCAAGAGCGACTCAAACGAGTCATCGTTCAGTCCGTAGGCTGTTTCAAGCTGTTGTTTCAGTTTTGTGTCTGCTGTTTGGTTATCCTCTTCTATACCAAGAGCGGCATCAATTTCTTCCTGCGAGACTACTCCGTCCATGTTTGTATCACGGACATCATACGATGAAGAGCTGCCTGAAGATGAACTTGAAGAGCTTCCTGAGGCTGATGATACGCTTGTTGAGTTTTCTTCAGATGCGTCTTCTATAAACATGCCCGCAGGTACTCCCATGTTTTGGGTTATATCTGTCAGCATGTCATAGAGCTGAGAGTCAACGGAGTTGTTCTCAGAGCTTTCTTGAAGCAGATTTGCAAAAGACGTTGAGTCAGCTTCTGAACTCTCCTGTGTTTGAGTTGTTGATGAGCTGCTGTTTGTTTGAGAGCTTTGGTTCATCAACAGCTCCCAGAGTTCTGATTGGTCTGTGTTGATTGCTGAAACCATGGTTATTCCTCCTCCTTTCCGTATTCATGTTAGGAGAATTTTTTTTCTTTTTAATCGTTTGAAAAATTTATTTTGAGAAAGATGGAAATACAGTGTTTGATGTAGTCTTCCGGAAAATGAACTTTTTTTGTTTTGAATCGTTTTAGTTAGTGAGTGAAGTGAAAGAGGGTTGTTCCGGTGAAGAAGTTTGGTATATTATTTTTGATTTTGTCTATGATGATTGTTTTGCCGCTTGATGCTGAGGCAAGAGGCAAAAGTCAGGATATTTACCGTGAGCATAACAGAGTTGTGAGATATCACAGATGTCAGAATGATTCTCTGCTTGCAAGACTCCTCGGGCTTGATTCAGGATGTGAGAGGAAAAAACACAAGCATTATCACAGTTATCGAAGACACAATTCTCATTTTGCATATGACAACAGAGTCAGATGGTACTAACTAAATCTTCTCTATCTGATAGTATCTTTACCTGTTTGAGGTCTCTCAGGCAGGTTTTTTATTTATGAAAAAATATTAAAGATTTTTCTAGAAATTAGCAATAAAAGATATTCAGGTTACTTAGATTGGTATTGAATACAAAATAAGAGGTTTTAGGTCAATGAATGTGTCGAATAACAGTTTAAATTTTGGTCGTGTTTTGGTGTCTACTGAAGGAATGGGAAAGACTGCATCAAAACTTGCCGAAAAACTTGAGCAGGAAATTGAGTATTCATCTGCTGTGAGTGATTTGGATGATATGGGTGTTGATGTTGTGATTATTTCTGACCCTGAAAACAGAGAAGACAGGGCAAAAGTCCTTTTTGCCACAAGAGATGATCATTTGTATAAAATCGGAAATAAAGATTATATGACAACCGGCAAGACTTTTGATATGGGCAAGTGGAAAATGTTTAATGCATGGAATAATTTAAATGGTTTGAATACAGAAAAAGATGCTGCTGCAAGCAAGCTTGCAACGACAGAGTATTCAACAAATTCCGATGCGGTTCTTGAGGCTGCTCAAAAAATTGCTGACGGTGAAATTACCCGGACAACAAAGGGACAAACAAAGAGTGTAAAAGAGATGCTGGAACATTTTTGGATAAGAAGCTAAATAAAAGGGAACCATTTGGTTCCCTTTTATTTAGAGTTCAGATTCTATCATTTTTGACGATGTAAACATGACGATTGTCAGGATGCCGTTAATCAAAAAGCTTATGCCAAGGAGAGTCCCAAGCAGCCATAGTGAGCTGAACGGTAGAGAAAGAAGGATAAAAATTCCCAAAAAGAGCTGAACAGCCGCCATGAAAAATCCCGTCCACCAGTATCTGACTATGCCTCTGTTTTCGAAAGTCAGGTAAATTGAGTTTATTGCTTCGAGGATGAAATATAGAGCAATCAAGATTGTTAAAAGGAGCAGGTTAAATATCGGATGAAAAAACAGATAGATGCCTGCTGAAATAATTAACAGTCCGATTATTGCAGACAGGTATGGATTTTTGATTTCTTTTCTCATCATAATTGTGTTAATAAATTTGTAAACGCCGAAGATTGTGAGAATTATGCTAAGGATTATGCTTGTTGTGAATGACATCAAATTCGGAAGAAGAATTGCGCATATTCCGAGAGCTGTCAGCACAATGCCATCCATGAGCATCAGGTTCAGGATTTTGTCTGTTGTTTTTGTCATAACTGTGTCCTCATTCTTTATACTATTTAAATTGTAGAATTAATGAATGAAAAGTAATTTAGTTATGAGGGCTATTTTGTGTTGAGATGTGATGTAGCCGTTGTGTCTGAGAAATAGTAAAACAAGCCGCACAGAGCCTGTGCGCTGATTGCACAGCCGTTTTTCTCCTGCTCTTGCAGCCAGTTGCGGATGTCATTTGCATTAACCCAGATTCTCTCAAGAATAATGCCTCCATCGCTTAATGGTTTTGATATTTCAGTTGTGTCGGTGATTTCTGCTAATGCGATAGTTGATGTTTCTGATGTACAGCCTGCCGAGCTTGCAATTTTACGGGAAACTATTTTTATTGAGTCGGCTCTCAGTCCAGTTTCTTCTCTCAGCTCTGCTTCGATTGCCTGTTCGATGCTTTCTCCCTTTCTTTCATCGCCGACAAGACCGGCAGGCAGTTCGATGTTTATATCCGCTTTATTTTCTGCATAAAGAGGCGGTCTTTGAGTTTTCAGGAACAGGATTTTTTCTTCCGTTTCCGATTTGAGCACCGGAACAATCACCACAACATCCGTTGCGATTTGTCTGTGGGCATAAATCCATGCGGATTTTCCATTCGGAGCCACCGCTTCTTTCAGCTCGAGATATTTTGTCGAACATAAAATTTTTGTGTTCCTGTTCATAATCAGACAATTTCCAGATAGATGTCTTTTTTCATTTCCTGACAGATGTTCTTGAGCTGCAGATAAAGTTTTCTTGAAGAACGTCCTATTTTGCTTGCGAGGATGATGTTGTCAGTGCGTTTTATGTTATCGACTGTTTGAGGGGAGATGTCTGCAGGGATTATTTTGAGGTTTGAGAATGTGCTCAAAGATTGCATATCTCCGGTATTGAAGCCGTCGAAAGCCAGAACTGTGAAACTTTTCTCAGGTGAAGCAAGGAGAAGAATTTTCAGGTCATCCGTGTTTTTGCTCAAATCGTAGAGCACTTTTTCTCCTAGCGTTGAGTAGGTCATTTTTTTATCCGTATTCTCTAGAAGAATTACTAAAACAAGGGACGCAATGATAGAGAAAACGAGTCCGAGGATGATGTTAATCAGCAGTTTTGGCTCTGAAAATTCGAAATCTCTTTTTTGTTCGGGCTCTTTGAGGATGGTGACGTTTGTTGCATTTTTTGCCATCTGCTCGACAAGGGTTGACCATTCCAGCTTTGATTTGACCATCTTGAGTTTTTCTACTTCCGCATCAACGGCTATTTGTCTTTTTTGCCCTTCGATTGCCTGATTGGCTACAGTGTTGAGCGCTGAGCTGATAGCTTTGTTGTATCCTTGCATAACAGCGACCTGACCCATCATCGTGCTGTTTGGCATGGCTCCGCTTTTTTTCATCTCTGCTATTTTTAAATTCAGCTCTTTGTTTACGTCTTTGAGAGATTCTTCCATAAGCTTTTTATCGCTTGAAGCTTTTTGTGTATTCAGCGTTTCATTGACAAGCTGGTAGTTGGAGATTATTGATTTTACAACGTTGTATGCAACTTTCGGATCTTTGTTTTTGTATGTGATTGAGATGACGTTTGTTCCTTTTTTGTTTTCGATGGAAATGTTTTTTTTGAGGAATGCTGCTGTTGATATATATTCGCCTGCTTTTTTACCTTTTTTTATTTTCAGGTCATTTTCTTTTATTACTCTGTCAATTACAAGCGGGGATTGGATTATTTCGAGTTCGTCATTTAATCCAGAGTTTCCTCCTGAAAAAACGCCTGCAAAACCGGAACCTACTCCCTGGTCAGCGATAACAAAAGGGTTCAGGTCTGAGAGGTTTGTCGTTCCCGTTTTGTTTATGTACAGGTCAGATGTTACTGTGTATTTCTTTGGAAGAATGAAAGTCAGAGCGATAAAAAATCCGGTGATAAGGACAAAAGTTAAAAAGATTTCTTTTTTTCTGCTCCATAGGGTTTTGAATATTTTTTTGAGATCAATCGTCAGTTCTTCATCGAGTTCTTGCGGTTCCATTGTTTTTCTTTCCGTGATTTTTGTTTACAAGAGATATGATATCATGAAAGTTTTTTGTTGTTGGATAAGATATTTATAAGTTTAAGTTTTGTTTTGTTGAAGATTGTATTTTGTATAGAGCATTTCATTGCTTGTGCTTTGGAGTTTTTGAGGTCTTTTCTCAGAGAGTCTGCTTCTGAGTTTATTTTTTGAAAGGCATCTTTGCCGAGAATAAGCCTTCTTGGCAGTTTTTCCAGCTCAACCGTATCGATTATGCCGTTGACAGCGATGGTGAGGTCATTTTTGAAAGAGCCGTTAACCGGTTTGTGCAGCGGTGAAAGGTCTTTGTATTCGTCATAAGCTGAGTTTGTGCGAATTTGATTCTTTATAATATTTGTTCCTTCAAACCAGCCGGGTTCAATGGACATTACCCTGCAGAACTTTTGTGTTTCAATAAGACAAACTCCTGTCAGCCCTTCAAGCGCATGCTTTGATGAGCAATAGGCTGAGCTGTAGGCACTCGGGGTAAGTCCTGATTCTGATATGTTGTTGATGATTGTTCCGTTTTTGTTTTGGCGGAAGTGGGGGAGGATGGCATGTATGGTGTTGAAATATCCGAAGAAGTTTGTTTCCATAACTGATTTCATATGTTCGAGAGTTTCTTCTTCAAGTGTGATGCTTGCTGTTATGCCTGCATTGTTGAGCAGGACATCAATTTTTCCGAATTTTTCGATTCCTTTTTTGATAGCGTCGTTGATTGTATCAGGCTTTGTTACGTCGACAGAGAGGCACAGGACGTTTCTGTGAGTGATGTCAGGGATGTTTCTTGCGATTGCTATGACATTGTATCCTCTGTTGAGGAGTTCTTTTGATATTTGCTTTCCTATGCCGCTTGATGCTCCTGTTACGAACCAGGTTTTTATTTTGTTTTTGTCTATTTTATTCATTGGTGGTGTTTTGTTGTTATTAAGTTGCTTGTTTTAACATTTTTTTTGTTTTTATAACATATCTTATCGCAATGTGTGTTGCTGATAAGAAATACGCCATAGCAGCTGCATATATTCCATATTTATGAAATAGAGATAATGTAAGAATAGATATTATTATTGCTTCTATTTGCATTCTAATTTTAATATGTTGATTTCCGCTAGCTGTTATATATGTTCCATAAATTGCAGCTATGGCAATTGATATATTAGAAATTGTTAAAATTAATAGAAGAGGATATGCATTGATGTAATAGTCTTTTTCGTAGAGTAATTTTAAAATGATTTTACCGAATAATAATAAAAATAAAAATACTATAGCATTAATACTCATTATAAATTTCATATTATTCTTCATTATAATTTTTATTTTTTCAATAGAATTATTAATCATTTCAGGAACCATTTTTTGAACTTGTGCATTTATTAATAAAGAAATTATAGTAGAAATAGTAAATGCAGCAAAATATAGGGCAGCTTCTTCTTTTTTTATGAAAGATGAAGAGTATAAAGAAGGAATTTGCGTATATAAATAATAACATAATACGACACCTATATATGCAAAAATAGTTTTATCTAATCTACTTATTAGCCTTTTTATATGTTTTATTGTTAGAAGATAATTTATTTTTGCATAATAAGAAACTTGTATAAAATTAAATAAACCTAAAATTATACTTAATAATAAAAATGTTATGAGAGATAAATTCATTATGTATGATATAATTGTGATTATTATTGTTGCTATACTATAAAAAATATTGATATAACTTATAATGGTAAATTTGTTTGCTGATTGAAAATATGGAAGAACTATAGAAAAAAAAGTACTGTCAAAAAAAGTTCTCAGCAATACCAATAAAAAAATAAGATGTGATTCGACATAAGATAGCAAAGACCCAGCAGCAATTAGCAGGGTTATAAAAATAGCATTTATTATAAATAAACCTATTTTTAGTTGAACTTCTTTTACTATATTTTGACTTGAAACCAATATGTATTCATTATATCCGATATTAGCAAATAAAAGCCAAAAAGAGGCAATAGTTTTGTAGCTTGAAAATAAACCGTAGTCATATACTGACAGGTATCTTGCGATGAATAAGAGTACGAAAGTCCCCGCTATTTGCCTTGAGTATAAAGATAATGGGTATAATTGTTCAATCAGTATTTTTTTTATCATATAATTTTTATTATTATTTTATACAATAGTTATTTTAAATAAAACATATTAGGATTTTAAGATATGAAACTTTTCTATTTGCAAAACCTGTTAATATAGTTAGTAATTTAGTATCAAAAAAAATGTTAAAGGTATAAATATGTTTATTCTTAATCATTCTGAATGTTGCGGTTGTTCTGCATGTTATAATATATGTCCTAAAAATGCTATTTCTATGAAAGAAAATAGTGAAGGATTTTTATATCCGTTCATAGATGAAGAAAAATGTGTTGATTGCGGGTTATGCAAAAAAGTTTGTCCTATTCTTAATAAAACAAATGATAACTTCAAAAAACCAGACTGCTATGCAGCTATGGCAGATGATGAAACAAGAAAAGTCAGTTCTTCAGGTGGTGCTTTTAGTATTCTTGCAAATTATATTTTAAGCCAAAACGGATATATTTGCGGTTGTACTTTTGATACGGATGAATTAAGGGCTAGGCATATTATTATTAATTCAAAAAGTGATTTAAGCAAACTTAGAGGCTCAAAGTATGTTCAAAGCGATATAGGGGTTGTATATAAAGAAATAAGAAATTTATTGGATGCTGATAATTTTGTTTTATTTTCAGGTACCCCATGTCAGGTAGCTGGATTGTATTCTTTTTTGAATAAAGATTATGAAAAACTGTTGACCGTGGATATTTTATGCCATGGGGTTCCTTCTCCGAAGGTTTACAAAAAATATTTGAAAGAATTATTGCATTATGATGATGAAAAAGTTGTTTGTGTAAATTTCAGAGATAAAGTAAGAGGATGGTCACCAACTCTTACAAATACTACTACTACTACTACTACTACTTATAGCTTTGTTCAGGTTGATGACAGTTATATGCAGTTGTTTTTGAATAATATTTCATTAAGAGAAAATTGTACCGGTTGCAAATTCTGTTCAACTCAAAGAGTGGGAGATTTTACTATTGCCGATTTTTGGGGGATAGAGAATTTTGATAAGAGTTTGAATGATGGGAAGGGAACATCCTTAGTTCTTGTTAATAATTGTAAATCAAGAGATTTATGGAATGATATAAAAAATAATTTTAAGGTAATAAAGGAAGTTCCTCTGAAATATGCAATATTAGGTAATCGAAATCTTTATGCTCCTCATCGAGTTCATCCAAAAAGAAAAGCATTTTTTGAAAATTTAGATAAATATTCGTTAAAACAGCTAGTTAATATGTATCTGTTTGACAGATATGACTGCGGTATTATGAATTATTGGGCAACTTGGAACTATGGCGCAATTCTTA
Organism: Candidatus Adamsella avium; assembly: GCA_904420445.1. Lineage (GTDB taxonomy): Bacteria > Cyanobacteriota > Vampirovibrionia > Gastranaerophilales > CAJFVJ01 > Adamsella > Adamsella avium. The sequence goes on along the minus strand of CAJFVJ010000003.1, from coordinate 643,700 downwards.
CATGTTATGCTCTTCAAGAGTTGTTGAAAAATTTAGGCTATACAATAAAAGTTATTAACTACAGAGCTAAGCAATGGACAAATAGATATGAGTTTCCTTGTTGTAAAGGTAAAATTGATTTTGTTCATAAATATTTTAGTCTCACAGAGTTATGTCAAAATAAAAAAGATTTATCAAACTTAAATGACACTTTTGATACTTTTATTGTGGGTTCTGATCAAGTTTGGTCATATAATTATTATCTTCAGTATTTATATTTTTTGGATTTTGTAAAAAATGATAAAAAGAAAATAGCTTGTTCTGCAAGTATGATTTTTGAGAAATTTGAACAATCAGATGATGTAAAAACAGCTATAGAGTATTATATGAAACAATTTGATGCTGTGTCAGTAAGGGAACTTGAAAGTGTTGATGTTTGCAAAAAGGAATTTGATACAGATGCAGAATGTATTTTGGATCCTGTGTTTTTGCTTGATAAGACTCAATATGAGCAATTAATAAATAATTCAGAATTAGAAAAGAAAAATTATATTGCACTATATGTTCTAGATAATAATAAAAATATTGAAGAAACTGTAGCCAAGTTAGCTGAAAAATATAGCTGTAGTGTAATAAAAATGAATAAAAATGAGTCTGTTGAAGATTGGTTATATACAATAAAAAATGCAAGATTTGTAGTAACTGATTCATATCATGGCACTTGTTTTTCTATTATCTTTGAAAAACAGTTTATTTCTTTTTGTAATTCTCGAGGCAATAGTAGGTTTCGTTCTTTATTCTCAATGTTAAGAATGTCAGATAGACTTTTTTCAAATATATCAAGTCTTGAAGATATATTTGCTGCTATAAATACAGAAGTTGACTACAACGTAGTTAATAATATTCTTAATAAAGAAGCATCAAAATCTTTGAACTGGTTGTGTGATGCATTAGCTTTGAGAAAAAATAAATTTAAACAATCTGTTGAATCAAGATTATTAAATATTTTGATTGAAACAAAGCAAATGCCTAAGGGGTTACCGTATATTTTCAGAGCAAAGAGAAAAACGAAAAGAATAATAAGATGGATTTTCAGACAAATCAAAATCAAACTTTTTATGTTGAGTGAAAATACATTCTTTTTAAAATAAAATTACTAATTTTCTAAGACATCTGATAGTTGTCGAGCGATTTTTTCTATGGAAAATCTTTTGACATTCTCTTTTCCGAGAGAGATTAGTTCTTGTCTTCTTTGTCCGTTATTTATGAGATATTCCAACTTTGCAGCAATACCATTTGAATTAGGAATGCAAAATTCTGCACCATTCCCTGCTATTTCTCTAAATACAGGGATGTCAGAGCATAATACTGGACACTTAAAATATTGTGCTTCTATAATTGGTATACCAAACCCCTCTTCCAAAGAAGGTAATACAAAAAATTTTGCATTTTTATAAAGAGCTATAATCTCTTCTGTTGTTATGTATCCAGCGTAAATTATTTTTTTATTGGATATTTCAGAATCAGAATATTGTAAATGTCCTTTATATCCGGCAACAACAAGTTTTATATCTTCTTTTATATTATTTATTGCAGCGATTAATTCTTGTATATTTTTATGTTTGAATGAACCAGCAAGTGAAAATATATAATTGTTCGATTTTAAGTTTAGTTTATTTAAAATATTTGAATCTTCTTTTGAATGTTTTATTACATCATTGACACAGTTATATGTAATACCTATTCTATTTTCTGGGAGATTAAATTCTTTTATTAATTGTTTTTTTACAGTGTTAGACACTGTAATAATTTTAGTTGACTTTTCTTTTGCAATGTTAAGTTTAAATAAGTATGATTTTTTACATTTTTCTCCAAAAAAATTTTCTCTATATGGCATAAGATCATGGAATACTACGTAATTTTTTGTATTTCTTCGTGTAAAGTACGGCATGATATAACAAGGATATATTATTATATCTGGTTTTAGTAATAATGTTTGTAAATAAAAATAAGTATTTAACCATATAAAATAAAGTTTAGAGCCTAAGAATTTATTTTTATAAAAAGGGTTACTGAAATATTTTATATTGTAGTTATTTTTTAGAATTTTAATATATGTTTGAGTAAATGCAGCCATTCCACAGTTGCTATTTATTTTTAGTATTGTAATATCAATCCAAATTGTTTTTTTTCTCATTTTTTAACCTTCTAAGTGTAATTTTATAAGTTCTATGTGTTCTTTATTAAACCCAAATAAATATCCTATTGCATGCATTATTAAATAAGATATTTTCATTGAATATACTTCTAATAAAGATTGATGTTTTCTTGCATATATATATTTACTTTTAACCCTCATTTTCGAATTCTTCCAAAAATTTTTAGAAGATTTTTCTTCTAAATGTATTATTTTTGCTTGAGGGATAATTTTTATAGAATAACCTTCTTTTTTTATTCTTTTGCATAAATCAACTTCTTCTGCATACATGAAAAATTTTTCATCAAATACCCCTATTTTATCTAAAATTGATTTTCTAAAAAATATGTCCGCTCCAGTGATAAAATCAACTTCTTTTATGTTATCAGGTTTTTTTTGATTTCTTAAAATAGGAAAAATTTTTTTTAATAGCCAAGAAATAGATAGTGTGTTGAAAAAATTTGGGAAATTTGCAAAAGACATTACATAATTAAGATTTTCATCATATAAAGAACTTCCGCATACGGCAACATTTTTATTTTCTTCTTTATTCATAAAATCGTACATAATTTTTATTGCATTATTTATTAATAAAGTATCAGTATTGAGGCATAATATATATTTTCCATTAGCTTGTTTTATTGCTAAGTTATTTGCAGCTCCAAAACCAGCATTAACAGGATTTTTAATTATATTAATGTTCGAAAATTCTTTTTCTATTGCTTCAATTGAGCCATCTTGCGAGTTATTATCGACGACAAAAATTTCAAACTCTATTTCTTTTGTTTTTTCGATGACAGATTTGATGGCATTTATTGTTAAATCTTTTGTTTTATAATTTATAAATATTATTGATACATCCATAATTATTTTTCCTTTATTTTTATTTATATTCTTTATATTTATAGCTTTTATATGATTTTGTAGTTAATAATAGATAGAATAAATTTTTTTAATAGTTTATTAGGTTTTAACATTGCAATTAAGTAAATCATAGGAATAAATGGACCTCTTAGTCTATGAATTGCTCCAGTATTTCCTAAAGTAATGCAATAAATACTAAACATAAAGATTATTGATAATAATATAGAAAATAATAAATATTTTTTTTCAATAAACACCAATTTTATATTTTTAAAAAATGATGGCAACATAAAATATAACATTAACATATCAAAAACATAAACGATTCTTGTTGCATATATCCATTCCCAAGGAAATGGTGCTAAGAATAAGTAAATATATCCTATTATAAAGGGTAATAAGAAAAATTTGCTATATAATGCCCCAAAATCAATTGATACTTCTGCTGCTCCTGTTTGATAAGCTGTTTCTCTTATTTCAATTAAAGATTCAACTGAAATACTTTTTAAAAGAGTAATTGAATTTAAAAAATATTTTAGAATAAAGAGGAACGTAACTATTAATATGGGTAATAGTATATATAATATTAAAGAAAACTTGGAAGTTTTTATTCTATTGTTTTTGTAGGTTCCTTTTAAACTACATAAAATAAATGCTACAAAAAATGCTGATATCAAAATGTAAGAAGCATAAGGTCTAAACAAATATAATAAAAATAAACTTATTAACGTTAGAGGTAAGAAGAAAATATTTTTAGATTTGAAAAATAAAAATGACAAATATATTGATGAATACATGAAAAGTGTTATATAAGCATCTCGTATTAAAACAGAAGTATTCATAACATGAGCAAATGTTAATATAGATAATACAGAATATATTTTGGCAATTTGTTTATTTTCTAAAGTGTTTTTACCAATTAAATAAATAAAAATTGCAGTAAATCCAGAAATAAAACAGTTAAGTAAACAAGGTAAAAATGGGTTAGTTCCAAAAAAATGATATAATATGCCTGTAATTTTAGGGAAAACTCCTCCTGTTAAATGTTCCGAAAATGTCGTCAGTGAAAAATTCTTTGCAACATAACTTCCTAAAGAATGGTATAAAACTCCATCGTTATCAATAGTAAATGGAGTAAATGAGTTATTTGTCGGTAAGTTATAACCTAACAAGTAATATTTAAAAATATGCCAAAATAAAATAAAAATAAAGTGGAATAATATCGATAATAAAAATATTTTTGAAACAAATTTATCGTTTACAAAATAGTTTAGAACTGCAAATAAAAATATAGTTATTAGAAAATATATTCCAAATGGTAATACTACTAAATCTAGATCAGTAATTTCTAATAAAAAAGAAATAGTTAAAAGAAGAAAAATAGTTATCAAACTTAAATATATTAATATGTTTTTATTTTTTATCAAAAGATGCAACTTATTATTCCCTAAAATCATATAAATTTTTATATCTGTCCTTAATTAAGTCAAAACTAAATATATTCTCTACTCTTTTTCTTGAATTTTGTCCTAAAATTATGCTTAAACTATTATCTTGTATTAATTTATTCATTGCATTAGCTAATTCCTCGGAATCTTTTGGTTCAACAGTTATGCCTGTTTCGTTATGAATTGATACATAATTCACACCAGTTCCTAAATTTGTATTTATTATAGGTTTGCCCAAGCGCATTGCTTCTAATAAAACAATTCCAAAAGATTCTTGTTGCGATGAAGATACAAAAATATCACTTGCTTGTATATAATTATTTTTTGTTTTTTTATCTGAAATAGAACCCAACAAAATAACTTTATCTTTTAGGTTATTTTCATTAATATAACTTTCAAAGTCTTTTTTTAATGGTCCATCTCCAATAATTAATAAAAAAGCTTCTTCTACATTTTGCATTGCTTGAATTAAATAAGAAAAACCTTTAGCTTTAACAAATCTTCCTATAGCCAAAATAATTTTTTTATTTTTATATTTTTCTTTTATTTTATTAACTTCTTCTTGATTATAATCTAATTTTAAATCAACACCATAAGGCACTATTTCACATTTTTCTTTATTCTCAGATAATATAGGGTCACTATTTATAATTGTTGGAGATAATACATGAATTTTATCTGCTATTTTATAAAAATGTTTATATATTCCCCAAAAAGGTCGCATATATTTATCATAGCCAACAATTGCACCATGATATGTAATATATAGTTTTTTATATTTGGGTCTTGCAATAAAATGAGCAATTACAGCAAAAATAAATGGCATATGATAATGCAGTATATCAGTGTTTACTCGTGATAATTTCCATATAAATTCTGGAGATATTGTATTTGCTGCAAACTCAAATAAAAATTTGCAACGATTATATTTTACTCCTTTTTCAATTGAAGACTTTTCTGTATTTGAACAACAAATAACTTCTTTTTCAAACAGTTCATCAGGCAGACTTTCATTTATTTGAGAGATAACAGCTTCTATACCGCCTATATGTGGATAAGCATATCTTGTAATATGGGTAACTTTTGTTTTTTCACTCATCTCTCTTAGCCATCATTTTTCTTGACTGCCTTCTTCCAATCAATCTTATCCAAAACAACGAACAGACTCAACCAGAACAAACCGAGAGAAAAACCGCCCAAAATATCACTCGGGTAGTGAACACCAAGCCAGATACGGGTAAAGCCTATTGATAAGATTGTTAAACATAGAAATGTAATTATCACATTTCTTAATATCTTATTTTTTATAAACTTGTATGCAAAATAAATCAAAAATCCGTAGAACATCATGCTCATTGTGCTGTGTCCTGACGGGAAGCTGAAGTTTGATGCCTCGACAAGCCGCATATCTACAGGAGGACGGGGGCGTTCAAAGCATATTTTCAAAAACTTATAGAACGCATAGACAAAAGGCATCCCGCACAGGAAGATGACGGCGTTTTGATATTTTCTGAAAAGAATCAAAATTATCCCGATTGCAATAACAAAAGTTGTCAGCTTGCCGCTGCTGCCTAGTTTGGTAAATGTTGCGGGAATTTCTGAAGGAATTGCTGAAAGAAAATTTTGCACAAAATGGATTATACTCAGGTCAACACTTGTGACAGCGGGTACAAACAAAGCACAGAGTGCAGTGATAGCAAATACAGCGGCGCATATTATCATTATTATGTATTCTTTTTTAGTTTTCATCGCCGAAAATTTCCTTCTCTACAAGAGCACAGATAATGTGCCCTATCATAATATGTGATTCCTGGATTACAGGCGTGCAGGATGAGGGGATTTTGATGAGGTAGTCGCATTTTTCATCCATAAGACCGCATTTTTCCCCAGAGAGTCCTACTGTTATCATTCCTTTTAACTTTGCTTCATCAAGGGCTTTGAGTATGTTTTTGGAATTTCCGGAGGTCGAGAGGGCAATGAATACATCCCCACTTTGTCCGTTTGCCTGAATTTGTCTTGAGAAAACATGTTCGTAGCCGTAATCATTTGCTATCGCGGTAAGAACGGAGGTGTTTGTCGTCAGAGCAAAGGCGCTCAGTGCTGCTCTATCAAAGTGGAATTTTGATACAAGCTCGCAGGCAATATGCTGTGCGTCAGCGGCAGAACCACCATTACCGGCGAGGAGAACTTTTTTACCCTGCTCATAAGCTTCTATGATTATATCTGATATTTTTTGAATTGTTGCAGTGATTGTTTTGTTCTCAAGAATTTTCTTCTTTGAGCTGATTGACTCTTCTATATAGCTGTTAATATTCATCCTGCCCTCGTTGTTTACGGTTGTATCAATTATACTTTTAACAAGATGTGTTTTATACAAAATATCAAAATATTTTAACAAAATTTTTATACATCATTCTGCGCACAAATCTAAAACAATATAATTTTCTCAAACCTTCTGCAAAATCGGAATTTTTTTGTTGAAACGCTGAGGCGCTGTGCGACTTTTCAGAGTTCCTCCGCCTGCGCACAAGAAGACATAAGCATACAGTCATTCTGAACAAAGCGCTGTCATCCTACGGTACAAAGACTTTTACCGCTTCAGGAAGAACGGATATATTCAAATTATGCGGAAGCTTGCGATTTTCTCCATCGATGTGCAAAGACTCATCTTCAACAACAATCGATACGGTAGCGGCCTGTGCATACATAACTTTGGAGTTCGGATGATGAAATCCGAATAAAATCTGCATAAACACTTCGACAAAATCAAGAAAATTCTTTGCGCAGAGAATAAATATATCTAACTTACCATCATCAACAGCACCTTTTGGAGCCACCGTGAACAAATTTTTGAACATATTGCCTGCATTTGAAATAATCACAGAACTTGCATTAACAATAATTTCCCGTCCGTCGATTTTTATTTTATAAGTCTTTCTGTTGAGTTTGAACAAGCTGATAATCCCCTGCAAAAAGTAAGCCAGATAACCAATCTTGTTCTTCAAACCTGTTTTGGCACCGTTGATAATATCAGCATCATACCCGAGACCGACCCTCAAAGAGAAATACTGGTTATCAGCTTTGCCGATGTCGATGTCTGAGGTCTTGTCAGAAAGAATTATATCAAGCGCTTTGTTGATGTTTGAAGGTATCAACAAACCTTCCGCAAACAAATTAGCGGTGCCGCAAGGAATTATCCCGAGCTTTCTTGAGCTGTTAACAATATAAGGCAACACCCCGAGCACTGTGCCATCGCCGCCTACTGCAACAATGGTGTCATATTTTTCAATATCTTTTATAAGAGGAAGCAGGCTGATATAAATGAATTTAAACGCAATACCCTCTTCTTTGAATCTTTTGAAGATAATTCTCTTATAAGAAAAAGCTTTCTGCCTGCCTGAGCGGGAGTTGAATACTACAAGAATTTTTTTCATGGATGACGTCACATTCCTTTAATAATATTTAATTAAATCACAAAAAAAACTTGCTGCAAGATTTCCTTTAAAGTTTAATTAAAAAAGATTTTATATATTTACAAAGATTTGCAGAGGAGAAAGAAATTGAGAGTTCAAAAACAGGACAAAATGTGGGAAGTCAAAACCATGGGGCGTTTTGACAAATTCAAACTGAAATGTCAGGAAATTGCAATTCACCATATATTGAACTACGTAGGCAAAGACAGTAAAAATAATCTGATAAAACTTGCCAAAATATTTGAAAAAATAGCGGGCTCGGAAGGCTCAAAACGCCATGCCAGAAGAATGCAATGGCTGTTCAAAACAGACCATCCTCATCTTCTGTGGTGGGAGAAAATTATCAACGAACTACACCCGAATTGCAGGGATAAATGGATTATGAACTTCTTTGTCCATGGCTACTACGGAGATAACCAGAGGAAAAGAGCTGCGTTCAATGAGAAAAACGGTTTCTTTCCTCCTACAGTGCTTCTTGCAAGCATTACAAAGAAATGCAACTTCCACTGCAAAGGGTGCTGGGCGCATGAATATGACGTAAGAGAAGATTTATCAAAAGAAAAATGGCGCCAGATATTCAAAGAAGCAAGAGATGAAATGGGTATCCATATGATACCGGTTGTCGGCGGCGAACCTTTTGCAAGACCGGAGTTTCTTGAACTGGCAGAAGAGTTTCCCGATTGCGCTTTCATAACATTTACAAACGGCTCTCTTCTGACTGATAAGACAATAGAACGTCTTCAAAAACTCGGAAACGTCCACCCGATGTTCTCTCTCGGCGGATGGAAAGAACAAAACGACGCAATCAGAGGCGAAGGCTGCTTTGATATGGTTATGGAAAAGATGGACAAGCTCAAAAAAGCCGGCATCTTCTTCGGCGCAAGCATTACAGCAACAAGAGAAAACACTGATGATGTCACATCCGATGAATTTATGCAGATGCTGAGCGACAAGGGTGTTCTCTGGAGCTGGTTCTTCCATTATGTGCCAATCGGCGAAAGCCCGAATGTGGACCTTGTACCTGATGCAAACCAGAGAAATCAAATCAAAAAAGCGGTCTACAATGCAAGGAATACTCTGCCTATGTTTACTGTAGACTTCTGGGGTGACGGACCGGAGATGATGGGGTGCATAGCAGGCGGAAGACAATATATCCACGTAAACCCGAAAGGTGATGTTGAACCGTGCACTTTTGTTCACCTTGCCACTCACAATGTTAACAACTGCACTCTGACAGAAGCGCTTGCTGCTCCTTTTATGAAAGCAATCAGAAAGAACATTCCTTATGACGGGAACATGCTCAGACCATGCATGATAGTTGACCACCCTGAAGTGTTGAGACAGTATTATAAAGAATTTCAACCGTATGAAACACACAAGGGCGCTGCTGATTATCTGACCAATCCTGAGATAATGAAGAAAATTGACTGCTACTCTTGCAATGTAAAGGAAATTATGGATGAAGAGTGGGCTAATGACTTTTATATGACAATCTTCCCTCTCGAAGGCGAATATTATCATGACAGAGAAATCCTCTGCAGCAGACAGGTTCCTCAGGGAGGAGTCCACGGCGGGTGTGAAAAAGCAGGCGGCTGCCACTGCGGCAAAGACATCAGCCATCTGAAAGATGAGGAGCAAAAAGAACTTGCCTCCTCTGCAAAGTAGGTTAATTTAATAAATATTCGGATATAAGGAAAAAGCGATGAAAATATTCTCAAAATCTGTCTATGTTTTGTTATTCACAGACATGTTGATTTTTCTGTTTTCTTCGCTTTTTCTGTATCAGAAAATATCTCTCCCTGATGAATACAAATGGCTGACAGTTGCTGGACTCACTTTGATAGGATTGTATGTTCTGTTTCTCAAGGGATATTACAAAATAAGAACATATAACTTCTTCTTAAAAGATTCTTATCTTCTCATCGAGGGGCTTGTTCTATCCGCCATGCCCGTATGTATTATGCTGCTTATGTTTCATGTTCAAAACAGAACGGTGTTCAAATTTCTGTTGAGTGAAACAGCACTTGTTTTTCTTTTGATATCATTGTTCAGGACATTATTTTACTGGCATCGAAAGCATATCAAACCCGATACAAACGTTTTGATTATCGGTGCCGGAGAAATCGGCAAATTGATGGCGGATGAAATACTCAAAAGACCTGTCCTGAAATTCAATCTTAAAGGGTTTGTTGATAATGATGCAAATAAGGCAAATCTTGTCTACCGTGGAATAAATGTTCTTGGGAAAACAGCAGATTTGCACAAAATAATTCCTGAATACAATATAAAAATTATCATTGTTGCTATCAGGCATGAACCTGATTATCAGACACTTATGGATATATCGGAATGCGTGCCGCAGGGTGTTTCTATATGGAAAATGCCTTCGTTTTATGAAAAAATTGCATTCAAAATTCCCGTACAATCAATTACTCCTGACTGGTTTATGTACAATTTTACAAGTACTCAAAGACCTGTTTATGATGTGCTCAAAAGAATCTATGATATCATAGCGGCGTCAATTATTTTAACGGTAACCATGCCTGTTCTTTTGATTATTGCAATAGGCGTAAAACTCCACGACGGAGGACCGATAATCTATACCCAGCCAAGAATAGGTAAGGGAGGAAAACCTTTCAAACTGTATAAAATCAGAACTATGTGTATGAATGCCGATAAAGCGGGCATGGTGGATAAGGGTAATACTGAAGATGAGAGAGTTATACCTTTTTGCAAATGGGTAAGAAAAGCCCGTTTCGATGAAATTCCTCAGATGATAAATATCCTCAAGGGAGAAATGAGCATTGTCGGTCCGAGAGCAGAGTTCGAAGATTTTGTAAGAAAATATGAAAAAGAAATTCCCTTCTACAATAGACGCCACTGGATAAAACCCGGGTGGACAGGCTGGGCGCAGATAAATCAGGGACATTGTGTTCAGGTAGATGACATCACCGAAAAATTGAGATATGATTTCTATTACATAAAGAAAAGAAACATCTTCTGGGAAATAAGCATATTGCTCAAAGCCGTCGGTTTGGCTCTGAGCGGAAGACATTCTTAGGGTAAGATTATGAGTATATCAGCAGAACAAACAAACACTCTTCAGCAAACACCTCAGACAAAAAAACAAATGTTGAACTATATAAATGTTTTCAGAGGTTTTGCAATTCTTGCTATTGTTGCAATACATACTCTTTTGTTCTCGCACAATACATCTTTTCAGAGTGCAATTTCTGCCGAGCTTTTGGGCAGCGGCAGTGTGTTCTTTGTTTTTATCTCTGGATTTTTATTCCAGCATCTTGCGTATAAATTTGAGTATCAGACATATCTCTCAAAAAAATGGAATAATGTAATATGTCCTTATCTCATAACATCAATCCCCGGGATAATAAATGTCATGTACTTTTGCAATCCTGTTGATAACCCTTATCATGAATTTAACAAAGGGATTCAGGTCTTTCTCTTCTACTGCACCGGATACTATCACAATCTGCCGACATGGTTCATACCGATGATGGCGGTGTTCTTTATTCTTGCACCTGTATTGTTGTTTCTCGAGAAAAAAGGTTTGCTGTTCAAATCTATCCCTCTGTTGTTATTGATGACTCTTCTTGTTCAACGACCGGATGGGAACAGTCCTTATATTGCAGCATGTTCTTTTCTTCACTTTTTATCAGTTTATGTGACGGGAATGTATTTTGCAGCGAACAAGGATAAAATTGATTTATCAAACAAAGCTCTTTTCTTAATGAGTGCTCTTTTTGTCCTGCTCAGTGCAGTGTCTGTATATAACATTATGGCTGAAACATACATACATCTTTCAACATTTTCAAAACTTGTCCTTGCTTTGATAATTATGGCTCTTTTGAAGAGATATGACAATTTTATACAGAGCAAAGCATTCATAAACAAAACTTTTGATATCCTTGCAAAATACAGCTTCGGGATATTTTTTGTGCACTATTACATAAATATTTTGCTTGATAAAGCTTTCTTCAAAAAATATATTATGCTATATGCTCCGACAGGGACAGAGATAAACCTCGGTATTATTGCAACGGTGTCAATGAGGCTTGTGAGCGTTACCGCCCTCAGCTTGCTGATACTTTATATAGCAAAAACAATACTTCTCAAGTTGAATATTAAAAATACAAGGATGTTTTTGGGAATTTAGTTTTCTTAATAAACTGTCAATATCTATCTTTCAGTGATATTTAAATTTGTATAGTCCGATTTATTCAGGAATATACAAATTAAATGAGTATCACCGGTGTTAATAACATACAGACCATTTTGCCTGTTTCAAAAATTCCGTATTTAAAAAATATTAATGCTCTAAATAATATATCTGAAGAACAGAGACAAGAATTTAGGCAAAAGACCATTAAAACAGCATTGATTGCTAGTGCGTCAAGTATTTTGCTATTAGGCGGTGCGCTTATGTTATTCAGAACGGGAAAACTATCAAAAGGCGTACAAAAATTATCTGTATGGACAAGTGAGTCTCAGAGTATTCCTGCAAAACTCATCAGAGAGTACAGAAACTTGAACAAAATAAATGTTCAAATAAGCGATGAAGCGTTCGACCACTTCAGAGCTAAAACAAAAAACATAAACGGACTTAACAAAGATGGAGTCTACGGGGCTCATGAAATGAGCGCATTCATCAAAGCGTTTTTTCCTCAAAAAACTTCTAACTCTATTCTTAGCATAACAATACATCCCGACTCAAATCAGATGTTCAACATAAAATATATAAAAGACGGTGAAACAGCTGAAAAAATTGTTTATATCGGACAAGAAATATCCGGAGATAATCTTGCAATATTCAAAGACTTATGTTCGGCAGATGTCAAAAAAGCAAATAAAAAGTTATTCAAAAGAATAATGAATAACCCGTCAAAGACAATAGATATCACTCCGCCTAAAGATGCAGAAGAGATGGGCAGTTTTTTAGGAAGATTGAATGAAATAAAACCAAACGGAGAAATTCTTGAAGTTATACAAGACCCTATGAACAATGGTATCTGGGATATTTTGTACAGAAAAAATGCAGATTGCGGAATACTTCACAAAACAGTCTATATGAATGCTCCTCTTGATGATAAAACAAAAGATATGTTCAGACAGTTGTTTAACAGAAAAAATAGTATATCAAGTTTTTCATTCAAAGATATTTGTTCTTTATTGAAGAATTCTAAAGGTATATTAACAATCCAAAATATGAGTGATGATACAAGAAATTTGCTGAACTCAAAAAACATAGATTTTGAGAGGTTTCACTCGAAAGAATCTTTCGAAAAATTCAAAAAGTTGCTGAAAAAACGTTATTTCTCCAAAGATGTTCTAAAATCTTCCGACTTTTTTGAACGTATTGATATGAACTCATCTCCTGTTGATAATCTGCTGGGCGGCAAATTTGTCTGTTCTGATGAGAGAATGAAAGAGATGGCTCAAAAAGCTTTTGAAAAAGGGGTGATACTTCCATCAAAAAACGGCAAACAACAGATAATTATAGGGAAGCAAAACGGAATTCTCTTTACTGCTTTCGGAGCTTTTGATAAAGAAACAAAAACATTCCTCATAGACAAATCTTTCTTTCCTCTAAGCCATGGCAATGATATGCATGAAAACCTTATTCAAACATATATGGAAGAGAAGGGAAAGCTCAATCTGCTAAACCTCCCTCTTTTTATCGGAATAAAAGGTGACAAACTTTTAGATAGATTTTTACTCAATACAGTATTTTCTATAAGTTCAAAAGCCGCTATTTATTCATCAGGTTTAGTCGGTTCTCTCTGTATGTCAAATGCTGCAAAACAAAATATGGCTACAAACAATGTGAGTTTGCAGAAACTTGCTTAAGCTGACCTCTTTTTGAAAGTTCATCAATCAAAATCAGATTATAAATTTTTGCTGATTTACTCTCAAAATTCTTTGCATCATTAAGTTGATAAAAGTTTCTATAGTCAAGATGAGCAATTCCTCCGTATTTAGATGCCTCGGAAAAAGCAAGATAATTTCCGATATAAGAATTTGCAAAACTCGGATCTTTGATGTTGAATTTTTTTAACAATTTCCGGTCAGTTATTACATCAGGTTTAATTTTTCTTATTTCATCTCTCAAAGCTAAAATATCCTCGTTCAAACTCCTGAAATCTGTCTGTTTTTCAGGCAGCCCAAGGTGTTTCAACATTAAATCCCTGAAAATTCTCAGAGTTTTTCCGGATGCTGTAAAATCATAGAATACAAAAGTTTTTTTGCTGTCTTCAATATTCTTCTTGGATATTCCCTGCTCTTCCAAAAATTTTTCATAATCATAAAAATATTCAGCCTCAACAACATCCCGATACCCTGTTGAATACCTCAAGTCTGAAATAGGAAGATATTTCGTTTCAACACCGCTGAATTCAAACACTCTGCCGAGAGGTGCCGGTGATGTCCCGATAGAGACAAAGACATATTTATCTTTTCCGTATTTTTTATCCAAAAAATCTTTGAGCGGCAGCGCTACTGCAATGTTATCATCAACTGCTTCTTTAGTTTCATAGTTGTTTACCGCACTAATTTGGGCAGGTGTAAGTTTTCTATATTCAAGAGGGGTAATTTTTTTTGTCGAAGACAGCAAATTTTTTGCTTTTTGATAATTCGATACCTCTTTGCTTCGTTCAAACTTATCCGTTGTTAATCCGCAAAATGAGGTATTGGAAAATTTCGTCTTTTGGCTTGAATAATATGGATAAAAAGTACTTTTTATCGCTGAATTGAAGAAAATTTTCATGCATCACCATTCCTTACATTATATAAGTAATGCCGTCAAGAAAGTTTTTGAACACTATCTACAAAGATTTTCTATTCTTCGGGTTGTTTTTCAATATTCCCATCTCTTCGAGTCTGTGCATAACGTACAGGTTGTAAATTTTTGATGTATCATTTGAATAAATCTTACATTCTGCGATATTTGACAGCATTCTGCAACTAAGATGCCTTATTCCTCCGAAATATTCTGCATGAGAATCAGCCAGATACTGCATTATATAATCATCAGCGAAATCTTTATTCGAGCTTTCTTCATCAAACCGGTTGAGAGGTTTTTCTTTTTTAGCACAGCAATAATAAAGATCTTCATTCAAACTGCGGAAATCGACCTTATCTTCAGGCAGGTTTAAATGATACATCATCAAATCTTTAAATAAACTCAATGAATGTCCTGAGGATGTGTAATCATAGAATACAAAAGTTTTTTTATGTCTTTCCAGATTCTTTTTTGATATTCCCTGCTCTTTCAAAAATTTTTCATAATCCTCAAATCCGGCGCTTTTGACTATATCTTGATATTTATCAGCATACATCAAGTCTGATATCGGCAGATACTTTGTTTCAACCCCGCTAAATTCGAATATTCTTCCTATTGGGGATGGTGATGAACCTATTGATACAAAGATATATTTGTCTTTTCCGTATTTTCTATCCAGAAAATCTTTGAGAGGCAGAGCAACGGCAAGATTATCTTCAACGGCAATTTGCAGATTATCATCAAGATTATAATAAAAAAAGTCTTTGAGTTGTTCGTCAGAAAGTTTTTTGTATTCATTAGGGGTGACTTTTTTGACTGTCTTCAAAAATTTTTCGACATTTCTGCAGCTCTGCAAACGCTTGCTTGGAAGAAAAATGTCAGACCAGCCGCCAAAAGATAAAGAACGGGAGTTCCTGCTTTTGTCTGCGAGAGGCGCCTGAGAAATGGGAATTTTTATTTGAGGAAATAAGATGTTCATATTCAATATAAAGCCGCAAAAGACTTTTTTTGAACTGTCTATAAAGTTTTTTGAAGCATAAAATTTATGGTTTGAAATTAGATTTTGTAATATAATTCATCTATGCAAAGATATTATGAAAAAGGTAATGTCCAGCTATTTTGTGGCAATAACCTTGAAATTTTGGATAATTTAGAGAAGGAATCTGTAGATATGATCTTTGCAGATCCTCCTTATAAACTTTCAAATGATGGAATAACCTGCCATTCCGGGAAAATTGTTTCAGTAAATAAAGGAAGTTGGGATAAAAGTCTTGGAATAGATGAAGATTTTGAATTCCATAAAAAATGGATAAATGCATGCAAAAGAGTATTAAAACCAAATGGAACAATATGGATATCAGGTACATATCATTCAATTTATGCTTGTGGATTTGTTCTTCAACAATCTGGTTTTAAGATTTTGAATGATATTTGCTGGTTTAAGCCTAATGCTTCTCCAAATATGAGCTGTAGATATTTTACTGCGAGTCATGAAACTATTATATGGGCAAAAAAAGATAATAATTCAAAACATATTTTTAACTATGAAGTAATGAAAAACGGAAGTTGGGAAGAAGATTTTCTCAAAAAGCCGAAGAAACAAATGCGTTCAGTATGGGCTATTGGAACCCCAAAAACTTCGGAAAAAGTTTTTGGAAAGCATCCTACCCAGAAGCCTTTAGAATTATTAAGACGAATAATTCTATCATCAACCAACAGGGATGATTTAATTTTGGATCCATTCACAGGAAGTTCAACTACTGGTATAATGGCATTAATGTTAGGGAGAAAATTTATAGGTATTGATATAGAACAGGAATACTTGTCGCTGTCTGTAAAAAGATTTGAACAACTCTTATCAAAGAAAGAAGTATAATGGCTACAGCTGTAAAAAAAGTAAAAATTGAATCTGTTTTAAAAAAAACAAAATGCAGTTCTGAAAAATTTGAAGAGAATGAACAGAAAACATACCCTATTGTTAAATGGGTAGGCGGTAAACGGCAGTTGATGCACGAGTTGTTGAAAAATATGCCAAAATCTTATAACAGATATTTTGAGCCGTTTGTAGGAGGCGGTGCATTATTTTTTGAGTTGCATCCAGATAACGCTTATATTTCAGACCAGAATGAAGAGCTTATGAATTTATATTCTACGGTTCGTGATAGTGTTGATGAACTTATTATTGATTTAAATAAACACAAAATAACCAAAGAATATTTTCTGAAAATTCGGAATATGGACAGGACGTCAAAATATGAAAAACTCTCCAATATTAAAAAAGCAAGTCGTTTTATATATCTTAACAGAACTTGTTTTAACGGTTTATATAGAGTAAACTCTAAAGGTCAATTTAATGTTCCTTTTGGTAATTATGAAAATCCAAGAATTGTTGATGAAATAAATTTAAGAAACTGCTCAAAACTATTAAAACAAACAGAAATAAAATGTGCTGATTTTTCAGATATTTTGACAAAAGTTGAGAAGGGCGATTTTGTATATTTGGATCCACCCTATGCCCCATTGAGCAAAACATCGAGTTTTACATCTTATACAAAAGACGGATTTGATGTTGATATGCAATTTAAACTCAAAGAGCTATGCGATGAGCTTGATAATATTGGTGTAAGTTTTTTACTTTCAAATTCTGATACAGAATTTATCAACAAACTGTATACAAAATATACAATTAAGAAAGTATGGGCTTCTCGGGCAGTTAACGCAGATGCAAATGGTAGAGGAAAAATTACAGAGGTTTTAGTAAAAAATTATGATTAAAAATGGGATTGGCGGTGGCAATACAACAACAGGTCTGGTATTTGAAAGTAAAGCAGATTTAAAAACTTTGCTAAATGAAGTTAAAAACTATAGAGTAGACAATGATAATAATGTTTTTTATAAAGATAAATTAGTTGGTATGATTTTTGTAAAATATGATCTTTATAAGTTTTTAGAAAGAAATAAGGTAAATTGGAAAGATTATCTGTCAAAGAAATTGTTACCGGATGACTCTATATACGTAATTTTAAATAATACTTTTTATATTATCGAATGTAAATACCAGCAGGTTGGCGGTTCTGTTGATGAAAAACTTCAAACATGCGACTTTAAAAAGAAACAATATAAAAGACTGCTTGCTTCATTGAATTTTGAAGTGGAATATATTTATATTCTTAATGATTGGTTCAAGAAACCCGAATATAAAGATGTTTTAGCTTATATTCACAGCGTTGGATGTGATTATTATTTTAATTATATTCCCTTGCAAAGACTTGGTTTGCCTGTAGATAACTAAGCTTTAACTTTTCAAAATAAGCCGATAATGGGGTTCGAACCCACGACCTTTCGATTACGAATCGAATGCTCTACCAGCTGAGCTATATCGGCTTATGGTTTAAATATATCACAAAAATATTTTTACGGATAACTTTTGATGTGCACTCATGCAGAAGTCATAGACTCTTCGCTGTGCTCAGAGTGACCTTGAGGATATGTCATGCTGAGCGTAAGCGAAGCATCTTTAACATTATTGAGATTCTCCGCTAAAGCTCGGAATGATATTGTTATTTCTTAGATTTTTGCGAGAATAAAGACTGATGATAGCATTCCGACTATTGTCTGGAGTGATTTTGTAACCATATCTACCCAGTCGTTTCCTCTGATTTTTCGTGGAATGACAATTGTATCACCTGGTTCAATTGAATTTGATGTGAGCAGGTGAGTCCTTTTTGCCCTTCCGTTCACTCCGATTTTGTATATTTTTGTTCTTCTTGCGTTTGGAGTGTAACCGCCGCCCATTTTGATGTAATAGCCTGCTTTTTTACCGTCTTTGTAGAGGAAAGAGGTTTCGTTATAGACTTCGCCTATTACAGTAACGTGGTTTGATTCTTTGGGAATAAAAATTTCGTCACCGTCTTGAATTTCGATATTCTGGTCTTTTTTGATTTTAGAGAGGTCGTTGTTTTTTATGTCAAGAGCGATACGCCCAAACAGCTGAGAAGAGATATTCTGGTTATCTTCTTCGATATCTTTCATCATCTGCATTCTTGCCTCGGTGTCATCCTGTGTTGGACGAAGATTACTTGCCATCTGCCCCTGGATAAGTTTGATGTCTTTCATGTTTTTCTCTTCGACCATTTTTCTTGATTTGTTTGCAAGCGAGGCACGGGTAAATACAATCCCTCTCAGGTCAGCTTCATCATCAAGTCCGCCTGCTTGTTCTATCATATCTGCTAGCTTTTTTCCTTCTACAAAACGATAGACACCCGGTTTGTTGACAAAGCCGGATACTTTTACCGTTTTGATTATTTCGTTTTCACGAAGAGGTCTGAACATTATTTTGTCGTAAGGGTTAATTTTTATGCTTTTTGTTTGATCTGTTTGGATAAAGATGTCGTAGAGATAGTATGTTTTTGTATTTTGGTCTTTATCGGTAATTTCAACCGCAACATTTGATGATGGCAGAAGTACACTGCTTGTTGATGCAGCTATTGCCATTTTTGTGTTTTCGCTGTCTGCAGCAGGTTCTTCTGCCGGTAATTCTTCGTTGTTGTTGACATCTTTGATGTTTGCATCAGAGTTTGCTGAAACGATGAACTGTATATCAGCGAGAACATCTTTGAGAGTAAGATTTTCCGTATAAGGAATTTGTTTTGGTTTGTCTATGCAGCCGTAGACTTCGATGAAGTTGGTGTTTGTTGATTTATAGACAGTGATGACATCTCTCGGTTCAAGAGAAGGGTTATTCCCGCCGTTGAAGAAGTCCTCGAGAGATACCGGTATGACTTTGACCTGTTGTCCGTCGCCGTCAATTCTTTTGATGACCGCCTGATAGATGAACGTTTCCTCTTGCAGGTCATTTTTATCTTTGAGGATGTCAGATAGTTTCATTCCTTCTTTGTATTCGAATATGGCAGGTTGTTTAACGTTACCTTCGAGAGTTATAAAGTTTTCCGCTTTTCCGTAGAGTTCCCGAAATTCAACAATATCTCCGTTAGAGAGTTTTGTTGAAGCAAAAGCATCTTTTTGAATGTCTTTTGAGGTTCTTTCGCCTGTTTGTGAGTTATAAGTCCTGACGTTCAGAACGCTCTTATCGGTTGAAGGGAGCAGACCACCTGCGTAGCTTATGATATTCCAGATATTTTCTGATGGCGAAAGTTCGTAGATGCCCGGAATTTTAACTCCGTTTTTGATAGCGATGACAGAACCTATGTTGCCGACAAAAATTCTGTCATTGGGGCGCAGTCTTATATTGCTGTCTTTCCCTCTGAAAATTGTTTCGTAGAGGTCAACTTTTTGTTTTTGACCTGATGATGAAGTGTAGGTAATGTTTCTGAGAGAGCCGCTTTTATTTACGCCGCCTGCAGCTGCGAGGGCTTCTATTATTGATGAGTTATGCCCTACGGCAACTTTTCCGGGTTTATTTACATATCCGTAAACAAATACGGCAAAATCAGACTGGTCGGAAACAGATATTCTGACTTTTATGTTTGAAAATTTTCTGCTTGCCATTGTCTGTAGAGATTTCTCAACATCAGCAACGCTGTATCCGTCTGCTTTTGTTTCACCGATTCCCGGGACAAAGAGGTTCCCTTGAGAGTCAACCTGAACATCAGCAACAGGTGAGATAAGAGAGCTTCCGTTGAGAGAGAGGACATCGACCGAGTCACCCCAGAGATAAACTTTAACTTTTTCTCCGATGTTTAGTTTGTAAGTGCCGTCGTATTTGCCCATGCCTGAAGTTGAAACATTTTGGAAGAAGTCATAGCCGATTTGTTTGAGAATGACCGTGTTCACATCAGATGAGCCTGCCTGCATTGTGTTTATGTCAGATGAGAAGATTTTTTCGATGGGGCTCTGGTTTTGGTCTTTCAGAGCATTTACTTGTTGAATTTTTTCTTCTTCGATTTTCTGGTTAATCAGCTGAGCACTGTTGATGTTGTTGTTCAAATACATCGAATCTTCCGTTTGGGCGCTTATGCCTGTAGTTGAGATTGCGTTTGCATAAGATAAGTGCAGCACAAACAGCCCGATGAACAGGGCTGTTTTGATAAGGGTGTTGGATAATAGTCTGTTTTTCATTGTCCTCTCTCGATTATATTTTATTGAATATATTACGTACTAGGTTATTGCAATTTGTGCAAGTGATTTGATGGCAGGCCAGTCAAATCTCCAAAGACCTGAAACATCGAGTGCGTAGTTGCCGACGCAGGCAAGTTTGCAGTCTTTGCAAGCGTTTGCCACTTCGATGAACTCTTTTGAACGTAGAGCCTCGCCGAAAGGTCTGTTTCTGACATTCAAAAACGGTTTTCTATCAGTGCATTTGAGCAGGTCGCCGTTTGAGTAGATTACTGTTGCAACCTGAGGCCAGTGGCATTCATAGTAGTTTTGTTTATTGATTATGTAATCCATGAAGTAGTCAGAGTTTCTAATCGGATAGCCTGCTTTTTTGAGTTCTTTGATTTTGATGAAGGTTTCAGCAAGCGCATCTGTTTCGAGTTCAAGTTTTTTGAGATAGTCTTTGCCCTGCCATTCATGGAAGTCCTGATTGCTTTTATTTACGGTGAAATAAAGCAAGATGTCAGTGTCCTGACAGAATTTTGCGACTTCTTTGAGCTGTTCGAAGTCATTGACTGCTGAAACAGTGCAGCAGATGTATATTCTCATTTTTGGTGAGTGTTTTTTGTGGTATTCGATGCCGTTTACGACTCTGTTGTATAAGCCTGGCATTTTTCTGATTTCGTCGTGTTTATCGCCTATGGCATCGAGTGAAACAAAGGCTATATCAGTATATTTCCCGAAATCAGGGTTTTGTTCGAGAAAATAGCCGTTAGTTGCCATTTTTGTGTACCATCCGAGGTCATGCGATTGTTTGCATATTTCCGCAAAGTCTTGTCTGAGAAGAGGTTCTCCACCCCATAGAATGCTGTCGACATAACCTTCCTGTTTTGCCTCTTTCATGAGTCTTTGAATTTCTGCAAGAGTCATATCGTCGTTGTCTTTGTGGTATTTCCAGAAGCAAAAATCGCAGTTGCAGTTGCATTTGCTTGTAACCATCAAAGAGAAGATGAACGGTCTTGGTCTTTTTGTCAAAAATCTCGAGTGGAGAATATCTCCCATGCTGCCGAGAAGATGACCGAAATATCTCATTCTGTCGGGAGTCATTTTATTTCGTGAATTTTTGATTGGTGTTACTTTTTCTTGAGTTGTTGATGACATTGTTTTTTGCCCCTCTCTCTTTTGTATTTCTCTATGATACTATACACAAAATATTATTAATTTAGTTTGTTAAGCTTTTATTAACATCTTTTTTTTAGCTTTTTTCCGTTTGATTAGGTCTGCAAATGCTTCTATTCTTGTGATATAACCTGCACGTCCCGTGAATTCGTCGAGTATGAGTGACATAACGGGAATATCTTCATGCTCGCTTACTTTAGGAAGGATGTTCTGGGTCACTATTTCAGGGTTACAGGTGAACGGGCTCAGGTGTATCAGCCCATCAGCATTATGTCTTGCGGCAAATACGGCATCTCCTATTGATTCGATGCACTCTCCACCGATGGCTCTTTTCATAAACTCTGCAGCGTACTTGGTTGAGCGTTCTCTATGGGATTCTTTTTTGTAAAACAAATGAGGGGTGAGAACATGCTCTAACCAGTCAGAGAGCATGATTTGCCTCTGGACTTCGATGCCCAGTTCTCCGAGTGTTTTTTCGATATCCATGTTTGTGAACGGGTCAAGGAGAACGAAAAATTCGCCTGTAAGGTAGACTATCGGGACGTCTTTTTCTCTGTCAATTTCTACTTTATCAAACTCATCCATGACTTTTTTCATGATTTTTCTGAGTTCACGTGAGTTTTCTGCTTTATCAATGAGTTTTCTGGCTCTTTTGTATATTTTTTCGGAGTCACCCCTGTTGAGTTCACGGGGGCGTGTTTTGAAGAGTTTAATTTCTATTTTGTCGAGGGCATAAAATTTTTTGAAACCAAGTCTGAAGGCGTTGATTATTTTGAGAGGATTTTTTGTTTGTGCGACGTAGGAGAATTTTTTGATAACCTCTTTCATCTGTTCTTTATACATATCAAAGACAACCATCTCAAATTTGTAGCCCATTTTTTCAAGGACATGGGAGGCTGTGATTGTGTAGGTTCCAAAACGGCATGTTCCTGGTGCCTGAAACATTAATAGCGTATCAGCTCCGAGGTTCAGCGCTTGGATGTAGTTTCCGAGGTTAAGTTTGTAAGGGAAGCAGATGCCTTCGATGCTGTTTTTTACTCCGAGGTCTAGGGTTGTCTTGTTGTTCTCAGGAGGGAGGACGACTTTTGCCCCGAGTTTTTTCAGGATTGTTTTGACGGGTATATAAACATTTCCCATCATAGGGAAGGCTACTGATTTTCTTTTTTGTATTTTATCTTTTTTGGACATCAGATGACTCTATATCAAAAAACGAATATGAGATTTATTTTAGCATGTAAAAAAATAAATATATAAATATAATTAATATGTTAATTTTTTGATATAGAGTTTAGATAAATCTTTCCGGTTTATAGATGGTTTTGCCTGTGTTGACATAGTTTTTCAGAACATTTTTGCCGATTTCTTCTTCGATATTTCCGCAGACAAGAATGTTTCTTTTTTTGAATTCTTGCATCCATTCCGGTTTATATCCTTCGTCGAAGCCTGTTATTTCTTCGACGTCTTTAGAGCTTACGCCATAGAAGACTTTTTTGATTCCTGACCACATGATTGCGCCTGCGCACATGATACATGGTTCCGCTGTGATGTAGATGCTCAGGTTAAACTTTGAGAGGTCGTATGAGTTCAGTTCTTTTTGTGCTGCGCTGATTGTGTTTATTTCTGCGTGGTGCAGGCAGTTGCAGTCGTTGACAACGGTGTTTGGCATGCTTGCTATGAGGTTGTTTTTATCGTCATATATTGCAGCGAGAAACGGTCCGTAGCCGTTTTCGATTTGTTCGGAGGTTTTTCTTTGGAGTTCAAGTATTATATTTTTTGCGTTGTTCAGTTCTTCTTGAGAGAAGCAGGTGTTGCTTATAATATTATTTTTTTTCGCAGCATGAAAACTCATATATTTGAGTATTTTTTTCATAAGCCCTCTTTTTATTTACTACTGATTATTTTTTACAAAAGCGTTGAAAACTTCCTGAGGTTTAGAAGAACCGAAGTTACCGTTGTTGAGGAATTTTTTGTAGGTTACGGTTGAATTTTGTTCCTGTTTCTGCGGTTGTTGAGCGTGTTGTTGTTCTTCCATTTTGCTTTTTCTTTTTGCTTCGTTGATGTCAGTCAGTTTAATAAGAAGCTGAGGGATTGCGACGCCAAGGGCGAGAGCAGAGAATGCCATGCTTGCAGCCTGTGCTTTGTTTAGTACTCCAAGACGTTTTTTTGCAAAAGCTTGCGCTTCTTGCGGGAGAGATTCGAGGAGTTTTTTGGTGTTAATTGCTCCCTTATCCGTAATATCAAGTTTTTTGCCTGCTTTGATAGCTTCTTCGATAAGAACTTCCCTGTGGGTTTTCAGTTCGTTGCCTCTGAAAACGTAGGCAAGTTTTTTCATTATGCCGTCATTTTCCTGCGGTTTGTCCATAACCTGTCTGAAAAGGTCATAACCGGGTTTTTCCATCGATTTTGCAGTAAGTTTGCTTACGAACTCGCCTGTTACATAGAAGAACATGAAACTTGATACATCTCTTATAAAAGACTGTCCGAGTTCGGTAGAGTCGGCTGCACCCATAAATCTGCTGGCAAATGTAGCTGTGCTGACAACTCTGCACTGGTCAAGGCTTGTTCTGAAATTTCTAAATTGCATGGTCTTTCCGAATTGAGATAGTTTTTTAGGACCTATTGCAGCAAGGGCTATCCCTGCAAGAGAGCCTGATGCCAGGACTTTTTGAGCTCCGAGTTTTTTCTTTTCCTGAGGAGTAAGCTCTCTTTTGTAATCTTTATCTGAAAAGTCTTTGTAGATGGGTGCTCCGTCTTTTCCTGAACGTTTCTTGGTTTGAGCCCTGTTTAGGTAGTGTGTAGCAACGGCTATCGGAATTGTAACGGCAAAGGCAAGAGCTGTTTTTGTCTTTGCAACATTTTTCAGACCGGAAGCAAATGAGTCGAGTTTTGTGTTGTCAATTTGTTTGACTCCGTCTTTGACAACTTTCAATTTGTCGCTTGCAAAAGCACGCGAAATATTGATTGTGTCGTTGATGAAGTTATCTACGTTTGTATCAATTCCGTTGAAGCGTATTTCTTCGCAGTGTCCTCCTAAAGCTTCTCCTATTTGTGCTACCAGTGTTGTATGATCTTTTTTTGAAATATTGCCTGTTTTGGCAATTATTCCTTTGAATGCATCAGCTATGTTGTCAGCTTGTTCTCCGCTGATTTTATGAGAGGAATCAAGTCCTGCTGATACTTTTGAGAGAACGTTTTGCAGAAATGCATTCTGGTCACCGTTGCTTTTTTTGTATAAATCAGTGAAGGCATCTATTGTATCAGTATCAGCCCAGATTTTATTGGCTTTTACGTTAAAGGCTTTGTTTATACCTGATGAAGCAAGGAAGCCGAATCCTGCACCGAGTATCCCCGGGAGAAAACAGTTGTTGAAGGTGCCTGAGAATTCTCTGAAAGCTGTTTCTATACCGGCAAACGGATTACGTTGTTTCGTATCCTGTACAGCTTTTGGTACGTCGCAGAGAACAGTATCAATGAGCGCTGTAGTTACCATCGGGTTGTCTTTCAGGTAAGAAAACGCATTTGTTGCAATCATCTCAGCACCTTTGAAAGAAGGCTGAGTATTTTTTACATTACTTTTTGTATCCAGATTGTAGTTTGTCCGAATTCCTAACATAGATAGACTAAATTTCCTTTTTTTCCGCCAGATGAATTTTTGAGTTTATTTTTTTTATTCCAACAAAGAATAAATATACCAACTAATATTATTAAAAAAAAGCCTCAAGGATGAATATTGCCAGGTAATTTTGGAACGGGGAAAAATGACTTTCAAAAAGAATGTGATTGTTTAAAGAAAAATAATAATATTTTAAATCAGTTCAGAAAAAAGTTTTATTTTTTTTGAAAAAATATGATAAGTTTTTGCAATTTGTATTTATTTTTTTTGATATAAAATTTTTATAAAGATTTTTATAATTCTTAATATTTCTTCTGTTTCCTAATGTAAATATAGTATTTTGTTTTTAATTTTTAAAATCAAAAAACTATATTTAAAAATTAAAAATTTTCAAGTATATTAAAAAATAAGGCATAAAAATATATGAATTGATACATTTTTATTTTATAATGACGGTTTATTATATTTTATTTTTGTTTTTTTAAAGCTTTAAACAGAAAATATATATAGAATATATAATAATAATTTTCTTATAAAACAAGACAATAACAATTTTTGTATTATCGTTAGTCTATTTCTTGAAATCAAAAATAATTGTTTTTTAAACTTAATATCTTAAAAGGCATGCGCTATATTTGAGGAACTTTGTGCATTGTGCTTTTTGTTGAATAAAATTAAATAATGTAAGGAAAGAAAAGCATGTTATACAGAAGAAAATGCTCTCTAAAAAAGCTGCAGCTTTGACAGCAGGAGCATGCGTTGATAAAATTCATTTCTTATGGGGATGAGAAAAATAAGGATATAAGCGCAAAAGGAGCAAGAATTAGTCCGCAAACCAAAGCAACAGGAGCAAATAAGACAATGCCTACTCCCTTCAAAATTCCTTTTGCAGGATAGAGCAGATATTTTTTTCCGTCTTTGACAACTTGAATTTCGTCTATTGAATTAAGAGAGATTTCATCAAATATAAAATCGCTGAGTTCTTTTTCTTTTATATCAAATAAGGCGTATTTGCTATTTTTTTTAACTTTTAAATATCTGGGTTTGGTTACATTATTATGTCCAAGGCGGCTTATTTCGTCAAATTGCGGTTCGTATAAAATTTTTCCGTTCGTATCAGCCAATCCGTATTTATTGTTTAATTTTGTGCGAAAAATAACTTTTTCATAATACTTTTTGGGAAGATAAGAAGTTTCTCCTTCTGTTTTAATTTCGTCATAAACCGGTTGGATAATGATTTTATTTGACTTATCAATAATGCCGTATTTGTTGTTATCATTATTTTTTACAATATAGTGTTCTCTGGTTGCCTGTTTCATTATTGTTTGGGGTGGCTCACCAAAAGCAACCGGCAATAATATGTTGAGTATTAAAACTGATATTAAAATAACCTTTTGCATGGGAATAAGTATAGCATATTCTAAAAAATACCATAAATCCATTTTATATTATCTTTCCTTGTACATATTTTGGTGATAAAAGAAATTGTAGGCAGAATTATTAAGAGGAGAAAAAACTATGAATATTTTACCGGTAGGCAACACTTCCTTCGGAGGAGGAAAAATACAGGCAAGAGTTATTTATAAAGGCGATATTTCAGAGAGAAAATTTGATGTTGATAATATAAAAGGAATTGATAGTTCTTCAATTAAGGAACAAGACAGTGAAGACGGAATGGTCAGAAAATATGTTTTTGACAGACCCGGCGGGCATGCTGCGGTAGATGCTCTGAAGGCTTATGTATTGTTGAAGAATTCCTCAGATATATCTGAGGATATGGTTATAGATATAGACCGAGTCAGAGTATAGTTTTTGCTATGGCTCATTACGAGTCAGTGGGGGAGTTCTCGTATTTTGATTTTTTCAAATCAAAATACCAATTCGAGTCGACAACAAAAAAGACCGCAAATGCGGTCTTATAAATATAAAAAATGGGCGATGAGAGACTCGAACTCTCACGGGGGTACCCGCTAGATCCTAAGTCTAGTGCGTCTACCAATTTCGCCAATCACCCATGACAAAACAAAGTATTCAATTATCAAAGTCGTGGCGAAATTGGTTCCTAAAAACAAAAACACCTCAGATATCTTCGGTTAGTCG
>CAJFVJ010000003.1:330440-615899 GCA_904420445.1 Candidatus Adamsella avium | reverse complement strand
GACAAAACAAAGTATTCAATTATCAAAGTCGTGGCGAAATTGGTTCCTAAAAACGAAAACACCTCAGATATCTTCGGTTAGTCGCCAATCACCCATGACGTAGTATCTAATTTATATTATCCATGCCCGATAGTCAAGAATTTTTATGCCGTGAATGTTGATTTTTTATCCTGAAAACACCCAAATCCTCTCTATCAGCTTAATAATTTTAATTTTTGGTGTACAAAAAATTTTTTTTATAGTAAGCTAAGTCTTACGTCTGTATGATAATAAAACAAAGAAAAATTAAATATATACTAGGAGGTATAAATGAAAGTTATTTTGAAAAAAGATATGCAGTCATTAGGCGATATCGGAGATATTATCGAAGTTTCTGACGGTTATGCAAGAAACTATCTTCTTCCGAAGAACATAGTCGAAATCGCTACTGCAGGTGCTTTGAAAAACAGAGAAAAGAATATCGAAAGAATTAAAGCAAAAGCAGAAAAACTTCATCAGGAAGCTCTTGCTAAAGCTGAAAAAATTCAGGCTCTTGAACTTATCGAGATTGAAGCAAAAGCAGGTGAAAGCGGCAAGTTGTTCGGTGCTATTACTACAAAGAAACTTGCTGAACTCATTCAGGAAAAATCAGGCATCGAAGTTGACAGAAAGAACATTCTGCTTGAAAAACCAATCAATCACATCGGCGAATATGAAATGAAAGTGAAATTCACAACAAAAGTTTCTGCAGTGTTGAATGTCGGTGTTAAAGCTTCTGAAGTAATTAAAGAAGAAATTATTTCAGAAGTTGAGAATGACAGCGAAGAATAATTTTTGAATTCCTAAAATAAAAAGAGCCGTTCATAAGAAACGGCTCTTTTTTTATGTCTGTTATCCAACGTTTTTGTTTTTGAAGTTCAGGATTTTCAGGTGTCTGTCCTGTCCTACGCCAATGCTTTCGCTTTTGAGATTATGCTGGTCGACAAGTTCATGCTGAAGTTTTCTTATGTGCTGATTCTGCGGCTTCAGCTCTATGTATTCGACATCAGGTCCGAGTTTTTCGATTGCCGTTTTGACTTCGTTCAACGCAAGCTCTGTATCATCCATAAAATCAGTTGTTATGCTCATTGAGTCATCAGATTTTATGTTCAGAGCCTCTTTGAGCGCCTTCTGCACCTGAGGCATCGAGTTTGATTTGACATAATATATCGGAAGCCTGTAGTCTTTTGCCGTATCAAGAATTTTTGCCCCGCCTTTTGAGAAACTTTTGTGGGCAATGACTATATCAGCTTCATCGATGTTTCTTGTCACTTCTGCGTTCAGATTCAGCCTTTCTATTGCTTTATCTACGATGGTTCTGTTGATTGCGTAGATATATATCTTTCTGAAGTCTTTTACGTCTTTGATGTATTGTTTTGCATTAAAGCTGAATTTCAGACTGTCATCAGAGGCAGGTTCCTGTTTGGTTGAAATTGTTTCTTCCTTAATCGGAGTCGGTGCATTCTGATCGACTTTTCTGATTTCAGTTTTGACGGGCCATTCTCTCAAGATACAGTCAACAGCCTCTGCAACATCGGGATAAACAACGAGGGTTTCTCTGTCTTTAATTTCTATTACGATGTCAAATGTCGGTTTTTTCTCCCTTTCGAGGACTGTTTTTTGAGTGGAGCGTCTTCTTGCTTCATCATCACTCAGGGTAACGCTGTTTACGCCTCCGACCAAATCAGATAGTGTCGGGTTTTTGATGAGGTTTTCAAGAGTGTTCCCATGCGCCGTAGCGATAAGCATAACACCACGTTCCGCTATGGTTCTTGATGCCATTGCCTCTTCTTCCGTTCCGATTTCATCGACAATTATAACCTGAGGGGTGTGGTTTTCAACGGCTTCAATCATTACGTCTTTTTGTTTTTCGGGGGAAGGAACCTGCATTCTTCTAGCAAGCCCGATACCCGGATGCGGAACATCTCCGTCGCCAGCTATTTCATTAGATGTATCAATGACTACAACACGTTTTTTGAGGTCGTCAGCGATAAGACGAGCTATCTCTCTAAGCTTGGTTGTTTTGCCGACGCCCGGTCCTCCGAGGAATAAGATACTTTTACCTTTGAGAACCAAATCTTTTATACAAAAAATTGTCCCGGTTACAACTCTACCGATTCTGCATGTCAGCCCTATAATTTTGCCTTTTCTGTTTCTTATTGCGCTGATTCGGTGTAGTGTACCGGGAATACCTGATCTGTTATCACTTGTGAAATCTTCTATTTGATGGGTAATATACCCTATGTCCTCCTCTTCTACCAACTCTTTTCCTAAATACTCGATGGTGCCGTCTGCGTGCCTGATTTCAGGGAGTCTGCCTAAATCGAATACAAGTTCGATAAGATCATCCATCTGCCTGTCTTGCAACTGCCTCGCAACTTTTGGCGGTAATACTTTGATTAGTTTTCCCAAATCATTGTAAAATTCTATCTTATTCATGATTCCCTTTCTGCAGAGTCTGCCTTAGGAAGTACAGTCGAATTTTATTCAGATTTTATCTCCTCCATATTTATATTATAACCTATTCTATAAAAAAACGCTATAGTTTTTACTACTTTTGTAGTAAAATGTTACTGTTCTTATAATAAAAGGAAGCTTTAGAGCTTCCTTTGTTGATGTTATTTTAGAGGTTATTTTTTCTTAAAAATAATCACAGATTAATTTCTCTTCTTTGAATAATTTTCTTTTTATTTGATTTAGAGCGGAGAGAAGAGGTTTTCTGTTGTTGATTTTTATCAGAATTGCTTTTTTGATTAGCAGTTTGTTAAATTGCTCTTCGTTTTTTTCACTTATGTCATGAGAGTTTTTCATAATGTTGATTTGAGCAGAAAGCGCTTTGATATACAAATTAACCTGCGATTTTTTGTGCATTGGTATGTATCCCTTTTCTTGACTATAAAAATTATCCTTTAATGTATTTTTATGATATTATATTTTTCCGGTATTTTGTTCCTCTAAAAAAAGTAATACCACCTGTCATCAGATACACTACATGGCTGATTATGAATAACAAACGAATATTGATAACAAGATTAAGCGCACTTGGTGATGTTATACACACAATCCCTCTTGTTTGTGCGCTGAAGAGGCAATTTCCGAATGTATTTATCGGGTGGGTCGTTGAAGATAAAGCATGTGCGGTTCTTGTTAATAATCCTGTTGTTGATAAGTTATATATTTTGCCGAAGAAGAAGTGGAAAAAGAACAGGGCAAATTTTTTTGGCAATATGAGAGAGTTCTTTTCGATTATCGCTGAAATAAAACGTGATAACTATGATATAGCTATAGATGTGCAGG
The DNA here is from genome assembly GCA_904420445.1 of Candidatus Adamsella avium. GTDB lineage: Bacteria > Cyanobacteriota > Vampirovibrionia > Gastranaerophilales > CAJFVJ01 > Adamsella > Adamsella avium. Next base: position 612,584 of record CAJFVJ010000003.1, on the reverse strand, counting down.
GATTATTGAAGAGTGCATGTGTCAATTTTCTGAGCGGAGCAAAACGCAGGCTGTCGCATAAACATACGAGAGAGTTTGCTTTTTTGTTCGCTAATGAGCTGATTGACTCGGGGGCTGAATTTTCTTGTAGCGAGCATATTATCGAAAGAAATCTGCGGTTTGCAGCTTATCTCGGGTGTAATGATTTGAGTGTGCACTATTCTTTGCCTTCTTCAAAGGAGGAAGATAAGATGTATGTTTCTTCTTTGATGAAGTCTTTAGATAAGAATAAGAAGACGATTGTTTTTTCCCCTGCCACCACATGGGAGAACAAACACTGGCTGCCTGAATATTGGGGAACATTGCTTGATGAATTTTCAAAAAGATGCAATGTTATATTCACAGGGATGAAAGCTGATGAAGAGTTGATTTCGCAGATAATTTCTTTTTCTAAAAACAAAGAGTGCCTGAGCCTTGCAGGGAAAACAGATATTATATCTCTTCTTGAGGTTTTCAGACGGGCTGATATTGTTGTGTCTGTAGATTCAGGCTCTGCTCATCTTGCCTGCTCCGTTGAGAAGCCCAAAGTATTATGCATAATCGGTCCAACGTCAGAGAAGAGAAACGGACCGTTCGGGAAGGGGAATTTTTCTTTTGTTGCTGATATTTCATGCAGACCGTGTTTTAAAAAAAAGTGTGCCGGGAATAATATTGAGTGTATGCGTCGAATTCAACCTGCGAGTGTTATAGAACATATAAATAAATTATTAACTAATACTTGAAAATAGTGTATAATTTAATCTTATAGAAGAAGTAGTCTCGGATAGTTTATGTTAGATAAAATCTTTAATGCATTAAAATCTTATAACAATAAAATCAATGAAGTAGAATATCAATTTTATAAAGAAAAGAAGAACTTTGTTGAAATTTATGAGCGCAATCGTTTCCTTGAGAGCGAGATAGAGCACAGAACAAATGAGCTTAATCAGGCAAATAAGAGTATTCTTGCTCTTAGCAATATCTTAGATACAATGAACTCATCCGAGCCGTTATCAGAAATTGTGAGAAAAATAGTAGACAGGCTTAGTGCTGATATGGGTTATGTCTACGCTATGTTATTCCAGATTGTTGAAGAAGACGACGATAGCTTTCTGAAAGTACGTGCAGTATCAGAGGGTGAATATTCTGCAAATATTTCTTCTATTTTGAAAAAGCCTGTTGAACTTTTGAAAATTAAATCAAATGAGTCCAATATTGTATCGAAAATTGTCCAGAATCAGGATTTTGATTTCATAAACAACTTTGAAGCTGTTTTTGAATCATCTAATATGGAGTTGGATGAAGGTCAAAAAGAAAAGCTGCGGGCTGTTTTTTATCCGAAGTGTATTTCTCTTTTGCCCATAAAGACTCAGGACAGCAAGTTCGGGGCTGTGCTGGTCGTATCTCAGCGAAAAGAGATAACAGAAACAGAGCAGAACTTTTTGAAGCTGTTTACCAATCAGGTGGATTTGGCTATTACTATTGCAGGATTGTTTGAAACAATCAGAAATCAGGCTGTTACTGACCCGATGACAGGGTTGTACAACAGAAGGTATTTCAGTTCTTATGTTGTACAGGAAGTTGAACGTTCTTCCCGTTTGAAGCAGCCGTTTTCGTTGATTACTCTTGATTTAGACCATCTCAAACAGATAAATGACACCTTCGGACATTCTATCGGCGATGAAGCTATTTGCACGATTGCCCATGTCTTGAAGAAGAATGCCAGGAATATCGATGTCTCTGTCAGATTTGGCGGTGAAGAGTTCGGTATTTTGCTTCCAGGTATTGATTCTAAAGGGGCGATGGTTGCTGCAGAAAGATTGAGAGTTGCTATTGAGAAGGAACCTGTTAAAGAAGTCGGACATGTTACCGCAAGTATTGGTGTTGCAACATTTTTAGAGCATACGGATAATATTGATGAGCTGATGGAAATTGTTGACCAGGCTATGTATCGTGCGAAGAAGAACGGTCGTAATCGTGTTGTCCTTGCAAGTGTTGAGCAGAAAGAAAGCTGGACGGAGATTGCTTTTGATACGCTTCGTGAGATACTTTTATCCCCTGAAGGCGAGCTTTCATCTCGAATTGAGCCGGACATAAAAAAAGAACTCGAGAAGTTTTTTGATACCAATCCTAAAGAGCTGACAGAGAAGTTATTCCAGCTTTCTGATGACATAATCAAACGCTATGACCCCATGCATAGCGAGAAAAATTCTATAAAAGAAAAAATACATCTTGCTTCAAAGCTTGCAAAAGAAGCAAAGTTGGATGAAGAAGAGATTGATAAGATAAAATTATCAATAATTTTATATGACCTTGGAAATTTGTTTGTTCCTGAAGAAATCTTGCTAAAACCGGGACCGCTTAACAGGAAAGAGGCTTATCAGATTTCTCAGCATCCGACTATTGCCGTGAAGCAGATATTAAAGCCAGTTGAAAAGATACAAAATATTTTTCCGATAGTTGAGCACCATCACGAAAATTGGGACGGGTCAGGATATCCGGGACAATTGTCAGGGGAGAAAATACCTATAGGCTCACGTATAATTTTTATTGTTGATGCATATTGCGCATTAATCAGCGACAGACCGTATAGAAGGGCTTATTCTCAAGAGGAAGCTCTCAAAATTCTGGAAGAGGGTGCTAACTCAAAATGGGATGGAAATCTTGTTAAGCTGTTTATTTCCATAATCAAACAATAGGGTGTTAAATTTTTAAAACAACGTCATGCTCAGCGTTAGCGAAGTATCTAAACAAAAAAGGTTCTTCGGGTTAAAACCCTCAGAATGACGGGCTTTTATAGTATCTGTGGAATTTTTTATATAAGTTCCTAAAAAAAATAGTTGACATTTGAGGTATGGTTTTGTTACCCTAATATCACTGGGACAAAAGTCCACCTAGTGCTCCCATCGTCTAGAGGCCTAGGACACATCCCTTTCACGGATGCGGCAGGGGTTCAAATCCCCTTGGGAGTACCATTTTATTAAAAGGAGCCGATAAGTGCTCCTATTTTTGTGCGCTTTTTCTGCCCGCCAGAGTATTGCCCGACCTCCCGTGATAAAAATCAATGACGGATGGTTATACTTAGAAAGATAATTTATCAGGGAGGGATGGTTATGAAGCGTTTGTTTGTTTTGTTTCTTTTAAATTCGATGTTTATTTCTTCTTCGTATGCCGATAGCTGGAGTTTGCTCGGACCGACAAACAGTGGAAGTTTTACAACAACTTCTTATTCCTATGGAATGGTGCCTGCTGAGGCGATGAGGATTTATTCAAACGGAGGTACTTCGGGTTTGAGCAATGGAAGTTATTATGTCAATAATCAGGGATTTTCAACACCTTGGAACGGTATAAATATTTATACAAGACCCAATCGATATTATGCGCCACGCAGAAGGTTTAGACGACACGGATTATTTAGAGCTCTCAGAAATTACGGATACGGCAACTATGGATATACCCCAATGAGGTCTTACGGAACAAGAATTATAAACCACTGATTATTTCAACCATCGGAATTTCTTGACAGAACCGGGGTTGTAGAAGTCGCCTTCGATGTTTACGACAAATCGTCTGTATTCTTTGTTATCTAGTTCAAAACCGGGGATTTTGTTGAGAATAGGGATAATTGCCGCCAAGTTGCTTTCAGTCAGAGCATCAACACCGGGTATCATATCAAGCATTGAGTTAATAGACAGGCTGCCTATCGGGCCGAGTACGCCTTTGATTTTCTTTGGTAATCTTCCTAAGACAGTCAAATCGGCATAGTTTGTTTCCATATCGAAACTGCCCATTATGTAGAGATTGAGGTTCTGGCTTTTTGATATAAGGTTGTCTGTATGAAGAATACCGTTTTGTATTCTTACATCAAGGCTGATAGTATCAAAATGACCTGTTTTTTGCGGTGTAAAGAGGTCTATAAGGTTGTTCAGATTAAGACCTGTTATGCCTGCTTGTGCGATGTTTGCAGCACGCAGAAGGTATTCCATAGAACCGAGTCTTACAAGACGTCCGTCTGTAATTTTGAAACTTCCGTTTCCGTTTGAATTTTTCACAAATTCTTCTGGAGAAGTCCCTTTGGTTGTGAAGTCGAGTTGCCCGCTCATTGTACCGTAGATTTCGTTCGGTATTTGGAAGAAGGTTGTTGCAGCAGCATTTGCCAGCATGTTTTCGAAATATAGAACAGATTGGATATCTGATGTTTTAACGTTGATGTTCATGTTTCCGTTTATGTTGCCGCCTGCTGTGTTGAGGTAAATTTTGTCGAGGTTCAGCATCCAGTTATTATCAAAGTTGAATGTGATGTCAGTGTTGTTTGTTATGAGGTTATTCAAAACAAATTCATTAGCCTTGAGAGTTCCTTTTTCTATTATGAACAGAGGTTTGTCGCCTTCTTTGACAGTTGTCTTGTTCAGATATTTATCGAGGATGTCATCAAGGTTCATGTAGTTTGAGGTGAGTGTTACTTCTTTGAGGACAAATGGCAGATGTGGAGAATTTTTGCCTGTTATATTCAAATCAATATCTGATTCGTCTATTTTGATTTTGCAGTTTTTGACTTTGATGTCCTGTTGAGTGAAAGTTATATCGGCATTTTGTATAAGTGTTTGGACTGATGGGAGGAAAGTTTCATGAATATTCAGGTGTCCGAGAATTTTATTTGTATTGTTATCAAGGACAATGTCGATGTTTCCTCTTACTTTACCGTAGTCAAAAATTTTGGTATCTCCGGGCATGGCGGCATTCAGAAGGTCTATATCTATGTGGTTTGGTGCTGAGAGTGATATTCTGCCTTTTTTGTTTTTTATTAATCCGTCGATTTTCAGAACGCTGCTTGTTTTGTATTTTGAATAGCAGCCTGTTGAGTAGCAGTTATGAGCAAATGTTCCTGAAGAGAGCTCTCGTATGCCCGTGTTTGATATTTTTATCCCGCTTGAGTCTTTTGAGATATTCGCAAAGAGAAAACGTGTTTTGGGCGCTTCTATGCTTGTATCTTTATACGATATTGTATTTCCTTCGTTGAGAATCATTTCGCCTATCAAATGCCAGTTTTGGTAATTCCCTTTGAAGTCAGCCGAAACAGGAGCATTTTTTTTGAGAGCGAGTGGCGATTTCAGCATTTTATTCAGATGGTTTTGCAAATCTTGAGGAGTAAGAATCGAGAATAATTTTATATCGAGGTTGTTTGCACTGTCAGCGCCGCCTCTCAGGTGAAATCTTGAGGAGCCCATATAACCTGAGATGTTGTTGAATTTTGTGTTGTAGTTTTTATCTATGTGAAGAGTTCCCGAGGTGAATCTTATGGGAGCATTTGCGGGTTTGTAGATTACTCTCAGATTGTTTGGTGTAATAACTATGTCAGGAGCAAAGTCCGTGTTTTGTATTTTGACTTTTGCGCTTGCGCTGCCTCGTATTCCATGGGTGTCTGCGAGAATTTGTCTGACTTCTTTCGGGATGTAGTCAGCTTTTCTGAGTCCGATAATTGCGTTATGCGACGCATATGGAAGTGTTACGGTTATGTTTGGTATATTTTGTTTATTTTCGGTGGCAATTTCTCCTGAGGCTGTGCCTTTTGTACCAAGGACAGTTATTTCTACAGAGTTTATCGTCATATTATTTTTTGATATATGCAAATTGCCTTTTGTCAGTGAGATATTTTCGTTGAAGTCGTTGAATATGATGTTGCCGTTTAGGATATTAAAATCAGCCGTATCAAGGAGATTGTCGCTGTTTATTGATCCTTTGAGGACGAGTGTTGAGTCCATTTTTCCTGATAGGGATTTTATGTCTTTCATTGAGTCTTTTGCGCTTTTGAGGGCAGGGCTTGTTTTTATGAGTTCAAAAGCTGAGGTGGCATCAAGGTTTGGAGCTTTGAGAGTAAGGTTTATTTGTTGATTTTTAATAGTTCCGTTCGCAGTGAAGCTTGAGTCCGCTGCTGTTGCCGTGATGTTGTTGAAGGTTACTGTTTGTTCATCGAAGTTTATGTCAGAGGCAATATTTGTAAATTCTTTGCTGAATCCATCAAGTAGGACAGAGGCGCTTTTTGTTTTCATATTGCCTGAGGCTGTGAATTCTGTTTCGTTTTTGCCTGTCAAAAATATTGTCAAGTCAGCTGTGCCGTTTGCTTGTTTGATGAGTTTGAGATTTTCTTTTGCTTTTGAGAGCAGAGGGCTGTTGTTAATCAGGTAAAGACCTGAGTCTAGAGGAGTTGATTTTGTTGAAAGAGTAAGATAGCTTTTTTCTTCGGGGATTGAAGAATATCCGGTAACTTTAAGGGGAGAGAGTTTCATTACCCCGTTGATGTCATATTCGATTTTGTTCCCTTTGAAGAAAACTTCTCCCGTTGCTGTATCAACAGGTAAAGCTAAATCTTTGTGACGTATGTTTGTTGCTGATAAGATTTCGACTTTTCCGTTTAGTTGGGCGGCTTTTTTTATGTCTGTGTTTTTGTTTTTTATGTGGAGGTAGGCTCTTCCCGTTCCGTTCATTGTTATATCAGGAAGCGGGCCGGCTGCAAAACCAAAGATTTCCGATAGTGTTGTTGTTACCGCTCTAAGTGCGTTCAGTTTTACCGTATTTGTTTTTACATCAAATTCGATAAATTTTTCAGGGAGAACTCTCATTATGCCTTCTACATGAATATCCTGTTTTTTTTGAAACAGGTCTGCGTTCAATTTGAGTTCTTTTTCATTGAAGTTGAGGATGAGTATGGAGTCTTCGTTTCCGAAGTTATCAATAGAGAGATTTTCAATTGAGAGTTGACCGTAGTAATTCGGATACTGCTCGTTGTCAGCTGATATAATCAGGTTTGAGGTTACTCTTCCTTTTATATTATGCAGGAACATTTGATTCGGGGCGTCATTCTTAACAGGTATCCATTTTGGGAAGAGTCCAAGGAGTTTTTTGATTTTTGAGTTTTGGGTGTTGAGGCTAAGGTTATAAGTTTTTTTCTTTTTATCAATTTTTCCGACGCTGCCTGAGATAGAGAAGTTGTAGTCTTTTGATTGGGCGTTGAGTTTTTCTAGTTTTATTTGCTTTGAGCTCATATTTCCGTTTGCCGTAATATGCAGTGTGTCGTAGATGCTCAGCAGTTGTTTTTTGTTTTTGTCATAGATGAAAAGGTTGTTTATTTGTGATTTGAAGTTGAAGTCGCCGTTTTTTTCGATATCAAAATGTATACCGAGGGTTCCTTCGCCGTTTGATATGTCATAAGGAAGAGTATCGTTGATGTAGGGAATAATTCTTGACATGTCGATTTTATCGACAGTTATATCAGTTTTGTTTTTTGATGCTGTTGCATAGAAATTTGATATTTGTTTGTTATCAGCTAAGATTCTGCCAGATGTTGAAATTTTGTAGTGTTCTGACCAGAAATATTTTGATATTGAGAGGTTTTCGCCTTCAATAGATGAAGTTTTGTTGTCTTCGGAAGCTGAGAGAATGTATTTTTTGATTTTGAGTTTTTTTAGGGTTATGCGTTTATGTTCGGTTTTATTTTTTTTGATGAGGGCGAAGATATCTTTATCCTGAGGATAAGCGAGAGATATTTTTATTTTATCTGCGCTAAAGTTTTTTATGACAAGTTGTTTGTTAATCAGAGGGATGAGAGAGATTCTTATTGATGGTTTTTCTGATGAGAAGATAGGTCTTTCTTCTTTTAGCAAAGCAAATTCATCTGCTGATAAGCTTAGTGACAGGTTCCATCTGAAGTTTGGTTTGAAGTTTTTTGTTTTTATATCATACTCATCAGGTAATATTTTTTCTGCAAGAGAGATCATTTTTTCTCCTGGGAGCATTCTAGGGAGAATCAGGCTGTAGAAAATCAGGCATGATATACATACCGTTGTTATAGCTATGAAAAAATATTTGAGTACTCGTTTCATGACTATATTTTAATACGAAATAGTGTTATTTTGCAGTTTTTTATAAAACTATTTTGCTAAAATCAGCCAGCGTAAGGAATTTATCCCTGACAGAACTTAACATAGAGAGTCTGTTTTTTCTTACGGAGAGATTTTCGTCCATAACAAGAACTTTTTCGAAGTATTTTTCGATGTAAGGAACAAGTTCGTTGAGTTTTCTGCTCAAATCTTTCAGAGGCAGAGTTTTTTCATCAATAGCACAGGCTTTGTTATGGAGAGTTTTTTCTTCTTCATATGCAAACAGTTTTTCGTCGATAATTCCTGATTGTTCGTCTTTTGTGATACGGATGATTCTGTTTGAAGCTTCGATAAATTTTGCAAAGCCGCTCTGTTTGCTCATCTCTGAGATTATATCGAGGCGTGCTTCGAAGTTGCTCAGGTCTTTGAGCGGATTTTTGTTTGAGATGGCTGCTTCTACGATGTCATATTGATATTTTTGAGAGAACATTATTCTCAATCTTTGGATAAAGAATTCTTCTATTTCGGATATGAATTTTTCTTTTTCAAAGACTTTTAATGGAAGCAAATCGAGAGATTTTGATATAAATTTTGTGAGGTCAATTTGAGTTTTGTTTTTGATAACTGTTGAAATAATTCCGATTACTGCTCTTCTGATGCCAAGCGGGTCAGCAGAACCCGTCGGTTTTTTGCCTATTGCAAACATAGCTGCTACGGTATCGAGTTTATCTGCTATTCCGATTATTTGTCCTTCGATTGTTTTTGCAACTTCTGCATCTGAAGATATAGGGAAGTAGTGTTCTTTGATTGCTTCAGAGACAGTTTCGTTTTCTGTTTGTTTTGCGTAGTCGCTTCCGATGAATCCTTGCAGTTCGGTGAATTCTCTTACGAGGTTTGTTAAGAGGTCAACTTTGCAGAGGGTGGCTGCTGTTTTTATGTCTTCTTTTTGTTGGTTTGATAAGTTCATCTCATCAGCTATCAAAGAAGAGAGTTCTACTATTCTTTGAGTTTTTTCATACATAGAACCGAGATTTTTCTGGAAGGTAATTCCTTTGAGGTCTTCTACACGGTCTTTGAGCGGGACTTTGATGTCTTCGTTGTAGAAGAAGATGCCGTCGTCAAGACGGGCTTTGAGGACTCTCTGGTTGCCTGCTTTGATGTTGTCGAAGTTATCTCCGATGTAGTTTGCAACCGTGATATAAGAGTTCAGCAATTTGCCGTCTTTTGAATAGAGAGGGAAATATCTCTGATGAGATTTCATAACGGTAGTTGTAACTATATCAGGGATTGCAAGATATTTCGGGTCGAAATCGCACAGAACGGGGTTGGGCCACTCAACGATATTTGTAACTTCGAGGAGAAGTTCATCGTCGTGTTTGATTGTGGCATTTGCTTTTTCTGCTGTTTTTTCGAGGAGTTCGACAATTTTTTCTCTTCTTTTTTTATCATCAGCGATAACGTTTTGTTCGTATAAGTCGTCAAAATATCTGTCGATAGAAGTTATTTCAATTTCTTTTTTTTGAGCAAATCTGTGAGTTCTTGATATTCTTGAAGATTCGATATTTTCTATTTTAATTTTAACTTCTTCATTATCAAACAAAGACACCATCCATCTGATAGGGCGTGAGAATTTTGAGTTGAAGGCGCCCCATCTCATAAAATGCGAACCCTGGAGTTTCAAAATAAGGGAGGCTACATTATTTTTGAGGATATCAGTTGTTTTTTCGCCTTTTTGTTCGATATTTGCAAAGAGATATTCGACATCCCCTACCATTTCTTTGTAGACGTCTTTTTGTGATAAGCCCTGTTTCTGACAGAAGCCTTCGCCTGCTTTTGTGAGGTTTCCTTTTTCGTCAAAAGCAATTTTGGCAGGAGGTCCTTTGATTACTTTTTTTACATCAGGCTGAGTCGGTTGAAGTTCGTCAATTATGACAGTTAATCTTCGAGGAGTCGAGTAGGTGTTTATTTTTCCGTATTTGACATTGTGGTCATTAAACAATTTTTCAAAGAGTTCTCTCAGCTGATCCATAGCTGAGGGGATAAATTTGTAGGGGAGTTCTTCCACTCCGATTTCAAGTAAATACTTTGACACTTTTCTTCCTCTAAGATTTTTCTAACGCAAATATTATTATAGTTTAAACAAAAAAATAATTACAATAGGGCTAAGTCTGATGAAGCAGAGTTCAGTTCAAGAAATTATGCTTCATTTTGTCCAGTTCAAGTAGCGCTGTGTATGTTGGGATTATGTTTAATATAGCATTTTTTGGAGTGATATCGATGCTTTTTTTGAAAGCGTTTTTTATATCAGGAACTATTTCTGCTTTTGTCATATCAACTCCCGCATATTTTAGTCTTACTGCCATATCAGAGGCTCTTATGCCTGATATGATGATTTTCCCTCTGAAATCTTTCAGCAGTTCAAATTTTGCATCCCATAGCCAGGAAACATCACGTCCGTCTGCATAGTTATCGTTGATTATTATGAGAAGGGTATTTTCTTCTTTTGTTGTATCGATATTTTTGAGGACTTCCGTTGCTCCGACGGGGTTTTTTATCAGCTGTATCAGGATGTTTTTGTCATTGATTATAATTTTTTCGCTTCTTCCGAATTCCGTTTTGAAGTTGTTCAATCCTTCCTGTATAGTTTGAGGAGGGATTTTGAGAATAAGTGCGGCTGCTATAGCTCCAAGGGCGTTATAAGCGTTGTATAATCCCGGGATATTAACGTTGAAAACAAATTCTTGATTTTGATATTTGATGGTTAGAAGTGATTTATCTCTTGAAATTTGAGCATTTGCACAAATCTGCGGCGCCGGTCTTTTGTTTCCGCAAGACTCGCAAAAATAGTGCCCCTGATGAGCATAGAACACTTTTTCGTATGCATATTTTTCTCCGCAGGTACAGTAAGATATTTCTGCCACGCTTGTTTCTTTTGTCTGGTCGAAGTCGAAGATTATGTTTTCGAAACCGTAGAAGATTTTTTTGCCGTGGTTGTTTTGAAGAGAGGCGACGCCCGGGTCATCAGCGTTGAGGATTACTGTCGGGTGTTTGCTTTTGTCAATTGCCGACTGGATTTTTTTTGCGGTTGTATCAAGTTCGCCGTACCTGTCGAGTTGATCTCTGAAGAGGTTTGTGACAAGAATCAAATCAGGGGAGAAGAAATCGACGGCTTTGGCAAAATATGCTTCATCCATTTCAAAGAGGAAGTTATCAGCATTGATTTTGAAGTTCATTGATGAGTTGTCTATCAGTGCAGAGGTGATGCCTGTGAGCATATTAGCGCCTTTTGAGTTGTGTATGATTTTTCTTTCATCAGCTCTCAGGATAGAAGCTAGGAGCCCGCAGGTGCTTGTTTTACCGTTTGTGCCTGTTACCGTAATGATTTCTTTTTTTACCTGTTTAGTAAAGCAGGAGAGTATATTCGGAGATATTTTGAGCGCAAGTTTTCCGGGAAGGCTTGTTGCGTTGCCAAGGCGGAGTGTTTTTACGGTTATTTTGGATAATTTTGCGACACTCAGAGCGAGTTCGTTTCTCAAATTCATTTAGTTAAACCTAATAGTCTGTTTATAGCATTTATTTTATTATACAAATCGATTATAATAAATAAATTAAATAATAGGAATAGGTTACATGTTAATAAATATAATACTTATAGCAACTATTTTGGAAATAATTCTGTTTGCTTTTCTTGTGTTGATAATCAACAAATGGATATCAGAAATAAAAGAGTTAACAATAAGAGTAAACCGCTTTCAGCATAAGTGGATTTATCATATGAAGAAGGCGAGGTTGAAACTTGCGAATTTCAACGAAGAGTTGGAGAAGAAGTTTACAATCAAAAATTCCGATATGGATTTTCTTTTCAAGATGTTTTTTGGTCTGATGTTCAATATTCTTGTTCCGCAGGTGTTGCCGAAGGGTAAAATCTTTAGAGCAATAAGTTTGATTTCCGGTGATTTGTGGAAAAATAAAAGTAAACTTTTTGTGGCTCTTGCGGCGTTTATACTCAGACCCAAATTCGCAATACGGCACAGATAAAGGCTAAGAATCAATAAATGGAGGAAAACATATGTCAAACGAAAATAATGCTTCATTTGCCTTAGGAATAATTTTCGGGGCGTTTGTGGGCGCTGTTGCTGGAGTTTTGCTTGCTCCCGCATCAGGAGAAGAAACCCGTCAAAAAGTTAAAGATGCAGCGGATAAAGTTATTGACAGGATGCCTGAGGATTTATCCAATGCAAAGAAATCAACTCTTGATGTTCTTGAGAGAATAAAACTTTCAATAGAAGGACAGATAGAGCAGATAAATGAAGTTATAAAACAAAATAAAATGGCAGAGGCGAAGAAAAAAGAAGACGCCTGTGACGGTTATGAAATTTAGGAGAATAAAATGATTGATACAGCAATGCAGATGCACCAGGCTATCACTGTGTTTGTCGGCGCATCTTTGATAATAATAACTATTGTGGCGGTATTTTTGATAAAACTTCTTATTGAATTATCTCATCTTACGCAGGCAGCTCAGAAGACGGTTATCATATTGAATGAAGAATTGGAACCTACGATTGTCGAGTTGCAGACTGCCCTAAAAAATATAAACGCAGTAGCTACATCAGCGGATGAAAAAGTAGAAGTTTTGAAAAATAATATAGCATCTGTGATAGATCCTATTTCAGAAACATTTCTGAAATTGAAACTGAATGTTTTGAAAGGCATTTCACAGGGATTGAAGTTGTTTAAAAAAGATAAATAAGGAGGTAGAACATGTCATCTGATAAATTCCTCGCAGGGTTTATTGCCGGAGGACTTTTGGGCGCAATAGCAGGTATATTGCTTGCACCGTCATCAGGCAAAGAAACCAGAGAGCTGATTGCCGAAAAATCTCAACAAACAAAAGCCAAAATAGAAGACTCGGTAAACGAAATTCATTCAAAAGCGAATGTTATAATGGATGATATTCAGAAAAAGGGCGATGAGCTGCTTGGCAAGGTGCAGAACGTTGTTAACTGCAGCAAAAAAGAACTGCTCGCATCAAAAGAACAGGAAAATAATAATTAACAGAAAATTTTTTGTTTCCGGAGGGTAAAAAAAATATTGCCTTCCGGCAACAAAAAATGTGCCCAGGCGGATTTGAACCGCCGGCCTACAGCTTCGGAGACTGTCGCTCTATCCGACTGAGCTATGGGCACAACACATTGATTGTACCATAAAAATTTAAAACTAAAGAAGCAAGCATATAACAGAATTGGATTATTCTAATTCCTCTGTTTCCATTATTTGAATTTGGTACAAAATATTATAAAATTAGATTAACATGGATTTTTTATCGGGTAATTTGTTAATATGACTATAGATAAGTTCGAGAAAGAATATATCGATAATTTTTATAAAATTGTTGTCGAAAAACAAAGTCATAAAAAACATACAGTATTGATTGTTGATGATGAAGATGATAACCTCCAGCTTCTTCGGAGGACCTTGCGTAAAGATTATAATATTTTGACGGCGACAAGCGGCGTTGAGGCACTGAATGTTGTCAAAGAAAAAGCGGAAGAAATCTCTTTGATTATCAGTGACTACAAAATGCCTGTGATGACAGGAACAGAGTTTTTGGAGCAGGCAGCAAAAACAAGACCCGAGATTGTCAATATGTTATTGACGGGACACTCTGATTTGGAGATTGTTACTGACGCCGTTAATAAGTGTAATCTGTTTCAGTATATAGTCAAGCCATTTGAGCCTGATGCATTAAAGCTGATTATCAAAAACGGGATTGAAACTTATGAGCTATCAGCAAATAATCATCTTCTGGTTGATAGTGTGAAAGATTTATTTTATACAACCATAAAAAGTATTTCTGCAGCTCTTGATGCTCGGGATGCTTACACTCACGGGCATTCTCTGCGTGTAACGTTGTATTCTCTTATTATGGCAGAGGCAATGGGAATAGGAGAAGAAGGTCAAGAACTTATAGAAACGATGGGACTTCTTCATGATATAGGGAAAATAGGCATTCCTGACAGTATATTAAACAAACCGGGAAGGTTGACAGAGGAAGAATTTGAAGTTATCAAAACTCACCCTGAGCAGGGTAAGATAATTCTGAAAGATATAAAGAAGCTGAATTCCATTGCTCAGTGGCTCGCTTGTCACCATGAACGCTGGGATGGAAGAGGTTATCCTTATCATTTCAAAGGCGAGCAAATTCCGTTCAGTGCACGTATAGTTGCGATAGCAGATACTTATGACGCAATGACATCAGACAGGTCTTATCGAAAAGGTCTGCCTCATGAGGTTGCTCTTGGAGAAATTCAGAAATGTTCCGGCTCTCAGTTTGACCCCTCTTGCGTTGCTGTATTTGTAAAAGTCCAGAACACCATTCTTGCAGCAAAGAATGACCCTGATACTTATTATGAAAAATACAGCAGAATATCCAAATTCTTCAGAAGTTTGAGAGAACGTTCTCTTCAGGGAACTGCAAATTCTCAGCAGAGTGGTTCATAATCTTTAGAATTTATTTTTCATCCAGTTTTTGTATTCGTTTATTTTTCTGTTTCTGATTGATTCAGGAAGTGTTTGTGTTGAATAAGAGTGACCGTCCTTGGTCGTAATTTCATCCTTGAGGTTATCTTTTTTCACAACATCAATCATTGTAGAGGTTGAGTTATTATTTTCTTCTGATGTGACTGTTTGGTCTGCTGCTCTGAAAAAGACAGCTTTTGAGGCGACTTCTTTTGATACTTCTTCTGAGAATTTTTTGACTTCTGCGATAGGCACAATATTTTCAGCAAAGTCGCTTGAAGGATAATCAAAGCTGCTTGCAGGGAGGTATTTTTCATATGAATCAGTCCAGAGTACAATCTTCTGGTAGGGGTCAATCATTGCGATAAAAACCTGAAATTTGTATGAAGGTTTTATGACTGCAGCGTCAGAAAGCTCGAGGGTTGTCAAAATAGGGTGATTCATCCTCAGAAGATATTGTCTGACATCAAAGCCGCCGGTTACGAATATAATTTTGTCGGCATTCAGGGCTTTTGCAATTCTCTCAAGGCGTTCATAGTTTACGCTGTAGTTGATTTTGTATTCTTTGAGAGTTGTTTCATAGTCATATGTTAAATCAGCATATTTTACTGTCTTTTTGATGAGGGCATCATCTAGAGCCATAGTGTTTTTTTGAGAGTTTATTTTATTGGTTATATCAGCGCTCACCATATTGATTGCACGTGTATAAATCGAGCCTGTAGACCCAGGTGTTTTTGCATCAACTGTTACAACGGCAAAAGTTTGTGTTTCCTGAGCATTTGCAAAACTTGCAGCTAGATAAATCGAAAATATCAAGACGATTGATAAAAGTTTTTTTATACCCACAATCCTATCCCCAATTTTACATAATAATATATTTTATTATTAATTATTTTCCGCTCTCTTTAATCCTCTTTCTACTGTATTTATTAAATTGAGTCGTAGTATTCTTTGAGAAGTACGGCATCATCTTCCATAATCGGGCTTTCGCAGATGATTAAGCCTTTGATATTAAAATCTTTGAAAGCTTTCATAAGGTCTTTGTAATTCATATCAGACTCTTCGAGCATAAGATGCTGTTTTTCTCCTTTGGCACCGTATTCAATTCCTGCTATATGAGCATGGAAGTTTTCGAGTGCATAAGTCCCTATCTCGCTTCCGATTCTTTCAAAAACTCTTGCAAAATCATCGTAGGTGTTATATTTTGTTCCTGCGTATCTTGCATGCAGGTGGGAGAAGTCGATGCATGGAAGAACCTGCTCAAACTCATTTGAAATTTTGATGACTTCATCAAGGTCGCCCCACTGTGTTTCTTTCCCTGTTGTTTCAGGACGTATCCAGATGTTGTTGTTTTCGCTGTTGAGAGTTGAGATTATTTCCGAGAACTTGTTTCTGACTGTTTTGTAGACCTCCTGTTTATCCTGTTTGAGATAAAATGCAGCATGAAATGTTATGCTGTAGCCGCCGAAGTTTTTTGCAACTCTTGCTGTTTCAAGAATTCTTTTTATGCTTGCTTCAACTTTGTCTTCTTCCTGAGCATTAAGGTTTATATAAAAAGGACCATGGGCGCTCAGTGTCATTCCGTTTTCAGATATGAGTTTTCTTACCTCTTCCTGTGTTGATGAAGGCATATTTACCCCCCTGACAAATTCAACTTCGAGTCCTCCCAGCCCCAATTTTTGGAGATGTTCAAAGGCTGCTTTATAAGTTCTCGGTTTTGTTTTGATAGGAATGCCTGCTGTTGCGAAAACAAGTTTGTCCATATTATTTCCTTTTTTTAGAAATTCTCTTTTTGATTATTATAATTCAAATATGATAAAGGAAATAATATCAGTTTTCTGAATACTCAACAAAAATATACAACATATAGTTGATGACCCTTTAGCTCAAAAAATATATCCTTGGAGTAGGGAAGCAGACTCTATTATTACGGGCTTAGGGATAAAAAAACGGGGGTAATGATGTCGTTGAATACGAGCTCCGAGCTTGAACAAACGAAAAATAATCCGATTGAGAATAATGATTATTCTCATGTTTTTGAGTATTTTCGCACATCATTGACTGCTTGTGTGACGAAAACCTGTGAAGAGTTTCTGAAAAAGCGTTTTAATATTTATATGATATCGATGAATGATGCTTATGATATTTTGTTCAGAGGTGATGAATATTTTGTAACTGAAGTCGGCATATCAAAAGATGTTTCATTCAAGTCCCGTTTGTCTGCTTCATGTGTTGAAACGCTTTTGTTTAATGTTTTTGGAGGACAATCAGAAGGAAAAACTTTCTCTTTAGAGAGAATTTCCGAGCTTGAGGCGAAGATTCTTACTGCTTTTAATAATGAGTTATATGCTAATTTGAAATCAATTTTAATACCTGATGAAGAGATAAAAAAAATTGTTCATAACCATAAACTCAAGAATAACATGTTATTTTTTACATTATATCTCTATGATGAAAATGAAAATTACGGGAAGATTATATTATCAATTCCCGAGCAGATACTAAAACCTGCCAAAGTGCTGCCTCCTTCGAAGAAAAGACTCGCTGAGAAATTGTTTTTGACTACTCCTGCGTTTGTTGATATTTTTGTTGGCTCAACAAAATCTTCTCTTGAAGACCTCAACAGAATAGAAACAGATGACATAATTGTTTTGGACAACAGTAAAATAGGCAGTATGTATACAGGGGATAATTTTGAGTTTCAAATAAAAGTTAAGCCTGATGTGTCGCTTGTATATGAGTATGATACGGGGGATGATTACGGAGAGGATGAAGATATGCCGAAGAAACTTTCAGATACAAAGATGTGGGATAATATTCAAGTTGATGTGAGAGCGGAGTTTGAAAAAATCAAAATGCCTCTTGGCGACTTGAAACAGATTAGCGAGGGGCTTGTTGTTGATTTGGCTTCTGTTTATCAAAATAAAATTACTCTAAAAGTTGAAGACAGCAAAATAGCCGAGGGCGAACTTGTAATTATCGGAGATCGATACGGTGTAAGATTAAGCGCTGTATACAATCAGGAAGAAGATCCTGCCTCTGAACCAAAGGAAAACAAGACACCTGCAGAACCGGGGGCTAAACCTTCCGCAAAAGCCGGCAAAGCTGATAAAAATAAAACTCAGAAAGATAAAGAACCGCAGAAAACAACAAAATCTGCCCCACAGCCGGCTCAGGATGTGAAAGCTGATGAAGATTTTGATTTGGATGATTTTGATATAGATGAAGATGAAGATATTTAGGAGCAGATGATATGTTCGGATATTTGACCGGATTTTGTGTTTATACATTCGCCATGATAGGGATTATTCTCGTTGGATTTGTCGTGGCAAAAAGATGTATGTATGGCAATTCGTCTGCTAAAAACAGAGATAAATTTTTGGAAGTGGAAACATCTTTGGTAATAGAACCCAAAAAGACTATATATGTTCTTAAAGCAGGAAATGAAAAATTCCTGATTGCTTCTGATATGGAGAGAACTTCTTTTTTGACGAAACTTGATTCTGAAAATACGGCTCTACCTACAAAAGGCAGAGAGGAAGCGTTTTCTGAAAGTGCTGTTATGAAAAATAAAAACATAAGAAAATGTTCAGAACAGGAGTCTTATGCTGCATCATCTGCGTATAAAAAAAAGAGGGTTGATGCAGATATGAGCGAACTTCAATCAAATGTTATGAACAGACTTCTTGAGAGGTTAAGATAATGGATACAGTATTGAAAGATTTAAATCCGGTAATACAGCTTTTAATAGTGATGACTTTGTTTTCGCTATTGCCGTTTGTATTTGCTTGTTTGACAAGTTTTTTGAGATTTATAATCGTATTTTCAATTCTTAAAACAGCATTAGGTACCCAGCAAGTTCCTCCCGGAATTGTAATTATAGGACTGTCTGTTATTCTTACTTTTTATACAATGGGACCTGTTTTTCAGAAAATGTATGAAGTCGGAAGTGTGCCATATCAAAAATCAGGAGATATGATTCTTGCCATACAGGAGGGGTCTGTGCCTTTGAAAGAGTTTATGCTGAAGCAGACAAGAGAGGCTGATCTTGAGTTTTTTGTGAGCAAGTCGAGGGTAGAGCCTCCTGAAAGTCCTGATGATTTAACCATTTTTGAAGTAGCGCCTGCTTTTATTTTGAGCGAGCTAAAGACATCTTTTGAGATAGGGTTTATTATATTTATTCCTTTTATTGTTCTTGATATTGTTGTTGCGAACGTTCTGCTTGCTCTAGGTATGTTTATGTTATCACCGACAATTATTTCTCTGCCGTTTAAGTTATTGATATTTATTGCTGTTGATGGCTGGAGTTTGATTGTCAGCGGTCTTGTTTCTAGTTTCAACTGAGGTGTGTAGCATATGGAATTATTGATGGAACATCTTGCAAAAGGTTTTATGACCATGTTAATCATATCAATGCCATGTGTTTTGATAGCGGCAGCTGTTGGGCTTGTCGTCGGGATTTTGCAGGCGGTTACGCAGGTTCAAGAACAAACAATTGCTGCTGCACCGAAGATTTTTGCTGTTTTCCTGCTGATAATTATAGCGGGAACTTTTTATGTCCGCTTGTTGAGTGAGTATTTTTATGAGTCTGCCGATTTGGCTTTCAATATAATTCCCAAAGAAGATAACTTTGTTTTAGCTCCGGAGGAATCGCTTGCAGTAAAACGACAAGGAGTGAATATAAGAAAACCGGGAGTTGGCGAGGTGATGAGGCACCCAGGGAAAATACCTTATGCTGATAGAAAACAGCGGCAAATTCGTTCTATGCCTGTTGCACCGACAACACCTGAAGCTAATTTTGCAGAGAAGAAGTATATTAACACACGATGATAGTAGATAATGTAATAACGATAAGTAAATATTTTCCTGAATTCAACGCATCAATAGCTGCGGGAATTGCTGTATTTTCGAGAATGCTCGGGTTTATTTATATTGCACCGATTGTCAGCAGAAAAGAAATACCTGCTATAGTAAAGCTGCCGTTTTGTTTTTTGATGACGATTATGATTGTTTCATCTTTACACCCGGGTGCTATGCCTGCAGATACATCGTTGATACTTGTTTGCATATTGAATATGGTTGCGGGATTTATTATAGGTTATGCGGCGATTGCGATTTTTTCCGCCATAGCATCAGGCGGAGATATGATTAATATGCAGATGGGGTTGTCGTCAGCTGTTATGTTTGATCAAAGCACGAAAAGCCAGAGTTCTATTTTGGGAACTTTTTTCGGTTTGTTCGGTCTTGTGATTTTTATAAATATCGGAGGTTTTTACTGGCTCTTTGATGCGATGTTGAGGAGTTTTGATATTTTTCCTCTATACGGGAGTTCAATACCTTTGTCCGAGCTTGTTAATATGGAATATCTGATATCGATTACGTCAGGTGTTTTGTTCTTCGGCTTACAGATTGCGGCGCCTGTTCTGCTTGCTACGCTCGGGCAGGATATTATTCTCGGTATAATTTCAAAGACAGCGCCTCAGGTGAATGTTTTTTCTCTGAGCTTCCTGTTCAAGCCTGTTCTTGGTGTTGCTGTGTTGATTGTTGTTTTGCCTGCATTAGTTAATGTTATAACAGATTATTTTACATCTTTTTCACAAATTTATTGAGGTGAGATGTGTATATAATTGAGTTATTTGCGGATTTGTATTTTAAGTTTATGCGTAAGAAAGATTCCCCTCAATCTCAATCTGAAGAAAAAGAATATGAAAGATGCAATCATCTTTTTCAGGCAATGGATTCAGATGAAACATATCTTGCCTGCACTAAATGCGGGTATGTTATAGAAAATCCGAAGAAGAAAAATCCCTTTTTCTAGTTATTGAAAAAGTCATCATAGTAGCTATCTAAAGCATCTTCGAAACCTGACATCTGCGGTGTGTAGTTGTAGTTCTCATAAGTCATGGAACCATCAACAAGTCCATCCTGTCCGTCAACAACTCCAAAGAATGCAGCAAACTCTTTTGCATCAATTGTTGCGGCAGAAAGGTTTTGAGTGCTTGCCCGGTTAAAGTTTTCTTCTACTTGTTCGAGTAAGGAATTTGAGTCCCAGTCAATTTCTTGACCGTATAAGTTTTTATATGTTTCTTCATTATACTTTTTGTATTCTTCAAAAGATAATTTACCGTCACCGTCAGTGTCATATTTGTTGATGTATTTATCAACGTCTGCATTCTGGTTAAGACCAAGTAGAGATTTTAGTCCATATTCATCTATATATTTTTCATCATTATTTATTGAACTTAGCTGGCTAAATTGTTCCCCGAACATGGTTAGCAGCTCGTTGTTTAAATCAGGGGATTCTCCGAACATATCTTCAAAAGATTCCATTTGCATATTGACAAATTCATTGAAGTCAAGACTTTTATCCCCATTTGAGTCATATTGATTTATGTAATTTTGGGCAAATTTTTCAATTTCCTGACCGTATTTTTCTCCTCTTTCTTCAGGAGTACTGCCTAAAGATTGGTAATCGAACATTTGAAAATCATCTACTTTACCACCATTCAGAAAGTTATTGTAGTTATTGTTGCTGTTTGCCCAGTCTGAAAATATCGAACCGCTTGTATCCTGACTTGAATCAAGTCCCGGGAGGGTTATCGAGTTGCCTGAGATGATAGTGTTTATATCAGTTATATTATTTTCTTTTGCAATTTCCGCTATTTTTGCTTGAATATCTCTGTCGCTTGTTAAATTATACTGTTGTTTGGCTATATTCCAGAGAGTGTCTCCGGATTTTATTGAATAGTCCATTTAGTAATCCTCTCGTTCCGTTATATATATTATATAAAACATATATACTGAGAGAATTGCTTTTTTGAAAAATATTTTATTAAAAAATGTTAACAATCAAAATGTTTTAATTATTGAAGAAATCGTTGTAGTGGTTTTTCAGAGCTGTTTCATATCCGTTTTGCTGAGGTACGGTGTTAAAGTTTGAATATGAAATAATTCCGTCGTTCAGTCCATCCTGGCTGTCAGCGACGCCCAAGAATGCGGCAAATTCATTTGCGCTTATTGATGATGAGTCTTGATCGAGGGCATTCAGTGAGTTGAATTGTTGTTGCAGACCGTAAGCAACTGTTTCAGCATCTGTGTTGAGTTCTTCGCCGAAGGTTTCTTTATATGATTGAGCCTGCATATTTATGAATTCGTCCATGTCCAATGAGCTATTGCCATCTGAGTCATACTGGTCGATGTATTCTTGAGCAAACTGGTTCAGTTCTTGTTTGTATCCGCTGATTCTCTCATTTTTTGTATCGCCGAGCGAGTTGTAGTCAAACAGTTGGAAGTCTTCTACCTGTCCGCCGTTTATAAAGTTGTTGTAGTTTTCGCTGCTGTTTGTCCAGTTATCAAAAACTTCGGCATGAGAGTATTCGGTGGTTGTATATTGAGAAGTTTCTTCTTCGCTATCTCCAAAGAAGGCTTCATAATAATTTTCGGTGGCTTCTTCATATCCCTCAAGAGCCGGTACGGAGTTGAAGTTTTGATAAGAAATAACACCGTCATTCAAACCATCTTGAGCATCGGCAATTCCTAAGAAGGTTGCAAATTCTCTTGAGTCAATGGCATTAGCGCTTGAGCTGACTTTACTTATTTGATTGAAGTTTGCTTTTACAGCTTCAAGCATTCCAGGGGCATCCCAGTTTGTTTTTTCTCCAAGAATTTCTTCGCTTTGGTCTTCATGGAACTTTTTGTAGTCATCGAATGTGAGTTTCCCGTCTCCATCCGAGTCATATTTTTCCATATAGCTGTCGATATTTGTATTTTGACCGACGCCGAGGATGGATTTTAGGGTGCTTTCATCTATATATCTTTCATTCGGATTGATTGTGCTTAGGGTATTGAATTGATTTTCAAAGGTTGATGTTAGCGTATCATCAGCCTCTTCTCCAAAGATGGTTTCATAGGCTTCTGATTGCATATTTATAAATTCATCTATGCTGAGCTCGTTGTTGCCATCTGCATCATATTGGCTGATGTATTCCTGAGAAAACACATCAAGTTCTTGTTTGTATCCGCTGATTCTTTCATTTTTTGTATCGCCGAGCGAGTTGTAGTCAAACAATTGGAAGTCTTCTACCTGTTCACCGTTTATAAAGCTGTTGTAGTTTTCGCTGCTGTTTGCCCATTTGTCAAGTTCTTCCGGTTTGTATTTTGAGTTCGGATTTGTAGAATATGATGCATAATTTTGACGTATTAAGTTGTCTGATGACATTTATCTCAGCTCTCCATAGTTGTAGTAGTCTATATATTATATATAAGTAATATATACTTAATAAATTGCTAAAAAAGGAGAGATTTTGTAAAGAAATTTGAATAATAAAAATCCGCCCTTTCGAGCGGATTTTTAAGTTTGTTGTATTTTTTAAGTTTACTTGATATTTGAGAAAGTCCAGGCATCGAGGTTTGGATTTTCTGCAACAGAGATATCAGAAGCGTGTCCATCTTCTTCAACTCCGCCTTTTGCGATAGGTTTGTATACTCTGTTGAAGTATTCAATAACCATACGATCCGAGTTGAAGTAAGCTTCAGAAATTCTGATAGCCTGTCTCATCAAGTGAGCCCATTGTTCTTTATTTTCGTAGTATGTCGGTATAATTTGATTTTCGATGATGCTCATCAAGCATTCATAGTCTTTCCAGTGACGTTCTTCCCAAGGAATGTCATCGTCAAGGCCAGGATAGTTCAATGTATAACCGTTGATACCGTCAAATGTTCCTTCTACAGTCCAACCGTCATAGCTTGAGAGGTGAAGAGCACCGTTCATGTTTGCAGACATACCTGAGGTACCTGATGCTTCAAACGGTCTGAGAGGAGTGTTCATCCAAACGTCAGTACCTTTTTTCAACATAGCGCTCAATTCGAGTTCATAGTTCGGGAGGAGCACTACGTTTTTCAAGGAGTTAGAGAGGTTCAAGATATTGTTGAACATTTCTCTTCCCATAGTATCATCAGGGTGGAATTTACCTGCGAAAATAAGCTGGATTTTATTTTCGTTCAACAATTTTGTGATACGGTCTTTATCCATGAAGATTAACCATGCACGTTTGTAGTCGGCAAATCTTCTTGCCCATGTAATTGTCAATACGTCAGGGTCAAATCTCTTTCCTGTAACACCTGCAACGTATTTGAACAATTCCTGTTTCATTTCATGTTTTGCATTCAACAAATCAGTGCTTGTTTTTGCATTTCTGATTCTTTCATCCTGCCAGTAGTGTAAGTTTACGGCATTTGTGATTGCACGGATAGGGCATCTTCCTTCGACCCATTCCCACATTTTGTTTGCAACCAATCCATGAAGCTGTGATACGGCATTTGCTACTCTGCTCATTCTCAGTGCTGCAACTGTGAGAGAGAAGTTTTCGCCGCCGAGTTGGATAGCTCTTTCTCTTGAAGCGCCTGCAAAGAAACCGCCTTCGAGCAATGTATCAACCCAGTGAACTTCGTTTCCTGCTGCTACAGGAGTGTGAGTTGTGAATACTGTTCTTCTTTTAACTTTCTCAAGATCTCCGTTATATTGTCTGAGGAGTTCGAATGCAGCCGGAAGAGCGTGACCTTCGTTCATGTGAATAGTATCGAAATCATAGTGGTCAGCTTGAAGAACTTTAACACCTGCGATACCAAGAACGACTTCCTGGCTGATTCTTGTTTTTTCATCTCCATCGTAGAGTCTGTGAGATATTTTTCTTATTTCTTCAGGGTTTTCAGGAATATCTGTTGTTAAGAGGTAGATAGGAACAGTGCCGAATAATTCAGGTTCAACTTTGAATGCTTTTACTTTAGCATTTTGACCGAATACTGTTACATCAACCATAATTCCTGTATCTTTTAAGAAATCATAGTGCTTTCTTACATAGGCAACTTCTGCTTTTCCATCAGCACCAATTCTCTGGTCATAGTAACCGAATGACCATAACATAGTAACACCGACCATTGGCATTTCAAGGTATCCGGCTGACTGCATATGGCTGCCTGCCAGGAAACCAAGACCGCCGGAGTAGGTGCTAAGCGATTGGTCAATTGCTATTTCCATAGAAAAGTATGCTACTTTTGGTAATGTTTTCATAATTTTAATCCTATTTCTCCATTATCATCTATCGCTTAAATATTTATTTATACATACTACAATACAACAAACATGAAATTTATGTATAAATTATATAAAAAGTTTTTGTTACGTTTTGAAAAGGTTCTGTTTTTTAGAATTCATTTATAAAAAATGACGCACAGGATGTTGGTGTTTCCCAAACAGATACTTTTGAGAGCAGAGGAATTTCTATTTTCAGTTTTTCGTAGATATATTTTGAGATTATTTCGCTGCTCGGGCTGACTCCTTTGAATTCATCGAGTTCATTCAAGTCTGAGTGGTCGAGTTTATCTATAACTTTTTTCAATTCCTTTTTCACTACTTTAAAGTCAACTAATATATTTGAGTTATCAAGATTTTCACCTCTTACGAACACTTCAACTTTCCAGTTGTGACCGTGTTGTTTTTCACATTCTCCCTCATAATTCAACAGGTGATGAGCTGCCGAGAATTGTGCTTCTACTTTTATTTCGTACATCTAATCTCTCCTGAGGTTTGTATCAATATCAATATATCATCAACAAAATATGATTTTCTATAATAGTTGTTTATATGTCAAGTTTCTTTAATAAATCTCTTTGAGAATCCGTTACAGGACAAAGAGGAGGTCTTACGAATTCTTCGATGAGACCTTTAGCTGCGAGGACAGCTTTTACCGGTGTCGGATTCGGTGCTATGAAGAGTTTTTTGAACACATCAAAGTATTTTTTATGCAGTTCAAGAGCTTTTTGATAATTCCCTGATTTAAATGAGGATATCATCTCTTTTATTTCTTTGCCGATAACATGAGATGCAACGCTGATAACGCCGTCTGCTCCAAGAGCCAGCATAGGAAGTGTCAGGCTGTCATCTCCGGAGTAAATTGCAAAATCATCAGGTGTTTTTATTCTTATCTCTGATACGAGGTCGAGGTCTGCACAGCTCTGTTTTACGCCTGATATATTTTTGTTTTTCTCAACAAGTTTTGCGATTGTATCAGGCAGCATATTGATGCCTGTTCTTCCGGGGATGTTGTAGAGAATAACCGGCAGTGAAGTTGCTTCTGCAATCATTGAGAAATGATTAACAAGACCTTCCTGCGACGGTTTATTATAGTAAGGGACAACAGATAGCAGGGCATCAGCCATGCCTGTTTTTTCAACTTTTTTTGACATCTCAACCGCTGTAAGAGTTGAGTTAGAACCGGTATTCATAATAATTTTTGTAGATGTTCCTCTAAGGGCATTGTTTACCGCACGGAGGATATCAAGTTCTTCTTCATGCGTCAGGGTCGGGCTTTCTCCAGTTGTTCCGACAACCAGCACAGCATCAGAACCGTTATCAGAGAGATGTTTTGCGAGCTTTTCCACCTTATTGAAATCGACTTTGAGGTCTTTATCGAAAGGTGTAATCATTGCTGTTATAACTTCGCCTGCATCATAGCGTTTTTGCATAGTTCTTCTCCTATTTTCTTACGAGATTCATCTCTACCAGTTTTTCGGCTATTCTTACAGTGTTTAGCGCTGCTCCTATTCTGAGATTGTCAGCTACTACCCACATTGCAATGCCGTTGTCGAAAGCAATGTTTTTTCTGATACGTCCGACATAAACAGGGTCTGTTCCTGCTGCCTGTACTGCTGTCGGGAATTTGTATTGTGACGGGTTGTCGATGACTTCAACGCCGTAGGCATTTTCAAGAAGTTCTCTGACTTTTTCAGGGGTAATTTCTTTTTCGAATTCGACATCAACGGCTTCAGAGTGGCTGATGTAGACAGGAACTCTGACAGCTGTGCAGGATATCGGTGTTTTTTCATCGAGGTGGAGGATTTTCTTTGTTTCGTTTGTTACCTTCATCTCTTCTTTTGTGTAGTCATTGTCGACGAAAACGTCAATTTGAGGAATGGCATTGAAGGCTATTTGCGCTTTGAAACATTTATTTTCGAACGGTTTATTTTCGAGTCTTGCTTTTGTATCTTCAGTTAACTCATCAATGGCGGCTTTTCCTGCTCCGCTAACTGATTGATAAGTGCTTACTATCAATCGTTTGATTTTTGCATAATCATGAAGAGGTTTGAGCACAAGCATAAGCTGTGATGTTGAGCAGTTCGGATTTGCGATTACGCCATGGTGCTGTTTGAGGTCGTTGTCATTTACTCCAGCGATAACAAGCGGGACATCCTTGTCCATTCTGAAAGCGCTTGTGTTGTCGACGAGAACTGCGCCTCTTTTTACTATTTCATCAACAAAGTGTTTGCTTGTTGAGGCACCTGCTGATGCTAGCACAATGTCAACGCCGTCGAATGATTCAGGTTTTGCTTCTTCAAATTTGTAAGTTTTGCCCATAAACTCAACTTCTTTACCTGCGCTTTTTGCGCTTGATAAGAATTTTATGTTTTTTACGGGGAAGTTTCTTTCTTCAAGAATACTTCTTATTCTGCTGCCAACAACTCCTGAAGCGCCTAATATTGCTACATTGTATTTTTCCATTATTTTTATTCCTCTTCTTAAAATATATTTTCCAGTCCGTAAATGAATTTTTTGTTTTCTGCTATGTATTTAACAGCCATCAAAACACCTGGCATAAAACATGTTCGGTCAATTGAGTCATGTCTGATTTTGAGAGTCTGGCCGGTTGAGCCGAAGATAACTTCCTGAGAAGCCACGTATCCAGGCATTCTTATGCTGTGGATGTGAATGTTTTTATCAAAGTTGCCGCCGCGGGAGCCTGTTATCAATTCAGTTTCCGCAATATTTCCGTGGGCAAAATTTTCTTTTTCTTTGCTCATCATCTGAGCTGTTTTGATAGCCGTTCCTGAAGGAGCATCTTTTTTCTGATTGTGGTGGTATTCGATTATTTCTGCATTATCGAAAAATTTTGAGGCTGTTTTTGCAAACATCATCATCAAAACAGCGCCTGTTGCAAAGTTTGGCGCAATAAGACATCCAAGATGTTTTTCTTCAGAGAGTTTTTTCAGCTCTTCAAGCTGTTCGTCTTTCAGACCTGTAGTTCCGATAACCGGACTTACGCCTGAGTTGAGGCAAATTTTTGCATTGTTGTAAACATTTGCCGGGTCTGTAAAATCGACGAGTATATCAGGTTTTGTTTCTTCGAGTGCTGATTTGAGGTCTTTTTTTACAGTAAGGTTGAGGTCTTTTATTCCTGTAATTTCTCCGATGTTTTCGCCTTCATGTTTGAGGTCGATGACGCTAACTGCTTCTGTTTTGGAGTCATTGAATATTGTTCTGACAACTTCCTGCCCCATTCTTCCGCATGCGCCGCTTATTGCTACTTTTATCATAATCTGTCCCTTGTTGGTGTCATTTGATAATTTATTATATTATCTCATACATAGTTTTTTTGAAATAAATTTCTTTTTATCTTTAACAACTATTAATTAATATGTTTAAAGTATGTTATTAATAATGATTTTGGAGGAATAATTATATAAAGACTGTTAATATTGCGCTAGTTATTATAAAATATCAAATATGAGTGAGAATATTTTTTCAAATAAAAATAATATGAGCAGGATTGCTGCACTGGTTGATGAATTCAGCAGCAGTTCTTTGATACTTGAGCATAAGAAGCTTCCTCTTTACAATCTGAGGACAAGCGGAGCGAAGGTGTCTTTTATCAACGGTGTTCAGGGCAGCGGCAAGAGCACGCTGATTGATTTGTATTTGAAGATAGAAGTTAACAAAAAAGCAATAGTCTTTGATTGTTATGAAAATGTCTGTCTTGATGATATTATCTTTTTCTTTTATCGGGTTTTGTATGAAAACAAGCTTCTTGACAGAAAAAATTTGAGAAAAGACGAAACATATGCAAAAGAGTCGATAGACCAGAAGATTATTTCTTCCATAAATAATCTGAATGAGAATATTACCATTGTATTTGATTCTTTTGAGAAGCTATTTCAGAATAAAGACGGAAAAATAGATTCCGACATTCTTAATTTTATTGAATATTTGATAAAGAACAGAAACACATCAGTTATTATTTCATCGAGGATTGCTCCTGATGATTTATATAGCAAGTATCAAAGTATTTCAGAAGAAATAAATATTCCTTCTTTAACAGAGGATGATGTTGTTGATTTGATACAATCAAGAAATATTGATGCAACAAAATCAACGATAGAAAAATTTTATGAAATTACCATGGGAATACCTCTTTATGTGAAGAGTTTTCTTATGATGATGATTGATATGAAAAATGATGATTTGTTTGATGCGATGGTGCAGATGACAAAATCAGGAAAATCTTTTGAAAATTATGTATTTACGAACAGATATGATGCATTGGAAGATAAAGAAACTTTCAACAAATTGTGTTTAATCAGACATCCATCGGATAAAGAATTTCTTTATGAAATTATATCCAAATCTGATTTGACATATTTGCTGAATAAAAATATGATAACGGCTTTTAGAGGCAGTTTTTATATAAAAGATTATTTCAAAGATGTAGTGCTTCCTCTTCTTTCGCAGAATATGCTGTCAAAATATCATGAAGAATTATCAGGGATTTATGAAAAACAAATTCCTTTGAAACACTCTCAACGATTGATAAAACTCTCAAGAACATCTTTGAGTGAAGAGTGTGCTTATCATAAGCAAATGAGCAAGAGTTCCGCTCCTAAAATTTCATCATCCGATATTGATTTTATTGCATCAACTTTGAATGATGATGCTATATTGCTGATGGATAAAGAAATTTCTCAGAATAAAGGTGCAAATAATAGTTTATTAGAAGAAGAGGAAGAAAAATTGGATAAACAGCAGCCGCCTATTCCTTCAAAGAAGTCGCTTTCTTCTGCATCACAAAATGATGATAATCTTGACTTTTTAAATAATGCTGTAGACGGTCAGACTTTGCTTGATGGTCTTGGTGATAGCAGTGATGTTGATATGGAAGGTATTTCTATCAACTTAAGCGAAGAAGAAAAAATGCTTTTGAGTTCACCATCGGGTGATGATGAGATAGATACTTCAGCGTTTATGAATCGTAAGAGTATTGACTTATCTGATTTGGAAAATTTCAGAAATCGAAGCACCTATGAAGATGTTGACTTGTCTGATGTTTCTGCTAAAGATGAACTCTTGAGCCGTGCTTTGAGATGTGAATCAGAAGGGGACTATCAAAGAGCGCTTGAGTATTTCAAAAAATATCACTATGAAATCAGAGGAGGAGAAAAAGAGGTTTATGCACTTGATAAAATATCAATATGCTTTACTCACCTCGGAAATAAAGAAGAAGCTGTGAATGCTCTTGAAAAAGCTTATTTGATATGTTTTGAGAAAAGTGAATTTTCAAAGGCAGGTCAAATTCTGCTCTCTATGGCAAAAGTATTTAAAGAATTTAAAGATTATGCCCGTGCGAAGAAAACTTATGAAAAGTTCTTCTCTCAGGAGCTCTCATGGATAGAGCCGAAGTATATTGCTGAGGCATATAAAGACCTTGGAGATATATTCAATCAGGAAAATAATTTCAGACAGGCTATTTCAAATTATACAAAGGCAATGGAAATGCTTAGCAGGTATGATGAAGAGTCAGATGCAGAGGCTGATTATGCTTCTTTGCTTGCCGAGTTGTATTTCAAAATCGGTCTGCTATATGATGATGCCGGAGATATTTCAAAAGCAGTAACACACTATCGCAATTCTGAGAAAACAGATAATAATCCTGATTCAAACTTATATCTTGCAGACTGTTATTCAAACCTCGGGTTGATTTTCAGAGAAAAAGGCGATTTCAAAACAGCACTTGATTATCTCTCGAAAACTTTTGAGATAGACCGTTCAAAGAGCAACCTGGAGGGAATTTATTATTCATCTCTGAAGCTTGCTGATATTTATTGTGATTTGAAAGAGTATAAGAATGCTCTCAAGTTCTATACAGTCAAGCTTGATGCAGCGAAAAAAATCAACTCCGTCTATTATATTTCTTCGACATATCTGGATCTTGGCGATATGTATTCTGATATGGCGGATTTCTCGAAAGCGGTCAAGTTCTTTATACTTGCTCAAAAAGTTCTTGGGGATGCTATTTCTACTGATAGCCAGTATAGAATACAAAGAAGAATCAACAATATAAAAAGGAAAGTCGGTTTGCACTCATTTGAGAATATCCTGAAAGATATCAAAAATGCTTAGTGATGAGTCGTATGCTGAATTTATTTCTCGGGCAAAAAGTTTTGATTTAGATTTGAATGAATCTGAACTCCAAGCTTTTGAACGTTATTATAATGAATTATTCGTGTATAATTCGCATACCAATCTTGTTGCAAATACTGAAGAAGAAGAAGTATATATTAAACATTTTCTTGATTCACTTGCTTTTTCTCTTGTTGAGGAAGATAAAGACAGAAAGTTTTCTCTTCTTGATTTTGGCTGCGGCGGAGGATTCCCCGGGGTGCCTATTTTAATTATTTATAAACATGCGACTCTTGTTGCCGTTGATTCTGTCGGAAAGAAAATCAGATTTGTAGACAAACTATCAGCGGCGTTGGGTATTGGAAGCAGACTTGTTTCAAAAAATGCCAGAATAGAAGATTTGGAGTCAAACAACAGAGAGTTCTATGATTATATTACAGCAAGGGCTGTTGCGCCTCTTTCTATGCTTGTTGAATATTGTGTTCCTTATCTGAAAGTTGGCGGACAGCTTGTTGCATATAAATCAAAGACAGCGGAGGAAGAAATTTCAACGGCAGAAAATGCTCTAAGGCTTCTTCATGCTGAAGTTGCTGATGTAAAAGATTACAAAATAGACAGTGACTCAGTGAGAAAACTTGTTGTCATAGAAAAAACAGCTCCGAGTGATAAACAATATCCGAGAAAAAACGGTCTTGTAAAAAAACATCCCCTTTGGTAAAGTTCCGTTAAGGCTCTGTCAATTTGTGATTGAAAAAGGTTTTTATATAATTATAGTAAAAGGTTAGCACGGTCAGTTTTATAATAATTATATGAATATAAACAGCGTGAGTTTGTTGAATAATCCCTCTGTGAAGAAAACATCTTTCGGTTTTTCTTCTCCTTATGCTGTTCAGACAACACCCGCCTTTTCATCAAGAAAGCAGGCAGAAAGTTATAAAGAACAGGGAAATGCCTATGCTCAGCAGGGGTATAAGGATAAGGCGATTGAATATTATTTGAAATCAATACAGGAAGACAGCACATATACTCCGTCATATTTCAACCTTGCAAAAATTTATTATGAAAAAGGCGACAATCAAAAGGCGATAGAGTATTATCAGCAAATTTTGAATATAGAACCATATGACTCTGAGGCGATGATTGACTTGGGTGTTATTCAGAAAGAAGTCGGAAACTACAGAGATGCAAAGCTGCTGTTAAATCAGGCTTTGATTATAGACCCGATGAATGACCTTGCACGCCGCAATTTGCTTGAAACTCAAAATTTGGAGCTTGCTCAGAGCAATCCTGAACTTGCAGAGATACAAAAATCTTATTATGCCCAGAATAATCTTCAGGCTGCTTATGCTATGGCTTCAGCCTTTTTGCCTCCTGAGATAGTTAATAATACAAGAGATGTCCGTTTCAAATTCGGTCAGACTGCATTGATGGGCGGTGATGCGAATATTGCCCAGTATGCCAATGCGACAAAAGATATTACAGTTACTGATAAATATCTCTGGGCTGCGCCACAGATTATAGCTGCATATTTGGTTCATGAAATGGTTCATGCCAATGATAAAGATTCTTATTCTTCGATAAAAGAAGAGCAGGATGCATATCGTGTTGCTGCACAGTTCTGGATGGCAAACTCAAACGGCATAAAAGATCCTGAAATGGATTATGTTAAAGAACTTTATTTGCAGGATCCGAAGGCTCTTGATGATAAGGTCGCAGAGGTTTATAAGACGAAGGATCCTACAATAGCGGATTTTTCGCCAAATCATGGAATGATGGCTGCAGCTGTTACTCTAAAATATAAGATGAATCAGGCAACAAGAGTTTTTAACTCTATTTTGAACAGAGAATCAGAAATGAAGAGTATAGGTATTCTTCATGAATTTCAGCTGACTAAAAATCTTTACAAATAGTAAAATTTTGCCCGCAGAGAAAGCATAATATATAATTTAAATATAAATTAGGTAAGAGTCAAAAGAGAGGGCTTTATGCAGAATTTTATAAGAAGATGTGTTTTATCGTTGTTAGTGCTTGTTTCATGTTCGTCATTTTGTTTTGCCTCTGATTATTCTCCGGCAGCCGTTGCAAAATATAACGAAGGTGTGAAGTATTCCCGTGACAACAATTATGATGCGGCAATAGCTGCTTTTTATTCTTCGATACAGATTGATCCTAATTTCTTGGATTCTTATTATAATCTAGGTGTTCTATATGAATATACCAAACAGGATGATAAAGCTTTTGAGATATTCAAAGAGCTTCTCGCAAGAAATCCTGAGGATGATGAAACAAAGTTAAAGGTGGCTAATCTTTATTATAAAAAAGGTGAGTTAGATTTGTCTTTGTCTTATTTGAATGCAATTTCTGCTGATAGCAAGGCTTATAAAGAATCAAGAAGTCTATACAAAACGGTTAATACAAAAATAAACAGCAAAAATCAAAAATCGGCATGGAATAATCGTCCTGCTTCATCGATTGCTCAATTAAACGCTTCCAAGTTTTCTTACTCTGGTTTTAACGGTCCTGCCGGGATTGTAAAGGATAAGAGCGGTTATTTATATGTTGCAGACTATTCTGAAAATCGGGTGCTGAAAATTGACCCTAAAGGAAAAGTACAAACTCTTATCTCCGGTAAAACAAACAGTCTTCTGAAAGGTCCTATTGGGGTAGCTGTTGATTTATATTCAAATATCTATATAGCGAACTATGATGCGAACAACATTCTTCGTATTACTCCTGCCGGGAAAGTTGAAGTTGTTATCTCGAATATACAGAAACCTTATCTCTTGTATGTGGATAATCAGAATTATTTGTTTGCTTCCGTTCAGGGCGATGGAACTGTTCAGAGATTCAAACTTTAATTGAAAAATTGGAAAATTAAAATCAAAATAGCCGTCGTTTTTAAACGACGGCTATTTTTTAAGATTAAAAAAATTTTTTTATAGAATATGATTTGTCATCGAGTCTTCTATTTCTGCAATAATCATTTCTGCTGCTTCAACTTTATTTTTTGCTTGAGTTATTGGTCTTCCGATAACTATATAATCACAACCGGCAAGAATAGCCTGAGAAGGAGTGACAACTCTGACCTGGTCATTGACAATTGACCAGGTTGGGCGTACTGCAGGGCATACGATGATGAAATCATCTCCGCAGATTTTTCTTATTTTTTGTGCATCGGCTGCGGTTGCCACAACACCGTTAAGCTCCGTATGTTTTGCTATTTCCGCCAGTTTGATAACATAGTCATCTATATTTTGATTGACTCCGAGTTCTTCAGTCAGCGTTCTTTGTCCGAAACTTGTCAGAAGAGTGACTCCAAGAATTTTTAGGTCATCTTCAACACCGAGTTTTTTTGCAGTTTCTTTTGCCTGCTTTACAGTTGTTGTAATCATCTTTGACGAACCCTGTATATTAAGGTTAAAGAGGGTAACTCCATGTTTTATAAGATTACTGCTGGCTTTTGAAACAGTGCTCGGTATATCATGAAATTTGCCATCAAAATAGACTTCGGCGCCTTCATCTTTTATTACTTTGAATATTTCAGGTCCAACGGAAGTAAAAAGCTGCAGCCCGACTTTAAATATGCCGATATAGTTTTTCAGTTCTTTTACGAGTGCTCTCGCTTCTTCTATTGTGTCTACATCCAAAGCGAGAATTATTCTGTCTTTTGGTGATAAATTTTTATAATCCATAAAAACATACCTTTATTGAAATATACCGAATTATTCTGATTTTGCAAATAAAACCTCAAATATGAATAAATTTTATCACTTTTGGGGTTCATATACAAGTAAAAAACAGGTTAGTTGACTAAACTAACCTGTTTTTTGAATATTTTTGAGTTATGAATGTCTTTTTCTTGCTGCTTCAGACTTACGTTTTCTTTTTACGCTTGGTTTTTCATAACGTTCACGGCGTTTTATTTCAGATAAAATACCGGCTTTTTGAACTTTCTTTTTGAAACGTTTAAGAGCGCTTTCAATTGACTCTTCGCTTCTTACGTATACTTCTGCCAAACTGTTTCACCCCTTTCGGCAATTTATTGTATTGAATTGTCTTAAATAGTAGCACAAGAGTGTTTTAAATACAAGATGGCTTTTTCAGATACCACTAAAAGTCCGTCATTCTGAGGACTTTAGCCCGAATAATCCATTTTTCTATAGATACTTCGCTAACGCTCAGTATGACGTTGTTTTTGAAATTTTTGTCGGAATTTGCAGTATAAATCCCGCTTTTTGAAGATTTACATTTTAACCTGCAGGCCAGGTGAATGCTCGACCTGCCATTATGTGAAAGTGCAGGTGCATGACCGTTTGTCCAGCCTGAGCACCTGTATTTATTACCGTGCGGTATGATGTTATTCCCAGTTTTTTTGTAATTTCTCTGACTGCGTTTGTAACTTTCCCGAGGAGTTCTATGTCATCTATTTCGATGAGAGATGAGTAGTGCGCTTTTGGGATAACAAGTATATGCACCGGAGCCTGGGGGTTAAGGTCGTTGAAGGCGATTACGTCATCCGTTTCATATACCGGTGTTGTTGGTATTTCACCTTTGGCTATTTTGCAAAAGATGCAGTTTTCATCAAATTTGTTCATAAAAAATTATCCTCTTATCATTAATAATCTAATTATAAAATGATGAAGAGGATAATCAAGTTTTATTATTATTTTATTCAGGGACTAAGCATAAACTCCTGTTGAAGGATTCATTGCCATTGTTTGGTTGTTTAACCATTGAGAAAAACCGCCGTTGCTGGTTATTGTTGCTGCTGTTGTTGATGCTTGACCTGCTTCTGCTTGAGCTTGAATAAGTTCATTTAACTCTGCTGCACTGCTTACTCCGTATTGCATACAAGCTGCGTTTACCTGATCTTCTGTGTATCCGAGTTCTTTGAGGTCTTGCATTGCTTCTGTTTCTGATTGGACACCTTCGACTTCGAAGATAGGAAGTGAGGTGATTGCTTCCGCAATTTTCTGACAAGGTGAGTAGATGAACATATTCAAGAGGTTTGATACTACACCTGATGCTGCGATAGCTGGTCCGATAACCGGTATCATACCGATAAGCCCTGTTGCAACTGCTGTCAAACCGTTTGTTAAACCCACCTGAACTGTTGATTTTACGATTTGTTTTAACCCGTTACCTATACCGCCTTCTTTAAATGCTTTTACTACCTTAGGACCTTCGTTTATGATATCTCCTGCGAGCATGAAGAGTGTACCGCCGTATTTTTTGAGCTTTGAGAAGACTCCTGTTTTCTTTGCTCCGTCGCTTGCTGCAAGAAGTGTTTTCCCTAGATTATCCGAAGTACCGTCAGCTATTTTTTTTGCGAGATTTTTTGAACTTCCTTCGATTAAATCCGTTGTCTTTCCGCTTGCTCCTCTGAGTTTTGCAGCTATACCGATTTTTCCGTCTTTGATTGATTGTTGTGCGAGAGTAACTGATTCATCAATGCTTTTGCCTGAGAGTACGTTTCTTTTTATCAAAGAGCGGTACTGGCTGTTTAACATATTATCAGTGTTGCCTGTGATAAAGTCTCCGATTTTCTTGAAGAAACCTCTATCGCTGACGTTTGTGTCAATAGATGAAGAGATTTGTTCAAATATAGAGCTGCTTCTTTCTGCATTTGCAAACATATTTCTCAGTCCGCTGTTTGAGTTTGAAGCCATTTCGTTTCTTAAAAAGCTTCCTGTTTCAAACTTGGGGCTCATGATGTATTCAACAATATTTTTGTTGAGTTTTTGCCCTTTTATTGACTGAGCCATTTTATCTGCTGTATCACTACTGTTAATAACCAGTCCCAACTTATAAACTCCTTATCCCTGAAATTTGAATCTAATATAATAACCCTTATATATATAAAGTATTTTTTCTCTTGGAAAATGCGTGATTGTTTAATAAATGTTACAATTTATTAAACTCAAAAAAATAGAGCAGAAATTTATCTGCTCTATTTTTTTGAGTTTTTTGTTCAGACTACAAACTTTCTTTCGGATCTTTGAAGAAGAAGCTTGCAACATCCGTTGATACGTTGAAGAGGAGTTTGCAGTTTGATACATCATTGTGCGGTTCATGAATCGGATAAGCGAGGTTAAGTGATGCTGTCAGGTTCTTCATGAGGTAGAAGTTAACACCGACGCCGACACTGTGTATGAAGTTTTCCTGCATTTTTCTGCTTATACCTGTTCTGTTATTGCCGATATAACCTGCGTCATAGAAATAACCCAATCTGACTTTATCGCTAAAGTGTTTATATTTATCAGGAAGGATTGTTTTCAAACCGGGGACAGGTGTTCTCAGCTCCAAGCTTGCGAAGTAACCGTAGTCACCCAAGAGCAATGCCGGTTCGAAACCTCTGACTGTTGCCTGACCGCCTTGTTGCATTTGTTCGATGGCATAGAGTTTGTTCGGTGAATATTGACCTGATGCTCTTGCGATTAACAACATATCTTTAGGCAGGAGCTGCAATCTCATAACATCCAAGTTGTACTTTTGGAAGCCTGTTTTTGGAAGGTATGGTTCTTGAGGTGTTGCACCAAGACCTTTCAAACCTAAGCTTGCTTCTGCTCTTGATAACCAACGTCCGCTTGAGTCGTCTTTTTGGAAGTCGATACCTGCTCTTAATATTCTCAGCTGATAGTCATTGAGTACTGCACCGTCGAATAAGCCTGATGTTGTTTTTGCGTTCAGGAAGTTCAAAGATAAATCAGCGTCGATTTTGTAGTTATCACCTTTCTTAATAGGCTGATAGATTCCTACTTTGACGTTATGAGCTTTACCGTCAATATCATATTCTCTGAACGGGCCGCCCGGGTTAACTGAAGAGAATGAATAGTCGGCACCGATTTTTGTTCCCCATTTTCCTACGGGGATTTTATATCCGGTGAACCATCCGCCTGAGTTTTCGCCGATTAAGCCTCCGACGTAGAATTCATCACCGAGACCGAAGACGTTTTTATCTTTTATTTGCAAATAGCCTCTTTCTCTTCCGACTACCGTTCTTCCGTCGTTATCCATACCGATTGTAACTTCAAGAGGGAAACGGTCTTTTACCTGGAGGGTTACATCTGTTTTCTTCGGTGTATCCCCTTCTTCAATAACGATTTTACCTTGGATATAGTCTTCTTTGTTCAAGTCATCGAGAGAGGTTTTGATATTTGCTACGTTGAATATTTTTCCTTCTTTCAATTTGTTTGAAGAGAGAACTTCTCTTCTCAGATAAGATTCTCTTGCCCATTTGTTGCCTTGAACGGAGATATTTCCGATTTCACTTTCGATGATTTCGATAGTAATAATTCCGTTTGTAACTTTTTGTTGGGGAACATATGCTTGAGAAGTAATGTAACCGTCTTTTGCATACAACTTGGTAATTTCCATTGTTGCGTTCAATACCTGGTCAATATAAACTTCTTTTCCAATCAGGTCTGCATAATATTTATTCAACTCATCGTTTGAATAGATTGTATTTCCGGTAAAGTTGACCCCTTTCAGTAAAAATTTCGGGTTATAAACCCTTCCCTGTTCATCAACCATTGTTTGTTCAGGTTGTTGAACCTGATCTTCATATTTTACGGAGTTATTTAACTTTCTTTGTTCCTGTTCTTTTCTGAGATTTTCGAGTTTATCTCTGAGTTCTCTGTCATTTGTCACCGATTGGTCAATAACACCTGCGTCAATTCTGTTCAAACTTCCCGCATTAAAATCTGCAAAAGCAATTGAATTTATCGGCATGGAAAAGAACATGGTCAGTGTTGTTAAAATTACCGCTTTGTGCATACTTCTCATTTGCATATATCCTTATCTGTCATTGTTTTCATTGTATAACTTTTGGTTCAAAAAGTTAATATTTTTATATAAGCATGAATACCCATAAAGTTTTAAATTTAACACCGGATTAAGATTTGTTTAATAAATCTTAATATTTTTGCCTTTTATGCTTCTAACCTTGTTTTAATTTTATAATTTTAATTAAAAATATAACTCAACGAAATAGATGATATTGAGAAGATTTTTTATATTTTTGATTGATTTTTTTCAATAAAAAAAGAGAACAATATCTGTTCTCTTTTTTGTAAATTTTTATATCGATTTTTAAGCAAGAATGTTAAGTTTATTTCCGAGTGTTTCAGAAAGCTTAACATTATCATGTGTCATAAAATTGAGCTTTGAACCTTCAAGACCCGCATTGTTTTTTAAGCCGCTTCTAAGTGGCTGACACTGCGGAGTTTGAGATAATGATGATGATTTTATTGCATTGACATTCATTTTTCAAAACCTACTCACTATACCTTCTACAAATATAATTATAATACTTTATCCATGCGTTTTCAAGGGAATAAAAAAGGGATTTATATAGCAAATTCTGCCAAGGATTTCCAAAACAACGCCATACTGAACGATAGCGAAGTATCTGAACAAAAAGGATTCTTCTGGCTGAATTCCTTAGAATGACGGAGTTTTAATAGTGTCTGAGGAATTTGCTATATAAGTTTAATAAAAAAAATCTCTCATTATGAGAGATTTTTTGTTTCGGTTTTGAAATTTTTTAGTGATTATCCTCCTCCATAGGACATCTGGATATTTGTCTGCATATCCTGTTTTACTTTTTGTATTTCAGCCGTTGTTGTCTCGAGTTTGGCTTGATATTGCTGCAATTCCTGATCGAGTTGTTTATCAATCAGCTGCAGCCGTTGTTTTCTTTGCTCCATCTGTTTTACTTCAGGCGAATCAGGATCCATATCAGTTCCCACGTTCATCAAGTCGTTGACGAAGTTCAACAAACCCATACGAGCCTGATTTATGAGTTGGATTCTGAATTCCAAATCATGTCTGTATGATGTCAAATATATAAGTCTTGATAGTGAAACTGCTACGCCCATTGCTTCTCCTGACCCTTAGAAACTTCTTAGTTGAAGGTATTCAGCTTGCCTCCTGATAAGAAATTGTATGGATTGTTTTCGTTTATCATCTTATCCATTTTGTTCATCTGCGCTTGCAGATTGTATACTCTGTATTTTGCAATTTTGAGTTTTTTGTTCATGGTAAGACCGTTTTTCAATGTTGTAATAAATGCGATAACAAGTTCTTGCCATGGGTTATGTCTGCGGAAATAAGACCTTGAGAGGTTGAATGCTCCCACCCAGTAGTTGATTATTCCTTGTGCCTGTAAAGCAAAATCCACAGATATTTTCTCCTTTTGTACAAAATCATGGATATACTTACTTATATAAAAACAATTATCTGCATTTTTTTGACAAACTTTAGAAAAATGATAAAAAATTAAACAATTTTGTTACAAAAATTTATATTTTCATTTTGGGCATTGTTGAGAAAAATATTTTGTTTTTCGATTTCAAAATTCGGGTTAAGCGATTGCGATGCTGCGAAGATATTATCATTTTTATAAAATGATAATATCTTTTTTATCCCTCCGTAAAATATGACAAGAGGGTTCAGATAGGTGATTATTTGCGATAAACACCTTATATATAATCTTGTATTTTTCATATCGATACACTAACTCAACTCTTGAGCGAGTTTTCCGTCTCCTTCGACCTGGTTTTTGAGCATTTGTTTGATAATATCAGATTGAGCATCAAGCATTTTTGCTACGGTTTCAAGGTTTTTAACCTTATTTGTAAGAACGATATCCGCATTGTTAAGGATTCTGTTTGTTGCGTTTTGATATGCTCCGAGAACGGCGCCTCCATAACCCTGGGTTATGTTTCCAAAGACGTTTGCCGCAATACCAAAAGGTCCTGCATAAGGGGAGAGTGCTTGAGCCAAACTTCCGATACCTGCGATAACACCTGCTGATGGAAGCAGCCAGCTTGAGCCGTAGCCAAAGCCTGATAATGTTCCGACAGCAGCGCCGACAGGCTGCGAGGCTGTTACCATAGATGCTGCTCCGCCTGTTGTCAGGTTCCCGTAGTTCGCAGCATAACCTGTTATGCTTGATGATGAGTAGTCAAGTGATGACAAGCTCGCAGCGCCGCCTGTTATCCCTGTTATGGAACCATAGCCGCTTAACAGTGGTGCAGCTCCTCCTGTCGGGAAGGCTGTGTATTTATTGAGAGAACCGTAGCCGAAAGCGGAGGTGCTTCCGTAATTTGCTGTTGCACCACCGCTTGATGAATAATAAGATGTGCCGGGAACATTCAGATATTGCGTATCCAATACAGGCATGAATGCACCTGGAGCAATATATCTTGCGATGTTTATCAGCCAGTTTGAGAATGTTCCAAATCCGCATCCTGACAGCCCAGACCCGTCGAGAGCTATATCTCTCAACTGGTCATAGGTTTCAAACAGCATTGCTTTTGCATCACTGCTTGCTGTCCCGTATTTATTTGATATTACCAGATAACTGTCGTTTTTGTATGCCATTTTCTTGACTGTTCCCTTATATCCTAAAATACATTTTTATCTCTTATGAAGAGAAGGTTTTGAATGTAAGTTCAATGTTCTTATCGAGAACTTTTTGTACTGATTCAAGTTCTGTTTGAACTGCTCTTTGTTGTGTATCAACCTGTCTTAGCTGCAGTTCAAGTGCTTTATCCTGCTGCTGGAGATCCTGAGTTTCTGCGTTAATTCTTACAAGCTCTTTATTGTAGAGCGCTTTTTGATATTCATATTCATTCATTGCGTCATCATAAGCCTGAGAGTCATATTCAGTTCCATAATAGAGCTGTGTCATCCCTTCGCCGTTTGAATATGTTGTAGAATCAGCATAAGCTCCGGTTGTCGGGTCATAACCTACAAAACCTTCATTTGGAATTTGAATTGAAGTGAGTTGTCCGTTATCGTTAAAAGTCATTGCAACACGTTGGTATTGATTTGTAACTTCAGTTCCGGTTGCGTTCTGATATTGTATTGTAAGGTCATAGTAACCTTCCATCTCTTCGCCTGTGGTCGGGTCAATTGACGGTGACCAGTTTTTGACGGTTTTGCTTATTCTTGTATCATTTGCATCCGTGAAAGAGTATGTCGGTTTTGTAAACTCGGATGAACTTGATGTAGGTGCAACAGGCGGTTCGATTTCCAACATTTCGTTGAACAACTGGGCACTTTGATCGGCAAGAGCCGTACGTGCCTGGTTGAGCTGTTGTCCTTGATATTCGATGTTGCTTTTTCTTGCTGTAAGTTGCAAATATCTTGCTTGAGATGCTGCTAAACCCATTTTTTATTCTCCGTTTTAGTGTGTCACTAAGTATTGCCATGGACTTTTGTGTCCGCAGCGAAGAATGTCAGCATTTTGGAAACTGTATTCTAACTACCTGTTTAAATAATAATAATCTTTTTCTTAAAGTCTACATTCCTGATAAAAAATTTTTGTCTAACATTCCATAAACCATTATATATTTATGTATTTAAAGAGAATATAGAAAGTCAAAAAAATCCTCTTCATGGAGTATGAAAAAAGTTCAGTACAAAAAAGGAACTTATATAGCAAATTCCTCAGAGGCTAATAAAATTCAGTCATTCTGAGGAATTTAGCCAGAAGAATCCTTTTTGTTCAGATACTTCGCTAACGCTTAGTATGACGTTATTTGGGAAATTTTTGTTGGAATTTGCGATATAAATCCCACAAAAATCATGTGGACGAAAAAACTTTTTTATTATATTATTTATTCTGCAAACAGAATGCCCTAGTGGCGGAATCGGTAGACGCGTCGGACTTAAAATCCGATTGGGCGAATAACTCAGTACCAGTTCAAGTCTGGTCTAGGGCAATTTTTCAGGCTCTCTTTCGAGAGTCTTTTTTATTTTTTAGCGGGGAAATTGCGGGGAAGATGACAACGCTTTATATTTATGGGTATAATTTTATGCGGTTCCGGTATAAAGAAGATTTGTGATGATTATTTTATTAACAATGTTTTTCCTCGGGGGGGTAATCGGCTTTATAGGAGTCGGAGGAGCAGCGATGGTGGTGTCGATATTGACATTCTTTTTCGGGATTCCTATCCATACCGCTCTTGGTATTTCTCTCGGTGCAATGGCGTTTACGACTTTTTCAGGTACTCTCAGTCATCTGCGTGACGGCAATCTTGTTTTGAAAACAGGCTTGACCATAGGGATTTTTGCTTCTTCAGGGGCTTTTATCGGAGCACATTTAGCGCATTATATTCCTTCTTCAAGGTTGAAGTATATGACGGCTGCTTTGTTATATATCTCTGCTGTCCTTGCATATTTGCGTCTTTTTTCTCATGTGTTTGATAAAATTCTTGAGAAAAATTCAGGAGAAAATATTTCTTCCATGAAGTTTTTTGTAATCTGTTTTTTGATAGGTTTTATTAACGGTCTTCTGGCAGGCACTTTCGGATTTGGTGCGGCTCAGTTTATACAGCTTAGTATGTTGATGTGTTTTTCTTTCCCTCTCAATAAGATAGTCGGAACAACAATGCTAATCATGCTTCCAATGGGATTTTTCGGGAGTGTGGGGTATCTTGCTTCGGGGTCTTTAGATTTGCGATTGTTTGCAGAGGTTGTATTCGGACTTATGTGCGGGGCTTATATCGGCGCAAAGTTTACAAAACGTTCGCCATCTTGGCTTTTGAAAACGGCTATGGTTTCTCTGCCGATTATCGGAGGAACTCTTCTTATTTTGTAGATAAATTACAGTATATTAATTATTTTTATATTGCTTCTAAAATTATATAATTTAGGAATGGATAGTTTAGAAAATGACATATCAAAACAGTATTTGGAAGACTTCAGACTTTATCTCGAGATAGAGAAGAATTTTTCTCCCCATACTATTCTTGCTTACCACAAGGATGTATCAGATTTTTTGTCTTATCTTGGGAGTATGGATGCTGATAGAGTCCAGCATAAAACTATAAGAGAGTATCTCGCAAGCATACAGCCTCATAACTATTCAAAAACGACTGTATCAAGAAAAATTGCTGCGATAAGAACTTTCTACAGATATCTATACAGAGAGCGTATTGTCGAAGCAAATCCCGCTGATAATATAAAAAGTCCGAGAAAAAACAAATCTCTCCCTAAATTTCTGACTGAAACGGAAGCGATGAGCATAATAGATGCTATTGAAACAAACACTCCGGCAGGTTTCAGAAATCATACAATTCTTGAGGTTCTGTTTGTCACAGGCATGCGTATTTCAGAGCTGTGTCATCTGAAATTTGAAAA
This sequence comes from Candidatus Adamsella avium, assembly GCA_904420445.1. Classification (GTDB taxonomy): domain Bacteria; phylum Cyanobacteriota; class Vampirovibrionia; order Gastranaerophilales; family CAJFVJ01; genus Adamsella; species Adamsella avium. The sequence goes on along the minus strand of CAJFVJ010000003.1, from coordinate 568,790 downwards.
CTTGAACCTTGAACAGAATGAAATAACTGTATTCGGCAAGGGAGGAAAAGAAAGGATTGTCCTCATCAGCAACAGAGCGAAAAAGTATATGCAGTCATATATGGAAAAAATTCGTCCGATTTTATGCAAAAAAGAACACAGTGAAGAAGACTTTGTTTTTGTGAATAACACGGGTTTTATGCTCCAGCCGAAGAGTGTGTACAACGTGATAAAAGACACCGCAAAAAAATTGAAGATACAGAAGAAGGTATCTCCTCACGTCTTCAGGCACAGTTTTGCCACAAAAATGCTTGAGAAAGGTGCTGATTTGCGTATAGTTCAAGAACTTTTGGGGCATGCTAGCATCAGCAATACACAGATTTATACCCATGTTTCAACCGAGAGATTGAAGCAGGCTTATACAAAAGCACATCCTCGTGCTGTTTAAAGAAAAGAGAGGAGGAGATAGCAAATGAAAACATCAATAATAATTCCTGCACGATATGCATCAACAAGGCTGCCCGGAAAACCGCTGATAAAAATAGGCGGAAAGTCTATTATACAGTGGGTTTATGAAAAGGCAAAACAGGCAAAGTCCGCTGATGAAGTTGTTGTTGCAACTGATGATAAGCGTATTTATGATGAAGTCATATCTTTCGGCGGATTGGTCAGGATGACATCACCAAATCATAAGTGTGGAAGCGATCGTATCGCAGAGATTGTAAGTGGTGATGCCAATATTGGCATTGCTGTAAATGTTCAGGGAGATGAACCGATGATAGACCCTGAGAGCATTGATAAAGCCATAGATGCCCTCAAAGAATCCGATGCTGATATATCAACTTTAATCAGAGTGATAAAAGATAAAGAAGAAATAGCAAACCCGAATGTCGTAAAGTGTGTTGTTTCAAAATCGGGCATGGCGATGTATTTTTCAAGAAGTCCTATTCCTTATGAAAGGAATGAGGGGAAATCGCCGGTTTATGCGCATATCGGGCTTTATGCCTATAAAAGTGACTCTTTGTTAAAAATGACTAAAATGGAACAAACACCTCTTGAGATGAGCGAAAGTTTGGAACAGCTGAGAGCACTTGAGAACGGAATGCGCATAAAAGCAGTTGTAGTGGGCTATTCTCCGGTGGGAATAGATACAGAGGAGGATGTTGAAAATTTTAAAAAAATAATTGAAAAAAAATAAATTTTTTAGTTAATAAATTGACATAAAAGCTAGCAATAATAGCGTTTTTGGTGTTTAATAATATAATGTTAACTTTTTTAAAGTTTTCCCTAATTTTTATTAATTTTGAATTACTTTTTGTTTTTTAATAAATATACACTTTTGTATTGAAAAAGTATATACAAAATATTAAAAAGGAGATATATATGAAAAAGATTTTAGTCTTTACTCTGGCAGTCGGAATGATGATGACAATCAACAATTCAGCTCTGGCTATTGATGCTTCATTCGCAGGCGGTACAGGGGCACATTTTAACGGTAAAGATGTTGTCAGCACGGATGCTGTTGATGGATTGAATGCCGTTACAAATTGGAACAAATTTAATATTCAAAATGGTCAAACACTTACCAACCAGTTCAACGGACAAAATCAGCATATTTTGTTCAAAGTTAACGGTTCAGCACCATCAGTAATCAACGGTACATGGAATGCATCAGGTGTCGGTGCTGCAACAGGAAGAACAACTCTTCTCAACCCGAACGGTGTTATGGTTGGCAACGGTGCTGTAATCAACCTCGGAAATCTTGGTCTTAACACTGTTGATTCAATTGCCAAAAAAGCAGGCAATGTAAGACTTGAAAAAGGTGCAAAAATCAACGGTAATTTGGAAGTTAATGCCGGTTCAATTTATTCTGCAGCAGACTTGCTCGGTAAATCAATCAAGTTGACAACAGTTGACGGTATCAACTACGATGCAGTTGCTGGTGTAGCAAACCCGGGATTGGCAAAAGGTGATATCCACGTTGCTAATTCAGCATTCACAACAAAAGACGGTGCTTTGCACATCACTGCTGGAAAAGACATCAAATTTGAAAATGTTAGAGTAAAAGACGCCAAAGAAGTTAAGTTGACAACAAATAAAGGCAACATCAACCTTCAGGCAGGAACTAAAAAAGACGGTACTCTTGATATGTCAAAAAGAACAGGCTTTGACAATTCAAAAGTTACTATCCAATCAACTTCAGGTAATATTTACTTAGAAAATATCGACAACCAAAACGGTTCACATCTGGCTGTTTTGAATGATTCAGGTATGATTGAAAGTTCAAACAACGTAAACTCAGGAAATTCAATCTACACTGTATCAACAAAAAGCGGAAAAGTTAATACAACTGATTTGCATAATAAAGGTTCTCAATATGTTGCAAAAACCCGTACAGGCAACATTGAAATGCTTCGTGCATCAAATGACGCAGGTCAGGTTAACGTTTATACAAACACAGGTGAGATTAACATCAATGAATTCAACAACAAAAACGGTTCATTGTTGAATATCGAAGCACCTGATCATGACTATTTGACACCTTCTGATTTTGTCAAAGAAACAGAAAGCAATATCAACGTAACAGATGCAACAAATGATGCAACTTCAAAGATTATTGCTATCAATGATAAAGGTCATATCAACTTCAATAGAGTAACCAACGACGGTGCTATGGCATTCACTGCTAAAGCAGGTTCAGTAAACCTCAACGGCGGCACTATCAGAGGAACAATCGACAAATCAAAAGCTGATATATTCAACTTCAACAAAACAAATATTGTTGATGGTGCTAAAATCGGCGAACTCGACGGTGCAGTTCACTTCAATCAGGTAAAATCTAACGGAACCGTTGATCTGAAAAATAAAAACGGCTATGTAAAAGTTACAGGTTCTACATTTGATAAGAATTTGAACATTGACTCAACAGGTGATGTTACAATCGCTACATCAACAGCAAAAGAAATGAATGCTAAAGGCAACAATGTTAAAATCTTCGACTTGAGCGAAAATATCCTCGTCAATAATGTAGAAGCTCAAACCGATGCATTGCTCGAAGGTAAAGGAGTTAACTTCAACACTGTAAGAGCAGGCAGAGATGCAGAAGTCAGATCTTATGATGATGGTGCTATCCTCACAGGTTCTAAAGGCGGCGACATCTACGCAGGCAGAAAAGCTGAAGTAAGAACAGGTACTCAAGATATCGTTCTGAACAAAGTTGAAGGTGACACTCTTCATACAACATTCAGCGATGACAACAAAGTAAGAATCCACGGCGGACAAAAAGTTGTTCTTGAAACATCAGGTGCGAACGCTATGGGCTTCGAACAAACAATCGATGACTCAGCTAATAACAGAAACTTCGAACTTCGTGCAGGACAATTTGATTATGCTCCGAACACAGTCGCTCTCAAAACAGGTGTCATCACTCTCGATGGAAAAAGAAGTGATATGAATGTTAAAGATGGTGAATCAAACGCTAACACAATTGACATCAATGCATTCCAATCAGATAACCTGAACATCAAAACTTCAAACGGTGACATCTACGTATACGAACCAATCACTCGTGCAGGCATCGATTATGAAGCTAAGAACGGATTCAATGTATACCATATCTGGCCCGGTGATGATCTTCAAGACTTGATTGACAATCAGGAAATCAACAAAATCAAAGATCTCAACAGTGATGTCGCAGGACTTGCTCCTTCTCCGATGATTGACTTCATCCCATTAGGTGCCAGCGCTGAGATAGACGAAATCAACAAAAAATATTTCATAGAAGTTGTTAAAGATGATGAATACGAAGTTCTCCAGAACTTACCAATCGGAACTCAAGATCCAAACAACAAAAGACGTGAAATATACTAATTGATAAAAAATCAAGAACCCCCGATGAAATCTTCATCGGGGGTTCTTTTTGTATGATTTGTCCCCTTCAATCTTTTGCAAAAAAATCCTCCATGGTCACATATAAACCGCAGAGGATTTTTTATCAGATAAAATTTTATTAGAAATTGAAATAACCTGTATTATTTTCAAGTGAGTCAACTGCTTCTTGAGCGCAGGTTATACCGTTATATTTTGAATAAGAAGTAGTCGAGCATAAATCACTGAATTTCTCTTTAGAAAAATCTGTATATTGTGAGCCCATTGGATATAACTGACCGTTGTTAAGCAGCTGGAAAGAGAACAGGTCTTGACCATAGACATTTGGTCCTGACTTATATCCGTTTATATCAACCGTTATATAAACAACTCTTTCGTAGTCTTTGATGAAAAAAGTTATTCTGTTTTTTGTTGTAAAGTTATAATCCCCGAGGACTGATGTGTTTATTGAGTTATTTTTTCCTCTGTTTTTATAAGTTTTTTCATATTCTGATACTGGCAGCGCCGGAACTTTTGCATCTATATTTAACATACCCGAGTTAATAAAATCATTTCTGAATGAGCGCTCATTTTTGATATAACTTGCGTACAAATACTGATTATCATTTGTTCCGAGCACTTTGAGTACATCAGTTGTAATTCTCCGGCTTTCGACAAACTTATGTTTCAAGTTAACTTTTGAAAAATGAGAAATTGCCCAAACAGAGCCCAAGCCGATTAGGAGTATTACGATGAAAAGAAATATTAATAAATGCATTTTTTCTTTTGTCATATTTATATCCTTTGAGTTTCTTATTGCGATTTAATTATATTATATATAGCTGTTATTTTATATGATATTTTTATATGATTTAGGAGTTTTCAAGCTGTTCTCTCAGTTCTGAAGCGTAGACATGAACAAGCTCGGCGTTTTCATCTTTCTTTAGATAAACATCTTTTATACCGGCCTGAACAATAAATCTTTTGCATAATATGCATATAAAATTGTGTCCCCAGATATACATTGTTGCGTCTTTGCACTTATCCATTCCTGCCTGGATGATTGCATTTTGTTCTGCATGAATGCTTCTGCAGGTTTCATACTTTGTTCCGCTCGGGATATCGTTTTTTATTCGATAACAAAAGTTCCTCTCATAACAAGAAGTTACCTTTGAGGGCGTTCCGTTATAACCTGTCGCTTTAATCATCTTATCAGGAGATACGATGACGGCGCCCACCTGGCTCCTCAAACAATTTGATCTCATGGCAGCTGTTTTTGCTACTTCAAGAAAGTAGTCTGTCCAGTTAATTATACTCATAATATTTCCCCTTTTTTCAGTCGTTCTATTATATCTGCTATTTCTTTTATATTGCTCTTTGCTGTTTGTTCATAACCGCAGTTGTCATAAAAAATAGTCCTCTCATGAGGAAGAGGATATAATCTGCACAGCGTTGGTCTGTCCTCATGTATTAGACATCTATTGTCATCATCCAAAAATTTGCAGCAATAGAAATATTGCTTATTTTCGTCGTAGTTTTTTACCCGTGCTCTAAATTTTTCAACAAATGACGGATTTTTTTCTCTCGCTTCTTCATTTGATTTATAAGGACGAAAAAGCGTCAAAAAGTCTTTTATTCCTTCAATGAGAACATTATCAGCATCAGAGGTGTTTTCTTTTTTTAGGGCTTCAATCAGCTCTTCATAAGATAAGCCCCCCTTGAAGCAGACAACCCTGCAGCACTGTCCGCACTGTCTGCATAAACTCTGAGGCATTTTGAATAAGTTTTTTACCCGTTCAACAACTGATTCTTTCATCTCTACCAGTTATCAGCTCCATATTTTTTATATTTGGCTATTTTCTCAAGAATCTTTTCTTCAAGCTCTTTTACTATAATAATATCATCCTGAAAATTATTTGAGGCATTTGTCTTCAAAATCAAAAGCTGTTCTTTCAGCTTTCTGATTATTTTCTTCTGTTTTTCCCTCTGTTCATACTGCCATCCCTTATAACCGCAGCCAGGAGGAGTGACTATCCATCCGTTTTTTGGATAAGACCTGCAAAATGACGGGCGGTCTTCATAGATGGTGCATCTGTTTTGTTCATCAATGTGAGGACAGTACCATATTTCAACTTCTTTTTTCATAAAAGAAGATACCGCCTCGATATATTTTTTCTTTTTATCATCAAGTTCAGAAATGGAGTTGTATTTTTTGAAAAAAGACAAGAATAATTTCGCCTCTTCATCATCAAGTTCTTCAAGCTCTTTCTCTGAATAAGCACTGATAATACACCTGCAGCACTCACCGCATTTGCTGCAGAGGTCATTTGGAGGAATATGCTCGAGAAAATTATTTTCCATAAGAAAATTATAGATAATTTTTCTTCCTCCTACTCTGTTTTTAATCAAATTTAAAATAATAGGTAATATATCTTAATAATTTATTTCAAATTAGCATTTTTTCTTTAATAAATGTTTTTTAATAATTAGAAGTGTTAGTTTAAGGGTTAATTATGAGTAATTCTGTTTATAATCAAGGTGTTCAACCACAGATGTATCAACCTGTATCAGCGCAGAATGCGGCAGGAGTTCAACAAAATACATCAACATCACCTGTTCAAACACAGCCGATGCCTCAGGCTTCTTCTCAGGCAGGTTATCAGCCTGTTGCATCTTATCCTGTGATGACGCAGCCTAATGCGCCGAGAGCCGGTGTCAGTGCTGTTAATATTCAAATATTCAATCCTACGGCAGGCGCTCCTTCTTCATCAGGAAATATGACTTATCCTCAATCTTCATGGTACGGTCCTCAGGGTATGGGGCTTTATCCTTATCCTATGCCGATGCCGTATTATTACCCGATGCCCTCTCAGCAGCCTGCACAAACACAACAACCTGCGGCAACTCCTGTAAACCAGCCTGCGTCAGAACAACCGAAGATGAAAGATAAAGATGTTGTTCCCCTGACTGATGAATATATTAAAACCATAGAAAATTATTTGAACAACTCAAATCCAGATATAAGAATGCAGGGAGTTAAAGAACTTTTGAACAGGTTCAAAGAACTCGAAACGAGAAAAGATGACCCTGCTTTGACAAATCTTTTGAACAAGTCTTTGCAAGACCCTGACCCGAATGTAAGAATGATAGCCATGACTACATTATCTTCAGGTTATGCAAACGGAAATCAGAAAACCACCCAGCTCTTGAACCAAATTCAGCAAACGCCGAATGTATACGGCGAAGATGCAAAACTGGCATCACAGGCGTTATTGAAGATGGCATCAAGACCGACAACAATTCAGGTAGAAGATAAGGGAACTCCTGAACCAAAGAATACACAACAAAATCAACAATAGGAACCTAAACAATAATGTGTGCATTAAATGTAGTGGCAAAAACAATAGGCGCAGCAGCAGTAGCAGCTATAGGTTATGATGTTATAGCAAATACGAAAAGACGTGCAATTTACAGCGCAAGAACGGACATCAGCAATGAGCTTACACATGCATATTTGTTGAATAACACGACAGGAACGGGAAGTCCTCTTATGGAAAAAGCGAGAAGAGGTTTTTTGAACTGGCGTGTTGATGATAATGTTCGTGATTCTCTTGTATTTACCAAAAATATAGTGAAAGAATTTTTCTCCAATTTGGGGGCAAATGCCGTAGGTTTAACTCTCGGTATAGGGGCGCTTCTTACCAGAACAGGGTCGAAGGTTCCCGGGTTGAAAGGATTTATTCCAAGACCTCTTGGTATTGCATGTGCGATTGGGGCGGCTATTGTCGTCGGCGGCAACTTGCTTGCAAACCTATTCCCTGACCAGAAAACTTCATCTCTTGATATAAAACTTTAAAATCAACTAACACTATAACACTAAATAAGCCCCGTTTCGGGGCTTATCTTTTAGTTTTGAACTTCTTGTTCCTGTTGATTTTCCTGATTATTCTCTGCTTTCTGTTCAGGAGTAATTCTCTCGAAGACTATTCTGTCGTTGTCAAGTTTCAGCCTGATAGTATCTCCATGCTTGTACTCTCCTGTGAGAATTTCTTCTGCGATAGGGTCTTCGATTTTCTTTTGGATAAGTCTGCGAAGAGGTCTTGCACCGTAGTTTTCCGAATAACCGTCTTTTGCAAGATAATCTTTAACTTCATCAGTGACTTCCATTGTCAAATCCTGCTCTTTGATACGTTTAATCAGGTCGTTGAGCATAATATCAGCGATTTTTCTGACTTCATCCTTGTTGAGGTGAGCAAATACGATGATATCATCTACCCTGTTCAAAAATTCGGGGCGGAAGGCTTTTTTCATTTCTTCCATAACCGTATCTTTGAGTTTTTCATATCTGTCCTGTTCGACATCATCGGAAACAGCAAAGCCGAGTTTTGAAACGTTCTCTATTCTGCTTGCTCCGACGTTGCTTGTCATGATAATGATAGTGTTCTTGAAGTTGACAACTCTTCCTCTTGAGTCTGTCAGACGACCGTCATCGAGGATTTGTAGCATTATGTTGAACACATCAGGGTGCGCTTTTTCGATTTCATCAAACAGGATGACGGAATAAGGTTTTTTTCTGATGGTTTCAGTGAGGTTGCCGCCTTCATCATAACCGACATACCCCGGAGGAGAACCGATGAGTTTGCTTGTAGAGTGTTTTTCCATAAACTCAGACATATCAACTCTGACCATATTATCTTCAGAACCGAAGATTGCTTCTGATAGAGCTTTTGCTAGTTCTGTTTTACCGACACCTGTCGGCCCGCTGAATATAAAGCTTCCAACAGGTCTGTTCGGGCTCTTCAAACCGACACGTGCTCTTCTGATAGCTTTTGATATTGAAACAACAGCGGAATCCTGTCCGATAACTCTTTTGTGTAGAGTTTCTTCGAGTTTGAGAAGTCTTTCGCTTTCGCCCTCTGTAAGTTTTGTAACAGGAATGCCTGTCCATATGCTTACGATATAAGCGACTTCTTCCGGCGTAACAACTGATTTGTTGTTATCCTGAGATTCTTTCCACTGATTAGAAATTTCTCTGATTTTATCTTTCAGGTCAGCTTCCTTATCTCTCAGCTGGCTTGCTTCTTCGAACTGCTGATTTCTGATAGCCTGTTCTTTTTGTTTGATGATGGCTTTCAGTTCTTTTTCGACTTCTTTTCCTTCAGGAGGAAGCGAGCTTGCTCTAAGTCTTACTCTCGAGCTTGCTTCGTCGATTAAGTCTATTGCTTTATCAGGCAGAAATCTATCTGTAATGTATTTATCAGACAATTTTGCCGCTGCTTCGATTGCCTCATCAGAGATAATGAGCTTGTGGTGTTCTTCATATTTCGGACGCAGACCTTTCATAATCTGTATTGTTTCTTCAACAGAAGGCTGGTCTACATAAACGGGCTGAAATCTTCTTTCAAGAGCCGTATCTTTTTCGACGTGTTTTCTGTATTCATCAAGTGTTGTTGCACCGATGACCTGAAGTTCACCTCTTGATAGAACAGGTTTGAGGATGTTCGCTGCGTCTATAGCACCTTCAGCGGCACCAGCACCTATGAGAGTATGCATTTCATCGATTACGAGGATAACATCTCCTGCCTGTCTGATTTCGTCCATAATTTTTTTAAGACGTTCTTCAAATTCGCCGCGATATTTTGTACCTGCGATGAGAAGACCCATATCAAGCTGTATAATTCTTTTTCCTTCGAGTACGTCTGGAACTTCAGAGTTAACAATTCTGATAGCAAGACCTTCTGCGATGGCTGTTTTTCCGACACCAGGCTCACCAATCAGAACGGGGTTGTTTTTTGTTCTTCTTGCGAGAATTTGAATAACACGTTCGATTTCTTTTTCACGACCGACTACGGGGTCAAGTCTTTGTTCCTGAGCGGCTTGTGTGAGGTTTGTACCGAATTCATCGAGGCTCGGGCTTTTGCTTCTGCCGCTTGATTGCGTTGCCGTCGGAGCAGCGTTGCCTGCTGTTGTTTTGGTCTCTCCGAGCATTTTGATTACGTTGCTTCTGACTTTGTTGAGGTCAATGCCGAGATTTTCAAGAACTCTTGCTGCGACGCCTTCACCTTCTCTAATCAACCCCAAAAGCAGGTGTTCCGTGCCAATATAATTGTGTCCGAGTTGTCTTGCTTCATCCCATGAAAGTTCGAGAACTCTTTTAGCTCTAGGCGTAAAGGGAATTTCGACAGCCACAAAGCCTGAGCCTCGTCCGATAATTTTTTCAACTTCGGCTCTGGCATCTTTGAGGTTCAGCCCCATTGCTTTGAGTGTTTTTGCTGCGACCCCTGTTCCTTCTCCGATTAAACCTAAGAGAACCTGTTCAGTGCCGACAAAGTTGTGACCGAGTCTTCTTGCTTCTTCTTGGGCAAGCATTATAACTTTGATTGCTTTTTCAGTAAATCGTTCAAACATTTTTTATCTTAGACTCCCATTTATAGGTTATAGATTTCTATATCTATACTCTATATATTCTACAATAGAACATATAAATGTTTCAATCTATTTCATTAATTTTATCTATTAATTTTGAAGCTGCGCAGTAGTAGTCGTTTATGTCAACACATCGTCTAAGGAAATATTTTGCTTTTTTAGGTTCATTGTTTTGATAATACCACAGCCCTAAGAGGTAGTAAGCTTCGTAGTCCTGAGGTAGTTCTCCTACTGATTTTTCGAGGTATTGTTTTGAGAGGTTGAACCAGTTGTATTCGAGCAGAACTTTTCCGATGATGCGATAGCTTTCGATGTTGAACTCAGCAAGAAATTCCTTTGCGCTAATCAGTTTTTCTATGTAGTCATATCTTTTTGCTTCAAACAGATATGAAAGAGTACTTTCGAGGTAATTTCTGATTTGGAAGTATGTCGGGAAGTGGTTTATTTTTGATTCTATAATTCCTATGACAGTTTGTCCCCAGAGCACTGCCGAGCTATCAGGAGTTTTATTCCAGATTTCTTTTGCTTTTGTGATATTCCCTGTCAGAAGATAACAAAAACCTTCCTGAAAAGGTAAGTTTAGTTTTTTGTAAAGTTCTGCTGCTTTGTCGTATTGTTTTGTTTCGAAGAGACAAAAGGCTTCTATAAGGCAGATATCATTATTTTTTTGAACCCAATCTTTCTCAATTTCCAATATAGCTTCATTATATTTTTTTTGAGAGTAGGTAAGGTCATAGATTTTTTGAAATTTTTCATTCATCCGATTTGTCTTTTTCAAGTTTATTCAGAGGGAGTTTAAATTTCGTTGAGTAGTTTATATCCGATTTAATGTTTTTATTTATTATATTAATTACATCATCGATATTTGTTTGCAAGATATTATTTGCAGATTGTTTGTTATTTTTTCTTATTTCTTCAAATATTTCTTCTCTGTATATGCTTACGTTTTTTGGGGCATTTATGCCGATTTTGACAGAATCACCGCGTGTTTCTATGATAGTGATTTCGATGTTGTCGTTTATAATCAATTTTTCTCCGGTTTTTCTCGAAAGAACCAGCATAATTTGCAATCCTTATTTTTTGATTTTTTGTTTGTGAATTTGTTGTTCTGTTTTTTCTTGAAAAATTTTGTGCCTTACGGAATATTTATCGCTGTTTAGAACAAGCTGGGCGGCTTTTTTGTTGTTTATATTTATAACAATCGGACCGAGCAGGTTTATTGTTGCAAGTTTTGGGTTTGATTGAGGGATGTTTACAATATTGAGGATAAGCAAGTCATCAGGGTTGTCTATTCCGAGTTTTTTTTGACTTTCTTCAGGTATTTGAAATTCATAGTCTATATCAAAAAACAAAGGAATAGATACAGGGAATGAAACATCCGGGCGTTCTGTTGCTTGCAGCCATTTGAACGGAGAATCTTTTTGTGCGTCGATAATCGTATAGTGTTTTATATCCTCATAACCAAGAATTGGATCGACAAATTCGAATATCAAAGAGTCATCGATTTCAATTTCCCCAAATTTGATAGTTTTTATAAACATCAGAAAATAATATCCTATAAAAAATTATTTGTTGCTTGAATCAAGACTGCTAAAGTCAGGCATCATCATATTGTTTATCATCATCTGCATAGCTTCCGGAGGAATGTTGTTTGAGCCGTTTTGTCCTTGATACATAAGCATAAGAGGAAGCATGTCATATTGATTATTTTGTCCCGGTTGAGAGAACATTGCATTCAGCTGCATAAGGTCGTTGTTCATGCCTGCATAAGCCATGGTATTCGGGTTAACTCCGACGTTTAAGAGTCCTGCTTTAGATAATACTTTTACGGCATTTGCTATATCCTTATCAGAAGGCTGAGATGAAGAAGCATCACTTTTTTTCTTTCTGTATTCTCTCGGTCTGCTTGGCATAGGAGAGAAGTCTTCGAGTTTTTCAACTTCCATATAATCTGCATCACCGGTTTGGTTTGCCATTTCTCTGACTCTTTTGAGTCTGTATTCGGTTAATTTTTTCTCACTTTCTTCTGAAATATTCTGAAGCGCCTCCATATTGACTCCGGTGCCGTCTTCATTCATGTAGAAATCGCTTTCATCGTTTTGAGGCTGTGCGTTTAGGGGTTTGTTCAAACAATCAGTATCATCAAGACATTGCAGACCTTTTCTTGCAGCAAGAACAAGATTCGGGTCTGTGTTCATGCTTACGACTTTGTTATAGTATTTTTTTGCTTCTTCTGCCTGGCTTATTCTTGCCATTGTTATTGCAAGATAATAGTTAGCCATTGCAAGGCTTTCTTTGTCTGTTTTGTTTTGTTTGATTACTTTTTCCATAGTTTCTTTACACTTTACGATGTTGCCGCTTTTGTAGGCTTTAATGCCTTCCGTAGTGAGCGCATCGAAAGCAAACGCACTGTTTGAAAGAAGGAATAATACAAATAAGGATAAAACAATATTTTTTTTCATATCTATGCCTTTTCTTGATTCTTAAACTTTTTGATTTTAATGATACTGAATTAAATTTCTACAAATGTTATTTTATTATACTTTGATTTTTTTTAGCTGATTTAATTGGGGTAAAAACAATATTTTTTCTCATTCATTTGGATGATTTATATATTCTTGTACAAAAATTTTTTAAAATAAATTATTTTACGATTTGTTTATACATTTTTATTTGTATAAAAACAATAATGTAAATAATAATCATATTTTTATATGATTATTATTTTAAAAGTATATGAATATGTTTATCAAAAGTATAATGTTATACATAGATGTTGATTAAACAAACAGATAGTATATTTTTTTATTGTTACTGAAAGCAGGTATATATGAAAATTAAAATTAAAGAAACGGCAAAAGATAAAAAAGGATGGAGTCTTTACCGTTTGGCAAAAGAGTTGAACTTGCCTCAGCAGACTGTATATTCATGGGCAAACGGAAGAACCCAGCCTTCATATGAAAATATGGACAGATTGTGTGAAGTATTGGAATGTTCCATACAAAACTTATTTGAAGCAGAGCCTGTTCAAAAGAAGTTGAATCTGGTTGCAAATGATTAAAAAAATTGTTTAATTTCAAATTCTCATGCCCTTCGGACTGGTTACAGTTGTCATATATTGGTCGATGGGCAATGTTTTTTTTCTGAGGCTTTGAGTATTTATTTTTATTTTTTCGATTTCGTCTTTTTTGTCTTTGATAGCTTTTAGTTTCAAAAATCCTGCTGATGTTATATTTTTGATGATTGGAGAAATAATCGCTGTTGCACCGACAGAACCGGCAAAACCGGCAAAGTCGGGTAATATCGCACGAAAATTACTCATTTCGTCGCTTTTTGCTATTCTGGCGATGGCGTCCTCGTTTCCTTCGAGCAGTTTTTTCCCTCGGAACTGTCTTTTGACAGATAATGGGAAGATTATATCTCCATTGTTTTCGATTAAACTTTTAGCAATATTTTTGGCTTTGGAGGTAAACAAGCAGAATAAAGAAACATTAATCACCCCTTCAATTGCTTCTTGGGCTGTTAAAAATCCTTTTTGCTTTTGAGGCAGCTCATCATTTGTTACAATAGACCCTATAAACGCAAAAGAACTGAATATTTGACCAAGCGCTCCCGTTACTTTTATGAAGCTTGTTAGGTCATTATTGCAGCAAAATTGGCATAATTTTTTGTTTATAGGAGTGAGGATGCTCATGTTTTTTGATTGTCTCCTCCTTCATTCAACTTGAATTTTTTCATGCACCAATTCATTCCTTTTTTGGTAAGAGGCATATCAAACATAAAGTTTGTGAAGAAACATCCTATTACGCCAAATAGCATTGCTGCATTGTCTATAAATTTTTGGGGTTCAATATTGTCTGTGATATTTTGCGGTATGTTAATAAGACCTTTATTAAACAGTTTTCCTGCTAATTTTTGAGTATACATCCTTACGCTGACACCGACGCATGTCCCGACTATAACTTTGACTATTGTTTTCATAACCGAATATTTTTTTGTTTCTTTATCGGGAAATGGGTTTAAAAGGTCAATTGTAGGCTGGCATAATAATGAAACAGCTCCTGTGACGGCTCGTTGCTGCCAACCGTTTACCCTGCTTCCAACTTCAACCATCTTATCCGGGAGAAATATAGGTTTTTTTAATATGCGCATAATTGTTTATAATCCTATTGACTTCATGTTGAATAAGTTAAAACAGAGAGAAAATTGCTTAAATTTTTCTTTTTTGTAAACACTTGTAAACTTATGTCTTGTTATTTTTTTGTGATTGCACAGGAAGATTTTGACTGATATAAATAGATGTTGAAATTTCTTGTTTTTTAATGTATTTTTTAAGAAAATAGTGAAAAACATCACGCTTCTGTGGTTATTTTTTATTTTGGTTGGATGAAATTTATACAAGGAGATGAACATGTCTACGCAGACCAACGAGTCGCTGGATTTGTCCAAGGTGGATTCTATAGTGAAAGACTATGGATATAAGAGACAAAACCTTATTGCGATTTTACAAAAGGTTCAGGAAAACTTCCGTTATTTGCCGGAGGATGCTCTGACAAGAATTGCTGTACAAATGAAGCTGTCGCCCGCTACTGTTTATGGTGTTGCGACTTTCTACAGCCAGTTCAGTCTGGATCCGAAGGGCAAATATGAAATGAAAATATGCGACGGGACTGCCTGTCACGTAAGAGGCAGTATTCCTGTTTTGAATGCAATAAAATCACGTCTGAAATTGGAAGATGGTCAAAAAACTACGGCTGATAAAATGTTTACTATCGAGACAGTAAGCTGTCTTGGTGCATGCGGATTGGCTCCCGTTGTAGTTATTAATGACAAAGTCTATCCTCAGATGACTCCTGATGCAATAGGAGTTGTTCTTGATACTTTGATGAAAGAGGAGGCTTGAGATGCTTGATATAGTCGAACAAGAAAGAAAAAAAGCGGAAAGAAGACTTGCTTCAACGGGAATCAGAGTTCTTGTCTGTGCAGGAACAGGATGTGTAGCAAACGGCTCGTTAGAGGTAATTAAAAAGTTTGAAGAATTTGGTTTGAATGTTGAAAAACTTCCTGAACACAAGGATTTTACAACGGTAAAAACAGGCTGCCACGGTTTTTGCGAAAAAGGTGTGCTTGTTGTAATCCCTGATTTGGATGTTACTTATGTAAAAGTCAAAAAAGAAGACGTTGAAGAAATCGTCAGGAAACATATCTACGGCGGTGAAGTTGTTGAAAGACTTCTCTATGTTGACCCGAAAACAAACAAACATATATTCAGAAATGAAGATATAGAATTTTACTCAAAACAGACAAGAACTTCTCTCTGCAACTGCGGAAACATCAACCCGGAAGAACTTGATGAAGCTCTTTGTGTCGGAGGATATGAGGCGCTTGCAAGAGTTCTTGAAGAGCAGACACCGGAAGAGGTTATAAAAACTATTACCGATTCAGGCCTCAGAGGCAGAGGCGGCGGCGGATTTCCGACAGGAAGGAAATGGCAGTTTACCGCTATGGCTCAGAATGATAAAAAATACGTTGTCTGCAACGGTGATGAAGGCGACCCGGGAGCTTTCATGGATAGAAGTATTATGGAAGGCGACCCGCATAAACTTATTGAAGGTATGGCAATAGCTGCTTATGCTATCGGAGCGGATGAAGGATATATTTATGTTCGTGCGGAGTATCCGATGGCAATCAAACGTCTGAGAATTGCAATCAAAGAAGCAGAAGAAAGAGGATATCTCGGAGAAAACATCCTCGGCAGCAATATGAACTTTACTATTCATATTAAAGAAGGTGCAGGAGCTTTTGTCTGCGGTGAAGAAACAGCTCTTCTCGCTTCTATTGAAGGTGAAAGAGGTATGCCCCGTCCAAAACCGCCATTCCCGGCAAATAAGGGTTTGTTTGGCAAGCCGACGTTGATTAATAACGTTGAAACTTTTGCAAATGTTCCTTTGATTATCAAAAACGGCGCTCAGTGGTTCAGAAGTTTCGGTACTGAAAAATCAGCGGGCACAAAAACATTTGCTCTTACAGGTGAAGTAAATAATACAGGTCTTATAGAAGTTCCAATGGGAACAACGCTGAGAGAAATTATATTTGAAATCGGCGGCGGAATCAGAAACGGCAAGAAGTTTAAAGCTGCTCAAATCGGTGGACCTTCAGGCGGATGTTTGACTGAAGAACATCTTGATTTACCTATGGATTATGACTCATTAATTCAGGCAGGTGCGATGGTCGGCTCAGGCGGTCTTGTCGTTATGAATGAAGACACCTGTATTGTCGAAGTAGCAAGATTCTTTATGCATTTCACTCAGGTTGAGTCTTGCGGCAAGTGCGTTCCCTGTCGTGAAGGCACAAAAAATATGCTTGCAATCTTAGAGAAAATAGTCAGAGGCAAGGCAACCATGGAAGACCTCGACTTGCTCGAGGAGTTGGCTCATGCCGTTAAGGACGGTTCTTTGTGCGGTCTTGGAAAAACAGCTCCAAATCCGGTTCTTTCAACTCTGAAATACTTTAGAGATGAATATATTGCTCATATCAGAGATAAAAAATGCCCGGCAGGCGTATGTTCTGCTCTTAAGACAATACAAATTCAGGAAGACCTCTGTAAGGGATGTTCGAAGTGCGCAAGACAGTGCCCTGTCGGCGCTATCAGCGGACAGATAAAGAGTCCTTACAAAATAGATCAGTCAAAATGTATTAAATGCGGAGTTTGTGTAGATACATGTCCGTTCAAAGCTATTAAGGAGGTCTAAGAACAATGGCTAATAATATGGAAACACAAAAGAAAACATTGTTCGTAGATGGCTGCGAAGTAGAATTTACGAACGAGAAAAATTTATTGCAGGTAATAAGAAAAGCCGGTATAGAAGTTCCGACATTTTGTTATCGCCATGACCTTTCGCAGTACGGTGCCTGCCGTATGTGCGTTGTCGAAGTCGAAGGAAGAGGCATTCAATCCAGCTGTACAATGCCGCCTGAACCGGGGTTGAAAGTTCACGTCAACACTGAAAGAACAAGACGTATCAGAAAGATGGTTGTTGAACTCCTGCTTGCAAACCATGACAGAGAGTGTACAACCTGTGAACGTTCCGGAGATTGTGAACTCCAATTCTGGGCGAACAAACTCGGCATAAAACATGTAAGATTCGGCAAAAAAAGAGAGTCGCAGTATCTTCCCGTTGATGATACAAACCCGTCTATTGTCAGAAATCCGAACAAATGTATTCTATGCGGCGCATGCGTCAGAGCTTGCAATGAAATACAGGGGCTCGGAATTATTGATTTTGCAAACAGAGGCTCGAAGACAGTTGTTGCGCCGGCTTATAATAAACATCTCGGTGATGTTGACTGTATTTTCTGCGGTCAATGCGTTGCTGTTTGTCCTGTAGGTGCATTGACAATAAAATCAGACGTACAAAATGTCTGGGATGAGATAGTTAATCCTAAAAAACAGGTTGTCTGCCAGATAGCTCCTGCCGTCAGAGTAGCTCTCGGAGAAGCTTTCGGGCTTGATGCAGGAGAAAACTCAATCGGTTTGATTGTCGCGGCGTTGAAGAAAATCGGATTTGATAAAGTCTTTGATACCAACTTTGCCGCTGATTTGACAATTATGGAAGAAGCTACAGAGTTTGTCACAAGATTCAAGGAAGGGAAAAATCTTCCTATCTTCACAAGCTGCTGTCCTGCGTGGGTAAGATTTTTGGAAAACCATCATCCTGATATGCTCAATCATCTTTCAACCTGCAGATCTCCTCAGCAGATGTTCGGTTCTTTGGTGAAAGATGTAATCACGAAAGAAGAAGGCATCTCAAGAGATGAGCTGGTCAGTGTATCAATTATGCCATGTACGGCAAAGAAAGCTGAGTGTAAACGTGAAGAGTTTTATGTTGATAATAATCCTGATGTTGATTATGTTCTGACAACGCATGAACTTATATCAATGATAAAAGAGGCAGGTATAGACTTCAACAAACTCGAACCGCAGAGTGCTGATTCTCCTTATGGCTTATTCACCGGTGCAGGCACAATCTTCGGTGCATCTGGAGGTGTTGCTGAAGCTGCAGCGAGAACTGCCTATGAGGTGGTAACAGGAAAGAAACTTGAAGATGTTGATATAAAAGCCATGAGGGGCGCAAATACATTCAAGAGTATTGAGCTTGATTTAGAAGGAACTAAAGTTAAAGTAGTTGTTGTAAATACAATTAAAGAAGCAGAAGAAGTTCTTCAAAAAATCAAATCAGGCGAACTTGAATGTCATATTCTTGAGGTTATGGCCTGCCCGGGAGGTTGTATCGGCGGCGGCGGCCAGCCAATCAGCTGCAGTGAACCTGAGAAAAAACTGAAAAGAGCAGCAGGTTTGTATGAAGATGATGCTCATCAGCCATTGAGAAAATCGCATGATAATCCGGCTATTCAGGAACTTTACAAAAAATGGCTCGAAAAACCAAACAGTCATAAAGCTCATGAACTGTTGCATACTCATTACAAAAACAGATTCGAAACATCTTATAAAAATGTTTAGATTGCAATTCTGTTTTGAAAAAGACACCGGGAAACAGGTGTCTTTTTTGTTGTGAAAATTTTTCATATTTGCACAAGAAATAATGCAAATATATGTATTTTATTTATTTAAAATAGCAGATAATAAAAAATAAAATGAAAGAAAAAAGAGGGTAGTTATGCATACTTTAGATGGCTTATTAAGAACGGTTATGGAAAACGGAGCAAGTGACTTGCACGTATCACCGGGGCTGCCTCCTATTTTGAGAATAGACGGTAAATTGACTCCTTTTGGTGATACACCGCTGACTCCTGAGGATGTAGAGCAGTTGCTGTTTTCTATGTTGTCAACGGAGCAACGACGCGCATTGGAACAAGAATGGGAAATAGACTTCAGTTATGGTATTCACGGTGTTGGACGTTTCAGGGTTAACATCTATAGAGAAAGAGGAAACTATGCCGCTGCTTTGAGAACGGTTGTTTCTGAGGTTCCTTCGATTGAAGCAATGGGATTGCCTCCTATTGTTGAGAAGACAGCCGAATCTCCAAGAGGTCTGATTCTTGTAACCGGTCCTACAGGTTCAGGTAAATCAACAACTCTTGCTGCGATGATTAACCATATTAATGAAACCCGCTCAGAGCACATTTTGACAGTCGAGGATCCTATAGAATTTATCCATAAGTCAAAGAAATCGGTCATTCACCAGCGTGAGCTTGCGCAGGATACAAGGTCATTTGCACGTGCGTTGAAATCAGCACTCCGTGAAGACCCTGATATCATTCTGGTCGGTGAAATGCGTGACCTCGACACTATCAGCCTTGCGCTGACAGCTGCCGAAACAGGTCACTTGGTAATGGGAACACTTCACACCTCATCAGCAGCCTCAACGGTTGACCGTATCATAGACGTATTCCCTGAAGGTCAGCAGCAGCAGGTTCGTATGCAGTTATCAAACAGTTTAGTCGCTGTTTTCTCTCAAACACTCCTCCCGAGATTACAGCCTGATGGAACGAAAAAAGGCCGTATCATGGCTCAGGAAATTATGATTGTAAACAACGCAATAGCAAACCTTATCCGTGAGGGTAAAGCAGCCCAGATTTATTCTGTTTTGCAGACAGGTTCCGCATTTGGTATGCAGACGCTTGAAACTGCTCTGAAAAATCTCTACAAGCAAAAACTTGTTACTCTTGAAGACGCTCTGACAAAAACGAGCCGTCCAGATGAGTTGAAACGTATGATTTCTATGTAGGCTCAGAGCATATCAATCGGGTCGATATCAACTATAAATTTGATGTCGTCAGGAATTATTATTTTTTGGATGAAAGAGGTTATGAAAAAATGGCCTCTTTCTTCTAATCTGTTTTTTATAATAATCTGAAAACGGTATTCATCTTTTATTCTTCCAATCAGGCATGGCGCTGGTCCAAGAATTTCGAGGCGTTCGCTTATTCCCTGTTTATCAGTAATCTCATTCAGCTTGAGAGCAATTTCCTGACATAATCTCTCAGCTCTGAACATGTTTTTTGATGAGGCAACAAGACGTATTATCTGACTGAAGGGAGGGTAAGCAAGTTCGTTTCTCAAATCTATTTCCGTATGGTAAAAATCAAGATAGTCTTGATTTTTTGCATCTTCAAGAGCATAAAAATCAGGTGTATAGGTCTGAAAATAGACCTTCCCCTCAAAATTACCTCTTCCCGCTCTGCCTGCAACCTGGGTGAGCAGCTGAAAACCTCTTTCTGCCGAACGGTAATCTGGAAAGTTAAATGTTGAGTCTGCTGAGATTACTCCGACTAGTGTGACATTAGGGTTATCGAGTCCTTTTGCTATCATCTGGGTGCCAACAAGGATATCTGTTTCCTGATTTGCAAATCTGTTGAGAACATCTATGTAACCCCGTTTTGTTTTCATTGCATCAGAGTCGAGGCGTTCAATTTTTGCATCGGGAAATTCTTTTTTGAGGTCAGCTTCGACCCGCTGTGTTCCTATTCCGTAATTTTTGACTGCTTCAGAGCCGCACTCGGGGCATTTTGTTGTTACAGGTGTTTCAAAGTTGCAGTAGTGGCATTTGAGGGTGTTTGTATCGCTGTGATAAATCAGAGGTATAGCACAGCGCCTGCACTCAATTGTATGTCCGCACTCAAGGCATTGTATGTAAGTTGAATAGCCTCTGCGATTAATCAGAAGAAGAGATTGTTTTTTTTCTTCGAGGTTAGTTTTGAGCGCTTTCTTTAACTCTCTTGAGAAAATAGAGAAGTTGTTGTTCTGATATTCTCTTCTCATATCTATAATTTTTACATCAGCGAGTTTTGCATTTCCGAAACGTTTTGTCAGTGTCAGAACTCTGTTTGCGTTTGAGGCTCGGTAGTATGAGTCGATGTCAGGAGTAGCGCTTCCTTCGATGAGGAGTGCTCCCGTTCGTTTTGAAAGTTCTTTTGCAAGCGTTCTTGCATCATATCTCGGGGATGGGGTTGTTTGTTTGTAGGATGATTCATGTTCTTCATCAATGATGATGAGTCCTATGTTTTTTATCGGGGCAAAAATTGCAGAGCGGGCGCCTGCGATAATTTTCAGACTGTTGTTTTGAAGTTTTTTCCAGACGTCATATTTTTCTCCTTCTGAGATACTGCTGTGCCAGATTGCAACTTCTTCTGTGCCGAATCGTTTTGCAATTCGTTTTGCAAGCTGTGATGCGAGAGCTATCTCGGGGGCTAGAAATATGACGTTTTTCCCTTTTTTGATAACTTCATCCATTGCTCTGAAATAAATTTCGGTTTTTCCTGAGCCCGTAATCCCATGAAGAAGTATGG
The DNA here is from genome assembly GCA_904420445.1 of Candidatus Adamsella avium. GTDB lineage: Bacteria > Cyanobacteriota > Vampirovibrionia > Gastranaerophilales > CAJFVJ01 > Adamsella > Adamsella avium. The sequence continues at coordinate 547,208 of CAJFVJ010000003.1, read as the reverse complement.
GAGTGATTTCTTCTTCGTCGATAGAGTGTTTTATATGTTCAAAAATTTGTCTTTGCTCGGGATTAAGCTGAGGGAATTTGTCTCTTTGAGTTATGGTGAGAACATCGAGAGGGTTTCTGTAGACTTCTTTTTCTTCGATTTCTAGCAGATGTTCCTGCTCGAGTTTTTTGAGGGTGGGCAGAGTTGTTTTTGCTTCTTTCATAAAGTCGCTCAAAGACAGCCCGTCATTTTGCTTGAGTTTCTCCAAAATCAGGCGGTAGCGTTTGTTTGTTGTTTCATCAGATAGGAATTTTATTATTTTTGTCGTTTTTGTTTTTGCAGATTTTTCTATGATTTCATTTTCTACTGAGATAATATTTTTTAGTTTGAGTTTTCTCAGTGCTTCATAAAATTTTGAAGAAGATAGTTTCAGCTTTTTTTGAAGAGTTGAAGAAGGGATTTCGTTTTTTTCAAGAAGAGCAAAGAAGAGTTTTTGTTCGTTTGCGCTCAGTGATAGAGGCATTTCTTGAGATATAAGGCGGATAATTCTCTTTGACTGAGAGAAGAAATTTGTAGGGATTGCGCAGGCAAATACTGTTTGGATATCACAGCAGTAGTATCTGCTTACCCAGTCGAGGAAGTTGAGATATTCAAGAGAGAAGGCAGGTGTATCATCAAGAATTTCGGCAATTTCTTTTGCTTTGATATGCTCAGGAATATAGTCGCTGAAGCCGACAACGAAAGCGTTAATCATCCCCTGATTCCCGAACGGAACAAGAATCGGCTGTCCGATTTTGATTGTTTGTTTCATCTCTTCAGGTATCAGATAGCTAAAAGTTCTCGTGCCCAGTTTAGAGATGTTTACGAGAACTTGCGCATATTTGAAAACTTGTTGTGTCATTGATTATTCTTCAATCGGTCCGAATTCTTCTATAGCTTTTTCAATTGCTTCTTTGAAGAGCTGGAGATTATCAGGAGAAACTGTTACACCTTTTTTTGTAGGGAGCCAGTTTGCTCCGTCATCGGTTGTGTAGAAAATTCTCAAATCAAGATAACTTTTACCTTTGTATTCGTTGATTGCTATTTGAAGATGTTCTGTTGCACTTCTAGGGATAGTTGCAAGAATTTTTCCTTCTGCCATTTTTTTGTCCTCTGATATCTGATGTGTTTAAATTTTATTATAATTCCATAAAATATTCAAACGCTTTTTTGTTTTCTTCCCATAGTTTTTCTATATCTTCTTCATCAGGCAGTTCAAGTGTTATGGTCGGAATTTTTCTTTCTATACCGCAGTAAGTTCCGAAACTCCCGGGAGTCTGGTAGCCTATGTCTTCTTGCAGCGGGTAGTTGTTGAGAAGAGAAAATTCTTGTGCCATTTTCTGAGCAGGACCGTCGAAGTTAACTATTTTATACGGGTTATGGATAGTAAGAATTGCATACGGGTGGTATGTTTCGATGATTTTGATGACGAATTTTGTTTCTTCTTCGCTTGCAGGGTTTTGTCCTCCGTAGTAGTCGTCTTTTTCTGATAAAGTCCAGTTTTTTGTCGGGAAGTTTCTGTTCAGGTCTACAAGGTTGGCATTTTGTCTTGTTTTTAGCTCTTTTCCATCTGGATTAAGGCAGGGGATGAAGAGAAGGCGGTTTTTTTGAGGAGGACATTTCATCATTTTTTCGATGAGAGGTTCTCCTTGCCATTCATCGCCGTGCATAACACCTATGATGAGTAGTGTTTTTTCATAAGAGAGAGGCTCGACTGTGTAGAGTCGAACCTCATTTTGATTTTTTGTTTGAATTTTATCGAGAGTTTTTAGCATCTATGCTCTGACTTTCATTGTTCCTTCAATAATTCCGATGAAACTGTCAGCTTTAAGGCTTGCTCCGCCGACAAGAGCTCCGTCGATATCAGATTGAGCCATCTGTTCTTCGATTGTGTTAGGTTTAACGCTTCCGCCGTAGAGAATTCTGATTGAGTCAGCTGCTTGAGAGTTTGATACTTCTTTTACTGTTTCTCTAATCATTTTGATTACTCTGTTAGCTTCAGCAGAGTCGCAGGTTTTGCCTGTTCCGATAGCCCAGATAGGTTCATAAGCGATAACTGATTTTGCAACATCTTCAGTAGAAAGTCCGTTGAGAGCTTTTTTGATTTGAGAAGCGATATGAGAATCAGTTACGCCTGCTTCTCTTTGTTCGAGAGTTTCGCCGCAGCAGATAATCGGTATGAGTCCTTTTGAGAGGATTGCTTTTGCTTTTTCATTAATCATTTCATCTGTTTCGCTGAAATACTGTCTTCTTTCGCTGTGTCCGATGATTACGTATTTAACACCGAGTTCTTGCAGCATAGGAACAGAAACTTCGCCGGTGAAAGCGCCGTTGTCTTTGTAGTAGCAGTTTTGAGCGCCGAGGCTGATTTTGCTGTCGTCTTTAATCAATTCGTTTACGGAGAATAAAGAAGTGAAAACAGGTGCGATTACAACTTCTGGGAGTGAAGATGCGTTCAGATTTTTCAAGCCTTCTTTCAATCCGTTAGTAAGTTCAACAGCTTCTTTTACGGTATTGTTTAATTTCCAGTTGCCTGCAATAATAGGTTTTCTCATTTGTCTATCCTCTTTGATTAGTTTCATTACAAGAAGAATTTTAGTTAAAAAATAAAATCATGGCAAGCGATGAGGCATTGTATTTCAAATTTGCAATGATATGGTAAAATGATTATCAAACGGATATTTTTGATGAGATAAAAAATGATTAAATACGGAGTAAGACTTTTAAAGAATGTATTTTATGCCCTTTCAGTGCCTGAAGATGTTGAACTTCAGCATGACCAGCTGGTTTTAATCAGGACGGAAAAGGGAGATGAGGTGGCGAAAGTTATTCGTTTGAACTCATGTGTTGCAAAGAAGTGGGAAGGGCAAAAATATGAAGTTGTTCCGTTTATAAGAGTTTTGAATAAAGAGGATATTGAGAGATATAAGGAGATAAAAAAAGAAGAAGAAGAGGCATTTGAAAAATGCCGTGCTCTCATAAGGAAACACAATCTTGATATGAATCTTACCTGTATCAGATATACCTTTGATAAGAGAAAAATAACTTTTTATTACACAGCGCCGTCACGTGTTGATTTCCGTGAATTGCTGAAGGATTTGACACAGACCTTCAAGAGGGTCAGGATTGATTTGAGGCATATAGGGGTCAGAGATGAGACTTCTATGCTTGAAGGGAACGGGTTGTGCGGAAGAGCATACTGCTGTTGTTCTTTTTTGAGAAATTTTGAGTCTATAAACATCAAACTTGCGAAAGATCAGGGAATGCCGATTAATCCGAGCAAGATATCAGGTGCCTGCGGCAGGTTGTTGTGCTGTTTGAATTATGAGTATTCAAATTATCTTGAAGCAGCCAAGGGGATGCCTCCTGTCGGGTCAGGTGTTATGACAGCTGACGGGGTAGGTCGTGTTTGTTCTTTACATTTCTTGAACGGTAAGGTTGCAGTAAAGTTAGAAGATGGTAAAATAAAAGAATACACAAAAGAAGAGTTAGAAATGATAGATGATGATGTCAGCAACATTCAGATTGATGATGCCCTATCAAATCAAATGCTTCACCATGATGATACTGATATAGATGTCAGTGATTTGGAAGATGATAATTTTAACGGAAGCAAATTGTAAAAATATGTAAATGAAAGCTCTTTTTTTGTAAATAATTTATCTTGAGCTTACTTAGTATTTATGAAAATAAAAACGAGGTATTAGGTATGACAACAGGTATAACAGCTATAAATCCGGCAGATACTTCAAGACAACAACAGCAAAAAACTGTTGCAGCAAAAAGTTTAACGCCGGTGGATGTTGTAACAGGAGCAAAAAAAGGTTTAAATAACGTCGGAGAAGTTGCAAAAGGAACGGCTGTAGGTTTGGCTCACGGTGCTGTCGCAGGTACTGCTTCTTTTTTGACTCTTTGGGCGCTTGATGTTCTGAAGAATGTAAAAAATCCTGAGGCTCCAACTTCTATGATGAAAGATTTTGTTCAGCCTATTGCGCAATCAGTCGGTAAATTTTTCGGTGCAATTCCAAAAGGAACGAAAAAGTTGTTTACGCAGTCATTTGGAAAAACTTTGAAGAATGTTTTTGTTGACACTCCAGTAAAAATTGCCAAGACTTTGAAAAATACCGAAAGAATTTCAAAACCTGCAAAAGTTGTAGTCGGCTTGATTTCGGCAGCTGTTGTAGCTGGAAATATAATTAAAGGCAAATTGAGCGCTAATGAAATGAACGCCGGTGTTGACCACAGATGGCAGGTCGGTCATGACAGAAAATAACTAAAGTATTTTTTAGTCTAAAAAGAGCTGCATAATTTGCAGCTCTTTTTGTGTTTATTGATAAGTATCGAATAGGATCCATTTTTTATTTTTTGGATTGTAGGTATAAACGTTTGTTGTTTCTCCTGATGATGAGATTTTTACGGCATTATTCAAATCTGTCCTTAGGATTGGTATTTTGTGTTTTTCTATAATTTCAAGAGTTTTTTTGTTCGGGTGTTTGTAGCTATTTTGCCCTACTGATATAACAATAAGTTTTGGGTTCAGAAAGTTGAGCATTTCTTCGTTGATGGTTCTTGCTCCTCCGTGGTGTCCGAGTTTGAGGATGGTTATAGGCTGAGTCAGATGTTTCTTTATCTCAGGAAATGATTTTTTTGTGTTATCTCCTAGCAGCAGTGCTGAAAATTTGTTATGCACAAGATATGTTACAAGCGATGAGTCGTTTTCATTCTTTGCCTTCGGGGCGATGATTTTTGTTTTCACTCTATTTGATAGAACAAGTTCTTTTGAGGTATCAATGATATATTTTTTTGTTTTTGATGATTTATTCAACTCATCAAATAGCAGCCGGCATGTGGAGGTTGTGCATTTTGATTCTGGCATAATCACTGATTTTACTTCTGCAAATTTGATTACATCAGCGCCACCTCCGATGTGATCCCTGTCGTAGTGAGTGAATATCATTGTTGAAAGAGTTTTTATTCCGTTATCTTTGAAATATTCATTGATAATGCCTCTTCCTGATGAGTAGCCACCAAAGCCAAGGTTTCCTGAATCAACGGTAATGTAGTTGTTTTCAGGTGTTTTTATGAGTATGGCATCAGCATTTCCTACGCTGAAGAAAATTATATCGAGGGTATCAGGAGGCGCAGGTTTTGAATAAGAGAAGGACAAAGTCAGAATAAGTATTGCCGTCAGATATTTCAAAGTTTTTGATACTTTTTGAGGGAGTTTTGTTTGAATGATGAGGAATAAGATGAAGATTATTGTATAGTAGATGAAAACATCGAAAGCTGAGGGCTGATGGAGATATTCAAGGGAATGGGGCAGTTTTTTGCAGAAGTTTGACATAAGTAAAATTGCTGATAAGAAAGGGCTTACTGCCTTATCGAGGAGAAAACACAGAGGGGATGTGTAAGGTATCAGGCTGATTATGCTCCCTGCAAAACCGCAGAAGCTGATGACTCCGACAAGAGGCAGGACGATGATGTTTGCAAAGACCGAGTAGGGTGCTATGTTGTTGAAATAAAACACCTGAAACCCGAGAACCCACATCTGGGCGATGAGAGGGATTAAGACAGCTGAGGATGCCCATAGTGGAATCAGATTGAATTTATGATTTATGAGTTTTGCGCAGAATATTAATCCAAAGGTGACGATGAATGAGAGCTGAAAGCTGATGTCTTTAATATATAGAGGATTATATAGAAGCATTGCTGCTCCGACTACTGCAAGCAGGGTCATTGCTTCTGATTTTCGGTCGATGAGTTTTGCAAGAAGGGCAAGTTCAAGCATAATGCCGGCTCTTGTTATGGACGGGGGAAGTCCTGTCATTAGCATATAAACAAGAATAACCGCCATGCCTGAGAGTATGTTGACTCTGTAATTTATATTAAGCTTGGCGAGCAGGAAGAACCATATTCCGAATATGAGAGCAACATTCAAACCTGAAGCTGCAAGCAGATGAAGAAGTCCTGAGTGTACGAAACTATCAGTAACGGAGTCAGGGACGCCTACGGCGTTATCCCCGAAAACAATACTCCCTAATAGTTCCAGATTTGGGCTTTTCAGGTATTGAGAATGTTTTTTTATTATTTTATCTCTTGTGAGGTTGATGTTTTTGATAAAACTCCAGAAGATATTTCTGTCTTTTTTCAGCTCGTAGTTTTCTCCTCTTGAAGAGATTGTCGTGAAAACTTTTTTGTCTTTGAGGTAGTTTCTGTAGCTGAATTGTGACGGATTTTGCGAGTCGAAGGGGATGTTGAGGTTTCCTGTGATTTCTATGACATCGCCTATGTTGAGTTTTTCAAATCGTCTTTTGTTGTCGTAGATGTTAACAATGGTTTTGTTGTTTATGATTTTTTCTGTTTTTCCGTTTTTTTCTAATGAATATACCTTGAAGAAAAATCTTGTTCTGCCATAGAGCGTTTTATCAGGGAGGGAGATTATTCTTCCCGTTGCAGTGATATTTTTTGATGGAGCCAGTTTCAATAAATTATCGCTCTTCTTTGCCGTTGCGTTGTAATAAACTCCTGATAGAAGAAAAATCAGAAGGAGAAGTATTGCAAAAGTTTTTGAAAAAATTTTTTTATAGGCAAGGACAGAAAAGAGAAGAATGCAAAATACAGCACTCACAATACCGATATTCAAAGCGAAAACCGACATTGAGGCAATTAGAACAATAGAAGAAATAAATGTTTTTTGTGTTTTTGACAGGTTCATATTGTGATTATAATTCAATAGTAGGATGTGTATAAATATAATCTAATTATTATGAACGATGTAAAATTTCAAATCAGTTGCTAAAATTTAAACATACTCCTTAGAAGACGACGATACACATATCCCTATTTTAGCTATGTACCTCTGAGTTAAAGAAACGGACATAGCTTTTTTTTATTCATCATCATCATCTGAATCAAGTTCATCGAGGTCATCATCCTCTTGTTTGTCATCATCAGATGTATTGAATTTTTCGACAATCATATCAGCCATTTTTTTTGCAATTTTGCTTCTCATTTCTTCAGAGCAGTTCTCAAGCATCTGGATTGCTGTGCGGACAGTGTTGTCAATGTCATACCAGCGGGCGTTTCCTTTTTCAATAACCCCTTCGTTGACAGCTTCCATAATATCTTCGATAGAGGTAAATGACTTGCTTTCGATGTTATGTTCGATAATGATTTTAATCAAATTTATGGACATTCTGATTTGATCTTCATCAGTTGAAGTTTGAAGAACTTTCATTGTTTTTGAGAGTATCGGGTCTTTGTCGTACCAGCGTCTGTATTCTGTTTTTTCTTCTTTCATTTTCTATCTCCCTAACTATTCTTAAATATAACTCCAAAACCGCCGTTAGGATACTCCCAGTTTATATTTTGATTAATACATCCTATCCGGCATGCGCCGCATTCAAGGCAATTTTCATATTTTATTATTAATTTTTGCTGAATTTCATCCCATTCATAGACTCTTGCAGGACAGAAAAATGTGCAGGCTTTATCACAGTCTTTGCACTTTTCCTGATTAATCACCGATAGATGGGATTTTTCATCAGGTCTGTATTTTATCGTTGATAATTTTTCGTCGATATTTTCTGGTATTGTTTTTTCTTCGCTCATTTTACAAACACTCCTGCAGCGAGTTTGACAAGTTTGATACCGTCTTTTATAAGCGAGGGCAGCGGTTTTTCTTTGAAGACGGAACTTATAAAATCAGTGTATTTTGCTTTTTTTGCTACGCCGTCAACGGTTGTGAACATATCCATAAATTCGTTAACTTTTTGAGGATAATATCCTAAGAATGCTCCTGCGTTTTTTTCTATTGTCGGAACAACATCTTCGTATGTTTTCATATCTTTGAGTATGAAGCTGTTTTTGAGCTTTTTCTCATACAATGCAAGTGTGTTTTCTGAAAAATCATTTTTCTCAAGAGCTTCGATAGCTGTTTCAGCTGCATACTTACCACTGAACATTGCAAGATTTGTTCCTTCCCAGTGCACATTGTTCACAAGCATAGCAGCATCACCCGTAATCATAACGCCATGCCCGTAAAGTTTCGGTATTGTTTTGAATCCTCCTTCAGGAATCAGGTGGGCTGAATATTCTTTCAGTGTGGAGTCTTTTATCAGCGGGCTAAGTATCGGGTGTTTCTTGAGTTCGTTGAGTAAGTCATAAGGTTTGAGGAAGTTTTTTTGTAAATCATCAAGAGATACCCCGACGCCTATTGATACGGTATTTGTTCCTGTATACAAGAAGCCCATGCCTGTAATACCTGTCATCGGTCCTCCGATGATAGTATAAGTACACCCTGTTTTGTTTGAAAGATTGAATCTTTCTTCTATAACATTCTCAGGAAGCGATAAAACTTCTTTTATGCTCAGTGCAACATTCTCGGGTTTTATATCTTTTCTGAAACCGAGTTGTTTTGCGAGGATTGAGTTTACTCCATCCGCTATAATAACAATTTTTGATAAGAACTCTTCTCCTGTGTCTGTTTTAACTCCTATGACTCTGTTTCCGTCTTTGAGAATTTCTTTCACAAGCGTTTCTTTAACAAGTACAGCTCCTGCTTCTTCTGCTTTTTGGGCACACCATCTGTCCCATTTTGCTCTTGTTACGCTGTATGCTTCATAAGATTCACCGGATGATTGTTTATCATAGGATATCGTTGTTCCGTCATGTTCTCCAAGGAGTGCATAACTGTGTCTGATAATCCCTCTTTCAACAGGCGCTGTTTTCCAGAATTCAGGATAAATTTCTTTTGTCGGAGCTGTATATATTGCGCCGCCGAACATATTTTTGCAGCCTGAAAAATCGCCACGTTCGATAAGAACAACTCTTTTCCCTGCTTGAGCTGATATCATAGCAGCAGCCGTTCCTGATGGACCGGCTCCTACTATGATTATATCTGTTGAGTTGTTCACTTTTATTCTCCAATATTTTTATCTGTTTTGCGCTTTTCTTTCAGCCTTCTCAAGCATTTTTGATTTGGAGTTTCCGCCGCCGAAGAAATTATCAAGGGCTCCCATATATGCTTTGAACAACGGAGGGGTGGGTATTTTATCTTCTGCCACCATGCCGATATCTTGTGTCATCTGTCTTGCGAATGCGGCATCTTCTACTTGTTTGTCTTCAGCTGTATAATAAAGCGATCTGATGTGTGCGAGTTCACCTGCATCGAGGAATACTCCTCCGCAGTTATAGCACTTATCGATTATAACCTCTTTTCTTGTCGAATAATATCCCTGACGGAGTATACTTTCTTGACATCTCGGGCATTTTCTCTTCTCCGCCGGAATTGTTTTTATTCCCGGTTTAGCTTTGAGGTTGTTGAGCAGTTCGCCCACATTTTCGCAGCCGTTGTCAACTCTTTTGAGTTCATATTTGTCAAACCACATTCCGCCACAGCCATCAAGGCAAACATCAATAACCATACCCTCGACTTCAACATGCTTCATTGGTTTTTGGCAGGCAGGGCATTTGATTGCGGTGTCGCCTTTTCTAATTTCTTTCAGTTCACCTGCATCGAGGAAAACTCCGCCGCATTTCGGGCAGCGATCCATCATAACCTGTTGTTTATTTGAAAAATATTGCTGTTCGAGGTGTGACATCATACATCTCGGGCATTCTCTTTTGTCTTCAGGAATTTTTTTAATATTTTTCTCGGGTGTTATGTCTTCTAACATTTGACCTAGTTCTTCGCTGTCCTCGTCAAATGAATTTATTTCATAGGCATCAAACCAGATACCTCCGCATCCGTCAAGGCAAACATCAACAACTCTGTTTCCGAGTTCGAGTTTTGTCATTTTTTTTCCGCATCCGGGGCAAGTTATGTCTTTTTCTATTATCATCAGCGCTTCTCCTAAAAATACCAAATCAATTTTAATTATACTTTTTTGAACGGATATTTACTAACATTTAAAACTATTGTTACATTTTTCGGTTGATATTTGTTGACAAAGAATTTTCTTATTTTTCTTGAGAATAAGGCGGTTTTATGGTATAAGATAGGTGGTAATAGTCCTTGGTATGGATTTAATATTACAAAGGAGAAATTTATGGTAGAAAAACGTGTATGGCTTTTTAAAGAAGGCAACTCAACAATGCGCAATCTTCTTGGAGGAAAGGGCGCAAATTTGGCAGAAATGACAAATGCCGGGCTTCCGGTTCCTCCCGGACTTACCATTACTACTGAAACCTGTATGGAATATATTGATAACGGCAATAAAATGCCTATAGGTTTGATGGATGATGTAAGAAGAGCTTTATCAGATGTAGAAAGACAAGCAGGTAAAAAATTCGGAGATCCTCAAAAACCGCTTCTGTTGTCAGTAAGATCCGGTGCAAGACTCTCTATGCCCGGTATGATGGAAACTGTTTTGAATTTGGGCTTGAATGACGAAACTCTTAAAGGTTTGATTGAACTTACTCAGAATGAAAGATTTGGTTATGACAGTTATCGTCGTTTCTTGACTATGTTTGGTTCTGTGGTTTTAGATATTGATAGAGTTAAATTTGAAGATATTTTAGATGAAGTAAAAGAAAGAGAAGGAGTCAAACTTGATACTGAAGTGTCTGTTGATGGTTTGAAATCTCTTATCCCTCTTTATAAAGAATTGATTGAAAAAGAAACCGGCAAACCTTTTGCTCAGGATCCTTATGAACAGTTAGAACAAGCTATTGAGGCTGTATTCAGATCTTGGAATATTCCTCGTGCTGTTGCTTATCGTAACCACTACAAAATAGATCACCGCTACGGAACAGCCGTAAATGTTCAGACAATGGTCTTCGGTAATATGGGTGAAGATTCTGCAACAGGTGTTTCTTTCACAAGAAACCCGTCAACCGGTGAAAACAAGTTCTATGGCGAATATTTGACCAATGCACAAGGTGAAGACGTTGTAGCAGGTATCAGAACACCAAAACCGATAGCGGAACTCGAGCAGGATATGCCAGAAATCTACAAACAATATGTAGATATCGCTAAAAAGCTTGAAAAACACTACAAAGATGTACAGGATATGGAATTTACCATCGAAAAAGGCAAACTCTACATCCTGCAAACAAGAAACGGAAAAAGAACCGCCGCAGCAGCAGTCAGAATTGCTGTTGAGATGGCAGAAGAAGGTATTATTACTAAAGAAAGAGCTATTGAGCTTGTTGATCCTTATCAACTCTATCAATTGCTTCTTCCGAGTTTTGACCCCGCCGCAAGAGAAAAATCAGCGAAGATTGCAAAAGGTCTTGCAGCATCTCCCGGCGCTGCTGTCGGAAAGATTGTTTTTGATACTGAAGAAGCCGCAGAAAGAGGTCACAACGGAGAGAAAGTTATTCTTGTCAGAATTGAAACATGTCCTGATGACATCCATGGCATGATTGCATCTCAGGGTGTTCTTACTCTTAGAGGCGGTATGACTTCTCATGCTGCAGTTGTTGCAAAAGGTATGGGCAAACCATGCGTTGCAGGATGTGAAGACTTGCAGATTGATTTGAAAAACGAAACACTTACAACTGCTGATGGACGGGTATTCCACAAGAATGACATAATCTCTATGGACGGCGGAACAGGCGAAGTTATGGAAGGTTCTGTTGCCACTGTTGAGCCGAAGATGGACGGCAATTTTGAAAAACTTTTCAAATGGGCTGACAGTGTCAAACGCCTTGTTGTAAGAGCAAATGCTGATACTCCGAAAGATGTTGCAAAAGCAATCGAACTTGGAGCTGAAGGTGTAGGTCTTTGCCGTACTGAGCATATGTTTATGGATCCTGATAGATTGCCATGGGTACAGAAGATGATTATTGCAGGTACCAAAGAAGCAAGAAAAGAAGCTCTTGACCACCTGCTGCCGATGCAGTACAACGATTTCTATCAGATGTTCAAGGCTCTTGGCGATTTGCCGATGACTATCAGATTGCTAGATCCTCCGCTTCATGAATTTTTGCCTTCGAAAGAAGAGCTGATTGCAAAAGTTGCAACGGAGAAAGCTCTCAATCAGGATTATAAAGCTGATGAAGAAATGCTCAATCTTGTAGAGGCTATGTCTGAATCTAACCCGATGATGGGTTTGAGAGGATGCAGATTGGGTCTGACTTATCCTGAAATCAACGAAATGCAGGTAAGAGCAATATTCTCTGCCGCATGCGATTTGAAAAAAGAAGGATTGAACGTCAAACCTGAGGTTATGATTCCTCTTGTAGGACATTCTAACGAGCTGAAAGAAGCAAGATCCGTTCTTGAACGTGTTGCAAAAGAAGTTATGGATGAGAAAGGTGTTTGTGTTGATTATCAATTCGGCACAATGATTGAAATACCCCGTGCAGCACTTACTGCAGATAAAATTGCAGAATATGCCGAGTTCTTCTCATTTGGTACAAACGACTTGACTCAGATGACTTTCGGTTTCTCAAGAGATGATGCAGAGGGTAAATTCTTGAACAACTATGTTGAAAAGAAAATATTGCCTGCTAACCCGTTTGAAACTCTTGATCAGGAAGGTGTCGGAGAGTTGATGAAGATTGCTCTTGAAAAAGCTCTCATCGTCAGACCTAATCTCAAACGAGGTATCTGCGGTGAACACGGCGGAGACCCTGATTCAGTAAAATTCTGTCACAGAATAGGTTTGAATTATGTTTCATGCTCTCCGTTCAGAGTTCCTCAGGCAAGACTTGCTGCCGCTCAGGCTGCTATCGAAGAGAAAAACAAAATAGCTTGCCGTCTGTAATCAGAGGCTTTTATAAAAAAGAGGTTCAGGAATTTTTTCCTGAACCTCTTTTTGAACTTATATAAAAAATTCCACAGATACTGTTAAAAAAATGTCATTCTGAGGGCTAAAGCCCGAAGAATCCTTTTTGTTTAGATACTTCGCTAACGCTCAGTATGACGTTTCTTTTGAAATTTCTGGAGGAATTTGCTATATAACTCCCCTCTTTTTTACTTTAAAAAAATCTTTTTTTGAGGTTTAATAAATATATTAGCTGAGAAGAAGGATTAGTTGTTTTTATGATGCAGGGAAACAAAATCAGTGACCCGACAATCAATGCGGTTTGTATGGTAGCGTTGTATATGAAATTGAACGCTATTCAGATTTTCAGGTCGCATAATTTTGATGTTACACCTGAGCAATTCGGAATATTGTGGCTGCTTTATGAAAACGGCTGTCTTTACCAACGCCAGTTGTCCCAAAGGCTTTTGAAAGACAGAGCGAACATAACAAGGATGATAAATATTCTTGAAGATAGGAGTCTTGTTTCAAGAAAAGAGGACGCTCATAATAAGCGTATTCACAAAATATATTTAACAGAAGAGGGAACGAAAAAAGTTGAGTCGATTGTTCCTGCTCTCAGGCAGATAGAAAAATATATCTATAATAATATAAGCGAAGAAGAAAAATTAACTTTAATTGAAATTCTGAACAAAATTCTTGTCAACCTGGAGTCAAAAGTTACAATACAAATATAAATTGAGGCGGTAAAAAATGTTTAGTATTAAGCGTGTTATTTGTCTTTTATTGATGTTTTTTTTGAGTATCGGAGCTGCTGATGCGAAGACTGTCAGATTTGCAATTTTATCTGATATTCACTATACAACCGAGCAAAAAGATATAGAACACAGTGCAAGAAACTGGGGAAGAACTCAGAAACTCTTGGATAGTGCTATTGATGGTATAAACATTTCTGATATAGATTTTGTTGTTTTTTTGGGTGACAACATCGACAGTTCTGAAGAGAATTTGCTTATTTCTTTTATGAAAAAAATAAGGAGAATAAACAAACCTTATTATATGTGTCTTGGCAATCATGATGCATACAAAATCTCAGGTATATCAAAAGAAGATTATGTAAAAATTGTGAATAAATATGGAAAATCAAGAAAGTATAACACCTTCAACTATACCTTTCCTATAACACAAGAGATTATTGGGGTTGTTATTGATGCATCTTTCCCTGTTGCACCGAATTCTCATGGTGTTATCACAAAGAAGACGATGGCCTGGATTGATAAGACTCTAGAAGAAAATTCCGATAAAAAAGTTTTGATATTCCAGCATTTTCCAATAAAAGAACCTTATGATAAGAAAACTCATAATATTGTGAACAAAGCTGCTTATGAAGAGATGCTTGCAAAGCATTCAAATATTCTTGCTGTTTTCTCAGGGCACTATCATCGTGAGAAGATTATCAAAACAAAAGATGGAGTTTATCACGTTTCTGTATCATCTTTAGGAGAAACGAACAAATATCAATTTGTGAAGATTTCTTATGACTCAAGAAAAAACAAGGTTTCTGATTTTGATATGGATATTTTCTCTGTTGATTTCCTTGAAGAAACAGATACTGAGCAGGAAGAAACTCAGGAGGAAGATGATTTCAACCCGGAGAAAACTGAGGAAAACACATCTGAAGTTATTGAAAAATAAATCAAAATTCAGAAAAGATTTTTCTTTGCAAGGATTGCAGCAACAATACTTGTTCCTATGAAAGATGTTATGATTATCAGTATAAATGCTGCATAGTGATGAGTATGCGCCATCGGAACGGGAACATTCATCCCCCAGAAGCTTGCTATCATTGTTGGTATAGCAAGTATGATAGTCATAGATGTCAGGAATTTCATCACCATATTCAAGTTGTTTGAAATAATTGAAGCAAATGCATCCATCATACTCTCGAGAATGTTTCTGTGCATCTCGACCATTTCAAGAGCCTGTTTGTTTTCGATAATTACATCTTCGAGCATATCCTCATCATCTTCGTTGAGCTTGAAAATATGATGCAGGTTTATGTTTTGTCTTAGGCGCATCAGTTTTTCGAGAACAACTCCGTTGTCTTTGAGTGCTGTTGTAAAATAAACCAAACTTTTTTGCACCTCAAACAGCTGGAAGAGCGCTTTGTTTTTCATTGTTCTTCTTAGTTCAAGTTCTATCTGGTCTGTTCTGCTGTTTATGCGGTTGAGGTATCTCAAATAAAATTTTGTTGACCTGAAGAGGATATGAAACAAGAATTTTGTTCTTTCATCTGTATGGAATAGTTTTGAAGTGTCCTGATTGAAGAAAGAGAGAATATTGTTTTCTTTCAAAGAAACAGTAACAATATGATTCGGAGTGAGGATGATACCAAGAGGCAGAGTATCAAAAGTGTTTTCATCTTCCATAAGAGGAATATTTGTGATGATTAGCATAACATCCTCTTCTATCTCAAGACGTGAACGCTCTTCTGAGTCAAGAGCATCTCTCAGATAGTCAGGGTCAAGGTTTATAACTTCTGCAACCTGCTTGATTTCATCTCCGGTTGGTCGTGTGAGATTGAACCAGGCTCCTTTTGCTGTATCTTTTTCTGCAATAGACAGCTCTTTCAGGGTGTTGTTCTCACAGGTTTTGAAAATTTGCAACATATTCTAGACCCTCTTGACTCTGTCCATTACAAATTTATTATACATCAACCATTTTATAATTAAATACTTAAAAAAAATGGGATTTATATAGCAAAGTCTACCAAAAATTTTCAAAACAACGTCATACTGAGTGTTAGCGAAGTATCTAAACAAAAAGGATTCTTCGGGCTTTCTCCCTCAGAATGACTGATTTTTAATAATATTTGTGGAATTTGATATATAAGTTCCAAAAAAATTAGAAAAAATTATTTTATGCCGTATTTTTCTTCTATTCTTGCAAGAAAGCTGTCGTAGTCAGCTTCATCAATAATAAAAGTGCTGTTTCTTACTCCATGTTTAAGGTTCAGATGTTCATAGAAGGGGTTGTTCGAAGAAGATATGTATACTTCTTTGAAACCGTGTTCTTTTGCCTCTTTGACGCAGCCGTAAAGTGAAAGCTCTCCGCTTCCTTTGATTTTTGAGAACGGGTTGTTTTCTATATTCGGATGTGCCTGTAGATAGTCTATGCTGAATTTTGATTTATCCCTCTCATCGGTGCTTGTTGTTTGCATGATGCAGGTAATTTTCCTGTAGGGATCTTTCAGGTCATCTCTTGATATTACATAAAAATTATTGTTGACAGACCGTCCGTTTTGAAGAGCAAAGTTGCTTGCTATATCAACTGCGTAGGAGTCGTTTCTTTTTCCCCAGACATCTTTTATTCTGTCTACGAGTAATTCATCTTTATCCTCGGATGGAGTTAGCTTAGAGAAATGAGCGGGGATGAATTTGTAGGTGTCATCTTTTTGTTTTCTTTTCAGATTTATTTTGCAGACAGGTGTTTCTCCAAAAGAGAGTTTTTTGCTTGAGGAGGTCTTGTTTATAGTGTTTAAGCTTATCGGGCTGATGTTCATATTGTGAAATTCCTTTGTTTCAGGTTGTATTTCTTTTCGATTCTTTCAAGAAAGTAGTCGTATTCTTGCGGGTAAAGAGTGAAAAAGTGAGCTTTAGGGCGTTCGATTAGTCCAAGGTGTTCATAAAAACTATCATTTGATGAGTATATTTCGACCATATCAAAACCGTGTTTTTTTGCCTCTTTTACGCAGCCATATAACATCAGCTCGCCGCTGCCTTTTATATCAGGAGTATCCTGATATAAAATATCAGGGTTTGTCTGAAGGTATTTTATTTCGAATTTTGATTTATCTTTTGATTTTGGGTTTGTTGTTTCAACAACCGCAGTTGTACGGCAAAAGGTGTCGACATAATATTCATCGTCATTTTTTTCGATAATATAGAAATTATTTTCTTTATTCTTTCGCTCAGAGAAAAAGTCTTCAGCTATATCACCAGCCATATTTCTATCGCTTTTTGGCGACCAGAAACCGTCAAGTTTTTCCATGAAATATCTGTCATCTTCATTCTTCGGGTTTAGTTTTGAAAAATATGCAGGTATAAATTCGTAGTGTCCTGCCTGCTGTCTTTTTTTGAGGTTTATTTGGTAAAGATGTTTTTGACCGAAAGAAAGAGAGTTTTTGTTGTTGATGATGCCAAAGGAGCCTCTCAGGTATGATGAAGAAATTTCATCAATTTTTTTGCAGCTTAATGACTGCTCTTCTGATTTTTGTTGAAGAGGTGGGGTTCTTTTATACTGCGGCATATAAGAGTTATTTTGTATTGAACAGATATTCATAGACCAACTTCCTTATCCCTATAAAATAGATGAATATCAGAAATTGATTTATTTTGTGCTTATTGTTAACAAATTTGAATATGAGGAGGATTTTTATTCCATTGCGTATTTTTTCTCAACTCTCTCAAGAAATTCATCATATTGAGATGAGGGAAGTTCATACCATCTGTAGGCAACTTTATTGAATCCGAGGTGCTCATAGAAAGAGTTGTTTGAAGAGAAAATCGATACTTTTTGAAAACCGTATTTTTGAGCTTCTTTGACACAGCCATAAACCATCAGTTCTCCGCTGCCTTTGATTTGAGGTTTATCGCTTTGTGAGATATCGGGAGAGGTCTGGATATAGTCTATTTCAAATGCTGATTTGTCTGTATTGTCAACATTCGTTGCAGAGGCGATGCAGGTTGTTTTATGCAGTGTATCATTATCAGGAGAATTTTTTTCGATTATATAAAAACTGCTGTTTTTGCTTTTGTGGGGATGGAGAAACTCTTCTGCTATTACTGCCGCATATCCTGAAGGATTCCAGAGTGTTTCAAGTTTTTTTATAAGCTCTGCATCATTTTTATCATCAGGGTTCAGGCTTGCGAAGGTACCGTCTGTTTTTGAGAATGTATCGTTTTCAAGCCTTTCTTTTAGTTTGATGTTATAAAGAGGCGTCTCTCCAAAAGATATTCTTGGTGAGAAAGACTTCTGATTGTTGAAAAAGTTTATGTTCAGCGGTTGTATGTTCATATATTCCGTTTCTTTTTTTCTATATAAAACTCCGTGAATATACGAATTTGCCTGCTGAATTTATTTTGATATGACAAAGATTACTTCTTCTGCAAAGAAATTTGAGAAAATATTATACTGTATGCCTTTTCTTATGTTTGCTTTTGTTGTGTAGATGCCTTCAAGAATTTTGATGTTATGCTCTTTTGAAAATTCAAAGAAGTCTTTTATCGTGAGCAGGTGGATATTCGGGGTGTTGTACCATTCAAAAGGAAGGATTTTTGACTTTGGCATATGTCCTTTGAAGAACAGTTCGCATCTAATCCTCCAGTAAGCAAAGTTCGGGAAACTCACCACGCATTTTTTTCCGACACGCAGCATTTCTTCGAGAACAAAATCGGGATTATAAGTTGATTGAAGTGTCTGATTGAGAATAACATAATCATATGATTTATCAGGAAATTGCTTCAGACCGTCGTCGATATCCCCCTGTATGACAGACAGCCCTTTTTCAAGGCATTGAATTACTCCTCTCTGGTCAATTTCGATTCCGTTGCCTTTGACTTTTTTCCTCTCTTTCAACAGCTTCAACAGTTCGCCGTTGCCGCAGCCAAGGTCTAAGACTCTTGAGTTTTCTTCTATCATATTGAGAATTATTGAATAATTCAGGTGTAAACCTCTTGATGTTGCGTAATGATTATTCATCAGCGTCCTCTTTTATATGGTCGTTTAAAAAACTTTTGATTATCTTTGATTGCACGTCATATTCAAGCAAGAAGGCATCATGCCCGCATGGGGATTCTATTTCGCAGTAAGACACATCCTTCCCGAGGTTCATAAGCGCATTGACTATCTCTTTTGACTGTCTTGAGGGGAATAACCAGTCAGAGTCGAATGAGATAATGAGATATTTGGCATTTGAATTTTTGAATGCATTTGTCAAAGAACCGTATTTATCAGCCAAATCAAAGTAGTCAACAGCTTTTGTTATATAAAGATAGCTGTTTGCATCAAATCTGTCGACAAAAATTTGTCCCTGATGCTGAAGATAGCTTTCAACCTGAAAATCAATATCAAAGTTGAAATCATAATGGTCTTTATCCTGTAGTCTGCGTCCGAACTTGTTGTACATTGCTTCTTCGCAGAGATAGGTAATGTGTCCTATCATTCTTGCCCCTGAAAGTCCTCTATCAGGTTTTTGAGGCTTGTCATAATAATCACCGTTGTTCCAGCAAGGGTCAGAGATGATAGCATTTCTTCCGACTGCGTTGAAAGCAATCGCCTGCGGTGAAAGACGGCTCGTTGTTGCGATTAGAATTGCTGAGTTGACTATCTCAGGGTAAGATATTGCAAACTGCATAGCCTGCATTCCTCCCATAGAACCTCCAGCAACGCTGTATAGCCTTTTTACTCCAAGGTAATCAAGAAGCTTTTTCTGGACTTTTACGGTGTCTTCTATCGTGAAAACGGGGAAATCAATTCCATACGGTTTGCCTGTTTCGGGGTTTATGCTTGAAGGACCTGTTGTTCCGCTGCATCCGCCTAAGATATTAGAGCAGATGACAAAATATTTATTTGTATCAAAACCCTTATCAGGACCAATAAGCGTATCCCACCATCCGGGCTTTTTGTCATTTTCGCTGTGGTATCCTGCTGCATGAGCATCACCGGTGAGAGCGTGTATGACAAGGATTGCATTATCAGCATTCTCATTCAGCTTTCCATAGGTTTCATAAGCTACTGTAACAGGACCGAATTCTACTCCGCTTTCGAATTTTATTTTTTCTTCGATTGTATAGAATTCTGTTTTTACAAATCCTACATTATCTTTCAGTTCTGTAACGGTCATTTTTTACCCTCTTTTATGAGCAGGCGATTTTGACTGCATTTGTGATATCTTCTTTGATGTCTTCGATATTTTCAAGACCTATTGAGGCTCTCATGAAGTCTTTTGTAATTCCAGCTTTCTCAAGCTGGTCATCTGAGAGCTGTCTGTGAGTTGTGCCGGCAGGATATGTGATGATTGAACGGACGTCACCGAGGTTTGTCGCATGGATGAAGAGTTTGAGAGCTTCGATAAATTTTGTTCCATCTCCCCTTACTCCAAATCCCACAAGCGAAGAGGCGCCTTTTTTGAGATATTTTTGAGCAAGCTCATAATCAGCGCTGCTTTCTAACCCAGGGTAGATAACATAGTTTATATCTTTCATCGATTCGAGGTATAGCGCCAGTTCAAGAGCGTTTTTGCAGTGTCTGTCCATTCTTACATGAAGGGTCTCGAGCCCGAGAAGAGTCATATAAGAGTTGAACGGACTCTGGCAGCATCCGAGGTCTCTTAAAAGGTGTGCTCTTGCTTTTACGATGAAGGCTGCTTCTTTGAACGCTTCCGTATAAATTGTTCCATGGTAGCTTTCATCAGGTGTTGTCAGCATCTGGAATTTGTTGTTCTGGTTCCAGTCAAATTTTCCCGAGTCAACAACCACTCCGCCCATAGCATTTCCATGACCTGAGAGATATTTTGTAGTTGAGTGAACAACGATATCTGCGCCAAAATCAAACGGTCTGCAAAGATAAGGTGTTGCAACCGTGTTATCGACAACAAGCGGAATGCCATGGCTGTGAGCAATTTTTGCAAGTCCTTCTATATCTGCGACTTTCAACTTCGGGTTGCCGATAGTTTCGGTGTAGAGGCATTTTGTTTTGTCTGTTATGGCTTTTTCGTAGTCTTCGAGGTTATCTGTGTTGATAAATTTGACATTAATGCCGATTTGTTTGAATGTTTTTGAGAAGAGGTTATAAGTTCCTCCGTAAATTTTTGATGATGTAACTATTTCATCTCCCGCTCCTGCTATATTCAACATTGCAATGAGGATGGCTGATTGCCCTGAAGATGTTGAAACTGCTCCAACACCACCTTCTAATTCTGCTATTCGTTTTTCAACGAGGTCATTTGAAGGATTTGAAAGTCTTGTATAGATATCTCCCCCGACTTTCAGGTCAAAAAGGTCGATGGCGTGCTGAACCGAGTCAAAACTGTATGCTGTTGTTGCATATATCGGCATAGAGATTGCATGGTTGTTGTTCTGCGGATCCAAAAAACCTTGTGTAGCAATAGTTTCAAATTTCATAGCTGTTACATCACCTCATAAATCTTTTAAAGATATTTTAAATTATAATAACTTAAAAATAAAATTTACTTGCATATATCTTCTCTTTTGATATCATTTAAAAAACATTAAAAATAGTCATAACCCTTATATAAAGATAAAGGAGAAGATAATGACATTGAAAATAGAAGAATCATTGACTTTTGATGATGTGCTGCTGGTACCTCAAGAATCGAGTGTTTTGCCAAAAGACACAGACCTTTCGACAAAATTAACAAATGAAATAAAACTTAATATCCCTCTTATCAGTGCGGCAATGGATACTGTAACAGAGTCAGAGATGGCAATCAATATGGCTCGTGAGGGCGGAATCGGTATGATTCACAAGAATATGACAATAGAGCAGCAGGCAAGAGAAGTTGATATTGTCAAAAAATCAGAGAGCGGAATGATATCTCATCCGATAACCCTCTCTCCCTATCAGAGTTTGTCTGATGCCCTTGATATAATGAAAAGATACAGAATTTCAGGATTACCCATCACCAACGAAGAAGGTCGTTTGATGGGTATTTTAACAAACAGAGATCTCCGCTTTGAGAATAACCTCTCCCAGCGTGTTGAAGATATTATGACAAAAGATAATCTGATTACCGCAAAAGAGGGAACTGATATTGAAACTGCAAAAGAACTTCTGCATAAAAACAGAATAGAAAAACTCCCTATAGTTGATGATAACTTTATCCTCAAGGGTTTGATAACAATCAAAGATATCCAGAAAGCAATCAAATATCCGAATGCAAGCAAAGATTCTCAGGGAAGACTTCGTGTCGGGGCTGCTGTCGGAATTTCAGAAGACAGATATCAAAGAATAGAAGCCCTGATGAATGCTTCTGTTGATGTAATCACCATCGATACAGCTCACGGGCACTCAAAGAATGTTCTTGATGCAATAAAAGATATCAGAACTACTTATCCCAAGGCACAGATTATAGCAGGCAACATAGCAACTGCAGAAGGTGCAGAAGCTTTGATTAAAGCAGGTGTTGACGGTATAAAAATCGGTATAGGCCCCGGGTCTATATGCACGACAAGAATAGTTGCAGGTATCGGAGTTCCTCAGATTACAGCAGTTTATGAAGCTTGTCAGGTCGCAAGAAAACATGGCATTCCTGCAATAGCCGACGGCGGTATCAAATACTCAGGAGATATCGTAAAAGCTCTCGCCATTGGTGCAAATACTGTTATGCTCGGCGGGCTTCTCGCAGGAACCGAAGAAAGCCCAGGAGAAACTATTCTTTATCAGGGAAGAACCTACAAAATGTATAGAGGTATGGGCTCTATCGGTGCGATGAAAGATGGCAGCAAAGACAGATATTTTCAGAATGATGTCAAATCAGAGCAAAAATTTGTTCCTGAAGGGATTGAAGGAAAAGTACCTTATAAAGGACCGCTATCTGCAACGGTTTATCAGCTTGTCGGCGGGGTAAGAGCAGGCATGGGATACATCGGAGCCAAAAATCTTGAAGAACTTGTAAAAAGAGCGAAGTTTGTAAAAATTTCTTCTTCGGGATTGAAAGAAAGCCATGTTCACGATGTAATTATTACCAAAGAAGCACCAAACTACAGATTATAGAAGAGGTTTTTTTATGACAAATACTGATTCTCTGGATAAGATACTTATTCTCGATTTCGGCTCTCAATATACCCAGCTTATAGCCCGCAAAATCAGAGAACAGAAGGTTTACTGCGAGATACATCCCTTCAACTACTCAGTTGATAAGATAAAAGAATTTGACCCGAAGGGAATAATTCTCTCAGGCGGACCTTCGAGCGTGTATGGTAAAGATGCTCCGATTATAGGCAAAGAAGTTCTTGAACTCGGAGTTCCTGTCTTAGGTATTTGTTATGGAATGCAGTTGATATCTCATTTGCTCGGCGGGCGGGTTTTCTCTTCCGATAAGAGAGAATACGGACGTACCGAAATTCAAATTCTTGCAGATAAAGCTATTTTCGAAGGCTTTGACCCCGCTCAGAAAAAAACGGTATGGATGAGCCATGGGGATAAAATCGAACAACTCCCAGCGGGATTTGAAGTTCTTGCAAAAACAGATAACACCCCTTATTGTGCTGCGGCTGATTTTACAAGAAGATTGTACACCGTTCAGTTCCACCCTGAGGTTGTTCATACTCAAGGCGGTGTCCAGATTTTGAGAAATTTTGTCTTCGGCATCTGCAAGTGCTGTGCAAACTGGGATATGGGTTCTTTTATTCAACGTCAGCTCAAAGAGATAAAAGAAAAAGTCGGTGATAAGAATGTTATCCTGGGACTCTCCGGTGGTGTTGACTCTTCTGTTGCCGCTGTTTTGATTAACAAAGCCATCGGACATCAGCTCAAGTGTATTTTTGTTAACAACGGTGTATTGAGGCTGAATGAGGCTGAAAAAGTCATCGATATGTTCAGAAATCATTTTGATGTTGATTTGATTTATGTCGATGCGTCTGAAAGATTTTTGAAAAAGCTCAAAGGGGTTGAAGACCCCGAGAAGAAAAGAAAAATCATCGGGCATGAGTTTGTCGAAGTTTTTGATGAAGAGGCAAAGAAAATAAAAAATGTGAAATTCCTCTCGCAGGGAACTCTATATCCTGATGTAATCGAAAGCGTTTCCTTCAAAGGACCTTCTGATGTAATCAAAAGCCACCACAATGTTGGCGGGCTGCCTGAGAAGATGAACCTTGAACTTCTCGAGCCGTTTAGAGAACTCTTCAAAGACGAAGTTAGAGAAATAGGCCGAGAACTCGGAATTGCAGAAGAGGTAATCAACCGCCAGCCCTTCCCGGGACCCGGGTTAGCTGTTCGTATCATAGGAGAGATTACAAAAGAACGTCTTGATATTCTTCGTGCTGCTGATGATATTGTATCATCTGAGATTAAAGCAGCAGGACTTTATAATAAACTCTGGCAGTCTTTCGCTGTTCTGCTCCCAGTTAAATCAGTCGGTGTAATGGGCGATGAAAGAACTTATGAGAGTGTCTGCGCAATCAGAGCGGTTGAAAGTCAGGATGCTATGACTGCTGATTGGGCAAAGCTGCCTTATGATGTTCTTGGAAGAATTTCTTCAAGAATAATCAACGAAGTGAAAGGCATAAACAGAGTAGTCTATGACATCTCATCAAAACCGCCGTCAACAATTGAGTGGGAATAATTCCTACTCAATATCTTTGCAGGCAAACTGCAGAAAACTTGCGATAAGGTTTTCGTTCCAAACTTTTATGTTATCAGGCACTCTCAATACAGCGGGAGTGAAGTTCCAGATATATTTGATGTCTGATGCCACCAGAAAATCGGCAACTTTCTGCGCCTGATTCTTTGGCACTGTGAGAATTGCTATGTCTACATTCAGCCTGTGAACGAGATTAGGAAGTTTTGTTATGTGGAAAATTTGTTTGTTGTTGATGTGCATATCAACTTTGTATGGGTCATTATCAAATAACGCAATAATATTCAGCCCGTAGCTGCTAAAATTGTCATATTTTGCAAGAGCAAGCCCGAGGTGTCCTGCTCCGATAATAAACGCATCCTTTTGATGCGCAAATCCGAGGGTTTTTTCTATCTTATCCTTTAGCTCTTTGACGTTGTATCCGACTCTGCATCTTCCGACATTTTTCAAAAGCCCGAAATCCTTTCTGACCTGAGAATCATCTATCCCCAGTCTTGATGCAATCTGAGGACTCGAAATCAATTCGATACCGTCTTCGATATATTCGCATAGAATGCTGTGATATAGAGTCAACCTGCTTGTAACTTTTCCTGAGATTTTGTTATCCATCTTCAAAAACCCCTATCTCGGATAAGTATATTATACATAAAACATGTTTATTTTTTTAAATAACTCTTTAAAAACTATATAACGAAATGTAACAAAATGACTATTGCTTGAAATTCAGCCTTAAAAAAAGTTTTTAAGTATATATAAAGTAATGAAAGGTTATATATCATGGCTGTTCAAGGTACAACAGAATATTGGAAGTATAAAAACGCAGATGGCGTTCAATCTTATCAAACACAAACACCTGCCGTTCAGGAAGAAACTACAGCAGGAACTGTTGACACATCAGGAACTGTTTATGGCGAGCAGGGAGAAATTGAAGGCGGCGCTCAGGCATCAACTGAAGAGCTTGTCAGCGAAGAAGATGCCGTAGTCGGAGGTCAACTGAACACGGACAATCCGTTTTTATCTCTTGATGACAGCGAAATTAATTTTGAATACAACAGTTTGGATGTTAATAATGATGGAGTTCTTACAAAAGACGAACTTCTCTCTTGGGATGGCGCAATAGGCGCAATATCAGGAACTCTTCAAAACCTGAAAGATGCTTTTGCAGGCTTGGGCTTGAAAGTTTCTGACACATCAGGAAGCAGCGGAACAACACCATCAACGGAAGGTGATGTTTCAGCAGATGCATCTGCAACAACAGAGCAGCCTGCTACAGAAGCCACAACAGAGGCACCCGTTGAAGGCGCAGACGCTGCAAACACCGAACAGCCTGATGTAACTGGCGAAGAAGTTACATCAGATGGTGCAGAAACATCTGAAGGAGAAGAAGTTCTTCCTGATGCCGTGATGATAGAAGGTTTGAAAGATGCAACAAAAGAAGACTTCAGAGAAATAGCAAAACAATCTGAAGAATTCTGGTCTGAAGTAGAAGATATCGGACTTGATAAAGTTTTCTCTCTTATCGATAAAGATGAAGACGGCAAAGTCAGCGAAGAAGAGCTGAAAGAAATTGCTGAACTCGACAGTGAAGATAATGAAGAAGCAAAAAATTCGATATCAATAGATGATTTGAAAAAAGCTATAGAAAACGATAAAGCAGCAAAAGAAGCAGAAGCAAAAGCCGCAGAGGCGGAAGCTCAAAAAGGTTCTGATGAGTCAGATACAAAAGTCAACAATACTCAATCTCCGAGAACAAATGCTTCCTCCGGTGCCGGCGGAGCAGGCGGTTCCTCGGGAGTCGGCGGTTCATCAGGCTCTTATGGCGGTGGTTCGACCTCTCAGGCAAATCAGCCGACAGGTCTTGATGCTATGTCAATCGAAGAACTTGAGGCAGAAAAAACTTCTCGTGAAGGAATATTGAATGAAAAAAGAGAAGAACTGAACGGTGTTTACAGCGGAGATAATGCTGCTGTTCAAGCTGCTGAAGAAGATATGGAAGCTGCAAAAGAAGCTTATGACAAACTAATCGAAGAAGATGATAATATTCCTGATGAGCTGAAAGAAGAAAAACAGCAGATAGAAGAAGATATGACTGCTAACCAGCAGGAAATTGACGAAACAAAAGTAAGCATAAACGATACAGAAGCTGAAATAACCGATTTGAACACTCAGAAAACATCTGTTGCCAATGAGTTGTCTAGTTTGAATGATACTTTAGCTTCATTGGAATCAAAGAAAACAGACGGTGATTCCGAGAGAAATGCTGAAATTGATGAGAAAATAGCAAGTGTAAAACAACAAATTAAAGAAAAAGGGGATGAAGAAGATAAACTAGACGTCGCTATAGGCGATGCAGAAGACAAATTGGGTGATCTTCAAGAAACTCTGAGCACTCTTGAAGGAGAAAAAGCAGAGTTGGAAGAAGCCAAACTACAAAATCAAGAGGATATTCTTGCTGCTGCGTCACCTGAAACAAAAGAAGCTTTGAAAGAAGCTATGACTAAATACAATGAAGCTCAGGCAAAAGTTGAAGAAACCAAAGAAAGTGAAGCAAGCAGAATCCAGGGAGAAATAGATACTGCACAGGCTGATGTCGAAGAAGTTTCTCAAAAATTAACCGAAAAGAAAAACGTTGAAAAAGCAAGAGAAAACGGCCTTGGCACTGATGATATTGTTGAAATAGCAAAAAAATATCTCGGAATGAATGAAAGCGACGGTTCTTATCTGCAGTTTACTGAAGGACGAGAAGAAGCTTGGTGTGCTGACTTTGTTACTTATGTTGTAAAAGAGGCAATGGGAGAAGATACTCCTGAGGGATTCGGCTCACCTTCTGTAGCTACATTAAGAGCATGGGGTGAAAATAACGGAAAATATCAGGATATATCCAATTGGCAAAATATTAAACCTGGAGATGTAATGATACAGGAACGCAATGGCGCTTCTCATACAGGTATTATTACTTCAGTAGACCCTGATGGAACAATTCATACAATAGAAGGTAATACATCTGATATGGTCGCTGAAAGAACATATGACCCTAATGACCCAAATAGCAGATATAATGTAATATCAGGCTTTATATCCATGTAGTTCATAAAAATATAAATAAATGTAAAGAATATACTAAAAAATGAATATTGACCGCTTATATATTTTTTATATATATAAGCGGTATTTTTTCAAAAAAGAAAGAAGCGGATTATGACATATGTAAGTCCGTTTGGCGCATATATTCAGACTGAGAGCAGCTCTGGCGTGATGGCGAGTGTTAATGAAACTATCAGCATGCTGCAGTCATTTCTTGAGATGACAAATGCGCAAAATAAACTCGGTTCTTTTGCTGATGACAACATAGGCACAAGCATTTACAACAGTGAAAATGCTCAGGCTGTATTGTCTTTTGCCTCTAAATATGAAGGTAAAAGCCAGGGTGAAATGAGCGGGATTATGTCAGGAGCGGGATATCAATTTGATTATGGCGCATGGTGCGCTGATTTTGTTTATTTTGTCCTTGGAAGCACAATGGGCGGAAATCTCCCCGATTGGTATAAAAATTGTTCAAATAAAGCGTATTGTCCTACTATAGACGCTGCAGGAAAAGCAGCAGGGGCAAAAGTTGGTATAAATCAGGCCCAGCCGGGTGATTTGGTTTTATTCGACTGGGATGGTGATGGAGTTGCCGACCATATAGGTATTCTTGTTGATAGAGGAGATGGGCAGACTATTACGACAATTGAAGGAAATACCTCAGGTGCCGGCGGCGGCAGCTGTGTGTCTACAAAGTCAAGAAATATGGGAAGCGTTTTGTCTATTTTGGCTATGAGCTAGAGCTTTAAAAAGTTTATCTTTATAAAGAAATGTAACAAACATACAAAAAAGTGAATATTGACTGTTTATATATTTTTTATATATATAAGCGGTATTTTATTTCCGATTTGAATAAAGGAGAAGACTATGTCGTATGTGAGTCCGATGGGTGCATATATACAGACTGACAGCAGTTCAGGAGTGATGGCTAGTGTTGATGAAACTATCAGTATGTTGCAGACGTTTTTGGAATCGACAAACGCACAAGAAGAAGTGAAATCATTTGAAGATGATGAAGTAGCAGCAAATGTTTCTGATTGGAGCGAAACATCATCAGGGGCGTCTGATTCTGCTCTTGCCTCAGCGGCTCGGAATGTTGCTATGTCAATGGGCGGAAGTAACCCGACAGGCTACTGCCTCGGCGGAGTTAATCAGGCTTTAAGAAATGCTTATGGCGAAGAGTTCGGATTGTGGCAGGCTTCTGCATATCAGACAGTGCCTGTTTTGAGAAGCGAGCCCTTCACGAGCAAGTTCAAGGAAGTGAAAGTATCAAGGGATGAATTGCCGAATTTACCTGCAGGCTCAATAGTTGTATGGGATCAAAGCCCCGGGCATCCGCACGGGCATATTTCAATAGCCCTTGGCAACGGACAGGAAGCGAGTGATTATGTCGGTTCGCAGATGACAACAAGAGATGCCGAGTATTACGTATTTGTTCCTAAATAGAGGAGAAATAAATCATCATGACATATGTTAGCCCGATGGGTGCATATATAAATACTTCTAATGAATCTGTTTTGAGCGGGATTGACAGTCTTATATCAATGCTGCGTGATTCCGTATCAGCTATGCAGGAGTACAATTCTGCAAACGGAAATTTTGAGGAAGATAATATAAGTCGTGTTGTATCAAATTCAGGGTCTGCAATTGTTGATACGGCTATGAAATATTTGGGATATAACGAAAGCAACGGATCTTATCTGAAGTTTACCAATGGTGACGAAATAGCCTGGTGTGCAGCATTTGTGACTTATGTCGTCAAAGAAACTCTTGGTTCCGATACTCCGGCAGGGTTCGGGTCTAATGCTGTTTCCGGTTTGCGGGACTGGGGAAAAGCAAATGGACGATATATAAGTAGATCTCAGTGGAGTCAGGTTAAACCAGGTGATATTATGATACAAAAAGAGAATGGAGCTTCTCATACAGGTATTGTAACAAAGGTTGACCCTGATGGAACAATCCATACGATAGAAGGCAATACATCGAATATGGTTGCAGAAAGAACTTATAAACCCGGCAGTTCCGGATATAACAAGATTTCAGGATTTGTCCTGATGTAAAAAAGACCTCTTTTTAGAGGTCTTTTTAATTATCTGTGATTGATGAACGTTCTGTTTGGTTCTATTCTGTTATCGTGGTTGAAATGGAATTCGTTGATTTTTTCAACTGCAGGAGTTCCTTCGTTGAACTGAGCGTTGTTATCCCACCCGGCTTTTGCAGTCAGGCAGTTTCTCATAATTTTTTCATGTTCTTCTTTTGAGGATAATGTTGTTAATGTTGCTCTTTCCATTGCATTTTTGACTTCTTCCGCAAGAGCCGTATCTCTGAGAGTTCGTCTGTTTTTGTCTGTAATTTCTCCAGTTATATTAAGATTATTTCTGAGAGTTTCATCTGTCATGAAGAAGCTGTGTTCTGTTTTATAACCTGTCGGCGTGTCTGTTTCGTCAGATTGCAGAACTGTCGAAGCAAAACCGCCTGTGCTTGTTACAATTGGAATGCAACCGTATTTCATTGCTTCAAATTGAGTCAGTCCGCAGGGTTCAAATCTGCTTGTGAACAGAGCATAGTCAGCTGCTGAAGCGAGGGCATATGCAGGAGCAAAACCGTCCATGAAAATCAGGCGACCTTTGAGTTTTCCATTTGCGAGTTCTTTTGCCTGTTTTTCAATTTTTTCTCCTTCTTCGCCGGCACCTGTTACACCTCCTCCGATGATGAACACCGCTTTTGATTGAGGGTTTTCGTCCGTGTATTTTTCTATTGCTTCGAGTGTAACATCAAGACCTTTCTGGTAGTCGCCTCTGCCCCATCCGACAAAAAGAGGTACGTCAGGATTGTTGAGAATTTGTTTGTCAAGATATCCGATGATTTGATTTTTTTCGGGGTTAAATCTTGGCATTATTTGTGAGGCATCGAGGTTGCCTGTTTCATCAGGAACCAGTTTTTCGAACAGTTTTTGTTTGTTGTAGAGTTTTGCGGCTCTTATATCGCTGATGTTGTCTGTTGGTTTGAAGGTTTTGAAAATTTGGTTGTATGGAGCCGGGTAGCCTTTTGTTGAAGAAGGGTCGCAGGATGGTGTTGACATACCGTTTGTGATACCAATCATTTTACCTTTTTGTTTGAGTTTTTTAACGTGGTTTGTCAATCCTTCTGATAATTCAGGAGTATTAGTCAGTTCATCTGCGTAGTTCCCTGATACAGTATGAATTGTGACCCATCCTCTTTCTGCAAGTCTGATAGGAATCATGCTTGCGTTGAATGCGCCTTTTTCGTCGTAGAGTTCAGGCATTATGTTTTTGAAGTAGTTATTAATTTCGAACTCAACGTTTTGTCTGTGTTTCAGCGGTTGAGCCGAGCTTCTGTATTGTTCCATCATCAGGTTCTGGAACTCGGGGTCCTGGTTTATTGCCTTTATTTCTTCAGGGCTTGCTACCTGACAGAAGAGTCCGTAAGGGCTTGTTACCCCCTGGTAAGCTCTTCCGAGGTTATGGATTACGTAACCTGGTTTTATGCCGCTGTAGTAGTCGTTGCCGTTTTGATTTTCGGTGTTTGCATAGTTGAGGAAATAACTTGTATGCCAGTCATGGCAGAGGATGTTTTCTGGGTTGAAGTTGCCGTTTTCTGCTTTTGCAAGTTCAGGAGCAAGTTCTGTGGCTGCTTTTGAAAATTGAGAGTAGATATTTCCGAGATTTCCGTCGTTATAGGCTCCTGAGTATTCTTTTTCCATGCTTGAACAAAGCGGGGTATAAACAAAGTATACGGAGGTATTTTTAGGGAATCCCATTTTATCCATTTCATCTCTTTTTACTTTGTAGAGAGCGACTTCGTCAGTTGTGTCATATAATGCTGAGTCTTGTCCCCAGTGTATGTCTTTTTGAGCGATTTTTTCGAGGTGAATTTTGTCGTTGCTTCCGAGTTTCTGATAATAAGGTCCTTCTTCATCTTCTCTGATTTTGTGTCCGATAGTATATCCTGTCGGATCGGTTAACTCTTCGCCGTTGTAGTATGGAAGGAAGAAGGCATGTTTGCTGTTGTTATAATTCGGGAACATATGCCCGAGGTCTTCTGCAACGACAGCTGCACCGCCTGTTTTTGCAAGCGGGGCCATCTCTGCGATAACATGCAGATATTCATCAGAGTGCTTATCCGGATTTCCTGCGAACGAGATATGTGTAATCGGTGTTGTTTTTCTCAGTGCACCGAAGTTGACTTTGCTGATGTTTGAAATACTTTGGCTTGCTGTTTGAGATAGAAGCTCTTGCTGGTTTTGTATTGAATAATTTGAATTTTGTTTTTTTAGAGATGTATTTTTTGCTGACTGAGCATCTAAAGACACATTAATACCACTAATAAACATAAAATCTCTCCTGTTGGACTGTTTTTTTTAGCTAAATAAGTAAATTTCCCTACATATTTAATGTGTATGAAGAATAAATATTGATAATTATTGAGATTATCTTTACAAAAGTTAGTAAGATTTAGAGCAGATTATTTTGTTTTAGCAGTGCTATTTTCTTTTCATAGTCATCTGTTTTGAAATAAGGCGAGGATAAATCAGATTTGAGAAATTCAAGGAAGTGGGTATTATCTTGTGCAAATTTTTGATTTTTATTTTTCATTGCAGTCATAAATTTTGTTGTTATCTGAGTGTTTAGTTTTTTTATATCATCTGATGGAAAGTCTTGTTCCTGATTTTTTGCAAAATTGAAAAATTCTCCGATTAATAAAGAATACAAGACATTTCCGTAGTCATTCAGGTAGTTTTTGTCTGTAATTTCTTCTGTATCAACCATTTTTATTTTATTTCCGTCGAGGAGAAAGTTGTTCGGGTTGAAGTAGTCTGGTTTGAAGCCACAGTCGTTGATATATTTCAGGTCTTCTATGAGTTGTTCATAACTTGAGAGAGGAAGCGATGCCATTTGGCTTAGAAAGTGTTTGTAAAGCTTTTGGGTTCCAGGCATTTTAAGGAAGCTTTCAGAAGATATGGGAAATGGGGCTATTCCATATTCATTTCCATGCTGCATTTTGAGTATTTGATAAACTGATAATGCCTGACCGTAGCCGAGTTCTATTCTTGCGACAGGCTGTCCAACGTTTATCAGCGGCATTTTGTCTTCAATTGGCATAATTTCTTTATCGATACCGTTGATATTGTTGGACATTCTGTTGTTTTCTTTCAGCACCCATCTCGGCTCTTGCGGAATTTCGTAGACAGTTCCTTCAAAACCTTTTCCGATATAATTTTTGTAGGTTGTTATTTGAGGTATTCTGTTGAGAAAATTGGTTTCTTTGGCATAGAGAAGGAAATCCTCGGTTGAATCATTATGGGGAGGATTATTCGAGCTTTCTTTTCCTGTAAAAGACAAAGGCGAGCTTTTTTGAAATATATCTTTTGTTAAAGAGCCATGCAGGAAAAGAGTGTTGTTATTAGTCCTGTGGAAGGAGGAAGATATTCCGTACGGACGGAGGAGGGTTATATTCATTGTTTTTAATTCTTATTTTTGTATGGATATTGTTTTAAAACATATGAATAAAAAAAATTGCGTTATGAGAAATTTATTCTTTTTGTTGCCTTGTTGTGGAATGTTTTGTTTGGAAGAAGTAGTGATAATTGAATTTGACAGATTGATACAGGAGATTTTTTATGCCTGAATTTTCATCGTTTTTTAATGCAAAAATGTCTGATAGAAAATTGAGCGAAGAAGAAGTTCTGCAGGCAATTCGCTTTTCTATTTCATCAGAATATGAGGCTATTCAGATTTATGAGCAGATAATAAACTCTACCGATAACAAACTTCTGAAAAAAGTTATGGAAGATATTGTTGAAGAGGAGAAAGTTCATGTTGGAGAGTTTTTGCGTGTACTCAAAGAGCTTTATCCTGAGGAGGAAAAATTTCACAAACAGGGGGCAGAGGAGGTAGAAGAGATGATTAAGCAGAAGGATTGATTATTTCAAGTTTTTCTCAAGAAAATCCTGAAGTTGTCTTTTTGATAGAAAGCCGTTTATTCTTTGTATAAGTTTTCCTTTTTTATAGAGGAGTATAGTAGGGACGCCTTTTATATTCAGAGATGATATTAACTCGAGAGTGTGCTCTGAGTTTGCTTTTGCTATTTTGAGAATATCCTTGTATTCCTCTTTCAGCTCATCGACATATTCATGTATTCTTTTGCAGATATGGCACCAGTCAGAATAGAACACAACCAGAACAGGCAGTTCAGAGTTGAGAACTTCCGAATCAAAATTTGAGTCATTTATAAGGATATTCATTTTTAAGTCCCTTTTGTAAAGATTATTATATTCTGAGAAGGATAAATCTTGCAAATATTGAATGCAAAATATATAAAAATCTTAAAATAATACTTTAACACCAAGGAGTATAAGAATCAGTCCTGCAGCTATTTCCATATATTTTGAAGGGAAGTGTTTGATTGCATATCCAACCCAGAATGAAAGCAGAGAGTTAAAAAAAGTTATAGTACCGATTATTATGGCGGAAATGAGTACAGGCGCTTTCAGAAAATAGAGGTTTACTCCTGCGCCGAGAGCATCGATGCTTGTCGCTATTGATACAAAAAGCAGAAAAGAAAGAGAAAGTTGTGTTGTTACTTTTTGGATTTCTTTTTCATCCTCCTTGAAGGCATCGATGATGAATTTTATACCGAGAGCTAAAAATATTGTAAAAGCTATCCATGTTGAGAACGCTTCTACATACCGGTAAATCCATTTTGCGACAAACCAGCCGATTACCGGCATAAGCGCCTGAAAAAATCCTACTGATAATGCAAGTTTGAGAGAATTTTTTCTTTTGTTTTCTACAAAGATGATTCCCTGAGAAAAAGAAACTATTCCTGCATCTATAGAGAGTGCCACTGCCAGAAATATGATATCAACCAAGTTCATAGTTTGATATTATCAAAAGAGCTGTTTTTTTTCAAAGACGTGTTGTTCTATCAGGCGCAGCAAAATTGTAAAAAGAAGTTCTAAGAGATACTTCGCTGTGCTCAGCAAGACTCACTCCTTCAAGGATGAAGATGGATTTTCGCTGCTTCCTAGTAGTATCTGTAAGGATTGAATTCTTGTATATTTGTGATGGCATCAGGATTTAATACAACAGCGCATGAATGAAATCCACGTGCACCGCATTGTGCGGCATCTATACCCATTTCTTCTACCATCAGATCTCTGCAGTATTCATCAACCAATTTTGCAGGCAGCTCCATATATGCACGCTCTATATAATAAGGCTGCCAAGGTTCATCAGGTGCTTCAAGCCCAGTGAAATCGGTTATTGCTTTATGCAAATTATGGTTGTTTATTTTATCGTAGAAATTTGTGTTGAATCTTACAATTTTGCCTTTTTCTCCGTTTTCTCTTTCCTGAGGAATGACATCAGCCATGAGTTTTGCATCGGAGTAATCATGTGCATCACCTTCAGAAAAAGCAAAATACATACCGGGTCCGAATGCATTTGTTGTTGTTTTGCGCATATCAGGTCCGTTGTTGATGATATCGTTTATTGATTCCAGTGAAGAGCCATGAATTACTCTATGGAATTTTGTATCTTCATCAAGTGTATCTACAATATATGCGTTGATTGCATCTTTGATTGTACAATTCATTTTTGAGCCGTTAGGTGCTGTAAATTCAAAAGTTGTTGAATCGAGCATTTCTTTTATTTTCGGGTCGAGTTTTGTGATTGGTCGTCCTTGTTTGTCAGTGATAGTATTACCATCAGAGTCTTTTTGTTCGACCATAAATTGATTGAAGAGATTTTCTCTCAGTTCTTTTTCTTTTCTGATTTCTTCCATCGGGTCATAAACTCTGATATTTCCTCCAAAATTCAAGGGACGATAAAAAGAATTCGGAACATCTTTTATTGAATTGTCGCATTTTGGTGTTGAGTTGTTTGTGTTGTTATTTTTGTAAGATATTTTTTGAGGTGAAATGTTGTTCAGTGTTAAGTTTTGGATTTGCATTTTTAATTCCTTTCTTTCTAATATTCGTTGCTGTTTCTTATGTTAGAGATTACATCAGGGTTGAAGACGATTACGCAAGGATGATGGCTTCTTGCGAATCCGTATCCTGCATCTATTTTGAGGTCATCAACAAGAATTTCTCTACAGTAATCATTAAGCAATGAGTCTATATCTGTGCTTGTCGGTGTTATTTCCTGCAGCTTTTTGGCTACTTCTGGTGTTTTTATATTTCTGTAGAACAGTCCGTTGAATACGGCAAATTTGCCTGTTACTCCATCTTCTCTTTTGTGTTGTTGCAAGTCGGCTTTGATTTTTGCCCCGCTATAGTCATGAGCATCTCCTTCCGAGAATGCAAAATACATGCCCGGACCAAAACCTACGCTCGTAGTTTTTCTCGGATCAGGACCTTGTTCTTTTATTTTTTTGATGGATTCGAGGCTTGAACCATGGTATAAGCCAGAGTAACGGTTTTCGTCCAAATCTCTTATATCTCTAATGTATGCAAGCAGGGCTTCTTTTACCGTACCTGTAAATTTTTCGCCATCAGGTCCTGTGAACTCAAAAGTTTCTTTATCCATGGCTTTTTTTATTTCAGGGTTGAGTCTTATCACGGGATTTCCGTATTTATCGAGAATTTTGTTTCCTGCTTCATCTTTTTTTGTAATGAGAACTTTTTCAGAGTCTCCCCTGAAATTTATGACAGGCATGTAGTAAGCGCCAACATATGGCGTGCCGTTCATATTTTGAGGTTCTTGAGTTTTGTTCTTTTGTGATAATGCTGTAGTTTGCTTTTGATTGTAAGCAAATCCCATACCTGTTTGTTGAACTTTCATTGACCTGCCCTTCTTTTGAGTGTTTTATATAAAAAAACAAAAGGAAGAAAAAAATGCTATTTGAATAAGAAAAGTTAACAGAAGTTTTTATTTTGTTTGTGATTGATGGGTGTTTGACGGAAAATATCATTTGTTTAGAGAAAAAAGGAATTTTGACATGAGGCTTGGAGGAATATCTTCCGTAAATTTTGGAAGAATGGCTGCATTAAGCGGCACAAAAGAAGATGTTGAAGCTTTTTCAAAAAAATTAAGCGAGTCAGGTTTGAGAAGAAATAAGGATTATATGCTTGAGATGGCAACTGATTTGTACGAGTCTGAAGAAAACTCCGGATTTTGTTCTTCTGCCGTAAAAGAAGGGAAAGAAGTTGCTTTTTTGTTTACCGGTAAAGACGTGTATGGCAGGCAGCAGGTTCTGCGCTCGAGAGAAGCAGCAAGCCGCAGGATGCAGATGTTTGTCGATTTATCTCACTGGTCTTTTGATAATCTCGTTTCTATTATAAGAGCTGATAAGAGAAAAGATAAAGAGCTGATGTAGGGGGGGATATCGCCACCAAAAATTTTCAAAACAATGTCATACCGAGTGTTAGCAAAGTATCTAAACAAAAAGGATTCTTATGGCTAAAATCCTCAGAATGACTATATGTGGAATTTGCTATATAAGTTCCTGATGTAGACTTTATGTGTTTTGAGCAAAAAAAATGTCCGAGAGGACTCGGACTTTGGAGTTGAATGTCTTTAATTATTAAGCAAAAATGCTAAGCAGATTGGTTGAAGTCTCTTCTTTTTCGTCATTATTTTGAGTGAAACTGAATACAAAAGGATTTGAGCCTTTTTTGTCTTTATCCATTTTGTGAGGATTCAGAACTTCGCTTGATTGAGTGAGAGCGAAAACTTCGCCTGAAGCTTCAGTTTCTTTAACGTTTGCAGGGATAGTGAGTTTCCCTTCAACGATTTTGTCGATGTTTTTGATTGCTGCATTTGATTGAAGCGCCTGCAGATTTGCGATTGTTTGCTGAGAAAGCTGCAAGTTTGCATTCATATCAGCAATTTGTTTTGATACTTCGTTGTTTGCGTTCAATCCGCTGAGGGAAGTACCGTTGTCAATTTGTTTGAATTTTGCTACATCAATTTTTGAAAGGTCAACAGATTGTGTTGTTGATTGAGCTTGTGCAGCCTGGAATATTTTTGAAGAAACTGCTTCGAGTTCTTTTCCTGTGACAAAACCGCTGTTTATTCCGTTTAATTGTAATCCCATTTTATTCAACTCCTTATGACGATAATAAATTTATCGGCAGTTTTTTTTTTATCTTTAGGAGTTATTTAGGGGAATTTTATAAATCCTGATATAGCAAGGTTTTACAGAGTTACATTTTGTAATATTTATTTATTTATTTATTTATTTATTTATTTATTTATTTATTTATTTATTTATTTATCGCAACTGCAGTTGAGAGTCCTCTGAACGTTGTCGAGTTGTTTTTGAACTTCTTTGTGAAAGTCCTGAGATGAGGAATTTAGCTGTTGTTGGAATTGTTGCTGCAGTTTGATTGACTGGTCTTTGACCTGTTGTTGAATTTGCTTTGATTGTTCTTTGATTTGCTGTTGCTGCTGCGGGGTAAAGATGGTGTTTATTATGCTGTTGAGGTCAATGGTTTCTTCCTCTTGAGCAGCAGTTGGTGCATCTTTGCATCCGCAGTCGCAGCCCTCTTTGCATTTGCATTCAGCTGAGGAGCAGTCGCATTCCTCCATAAATACATCAAGAGTGTTGTCCATAATTTTTTTGATTTTTATTTCATATAATTTTATTTTCTGATTTCTTGTCAGTATTCTATTAAAGCTTTTGGTGAAGTTTTTGTTTATGTCATCGATTTGATTATTTACAGAGGCTATTTTTTGATTTTGGGCGGCTATTTCCAGGTCTGATGCTTTTTGAGAAACCATTTCTTCTTTTTGAGTGTTGAGTTTTTTCAGCTCTTTTTTCAAAGGTTTGACTTTTTTGTCTTTCTGCTTGAGCAGCAGGTTTACCTGTTCTGTCTGATCTTCAGTAAGCTGGAGGTCTTCTAGGATTTTTTTTCGTTCTATTTGATATTCGCATTTCCCGAAAAATTCTTTTATGGTTGAGCATTCTTCTTCCTCAGGTGTGTTTACTTTGCAGTTGCAGACAGCAGCATGTGCCTGAGAAGAAATAACCAGTGCAGAGAGAGTTAATATAAACAGTATCTTTTTCATTTTTTCCTCCATATTTCAAATCAGAGCAAAACACCGTCAAGAGCTCTAAGCATCTCATAACTTAAACCTTCTTCTGCAAGTTCTTCAGCAGTTATTCCAAAAAGAGATATCAGCTTTTTGGCGTTGGTATCTGTTGGATTTTTTTTGAGAGATGAGAGAATTTCTTTCAGAGCGTCTTCTCTTTTCATAAAGAAAGACCTATCAGAATGCAGTAATAGTCTTTTTTTTGCCTTCCCCAACCGGTGCGCCTCCTTTTCATTAATTTTAGTATCCTAAAATTTGGGAAGAAATACAACAAGTTTTTTAGAAATTTTAAGAAGTTATTCCAAATTGCCTGTTGACATCATGCTAACGTCCTGAGAACAGTGTGTTTCATGAATACAAAAAAATAATGTAAATTTTTATTAACATTTGAAGTTAAAAATGAAACAAAATAGAATATATGAGTTATTATATATTCATACAATCCCCAAATCTCCTCCCAAGATTGTTTAATCTTGCTACCCGAAAGGGTAGTTTTTTTTATGTCAATTTTGGAAAGAAATTTTCATCATTAAAATTTTATATTAAAAAAGATTATCTTCCTGTTAAAAATAATCCTAATATAAGGCTGGTCAGCATAAAGACAACAACAACACCCGTTGTTATTTTATTCAATCCTGCTTCTGCCCCTTTTTGACTTGAAAAAAGGTGTGATGCCGAACCTATTGCTCCGATACCGTCCCCTTTCGGAGAGTGAATTAAAACCAATAATATTAATAACAGACCTGATAGTATCTGAATATATTGTAATATCGTTGTTAACAAAGTTTTTCTCCAAATTTCTATAGCGGAATAATAGCATAAATTTTTCAAATATTAAATAAATATTTGATTTTTTGTTTAAGAAATTTAACTTTCTCTGTCCGCTTCTTTCAGGCAGTCTTCTAGTTCTATGCGGCAGGCATGGTTCCAGAACTTTTCGATGGCGTACGTTTCACGTTCTTCTTTATGCAGAATATGAACTACTACATCTCCATAGTCAAGAAGGTTCCATCTGTTTTTTGCATCGAACTCTTCTCCTCCCGGATATCTGTTGAAGAGGTCTTTCAGTTTTTCTCTTACGGCTGAAGATAACGCTCTCACCTGAGGTGTTGCTTCTGCAGAGCAGATGACAAAATAATCAGTGAGAACGGATACGTTTGATATATTCAACACAGTGATATTTTTTGCTTTTTTTTCATCGAGCACTTTTGCAATTATGCAGGCGAGTTTGTAGGATGTTATGTCGTTCAATTATGTTTCTCCGTAGTTTTGTTTGTGTTTGATAATTCTTTTTTTGCTTTTTTCCACAGGTCGTCAAATTCATCGAGTGTGTGGTCTTTCATATTTTTGAGGGCAAGTTCTTCCATTTTTTGAAAGCGTTTTTTGAATTTTGAATTTGCTTTTATGAGAGCTTGCTCTGCGTCGATTTTGTTCCATCTGGCGACATTTACGAGTGCAAAGAGAACATCTCCGAATTCTTCTTCCATATGTTCTTTGTTTTGTTCTTCTCTTGCTTCTTCAAATTCTTCGATTTCCGAGTTGAGGCATTCTTTGAGGGTTGTATAATCAGGCCATTCAAAGCCGACTTTTACTGCCTTTTTGCTGATTTGCTGTGCGCTCATCAGTGCAGGCTGCGATTGAACAACTCCATCGAGGGCTGAAGTTCTGTTTTTGTATTCCGTTTTTTTGATTTCATCCCAGTTTTTGAGGACTTCATCTGTTCCTGAAACTTTTGTGCTGCCGAAGACATGCGGGTGGCGTCTTATTAGTTTGTCTGATATAGTTTTTGCTACGTCATCTATGTCAAACTCTCCGTTTTCATGTGCAATTTGCGCATGGAAAACTACTTGCAGCAAGACATCACCGAGTTCTTCTTTCATTGCGTTTTTGTTGTTATCGTTGATTGCGTCTATGAGCTCATAGGTTTCTTCGAGGATGTTTCTTTTGAGGGTGTCATGGGTTTGTTCCCTGTCCCATGGGCAGCCGTTTTCTGCTCTAAGTTGTGCGATTATATCAACGAGTCTGTC
The DNA here is from genome assembly GCA_904420445.1 of Candidatus Adamsella avium. Classification (GTDB taxonomy): domain Bacteria; phylum Cyanobacteriota; class Vampirovibrionia; order Gastranaerophilales; family CAJFVJ01; genus Adamsella; species Adamsella avium. The sequence goes on along the minus strand of CAJFVJ010000003.1, from coordinate 506,926 downwards.
TATATTCGGATATTTGCTCATTATGGAATTACCTGATCCGTTGATAAGATGAGTATACCTGTTGCTCCGAGTTTTTTGAGTTTATCGACAGAAGAATAGACTTCGTTTTTGTTAATAACAACATGTATTGCAACTTCTTCGTCGTTATCAAGAAGAGTTACAACAGTCGGGGAGGTCAGCCCGGGGAGGAAGTCTTTAACTTTCGGGAGTGATTTTTTCGGTATGTTTGCCATGAGGTATTTTTTATTTTCAGCGGTGATTGCCGATTTGATGGCTCTGATGAAGGTTTCTATTTCGTCTTTTTTCTCTTCTTTGACTCCGGGGCGTCCGATGATGGTTGCTGAGGATTCGAGAATTTCATCTATAATTCTCAACTTGTTCATCTTGAGAGTAGACCCGCTTGATGTAATATCAACGATTACATCAGCAAGCCCTAGCCTCGGCGTAATTTCCGTTGCTCCTGCCACTTCTGTGATGACAGCTTTTTTGCCTTTGCTTTCAAAATATTTGCGTGCAATGTTCGGGAAAGAGGTAACAACTTTGATGTTATCAGGCAGGTCTTCTACAGTTTGATATGGGTCTTCGTCTTTGAGGGCGACAACCATTTTGCAGTAGCCAAAATCCAAATCAAGCAGTCTGTCGACATTCTGCCCGTTTTCTTCGACAACATCAATACCGGTAAATCCGACATCAGCCGTGCCGTTGCTGATAAATTTGGGGATATCCTGTGTTCTCAAAAATATTACGGAATAATGCTCATTTTCTGTTTGAGTGCAGAGGCATCTTTCGTTTTTATCAGCGACGCCAAGACCTGAGCGTTTGAGCAGGTCGAGCATTTTTTCAGACATTCTTCCCTTGTTTGGGACAGCGATTTTGAGTTCCGACATATTTTTGATTCCATTTTTGTATTTTCAACTTTTTAATTATCTTTAAAGCATATTTGAAGGTCAATTTTATTTAAGAAATTTTAAGTTGAGTGTTCAAAAAAAATTTTTACGTTTTTTAGTTTTTTTATAGAACTTATATAAGGAATTTTTTTATGAGGACAGAGTCTTTGTCTTTTGGAGCCAGGTTTGTTTATGAACCGGGGTTTGATTATAAGAAATTTTTTCCGAAAAAAAACAAACAGGTAATTTCAAGAATAGATAATTTTTTAAAGTTTATCAAATCTGAGAAAGGACGAAAGTTTCTTGAAAATCAGCCTGAGAAGGATATATTTGAGCTGAGGGTTTATCAAAACGAAGATAGGACAATCACTCCAAAGTTGTGGCACCGTGTTCATTTTTCTGACGGGAGTTATGGAAAGGTGCTTGAGAGTATTGATTTTGAGAATAAAAAATAAAAATTTTTTAAATGCTTAGCAATTTTTTTTGTATTTTGTTTTTATATTTTCAACTCGGTAAAAAAATGAAAGGATATGAAATTATGTTAAACTCAATCAACAACACATCACCGTCTTTCGGCGCTTCTCTTGAGTATAAAGGAATGACTGATGATTTTGGTAAAGATCTTTCTGCATCTTCACAAGTCAAAATTGTGAACGATGGCGTTGCCTCCGACATGGTTAAATTTTTGGAATTTATCAATACAAAAGAAGGGAAAAAAATTCTTGATAAACTTCCTAAAGAAGATGTTATTGAATTTACTGCCCAATATAAATCGCTTGATGACCCTGCTAAATTGTTACCATCAGTGAGAATACATCATGACGGATATTATTCTGACCCAATTGCTATTGATACATCTGATAAGTCTACAACAGACGCTTTTATGGAGTGGGTGGATGCTACTGTTGAAGCTCAAAAAAAATCAGAATCAAGACAATATATGTTGAAGCTGTTGACAACACCGTTTACGGTGAATACACCTGAAAGCAAAGAAATTGATGAAGATGATATATTCAACATATAATCAAGAAAGGAAAACAGAATGTTAAATTCAATCAACAACACATCACCATCGTTCGGGGCGTCTTTTTCTTATACAGGAATGACTGATGAACTTGGCGTCGAGCTTTCTCCATCTTCAAAAAACAAAATTGTGAAAGAGGACCTTTTTAACGACATTGCTGAATTTTTGAAATTTATCAAAACAAAAGAAGGGGAAAAAATTCTTGACAAACTTCCTAAAGAAGATGTTATTGAGTTTTCTGTAAAATATAAACCGGCTGGAATTGGAGCAGATAAAACTCCTGCTGCTTTGAAACCAAGAGTGAGCATAAGTCATAATGATTATTATTCTTTAACAGAAACTCTGAATACTTCTAATAAGTCTACAATAGAAGCTTTTAAAGAATGGGTGGATGAAACTCTTGAAGACGAAAAACAAGCAGATTCAAAGAAAGATATTTATGACCTGTTGACAACACCGTTTACGGTGAATACACCTGAAAGCAAAAGAGTTGATGAAGATGATATATTCAACATATAATCAAAGGAGGAAAACAGAATGTTAAATTCAATCAACAATTCATCACCATCCTTCGGAGCAAAATTTGTTTTTACAGGATTTGAGCCGAGTTTCAATCCTCATGATCCGTATGATGATGAACTTGATTTATCCGCCGTTCGCCGTAATCAGCCAGGGCGCATAAAAGAAATCGACTCTTTTCGCAAATTTATGAAAACTGAAGAAGGTCAGAGAATTCTCGATAAACTTCCTGAAAATGACGTTGTCGAACTTTCGGCTTTTGTAAACAAAGACAGATTGTATCAACCTCCGAGATTGGAGCCTATTCTGACAGTCAGACATAATGATAAACCTGCTTTTATTATGTATGATTGTGCTCTTGGTAAAGAAGAAGTTGAAGCCTATGTCAATAAAGCAGCTCAAAAAATCAAAGAGGAAGACAGTGTCGACTCTGCGATGAGAGGGCTTCTCAATCCTTTTGAAGGAGAATAATCAAAATAATTTTTTAAATATCAAAAAGCTTCCGATTTTTTAGTCGGGAGTTTTTTGATTAAAGAACATATCAGAGAGATGTCCTCTGATTTTTGCCTGAACTGCATCTATGCTCATAGTGCCGTCTATTGAGATGAAGTTGTATTTTTGCTTCATTACTTCGTATTCAGAGAGGATTTTGCTTTGATACATCTTGAAGCTTTCATAGAAATCCGTGCTGAGTCCTATATCTCTCCCCGATTCAAAATAGTCAAGTCCTGTTTTTGCAATAATTCTTTTCAGCAGAGCATCTACAGGCATGTCGAGGTAGAAAACCACATCAGGCTCAGGGGCAAAGTTATAAAGAGTTTGAACCCATTCAGGCTCAAGACCTCTTACGACATCTCTTGCGAAGGCTGTGTATGTGTAGCGGTCGAGGAGAACCACAAAACCTGCTTTCAGTGCTGGAATAATTCTGTTTTCGAGTCTGTCCGTAAAATCAGATGCATATAGCAGGCTGAAAGTCGTTGCATTCAGAAGATTGTGATCTTTTGCTTCATTTATTGCATTTGCAAACAGCTCAGATGTTTTCCACCCGCTGATTATTACACCGTAGCAGTGAGTGTTTTCAATCCAGCTTTTTAGTTTTCTGATTTGGGTGGACTTGCCTGCGCCGTCCGTTCCTTCTATGACGACAAGGAGCCCCGGGTAGCCGTGTTTTGTTGTAAAGCTTGTATTAGTATCCATCGATGTTTATACCTTTTGTTGCCAGAATTTCTTTTACGATTGCTCTGAATTCGACCTGCTGGTCATGAATTGAATCTGTGGCGTCAATTGTTGAAAGATGGTATTCTTCCTGCATTTTGTCGTATTCTTTGATTACTCTGCTCTGGAAAATTTTATAGCTGACATACGGGTCAGTGTTGAGTTTCAAGTCCATCCCCGCCTCATAAAAAGATGGTTGTCTGTTCGAGCAGATTCTCTCAAGGGATACCTCTACAGGAACTTTGAAATAGACAGCTAAATCGGGTTTAATAGCAAATCCATACATACTTCTTACCCACTGCGGGTCGACTCCTCTTGATACATCACGTGCAAAAGCCGTGTAGACATATCTGTCAGCCAGCACTATAAAACCTGCTTTCAGAGCTGGAACAATGACCTGCTCGAGTCTGTCAGCAAAATCAACTGCATGCAGCAGGCTGAAAGTTCTCGGACTCAAGAGATTTTTTTTCTTGGCTTTTTTTGTTGTCTGAGAAATCAGGGCAGAAGAGTTCCATTCGGTGAAGATTACATCCTGTTCGCAGGATATAAGCCAATCTCTCAAGATTGCAAGCTGGGTGCTTTTGCCTGAACCGTCAATTCCTTCAACACAGATTAGAGTGCCCGGTAATCCGTGATTTTTGCTGAAACGCATTTTTACCTTCCTAAACCGTAAAATTATTTAAATAATTCTAACATAAAAAACAAAAAAGAAGTGAACATTTTACATAATATTCAAAAATTTGTGGCATTGAGGAATAATTCTTGCCCCTGGAATTTTATCCATGAGGTAAAATAACTTGTCCTGACTGATTTTTATGGTGTCATCATTTGAGTTAACCGGTTGTATAATCAAGTCTGATAATTTTGAAAAATCATGAAGCTGTTGAATTTCGTCTTCCGTAATTTTTGAGGTTACAACAACTTTGAAGAATATCTCTTTGTTATATTTGTTTGCTGTTTCAAGAAATTTTTTGTGCTCGTCGAAAAACGGTTTCAGTCCTGTTGATGATGGGAGTTTGATATCAGCAGAGATGACTGATACAAGATTGATTATATTTTCAAGCTCGTGATAGAGAGTTCCGTTTGTTTCAAGATAAACGGGAAGATGAATCATCGGGATGAGGTCTTTCAAAAACTTATGATGAAGGAGCGGTTCGCCGCCTGTTATGCTTAGATAAGAGTGGTTTATATTGTTGAAGTTGTTTATTTCTTCCGCTAATTTACCTGTAGAAACAGGGTTTTTCAGATAGCTTATTCCATTGTTTGTGTAAACTGCGGCTTTTTCTGTTTTATCAAAAGGGGTGTCGCAGAAGCTGCATCTGAGATTGCAGCCGCATAGCCTCAGAAACAAGTGCCTTTCTCCGATATGCGGTCCTTCTCCCTGTATTGAAGAAAAAATCTCTACGACATCAGCTGTGTTCATGATTTGAGCAAATCTCCTCTCGGATTGATTTTTTGGGCTTTCAAAAGTTTTTGATACAGGTCTTTTTCTTCTGATGAAAGATTTTTGTTCATAACAATTTCTACCGTGACAATCTGGTCGCCTGTTTGTTTTGTTTTTTCGTCTTTCAGTCCTTCTGAGGCGAGTTTGAATTTTTGTCCGGATGATGTCCCCGGGGGAATTTTCATTGTCAAAACGCCGTCTTTTGTCGGGACTTCTATGCTTGCTCCGAGAGCAGCCTCTGGCGGCGTGATTGGGATTGTGCAGAGGACGTTCAGTCCGTCGTATTTCAGAATAGAGTTTTTTATGACATGCACAAGCAGGAACAAGTCGCCGTTTTCCCCGCCGTTTTGTCCTTTGTTTCCCTCGTTTGATATTCTTATTTTTGAGCCTTCTTTGACGTTTTGAGGGATTTTTACTCTTATTTTGTTGTGTGTTGATAACTCCCCTTCGCCGTTGCACATTGGGCAGGAGGCTCCGTTGATGAACTTTTTGCCATGGCATTTTTTGCATTCGCTGACATATAATACGTTAATCTGTTTTACCGTTCCGTTGACGGCTTCATCAGGGCTTATATTAACGTCGACTGTAATATCAGAGCCTTTTGTTGGTTTTGGAGAGTCTTTTTTCGGCGGAGGTGTTTGTTTTTTGTTTTTCTGGCTGAATAATCCGTCCATAAACTCTGAGAATACAGTGTTAAATTCTTTGGGCGGTTCATCTTTTTTCTGCGTATTTGAGTAAGCCTGTTTTGCGTTTCGTTTGTTTTGGTATGATGATTGGGTTGAAGTTGTTTTTGAACTTTGTTGTCTGCTGCCTGTGCCTTTATTGATGTTGTAGCCGTTGATTGTGTCGTATTTTGCTCGTTCTGTATCAGAGATGAGGACGTTGTAGGCTTCTGTTATTTCTTTGAATTTTTGCTCGCTTGCTTTATTCCCGGGGTTCAAATCAGGGTGATATTTGCGGGCAAGTTTTCTATAGGCGCTTTTTATTTCTTCAGTAGTCGAAGAAGATGGTACGCCAAGAGTTTCATAATATTTTTTGCCTATGTATTCTTTCACTTGCAAATTCTCATCTGATTAATGAATTTTATATTTTTTATTTTAATAGAATAAACTTTTTTTGTCATAAAAAATTGGAAAAAGTCGACATATATTTCTTTTTTTGGTTTAATTAAGAGATAAAGAAGAGAGAAAAAGGAGTTTTTATACCAGATGGAAAATCCTCTAAAGATAGGCATTCTAGGACTTGGAACCGTGGGCAGCGGTGTAGTGAAGTCGCTTGAAGGAAATGACCTCGTTTCAATCAAGAAAGTTGCCGTAAGAAATATTAACAAAAAACGCAGCGTGAATCTTCCTGTTGATGTTTTGACGGAGGATTCTTTTTCCGTTGTAAACGATAAAGATATAGATGTTGTTGTAGAGTTGATAGGCGGTACCAATCCGGCTTATGAGCTTGTAAAAACGGCAATAGAAAATAAAAAACATATTGTCAGTGCAAATAAAGAGCTGATAGCAACTTATGGCAAAGAGCTTTTTGAACTGGCAAAGAAGAACAATGTCATTATACTCTATGAAGCGGCAGTTGCAGGCGGTATTCCGATTATTATGCCGATAAAAACCTCTCTTTGCGGGAATAAAGTTACAAAAGTTGCGGGGATTTTGAACGGAACAACAAACTATATTCTGACCAAGATGACAGATGAGGGGGCTGATTTTGCTGAGACACTCAAACAGGCGCAGGAACTAGGATATGCAGAGGCTGACCCAACTGCTGATGTTGAAGGTTTTGATGCTGCGTATAAAATTTCAATTCTCGCATCGATTGTATTTAATCAGCGAATTGATGTAAAAAAAGTCTACAGAGAGGGAATTTCGAAGATTACTTCAACGGATATTCAGTATGCTGATGAACTCGGATACAAAATCAAGCTGATAGCAAAAGCAGAGCTTCTTGATGGCGGCAGTGTTGATATAAGAGTCCATCCTATGCTTGTATCAAAAAAACAGATGATATCACGCATTGATGATGTATTGAATGCCGTAATGGTCGAGGGATTTCCTGTAGGTCAGGTTATATTCTCAGGTCCCGGTGCAGGAGAGTTTCCGACAGCAAGTTCTGTCATCGGTGATATTTTGTGTCTTGCTCAGGAGATGGAAGCAGGTGATAAAAATCCGCTTGCTATGATGCAGTGCAAACATGAAACGGCTGCTGATATTCTTGATATAAAGAATTCTCACAACAAGTATTATATAAATCTTACGGCTGAGAATGTCCCGGGGGTTATCGGAAAGTTGGGAGAAATCTGCGGCAAGAATAATATCAACTTTGTGAGCATTCTCCAGAAGGGAATTTTGGAAAATGATACAGCGAGGGTTATAATATTGACAAGTATGGCGCTTGAAGCTGATATACAGAAAGCTGTTGAAGAGATGACAAACTCATCTATTATAAAAGATATTACAAATGTTATAAGAGTGATGGATTAACATCAAAAGGAATTAAAGATGATTACGAAAACAAACAAAGCGATTAAGTATGAAGGTATCATAAACAGATATCGTGATTTTTTGCCGGTGAGTGATAAAACTCCGGTTATAACATTGAATGAGGGAGATACCCCGCTGATTAAGGCTGATAATCTTGCAAAAAAAATCGGTTTGAAAGCTAATGTTTATTTGAAGTTCGACGGAGCAAACCCGACAGGCAGCTTCAAAGACCGAGGTATGACAATGGCTGTATCAAAGGCTGTTGAAGACGGAGCAAAGGCGATTATCTGTGCAAGCACCGGAAATACAAGCGCAGCAGCTGCAGCTTACGGGGCTAAAGCAGGTTTGAAAACCTTTGTTGTTATACCTGATGGTTATATCGCAATGGGGAAACTCGCTCAGGCAATGATGTACGGCGCTGAGATTATTGCTATTGACGGGAATTTTGATGAAGCTCTTGAAGCCGTTAGAGAGTTATCTGAAAATTACCCGCTTACGCTTGTGAACTCAGTTAACCCTTATCGAATTGAAGGGCAAAAATCTTCGGCGTTTGAGATTTGTGATGTGCTTGGTGCTGCTCCTGATTATCTGTGTATTCCTGTCGGCAATGCAGGGAATATAACAGCATACTGGAAGGGCTTCAAAGAATACTTTGATAAGGGTGTTGTATCAAACAAACCGAAGATGTTTGGCTTTGAAGCAGAAGGCGCTGCTGCCATTGTCAAAAATCAGCGAATTATGAAGCCTGAAACAATAGCTACGGCAATCAGAATAGGCAATCCTGCAAGCTGGGATAAGGCTGTTGCCGCACGTGATGAGTCTAACGGTATTATTGATATGGTCAGCGACCCAGAGATAATAGAAGCTTACAAACTGATTGCATCATGCGAGGGTATTCTTGCAGAGCCTGCAAGTGCAGCATCAGTTGCAGGTTTGATAAAATCTCATAAGGCAGGGTTGATAGAAGAAGGAGCGACTATTGCCTGTGTGCTTACCGGTAATGGTTTGAAAGACCCTGATTCTGCAATCAAATATTCATGTGCAGATGTGAAGAAAACATCTGCTGATATTAAAGAAATTGCAAAAAAATTGAATATCTAAAAAAGGAGAATTATTATGCCTGAATACATACAGATTAAGGATGTTGCAAAGTACGCATCTCAAGAAGTGTTGATAAAAGGATGGGTTTATCAGAAACGCTCAAGCGGGAAGCTCCATTTTTTGCAAATTCGTGACGGGTCTGCTGATATTCAGGCAGTAATTTTCAAAAACGATGTTTCTGAGGAAGTCTTTGAACTCGGTGATAAGATAGCTCTTGAGTCTTCTGTAGAGATAGTGGGCGTGGTAAATGAGCATAAGCGTTCAAAAATCGGTTATGAAATCTCGGTAAGGGATATGAAGTTAATTTCTGATGGAGAGGGATATCCGATTACTCCAAAAGAACACGGGGTTGCTTTTTTGATGGAGAACAGACATCTTTGGCTTCGTTCTCCAAGACAAAGAGCTATTTTGCGTGTAAGAAACGAGATAATAAAGTCCATAAGAGATTTCTTCTATGAAAAAGGATTTACCCTTGTAGATGCTCCGATATTTACTCCATCAGCCTGCGAAGGAACAACAAACCTGTTTGAAACGACTTATTTTGATACAAAAGCTTATCTCTCTCAAAGCGGACAGCTTTATATGGAGGCTGCTGCGATGGCATTAGGCAAAGTTTATTGCTTCGGTCCTACCTTCCGTGCAGAAAAATCAAAAACAAGACGTCACCTGACAGAGTTCTGGATGGTTGAACCTGAGATGGCTTTTTGCGATTTGGATGGTGATATGGCGCTTGCTGAAGAGTTTGTCGAATATATTGTCCAGAGTGTTGTCGCAAAATGCAGAGATGAACTCGAAGTTTTGGAAAGAGATATTTCAAAACTCGAAAACATAAAACGTCCCTTCCCTCGCATCAGTTATGATGAAGCTATTGAAATTTTGAAGAAAAACGGGCATGAGGATATCAAATGGGGTGATGACTTCGGCGGTGATGAAGAAACTGTTATATCAGAGCAGTTTGACAGACCTGTAATGATTCACCATTATCCTGCAGAATGCAAGGCTTTTTATATGAAGCAGGATGAGCAAAATCCAAAGACCGTTAAATGTGTTGATATGATAGCACCTGAAGGTTACGGGGAAATTATCGGAGGAGCTCAAAGAGAAGAGAATATTGACATACTTCTTGAAAAACTGAAAGCAAATAATCTCTCAGAAGAAGCATTTGAGTGGTATCTTGATTTGAGAAGATACGGCAGCGTTGAACACGCAGGTTTCGGACTCGGGATAGAGAGAACGGTATCCTGGATTTGTGGGCTGCACCATGTGAGAGAAACAATTCCGTTCCCGAGATTGATGGATAGAATAAAACCTTAACAAACTCTGGACGCAGGAATTTATTAGAGTATAATTTTAAAATAATGTATAAAAGAAAGTGAGATTTTGATGGTACCAATATCCAACCTGAAAGCAAATCAGAATAAACCGAAAGTTATTATGGATTTGAACTGCGATTTGGCGCAAAGCTTCGGGGTTTATAAGAATGATATCGAATATAGTCTTCTGCCTTATGTCAGCACCGTGAATATTTCATGCGGCGCACATGCAGGCGATCCGATAGCAATTATGGAAGCTCTTGATACAATCCAGAATAAGAATATTGCTCTATGTGCACATATAGGCTATCCTGACTTGCAGGGATTTGGTTATAGAGAAATGAGTCTTACAAAAGACCAGATGGAGTCAATGGTCTTGTATCAACTTGGTGCTCTATCAGCCATGGCAAAAGCTCATCATATGGATATAGAATATGTACGTCCTCATGGCGCTCTTTATAAGCAGGCTGCCGAGAACTACGAAGTTTCTTATTATATAGCTGATGCCATAAAAAGATTTAATCCCTGGCTTATTTATGTAGGTGCTTCATGCCCTGAGCTTGATGCAGTTCAGGAAGAAACGGAAGTTCGAGTTGCCCATGAATTTATGCCAGAGAAAGTTTATACAGTAGAAGGCAGAATAGATTTTTCAAAGGCACCTGTTTATGATGAAGAAGAAATTTTATCTCAGGTAGAACTTGCGCTGCATAAATCTTCAGTGCGAAACGAAGAGCGCTCTCTCAGCAGTATAAAATGCGATACTATACATTTGAATACAAAATCACCGAATGCACTTGCTGTTGCAGAGAAAATATACGGGATGATAGATGAGGTTTCTCCTGTTGCCTTGAACAAAGTAAGTTCGGCAGGGTGGATTGATTAAAAAGAAAAAGGGGTTAGAGCGTTGAAGTTTAAATCGAGATTATCAAGGAATGCCGGATGGTTAATCCCGGGGCTGCAGGTCAAAAGATGGTTGTTTTTGGTGCTGGTCGGGGCTGTTTTTATTGCTCTCGGGCTTGCTATTTTGTTTGATGCAAAGCCGATAAGTTTTATCATGGATATGGTAAAGGTTCTCGCAGGCATTCTTCCTTCAGCTGTTTCAGGGTTGATACTCCTTGGATTTGGCGGAATTTTGTTCCTGAAGGGGTGGTTGAATGCAAACTCATCTGTATTGCAGGGGATTGATACGAAAGATCAGGGGCATGTCCTTGAAAGATTATATCGTAGAAGAATGCTTGATAAAGGTCCGAAAATTGTAGCTATCGGCGGTGGAACGGGGCTGTCTACAATTTTGAAAGGCTTAAAGCATATAACAAACAATCTGACAGCTATCGTAACCGTTGGTGATGACGGCGGAAGTTCAGGACGTTTGAGAAAAGAATTCGGCGTGTTGCCTCCGGGGGATATAAGAAACTGTATTGCAGCGCTTGCAAGCGAAGAAGATTTGGTTACAAAGTTATTCCAGTACCGTTTCAAGGTCGGAAACGGTCTTGAGGGGCATAGTTTCGGCAATCTTTTCTTATCTGCATTGTGCAATATCACAGGTGATATGATGTCTGCTGTGATTGAGTCTTCAAAAGTTCTTGCTATCAGAGGGAAAGTTCTTCCAGCAACGCTTGATGATATGAGATTGGTTGCACAGATGGAAGACGGGCGTGTGATTTACGGCGAGTCCCAAATTCCTGAGGCAAAAGGGAAAATACATCGTCTTTATTGCGAGCCATCAAGACCCCGTGCGCTGCCTGCTGCGCTTAAAGCAATCAAAGAGGCAGATATAATTATTATGGGGCCCGGAAGTCTTTATACAAGTATTATTCCTAATTTGCTCATCAGAGATATATCACAGGCTATTTCAAAATCTCATGCTCATAAGGCTTATATCTGCAATATAATGACCCAGCCAGGAGAAACTGACTTCTTCTCTGTCAGCGACCATATAAAGACCATTCTTACCCATGCCGGATATGCGAATATTATAGATGCCGTAATCATAAACGACAGTCTTCCGTCTAATCTGGCGTCAAAATACAGACAGTACGGTTCGAGTCCTGTTGTGATTGATGTTGAGAACATCAAAAAAATGGGCATAAAAATCATCAACGCAAGATTGATAGAGGAGAATGAACAGGGTTTAGTCCGTCATAGCCCGAAGAGACTTGCCCGTGTTGTTTATAAATGGTATCGTCATATTACTCTCAGACCGAACAAAAGAGAACACTATCGTCCTATTCCTGAGAGTATGCAGGGAGTAAAAGAAGGAGTTAAGTAAATATGTTCAAGCCGTTGAGTTTTCTGGATTTGATTAAGTTCAAGAAAGAAGGAAGAAAAATTACGGCGCTGACGGCTTATGATTGCTCTACAGCCAGATATTTAGATCAGGAAGAGATAGATATTATTCTTGTCGGTGATTCTCTTGCGATGGTGGCTCTTGGATATGACACGACTCATCAGGTTACGATGGAGGAGATGCTCGTTTTTTCAAAAGCTGTTTCAAGAGGGGTAAAAAGAGCTCTGGTTGTCGGAGATATGCCTTTTGGCAGCTATCAGTCCGATAAGAAAACGGCTATTGAGAATGCCTGCCGTTTTATCAAAGAAGGCGGGGCAAAAGCCGTGAAGATTGAAGGAGCAGGGGAGTATATTTATGATTTGACAAAATCTCTTGTTGAGAACGGCGTTCCCGTGTTATCTCATATAGGTTTTACTCCGCAGTATTTGTATACTCTCGGAGGGTACAACATTCAGGGTAAGACTTATGAACAGACTCAGAAGATGATAGAGCAAGCTGTTGCACTCGAAGATGCGGGGGCTTTCGGAGTTGTTCTTGAGATGGTGCCAGAGGAGAGTGCGCAGAAAATTACGCAGGAGATAAATATTCCTACGATAGGCATAGGGTCAGGGCGTTTTTGCTCCGGGCAGATTCTTGTGTGTGATGATGTATTCGGAAAATATGATTCTTTTAAACCCAAGTTTGCAAGAAAATACGCTGATATGGCAGGGTTAATCAGAACATGCGCACGTCAGTATAAAGAAGATGTTTTGAGCGGAAAGTTCCCCTCAGAAGAAGAGATATTCAAAATGAACGAACAAGAGGTGCAAAAACTGAGAGATGTTAGTATTAAAGTCTATTAGTGATGTAAAAAAAGAAATAAAAAAATATAAAAAACAGGAGCTGAAAATAGGTCTTGTTCCGACGATGGGAGCATTGCATGAAGGTCATGAAAGCCTGATAAAAGCAGCTGTTGACAGATGTGATGTTGTTGTTGTGAGCATTTTTGTTAACCCGATACAATTTGGTCCCGGAGAAGATTATGAGCGCTATCCGAGAACGCTTGATAAAGATATAAAAGTTTGTGAAAAATACGGGGTTGATTTGATTTTTGCTCCGCAGCCTTCTGATATGTACGATTATGACAAGCAGCATATGACGCTTGTTGTGCCGCCAGAGTGTCTGCGTGCTAAGTTATGCGGAAAGTCACGCACCCAGCATTTTGACGGAGTTGATACCGTCGTGTTAAAGCTGTTTAATATAACAGAAGCTGATGAGGCTTTCTTCGGGCTAAAAGATGCCCAGCAATGTGTAATCATCAAGAGGATGTGCGATGATTTGAATGTGAATATCAAACTCAACTTTTGTCCGATTATCAGAGAAGATGACGGTTTAGCAAAAAGCTCGAGAAATACTTATTTATCTGAAGAAGGGCGGAAGAAAGCGCTTGCTCTATCAAAAGCATTGAACTCGGTGAAAAAACTCTATGAAGACGGTGTTGTTAGCATTGAAGAAATAAAAGAAAAAGTTATGCCCGAGTTATCAAAATCAGCTGATGTTGAATATTTTGAGTTTTGCAGTTTCAAAGACCTGAGTCCTGTCATGTTTTTGAGCAATAATACTCTTGTTGCTCTTGCCGCCCGTGTCGAGGGTGTCAGGTTGATAGATAATATAGTTCTGTAGAGCTATTTTGCAGTTTTTGAAAATATGTCAATATTTTTAGAAATGTTAACAATAGTAAGCTTTTTCTTGTGAAAATGTAAATTTTTTACCATTATGGTAATATAATTTAAGTAATAAAGATTCTACCAAAGGCATTTGTTCATGACGCTTGCAATCTACCCGGGGAGTTTTGACCCTATTACGAAAGGACATATGGATGTACTGCAAAGAGCCTCAAAACTCTTTGATAAAGTAATTATTGCCGTATTGAAAAACAGTAATAAAAAATGTTTTATTCCCCTCGAAGACAGGTTGAATTTGATTCGTGAGTGCTGTTCTCATTTGTCAAATGTTGAAATAGACAGTTTTAACGGATTGACTGTTGATTATGCAAAGCAGAAAAATGCTACGGTATTAATCAGAGGAATGAGAGCTATCACTGATTTTGAGTATGAGATGCAGATGGCGCAGATGAATAATACTCTTTATTCGGAATTAGAGACGGTCTTTTTGACAACAAAGCCAAAGTATAATTTTGTGTCATCAAGTATTATCAAAGAGGCTGCATTGCTTGGCGGTGATGTATCAAGACTTGTTCCTGAAAATGTTTACAATTATTTGTTAAATCTTAAAAAGGAGACTAAATAGATGTCTGTTAATTTAATTTATTCACTGATAGAGAGAATGGAAAATACTCTGACAGGAGCAATCAAACTTCTTCCTCTTCCTTATGCAATTACAAATGTTGACCAGCTTCTTGACTTGCTAGATAAGGTAAGAGTCGGACTTCCTCAGGAAATTCAGGAAGCAAGAGATGTCCTTCAGCGCAAAGAAGAAATGCTCACAGAAGCTCAGAACAAGGCTGATAATATTATTTATCAGGCTCAGGTCGTTGCAAACAAGATGATTGCAGAGTCAGAAATTCTGAAAGCTGTTCAGATGGAAGCAGAAAGAATCAAAAAAGAAGTTGTTGATGACTGTACAGCTATGAAAAAACAGGCTCAGGAAGATATTGAAAGAGCACGCACCAATTCAATGAATGAAGCAATTATGATTAAAGAAGGTGCTGAAAAATATGCTGAATCTGTTCTTAATAATCTCGGAAACGATGTTGAACAGCTGAATGAGATAATCAAAAATGCGCAGCGCCAGCTCTCAAAGATGAAAGCAGAGCCTCTGACACAGCAGATGAATGTTCAGAATGTCCCGTCAGAGAGAAGATAAGAATTTTTGAAAGAACTCCTTTTTAAGAACCAAAAAGCTCCATAGTCAGGAGCTTTTTTTATTGTTTATTTTTTCTTTCTGAATTTTGCTATGAAAAATCCTTCCATATCGAGATAAGAGGGAAGTATCTGTACAAATCCGTTGTTCTTTTCATCAAGAGTAAAGGGACAGAGTTCAAAATCAGGATTATTATACAAAAATTTGTTTGTAACTTCGAGATTTTCTTCAGGTTCTATGCTGCATGTGCTATAAACGAGATATCCCCCAGCATTCAGGTATTGAGCGGAGTTGTTGAGAATTTCATATTGTATTTTGCTTATTGATTTGATGTCTTTTTCTTTTCTTGTCCATCTGATGTCTGCTTTTTTTGAAAGTATGCCTGTATTTGAGCATGGGGCATCTACCAGGATATAGTCATATAGATGAGCATATTCATAACTCGTTGCATCTGCACACAGGGGCGTTATGTTTGTTGCTCCGAGTCTTGAGATATTTTCTTTTAGTTTTTCGAGTTTTTTCTCTGTTAGGTCAACAGCTGTAATGGCACCAGTATTTGCCATAATTGACGAAAGATGCAGGGATTTGCCGCCCGGGGCAGCGCATACATCAAGAACTTTTGAGCGCATCTCTGGGGACAGGACTTTTGCAGGCAGGCATGAGGCAACTCCCTGAACAGTGAAATATCCTTCTTTGTATCCGAGAATCTCAGGTATATGCCCATGGTGTCTGATTTTAAAGCATACTTCAAGATAGGGGTTTTGTTCGTATTCTATATTATTTTGTTCGAGAATTTTTTTGAAATCGGGAATTGTTATTTTGAGTGTGTTAACTCTTATGTTGAGTCCCGAGTTTTTGTTGTTGTAGGCGCAGATTTCTTCAGTTTTCTCATATCCGTAGAAGTTTATCCATCTTTGAATCATCCACATCGGGTGAGAGTATTTTATGCTCAGATATTTCAGAGGATTAACTTCTTTTTCAGGCAGTGAGATTTTATCTTTGTTTCTGAGAAACTTTTTCAAGACGGCGTTTATGAAACCGGATGATTTTTGAGAAACTTTTTTTGATATTTCTACATAAGAGTTGACTATTGCGTATTCGGGCGTTTGGTCGAATACAAGTTCGAACATTGCGCATCGAAGAATGTTGAGGAGGCTTTTTTGTATTGATTTGATGTCTTTTTCGATTGTTTGTTCAATCAGGTAGTCAAGGTATGTGAGATTTTTCAAAACACCGTTGGTTAATCTTGATATTTCTGGTTTTTCGCATTCAATATCCAGAGGCTTATGCCGTGAGAAGAACTTATCCAAAATTTTTATTACATCTGCTCTTGTAGTCATAACTCACACCTTAAAATGCGTCTTTGACGGGTTCTCTGTTTATGCATTCAAGTGCGTATCCTGCATTTTTTGAAAGATTTTCAGGAATGTCTTTCATCATTGATAACTGCCTGAGGAGGTCAACAGTTCTTTTGAATGTTCTTACTATATCACCTTCTGGAACTTCGATGTTGTCAGTAAGCTCTTCCCAGTCCATACCGTTTATCCAGTTTTCAACAAGCGGTGAATAATAAGGATTTAGCAAAATAGGTTTTTCTATGTTGTATTTTTTTTGCATTTTCCACACTTTTCTGCCGATAGTTTCTATATCAGCGAGAGCCTTTCTGACAGGTTTGCTGACTTTCAGCGGGAGATACGCTTTGTTTCTGACATCTTCGGTTATGATGGCGCATATTACCGCAGCAAGTTCTCCGGGTTCAAGGTTGTCGAGAACTCCGCTCAAAACTACTTCAGAAAAATACAGCTCATTCTCTGTTCTCAAAGAAGAAGTGAGAAGTCCTTTTTCACTCGGGTAATTATCGATGAGGTAGCCCATTTCTTCGAGGACTGCTGCATGATTCAAGAAAGTTTTCCAGTAGATATCTTTTTCGTACTGGATAGTTTTTTCTATTTTGTTGAGTTTTTTCTCAAATCTTGTTTTTATTTCTATTTCCTTTATGTGTTTTTTATATCTTTTGCATTCACAGCACTGGTATTCATACATCTGGTTGTAGAATTCTTTGGTTTTCTTTTCGAATTCCACAACCTCGGGGGAATTGTGCTGTCTTGCCTGTTTCTTCAGAATTTTGGTCAAATTTCTGTGTTCGACGTACATGTTTTTGAGTTTGTTGAATTCAAATATATCTGATGGTTTTTGTCCGAAAGGACATATAAATGAATCGATTTCGTCTATGACGTCCTGTATTCGTTTTTTCTCCTGAAGGAGGGGATTTAGTCTTTTGTTTGAAGAAAAATAACCAAAACTCTTGAGGATAAGTTCTTTTGCTTCATCAATCGAAAAACGCTGCAAAAGATTGAGCACCATTGAATACCCGGGGGTAAATCTGCTCTCAAGGTCATCTGATTTGGCGCTTGCAAGCATTACAGCTTCCTCTGGAGTGTTGTAACCTGAACCGACTACGACAACATGCCCGACTTTGTCCATACCTCTTCGCCCTGCACGTCCTGACATTTGCAAAAATTCGTTTGCGGTGAGGTTACGATGACCTTTATCGCCTCTTTTGCTGATTGCGCTGATTACGGTTGTTCTTGCTGGCATGTTGATGCCTGCGGCAAGAGTTTCTGTTGCGAAGACAACTTTTATTAACCCCTGCTGGAAGAGTTTTTCTATCAATCCTTTCCAGGCAGGCAAAAGACCGGCATGGTGGCTTGCAACTCCCGAGTATAGATATTCAAGATGTTTATTTTTGGCGAGGTATGGGTTTTCAAGGATATACTCGTCTATAATTTGAGTCAGTCTTCTTTTTTCAAAGTCGTTCAATAAATTGAGCTGGGAGCACTCTTCCATATATTCATCGCATTTTTTTCTGCTGAAAGTGAAATATATGGCAGGGAGCATATCTTTTTTGTTTAGCTCTTCTATTAGCAGGGGAACGTAGAATTTGTTTTTATTTTTATGCTTGCCGAAAGATTTTTGATTTTTCTCGGGTTTGATTTTTGAGTTCATCTTTCCATCAGGCGTAAACATCGGATGAATTTTGAACGGAGAAGAAGGTGAATAGTAATAGAATCTCAGAGGAACAGGTCGAAAATCAGTATAGACAAGATGTGTGTTTGAGTGAACAGTATTTATCCAGTCTGTGAGTTCTTGAGAGTTAGCAACTGTAGCAGAGAGTGCGATTATTTTTATGTTTGAAGGACAGTAGATAATACTCTCTTCCCACACGGTGCCTCTTTGTTCGTCATTCATGTAGTGAACTTCATCAAGGACAACATATTCGACATTTTTGAGGTTTTCGTCAATTTTCCCAAGGTTTGTTCCGTATAAGATATTTCTGAAAACTTCGGTTGTCATAACGACAATCTGAGCATTTCTGTTGATAGAAGTATCACCTGTCAGGAGTCCTGTTTTATCTTCACCGTATTTTTTTGAAAAATCGTAGAATTTTTGGTTACTCAAGGCTTTCAAAGGTGTGGTATAAAAAACACGCTTGTTTTCTTTGAGAGCGAGATAGATTGCATGCTCTGCGATTACTGTTTTCCCTGCACCGGTCGGTGCGCAGAGAACGACGCTTTCTTTGTTGTTAATATGTTCACAGGCTTCTAGCTGAAAGTCATCCAGCTGAAAATCAAATTCCACTTCAATTTGTCCCACTAATCTTTTTTTATATTGTAACATTAAAATACATATTTAGAAATTAACGCAATATTTCAACGCTTTTTGATTTATAATTATTAAAAACGGCACGGTGGGAAAAATGAATTCGTCTGATGCGTTCTTAAGGGTTTTATATAATCTTGTGAAGAATGACAAACTTAACGGCGGTTTGTTGTTCAAAAAAGCTGATATTGTCTCAAAAATTCCAGAGATTATTAACAGGAAGAAAATAGTTATCGGTATAGCAGGCGAGTCAGCTTCAGGGAAAACAACATTCATCAATACGATGAGAGATAATTTCAGATGTACTGTCCTGAGCTGTGATGATTATTATCGGGATACATCAAAAGAGCTTAGAGAAGCAGGCAGTTTTGAAGCTCTTTTTAAAACGGGTATAAACTTTGATATCCCTGATGCGTATGACCTTGAGTTTATGAAAAGTCATATTTCAAAGCTAAAATCAGGAAAGAGCATTTCTTCTCCGGTTTATAATTTTGCAACATGCGAGCAAATTCTTGATATGCAGCCAAAAGAACCGCATGATATTATTTTTATAGAAGGTTTGTTCGCTTTAGACAGCACTTTTTCTGATATTCTTGATTTGAAGATTTATGTTGATACTGATGCTGAGGTCATAAAAGAAAGATGGTACAAGCGTGCAAAGTCAAGAGGCAAAACGGATGCTGATGCAAAAATACAGTTTGCAACAGTGAAAAAAGAAGCTCTCAGACACATTGTGCCGAAGAAAGAAACTGCTGATATTGTGATATCAGGAAGTGCGACTGTTGAATATATCAATTCGTTGTTTGCTGATGTTTATCGTGAAATTGACGCTCCTGAGAAGAGTCCTGTAGAAAATCGCCGTTATCAGACAGCAATTTAAGAGGATTTATATAGCAAATTCCACCAAAAATTTCCAGAACAACGTCATACTGAGCGTTAGCGAAGTATTTAAATAAAAAGGATTCTTCTGGATAAAACCATCAGAATGACAGACTTTTAATAGTATCTGTGTAATTTGCTATATAAGTCCCAGTTTAAGAATCTTGTGAAAAATCCCTGTTTTTGATATTCTTAAACAATAGAAAAAAGGGGGTATTTATGGCTAAAGATTGCAGTTTTGATGTTGTATCTGAGTTTAATCAACAGGAGCTTGTGAATGCTGTTGACCAGACCAAAAGAGAAATATCAAGCAGATTTGACTTGAAAAATTCAAACAGTGATGTTGAACTTGAAGGAGATAAGAGTATTACCATCACAACTTCAGATGATACAAAATTGAAAAATATTGTTGATATCCTCCAGTCAAAGATGATAAAAAGAGGTTTGAGCATAAAAATTCTTGATGCCCAAAAATCAGAGAATGCACTTGGAGGGAACGTCCGTCAGGTATTCAATCTTAAAAAAGGCTTGAGTGTTGAGCTTGCAAAGAAAATAGTAGCTGATATAAAAACAACAAAAATGAAAGTTCAGGCTTCAATACAGGGAGATCAGGTTAGAGTTTCAGGCAAAAGCAAAGATGACTTGCAGGCTGCCATCAAATTTTTGAAAGAAAAAGAAGACTCCTACGATATTCCTTTGCAGTTCACGAACTATAGATAATATGAAGAAGAAAATTGCTTTAATATCACATGGATGTGCGAAGAATCTGGTTGACTCTGAACTTATGCTCGGTATCCTTGATGATGCCGGATACTCTGTAACGCTTGATGAGTCAGAGTCTGATATTGTAATAGTTAATACATGTTCTTTCATACATGATGCCGAAAAGGAGTCTGTGCAGTCAATTTTTGAAATGCTCTCGAAAGGGAAAAAAGTTGTTGTCACAGGCTGTCTTCCTCAGAAATATCAACATGAACTTGAGAGTTTGCTTCCTGAGGCGGCTGCTTTTGTCGGGACATCCGATTTATCGAAGATAGCCGGTGTTATAGCAGCTTTAGAGGAGAAAAAAACTGTTTATTGCGTATCAAAGAAGCCTGAATATATCTATCCAGAGCAGGTAGTGCGCAGGCAGATAACTTTAGGGGCAAGTTCTTTTCTCAAAATAGCGGAGGGGTGCAGTTATAAATGCGGGTATTGCGTTATTCCCCGTCTTAGAGGTTCTTATAAGTCCCGTCCGATGGAAAATATTTTGCAAGAGGCGAAGGAGCTTGTATCAAAAGGAGTGAATGAGATTGTATTGATTGCGCAGGATACAACAGCTTACGGGAAGGATATCTATGGAAGATATGCTCTTGCTGAACTGTTGGAGAAACTCAACAATATCGAAGATTTGCAGTGGATAAGGGTTATGTATACATATCCTTCAACCTTTAGTGATGAGCTGATTGAGGCATTTGCTTCTTTAGAGAAAGTTGTAAAGTACATAGATATTCCTCTTCAACATTCGCATCCTGATATGTTGAAAGCGATGTATCGACCGGTTCTTGATTATGAAGAATTGATAGAAAAGATGCGCAGGAAGATTGATGATGTTGCTATCAGGTCTACGTTTATTGTCGGGTATCCTTCCGAGAGCGAAGAGCAGTTTGAGCATTTATACAATTTTGTTGAAAAGATGCGTTTTGATAAAGTCGGGGTATTTGAATATTGCAGAGAGAAGGGAACACCGTCTTATTCGATGAAGCCTCAGGTATTATCGAAGGTAAAAAAAGAACGCAGAAAAAAGATAATGCAGATGCAGCAGGTTATTTCAAAAGAAATAAACGAGTCTTTTATCGGGAAAATTCTGCCTTGTATTGTTGAAACAGTTGATGCCAGGGGGCATGTTGTAGCAAGGAGTTATCGGGATGCTCCTGAAGTTGACGGGTATGTTTATGTAAAGACTGATAAACCTCTTATCCCGGGGGATATAGAGCCTGTAAAGATTGTATCTGCGTCAGAGTATGATTTATTTGGCGAAACCGTCTGAGAAAATACATATTTTAGAGGAGTTACAAAGAAAATTTAGTTGTTAAACTATAAATACATTAGGATAAATAAATTAGAGAGTATATGTGGGCGGTATAATGATTTGATTATCCGCCTTTTTTGTTGCTTGTATTTTGAGTTTAAGCATCAAAGAGATGGTATAATCTGTCTTCTATCTCTCTTGCGTTGAGTTCTTCTGTTATGACATTCAGGTCATAAGCCATCTGATAAAACTCAGCTGCTGTTGTATTACTGCCATAGGCTTCATAAGCTCTGCCACAGTTGTAATAGGCTAGTGTGTAATTTGGATTGTATTTGATGGCTTTTTCGAAGCAGTCAATTGATTTTTCTATCTCGCCTGTTCCGTCAAGATAAGCTACACCAAGATTGTTGTAAGCAATTGCATATTCATCATCAATCATAATTGCTTTGTTGTAGGCAACGATTGCTTCTTCCGTATAATCTTTTTCCCACAATGCAAGCCCTAAGTTGCAATAGGCTTTTGCTATGAAAGGGTCATTTTTGATTGCTTCGCAGTAGCAGTCAATTGCTTTATCGAGGTCATTGAGGTCATGGTAGATATTGCCAAGAGCAAGGTGAGTATCAGCGCATTTATCATCGAGCATAATAGCTGTTTGATAAGTTGCGATAGCGGCATCAGGACTTTGCTTGACCTGATAATAAATTGAAGCAAGCGCCTGACATACAACAGATGTCCACTGGTTGTCGGGGTTTAGTTTTATGGCTTTCTGATATTCTGATATAGCACCGTCGAAGTCGTTGATTTGAATAAGCGAGTATCCTAAGCTGTTGTGATAGAAGGGATTGTCTTCATCAAGTTCGATAGCTTTTTTGAATGAGTTGATGGCGCTCAGAATATCTTCTAGTTTGATGTAGAGATGCCCGAGTTCGTAGAACAATCTTGCATTCTCCGGTTCAAATTCGGCGAGGTTTCTATAGCAGTCTGTTATAAGCTCTATATCTTCCTGATAGTATGCTTCAAGAGTACTTGCGAGTTTTTTCCAGAGCGATACATTATCAGGGTTTATGCTGAGAGCTTTTTTGTAACATTCTACCGCAATATGCGGTTCTCCTTTCTTGAGTGACACTTCCGCTATACGGGAGTAGAAGAGTTCAGAGCGCCCTGTTTTTTCTATTGCATCTTCATAGGTTTTGATTGCAAGGTTATATCCGTTTATTTTCTTGAATATAGAGCCTGTTAGTTTGTAGACGAATACATAGAAATTGTCGAGTAAAGTTTTGTAGAGTATCCTGAGAGTCGAATAATCCCACAGCGAAGAAACCATTCCGCTTGCAAAATAGTACATTGCTTTTGAAAAATCAGAGAAAGTCGGATTAAGCGCTCTCATTTTTTTGATAAGAATAAGCGCCATAGCAAAACGGGAACGTGAAGAGAACCATCTGCTCAATTTTATTGATTCATCAAATTTTTCTTCAGCACCTTCAAAATTACCTGCCATCTGCAGGAAATATCCCATCTGGAGATGAGCTTCAGAGGATTTCGGCTCGAGATCAATTGCATTCTGACACTGAGCGATTGCCGTATTCAGGTCTATATCTCCTTTTTGCAGGAGCAGACCTGCAAGTTTGTAATAAGTTTCAGGAATATTTGGGTCAAGATTCATTACCTTGATGTAGCAGTCAATGGCTGTTTCCAAATCCTGATTGTTAGATCTGATTATATAATTTTCATAAGCCTGTTTTGCCAGTGTTAATATATTATCTAACTCACTCTGGTAGTTTATGTTCTCTTCTATATTGCGGGCTTTTCCCTTAATCATTAAAACCTCTTATGCTCTATTTTGCGCTAATAGTCAAGTCATGTGTCATTATTCTTTTTGTCGGCAAAAGAGTTTTTATATTTAGCTTTTTTTGAGAATCTACACTTTTAGGATGATATTGTTAACTTATGTAACAAATAAAGTTTTTTTTGAAATTCAATATTTTTTATATACTTTATATATATGTGGGACGTGAAAATAAAGTGGAGACAACAAGATGGGCTTCTTAACTTCAAGATTAGATAACGAAACATTCGAAAAATATTATGACAAACAAACTTGCAACTTGGATAGAGTAACATCGGTTGATCCTGAAAAAGTTTTTGATTCAATGCAGTTTCTTGCAATATGCAACAGAACAATGCTTTTAGGAATCAACAAATAAGAGAATTATACCCCCAAAAGAAGAGTGCTAATATTTGGAGATTAGGAGCTTAAAAAACAAGACCGGCGTGATGCCGGCTTTTTTATTTTTTTGCAGAACATTATGCTTTTTGTTATTGTTTTTAGTTTGTTAATTTTTATTAAATATTAAAATATGCGAATTTATTGGATTTGTCTATTAAATCAAAAATAAACTTTATTCCTCATGTTAAATACCCCTGAAAAAATGGGTACTATATAAATACATAGGATGTGTGTGCAGATAAGGAGTATCTATTATGAGTTTTGAGTTTAACTCTGATGTCAGTCGTGTTGTTTCGTCGTCAAATAATTTTTTCAAAACTGAGAAAGCGTCATCTCTTTTTGATAAACTCTCGAATAGTTTGAAAATTTCAGAAGAAAAAGACTATTCAACAGAAGTTGAGGTATCAAAAAATGAAGAGCGCAGCAAACTGAAAGATTATGAAAATTCTTCAGAACGGGCGCAGTCAGCCATAAACGAGCTTAGTGTCGCAAATTCTGCTTTGGGAGAAATAAGAGAAAATCTTTTTTCTGTCAAAAATCTTCTGAGCAGTATTTCTGATGATGACGATGAAGGTGCAAAAGCAGAAAAACAGAAAGAGATAGACAAAAATATAGAAAATATAGACAGGATAGCAAGAGAAACATCTTTTGAGGATAAAAAAATTCTTGATGGTTCTCAGGAGGGCAAATCATATGAAGTTGATGAGTCAACTTCATATCAAACTGAGAAAGCTTATAAAGATGCCTCTGCTGCTTCTCTCGGGATAACATCTTCGGATATTTCGACCTCTGAGAATGCTGAAGAACTTTCAAGACAGACAGATGAAGCGATTGAAGAAGTAGAATCAAGAAATGCTGAAATTTCTGAGGCAGAAGAGTTTTTCACAAAATCCATAAACAGAAATGAGGTTGCTGCTCAAAATATTGTATCAGCTCAGTCTTATGCTTCATCAATGAGTTATGATACTGCGAAGCTTTTGAGTGAGCAGGTGCAGGAAGATATTGTCGGCAGTTCTGTGTCGTCGCTTGATGCACAGGCAAATCAGTCGCCGAATATTGCGATTGATTTGTTATAGAAAAATTTATATGAGAGGATATTTGAAGGTTTCCTGAAATAGGGAACCTTTTTTATTTTTTGTCGTCTAAAAAAATAACAACTCCTTAACACTCAAACTCTATCACGCAAGTGGTGGAGTTTTTTTTATTTTGAGTAGTCAAAATATTTTGAGAAGTCCACATCATCAAAAGAGCAGAGGAGGTTATAGACCTCATCATCAGTATCCATTCTCTGGAAGTTGTAGTCATCGAATTTCCAGATTTTTGGGTTAATACCTTTGACCGAAACGATTCCTTTATCGCAGAGGATTTTCAGTTTCTTTTTCACAACATCAACATTCAAAGACAGTCTTTTTGCAAGCTCAATAGATGTCAGACCATCCTGAGTATCATATTTATCAGGAGAGTAAAACATCAGCTCAAGACCTATGTCTTTTAGAATTTTATCTTCCTGTGTCGTGTTCATGTTGTTTAACCGATTTTCTATAATATATATATCGTATATTTTTTCAAATACTTTAATTTTTTATTCATAATAATTGTATTCTAAAATTTTCAATCTTGCTACTATTTTGAGGAGGTTGTGATTTATAACCCGGGGTCTAAACCATATGGTTGATGAATGAGGATGTTTTTATATGATAAGTTATAAACATCGGGTTAGACGATTTTGAAGGTGTGGGTATGATTGAATATAGCAAAAATGAGATTGATGCGGCAGTAAGAACTCTTGAAAGACTTGTAAATCATCATAATGATAATATTTTAAGCGAAATCACAAGATACAAAACACAGGGGCAGCTTGATAAATTTACGCTGTACAGGATTAATCGTAAGTTGAGAGAGATTGAAAAAAGTCTTTGTTAGATTTTATTTCATTGATTATTCTCTCAGGGGATATTTGTTTTATGCACTCGAGGCTGCGGCAGAATCTCATCTGGCAGGGACGGCAGGGAAGGTCTGAATAGATTTGTATTATGTTTGATTTTTCTGACTCGGGTTTCCACTGAATGTGATTTGTCGGACCGTAGATGATGATGATATTTTTTGTTCCGGCGAGTGCTCCGAGATGAGCGGGGGAGGAGTCTGTTGTCAGGAGGAGGTCAGCATTTTTGAGGAGGTTTAGGGTATCTTTTATAGAGAGGGTTCCTCTCAGGTCATGGAGTTTGAATTTTTCTGAGAGGATATTTTCTTTTTTATTTTTTTCTCCGATGTAAGTGATATCGAATTTATCTTCCATAAATTCGAGCACTTTTTCCCAGTTTTCAAGCGGCCATTTCTTTGAAAAAAAACTTGCTGATGTATGAATAAAAGCCGATGGTTTATGTTTTTTTATAAGTTGTGGATGTTTTTTTTCGGGATATGAACTTGTTTTTTTGAATATACTCATCCCAAGTTGTTTCAGGTAGTTCAGATATACCTCTTTTTGTGAGATTTTTGAATTGATTGATGTATTTTTGACTATATGAGTAAAAAATGTTTGAAGAAATCTGCTGTTTTTTACCCCGCTTCTTAGAAGATTCGGGATTACTCTTTGTTTTATCTGCGAAATATAAGCGGCAATACTCCATACAAGAGAGAAGTCAAGGACTATTATGGTATCGATTTTGTTTGAGATAAGAAATTGCGCCGGATGCTTTGTTTTTTCTTTTTTTTCAAAAATTTTATCTATAAAATCAAAGTCTTTGAAAAATTCAATCATATTTTGAGGAGAGAGGATAACCAGCTCGGAGTTTTGGGTCATATTTTTTTTGAGGTTTTTCAAAAAAGAAAGCAGGATAACATTATCCCCGATAAAATCAGGCATAATGACCAGGCATTTTTCAGGTGTAATGAACTTTTTCATGTTTAAATTTTGTCTTATCCCGAGTTAATAATAAACGGTCAGAAGGCTAATTTTGATTTCTTTATGAAAAGTGTGCTAGGCTTTAGTACCGGTAGTTTGTAGCAGGAAGAAAGTATAATGATTGAGATATCTACACAGTACCTGAAGCTTAGGAATATTCCAGGAGGGCTTCGTATTGTTCAGTTTTCAGATTTGCATATTTTTGAGAAAAATATCTCTTCTCTTGAGTTATGTGTAGAAAAAATAAATTCTCTTAAAGCTGATATAGTTATTTTCACGGGAGATGCTATCTGCAGAGGGTGCAGGTATCTGAAAGAACTTTTGTTTTATCTTCGAAAAGCGGAGGCTGCTTTAGGAAAGTATTATTGTTTGGGAAATCATGATTATTCTGACGGGTATAATTCGCAGATGGTTCGAGAAACGATGAAGAAAGCTGACTTTTCTCTGTTGTGCAATTCTTCAGAGGAGTTATCTTTCAGAAATAAACAATTTTTTGTGGCAGGTTTTGATGATGTTGAAAAAGGCTATTTGGCTATGGATGAAAATATGAAAGAAAACATTAACTCAGGATGTATTGTTGCTGTACACAATCCGAAGAGTTTTTCTTCTCTGCTCAAATATTCTCCGTCACTAACTTTATCCGGACATACTCATGGAGGACAGATAAAACTGCCTTTTTCAGATTATCTCTACAGAAGTTATTTGAAATCTCCGTATATTTCAGGGCTTTATCGGGATAGAGAGGCTTATTTATATGTGAATAGAGGTATCGGGCATGCCGTGTTTGATTTTTCTTTTTTTGATAAGAAAATAGCTTTTCAGTCGCCGAGGATAAACTCAAGTTCTGAGATAACGTTGATTAGGACTCTATAAAACCAAAAGACCCGCTAATTTAGCAGGTCTTTTATTTGTTTGGTTTTTATTTTTTAACCTTCGAAGATATAATCGATTAAAGCAGCTTCACGAGCTCTTTTGATGGCTTTTGCGAGTTCTCTTTGATGGAAAGCGCAGGTGCCTGTAATTCTTCTTGGAAGAATTTTTCCTCTTTCAGTGAGGTATCTTTTCAGCTTCAGTGCGTCTTTGAAGTCGATTCTTTCGATTTTATCGGCACAGAAGTTGCAGCTTTTGCGTTTTTTTCTGTCTGCTTGATTTTTTCTGCTTACTATCATCTATAAGTCCTTTCTAGAATGGAATTTCATCATCACCAATTAATTCATCAGAGAAGTCTTCGTCGCTGAGTTGGAGAATTTCTTCCTGCATCGACTGAGGTTTTTCTTTGATGCTTGCAGCTCCTGAACCCATAAGTTCGACATTTGAGGCCTGGAGTTCTACAATTTTTCGTTCTTCTCCCGTTTGGGATTTGACCGTGTTTGTTTGCAGCTGCCCGTCAACCACAACCATTGCTCCTTTTTTTACGTTATCAGCAACGGTTTCAGCCAGTCTGCCTAAAGCAATTACCCGAAGAAGCGATGCTTCATCATTATTCGGGGTAATGTTTATCGTGAAATTTGAAACGGCAACATTGTTGCTGCTGAATCTCTTTTCAGGTTCTCTTACTACAACACCTTGTATAACTGCTTTGCTTAAACTCATGTTTTCTCCTGATTATGCGTTAGCTTTTTCTTTCATATCTACCATAATCATACTTCTGATTACTGATTCGTTCAATTTCAGATTTCTTTTGAATTTTTCAACGTTTTCAGCAGGCATTTCAAACTGAATACCTGTGTAGAAACCATCTTTGTATTTGTTGATATCATAAGCAAGTTTTTTGCGGCCCATTTTGTTTGTGTTCAATGCTTTTCCGCCGAGTTCAGCGATTGTTTCTTCCAATTTGGCAACTACTTTATCTACTTCTTCGATATCAAGATTTGGTTTGATTATTGCCAGCAATTCGTAAGTTTTCAATTTTTTTCTCCTTTTATAACAAATTAAATTATTGATATTTATGCCTTAGAGTATAATAACACAAAAAAATTTTTTTATAGCAAGTATTCTCCTTCAAAGACAACTTTTGCACTTCCGGTCATAAACACATCATTGTCTTTATCAATCGAGTTGCCTGCCCATTCTATGGTTAAAGTGCCTCCGGGGAGGTCTGCTTTGACTTTGTTTTCGGTTAAGTTATTTAAGATAGCGGCAACAGTGCTTGCGCATGCTCCTGTGCCGCATGCCAGCGTAATGCCGCACCCTCTTTCCCAAACATTTATTTTGATATGTTTTTCCGAGATAACTTTTATGAATTCTACATTTGTTTTCTCGGGGAATATGGGATTATTTTCTATGCTTGAACCATATTTGAGAGCAAGTTCTTCAGTGTTTTCATCTGTGAAAATCAAACAATGAGGATTTCCCATGCTGACTGCGCTGAATTGAAAAGTTCTGTCTTCTGCCTGCAGGGTGTCATTCAACACGGGGAATAAGTTTGATTGTACGGGAATTTTTTCTGCTTCAAGGATTGGTTTTCCCATGTTCACTCTTACGAGGTCATTATCGAGAACTTCAGGGATAATAGTGCCTGCGAGTGTATTTACGCTGAATTTTTTTTCTTTGACCAAGCCATGGTTAAAAACATATTGAGCAAAGCATCTCATTCCGTTTCCGCACATCTGCGGTTCTGACCCGTCAGAGTTGAGAATTCTCCAGCAAACATCAGTGTTTGATTTCATATCATCAGGGTTCACGACAATCAGCCCGTCAGCACCTATTCCGAATTTTCTATCACACATCCTTGCTGCAAGCTCAGAGAGTGGTATATCCGAGTTTTTAATTTCTTCATAGTCGACGAGAACGAAATCGTTGCCAAGTCCCTGCATTTTGGTGAATTTTATTTTTGACATAAGTTTCCTTTATTTTTTGTAGTGAAGAATATCTTCATTAAATCAAGGACAGCCCAAATATGCAACAATAACGGGGGAATATCTTAACATGATTTTGTTTTTATCGATTTATATATCTGCATGAACAGATGAAGGGTTATAATCTGTATCAAAAATGCCGCAAAAGGAATAAACAATATCCCGAGGCAGGTGCAGAAGAGCAGGGAGGCTGCTATTGAAAGAAGAATCATCATAATGAGGCTGATAAGGAACAAAATGCATGTTTCGAGCATATTATTTTTTATGAAAACAAAAATATTTTTCGGTGATGCTGCATATTCAAAAGATAAGTTTTCGATGAACAATGCAGATGAAGCCATAAACATCAGAGTGCCTGCTATTTGCAAAACTGTGGATAATATTGCACACAGCTGAAACATAATAGCCGTTGTGAATACAGCACTCTGCGGGTTGAGCGCTATCCAGGGAATAATAATTATGAACACAAGCAGGTATGGCAAAGAAGGAACTACAAACATATAGATAAAATTGAGAATAGAGTATTTTATGCCTGTTGAGAAATATTTTGAAAAATTATTTTCCCATGCAGGCATTGTATTGTTTCCTTTGAAGAGGTTGTGTATATATTCGAAAGCGTACCCAATCGGATATAGCGCAATTAACATGCCGGCGCAGATAATCAGCAAGTATGCCAAAAGAGCATAAAGAGCTGTGTGCTCAAGGTTCTGGATGCCTTTTATGTTCATTATTATTAAGACTATTGGCACTGTATAGCAAAGAATTTGTATTATACTGATAATAACCGGAACTATCAGCTCTTTTGGTGTTTTGAAAGGTGATTTGAATGCTTCGTTGATATCTATGTCCATTATGCTATCTCTTCTTTTTTTGTAAATATTTTTTCGTTGAACTGCGCCATCAGGTTTGCAAATACAAGTTGTGAGTAAAATGTTACGAACGGAATCAGTATCATCCCTATGCAGGTGATACAAAGCAGAAATCCGACCAGACCGATAAGCAGAGAAATTCCTAACATAACAAGCATCAGCAAAAATAAATCAACCAGATATTGTGAGAGAATTTTTGATATTAAGCTGAAATCCAGTGCATCAGTGATTGATAATCTTTTGATGAAGATAATCATCGCCATAAACATGAAGAACATACTTGTTATTATGACAACTATATTGACTGGCAGAAGCAGAAGTATGAGATTCGGCTGGTTCAGAAGCAGTGTAACCATTGCAGAAATAGCAATAAGCGCCAGCGAGGGAATATAGTAGAGAAGACTGATGATTGTGGCTTTCAAACCTGTGAGCATAATGCCTGAGATGTTTGACCAGCGAGGCATAACAGGTTTTGTTTTGTGCAAATAGTTATTTGCACAAATGAGAGGATAGCCGCTTATGAATATATTCAAAATAATGCTGATTAAAACAAAGATAATTACTACAATCAAAATTTCAGGAGTATTTTGCAGTATATCTTTATCAACCAGCTTCATTCCTTGCTGCAGGCAGCCTGTAATCAAATATAGCACACCTCCTATTACAAGGTTTAG
Source organism: Candidatus Adamsella avium (assembly GCA_904420445.1). Taxonomy (GTDB): domain Bacteria; phylum Cyanobacteriota; class Vampirovibrionia; order Gastranaerophilales; family CAJFVJ01; genus Adamsella; species Adamsella avium. The sequence goes on along the minus strand of CAJFVJ010000003.1, from coordinate 475,711 downwards.
GGCAAAGTCTTTCTCTTTCAGTGCAAAAGTGAATGATTTTTGTATATCATCAAAGTTTAATAACATTTTTTTTCTTCTCCATCTTCAGGTTATTTGTCATGAAAACAAAAAATCATTTCTCAAAAAATTGAGAGATGATTTTTCAAAATTTTCCATATTCCAGAAACAATTTTTTAACCTTATTTGTATAAAAACAAGGTGATTATAACATTGTTTTTATTTTTGTGGAATGTTTTTCGTGTTTTTTAGAACTATTGGTCGATATTTTTAGCATATTTTCTTTAAGTAATAGCTCGCTGCCAGATAAGCAACACAAGAACTGAAATAAGACCATATTAAAGAGAAAACCAATGAATTGACTATTTCTACTTTGATTATATACCAAAATATTATGGATACGATTGCAAAGAGAAGGAATAGTATTCCAATATAGAAATATAACAATAACAATGCAGGAATATTCCTGCTTAAGGTAGAGAAAATATTATATATGCAGAATGCGTCTGAAAAATCAAAATTTTCGGCATAAGCCATAGTTACTATCAATAAAATTGAAATAAGAAGAATTCCTGACATAATAACTAATAATATAAATATTAAGTCTTTAAATGCAGACAATACGGGAAACACTACTCCAATAGCTATTGCAATCAGAACTATGAGAAATAATATTATCGAGAAAAGGAAGAGATATATGTGAGTTATAATTACTATTGAAAATCCTTTCATACTAAAATTAATGAAATTATACCACTTGGGGATAACTTCTTCTTTATCATTTATTTTGTTATGGCAGAGCACAATCAGATAACCGGTAGGGTATAAAGAGCATATAATATAAACTATTATCGAGCATAATATCGAACCTACCAACGGAAGTCCTTTTATAAAACTCTCTAATGCAGGAGATGTGCTAAAACATAAACATATACAAGCAATAATGATAAACGGCAAAAAGTCTTTAAGACTGTTTTTTTCTTTGAAAGGAAATATCAAAGCATCCCAAATAAGCATTTATATTCTCCATCAGGTATCTAACTATTTTTTTATTCCACAGAATCCACAGAGTTATAACATTTTCTATTTTCCTGTGGAATATTTCAGATATTTTCTAAGGATTTATATTAAAAGTCCGTCATTCTGAAGGCTTTAGCCAGAAGAATCTTTTTTGTTTAGATACTTCGCTAACGCTCAGTATGACGTTGTTTTGAACATTTGGGGCGGAATTTGTTATATAAACCGTTTTCTAAGGATGTTGGTCGATAGTTTTTAGTATCTTTTCTTTGATTAGCAGCTCCCGTCCATAGGACGCCGACAGATAAACAATGCTTGCTAGGACATATAAATCGATTATCGTATCAGGAATATCTACGGCTACATTCCATTTTATTCCTTTAGTTACTTCTCTGCTTAGCATATATGGAAGAGATAGTATTCCAAGGTTTAGATACATCAACAACAATACAGGAATATTCCTAAAAACGAGAGAGAATATTTTTATTAGTCTAAAGGCTTCTGAACTTTTCAAATTTTGTGCATAGAGTACATATACTATGGGCAAAAATAAAAATAAAAACAGCGGTGTAGACTTCTCCAGATAAATTACTGTATAAAAGCTGATTAATGCCGGTATTGGATAGTTAACAGTAAACGCTAATAGTCTGCCTACAACGTAGATTGATAAAAAATGAATTATTAAAAATATAGCTATTGAGTAAATTAAAGCGATACCTGCTGCGAAAAATCCCGATATGAAAAATTCTCGGAAATTGTTCCATCTCGGGATAATTTCTTCTTTGCTTTGTATTTTATTGTGAGCGAGTATTGTCAGGAAACCAAACGAATATATAATAACAATTATTGTTATTATCCAATATATGATTTGATTATCTCTAAAAAGAACAGCGATACCAGAACATATCGCCGAAAGAACCAGAAACATCAAAAAACTTTTAATACCGTTTTTCTCGAAGAAGGGGAATATAAGAGCATCCCAAAAATATTCTCTCATCATTCTTCTTTTTCTTCATTAACTCCCCACATATTTTCGTTCCACAAAATATCTCTTCCCTCTTTTGCTATGATGTAGAATGAGGCTATTGTAGAAAGGAGTGATATTGAAGGAATAAGCAGTATCCCGATGATTGTTATTGCTGATGCAACTATCAGAACAGCAGAAAACATCGCCAGACAGAACAGGTGCAGGAATATGATAAATATCGTTTTGATGTTTCGACAGAATACTTTGAATATAGCAACGAGTCTGAAAGCATCCGTAAATTTCATATCTTTGAAATAGAACATAAGCACTGTTGAAATAATCATTACTTCAATACAGCTTACGAAGAATAACAGAAGGTATATTAACAGAGGGTTTGTCCCGAATGTTACTATGAAAAAACCTCCGAGTAATGCAAGGATAAAGAAGGGAATTGCATATATAAAAAGTATAATCGCCGAAATGATTCCTCTTGCAAGATATTCTCCGATATCACTCCACTCCGGCATTATCAAAAATTCATCCTGAATACATTCATGTGCTGATTTTATGCAATAGCCGAATGGAATAAACTGGATAAGAAATCCTATCAAAAATAAAATGGAGAAGATATATTCATAGTCTTTTCCGAGTTTGAAAAATTCTCCCCAGTTCAGCATAAGTATACTGCTCAAAATCATAAGAAAACCGCCGAATAAGAGTTTTCCTATTCCTCTCGGTTCTTTTAACGGTGCTGTAAATGCTTCAAGAAAATTTGTTTTCATTATAACTCCTTAATTAAATTTACCATTTCAATTGCTGTTTTGGCTGCATCTGCGCCTTTATTGCCGGCTTTTGTGCCTGCTCTTTCTATTGCCTGCTCGATGTTGTCTGTTGTCAGCACACCAAAGATTACAGGGATATCTGATTGAAGAGCTACCTGCGCTACTCCTTTTGATACTTCAGCGGATACATAATCAAAATGAGGGGTAGAACCTTTTATTACTGCTCCAAGTGTAATGACGGCACTGTATTTTGATGATTTTGCAAGTTTTTTTGCAACAAGAGGGATTTCAAATGCCCCAGGTACCCAGATAACTTCGATATTTTCATCTTCAACACCATGTCTTTTCAGGGCATCAACACATCCTTCAAGCAGTTTTGAGCCGATAAAGTCATTGAATCTTGCAATAACTATTGCATATTTATCATCCTGAGCAACCAGATTGCCTTGAATTATTTTTATCATCTTGAATTCTCCTAAATAGTGTGATGCATTTTTTCACGTTTTGTATTTATATATTTCTCGTTGTATTTATTAATTGATGTAGGCAGATGGATTATGTCATTTATCTCAAGGTCATACCCTTCAAGTCCTACAATTTTTTTCGGGTTATTTGTGATGAGATTTATTTTGGTAAATCCTAAATCTCTCAAAATTTGCGCCCCTATTCCGTAATCTCTCAAATCAGGGGCAAAACCGAGTTCGATGTTTGCTTCTATTGTATCTCTGCCCTTTTCCTGAAGGGCATAAGCTTTAATTTTATTAATCAGACCGATTCCTCTTCCTTCATGCGACCTTAGGTAAACAACGGCGCCATATCCTTTTTCGCTGATAAATTTCATCGCATTCTGGAGCTGTTCTCCGCAGTCACACTTCAGACTGTGGAGAGCATCGCCTGTTAAACATTCGCTGTGCATTCTGACATAAGGTATTTCTCCTTTGTGGTCTTCTCCTTCTCCTTTGACGAGTGCGACATGTTCGGTGTTATCAAGGATGTTTCTATAACCGTACATTTTGAATGTTCCGTAAGCTGTCGGCAGTGTTGCTTCAGCTTCTTTTCTCACAAAACTCTCATGTCTCAGACGATAAGAAATCAACTGTGCGACAGTGATAAATTTGAGTCCGTGCTTATCAGCAAATTTTCTCAGGTCATTTCTCCTTGCCATTGTTCCGTCAGGATTCATAATTTCGCATATTACGCCCATCGGTTTTAGCCCTGCAAGGCGGGCTATATCAACACTTGCCTCTGTTTGTCCTACTCTTTTGAGCACCCCGCCTTTTTTTGCAACCAGCGGAAAAATATGCCCGGGACGTCTAAGGTCATCAGGTTTTGCCCTGTCTTCCGTTGCTATTTTTATGGTGGTAGCTCTATCGCTTGCCGATACACCTGTTGTTACTCCGAACTTTCTTGAGGCATCTATGCTGACGGTGAACGCTGTTGTCAGTTCCGATGTATTGTTTTCTACCATCTGATGAAGGTCGAGTTCATGTGCTTTTTCTTCTGTCATAGACAGACAGAGAACACCTCTTGCCTCGGTTACCATGAAATTTACCGTTTCAGGTGTAATCAATTCTGCTGCACAGGCAAGATCTCCTTCATTCTCTCTGCTTTCATCATCTGCAATGATAATCATCTTGCCCTGTTTTATATCTTCTATTGCTTCTTCTACACTGTCAAATATTTGCTTTTCTTCCATATTATGCCTCGATTCTTAAAAACCGTTTTCTTTCAAAAATTCAAGAGATAAATTATTTTTTTCTTCTTTTTTTATGAACTGTTCCGTGTATTTTGCTATTATATCAGTTTCTATGTTTACATAATCATCATTTTTTAAGTATTTTAAAGTTGTATTTTCTGATGTATGAGGAATGACAAAAACACTGAATATGCCGTCTTTTATGTCTGCTATTGTGAGGCTTATGCCATCTACGCATACCGAGCCTTTTTTGATTAGATATTTTGCGTTTTCATCAGCTACATAAAATTTGTAAATATCAGAGATACCATCTGATGTTTTGCCCAAAAATTTTGCTGTTGTGTCAACATGCCCGTAGACAATGTGCCCTCCCAAACGAGATGAGAGAGTGAGAGCTCTTTCAAGGTTAACTTTTTTCCCGATGAAAAATTTTTCAAAATTTGTACATCTGAGAGTTTCATTTGAGGCTTGAACAACAAATGATGATGTATCAAATTTGATGACTGTTTGGCAGGTTCCTGATACTGCAATGCTATCCCCGAGAGAAATATCTTCGGTTATTTTTTTGCAAGATATCCCGATTTCTGCACCGGATGAATTTTTTTTGAACGATGAAACCGTTCCGACTTCTTCTATTATCCCTGTAAACATAAATACAGCGTAGCATAAAAAATGCTTTATGATAATTTATTTATAACTTTTATAAAGATTGTATATGCCTGCTGCCATCCCGATGAACCCGCCTATAATGGTACCTATCGGGAATTTTGAAGAGTGAGCTTTATCAAAAGAGCTTCCTAATACAAGCCCTAAGAACAATGGGAATATTAAAGAAAAAGCAAGACCTATCATATGTAAAGTTTTTGAATAAAAAAAGAATTTAACGCTATAATAATTCTAGTTATTCAACAGAGAAAAAGCAAATGTTTTTAAATAACAAGTATCAAAAAGCTCTTGATGGAGTCGCCTCGGTTTTAAATTCCGGAGCGGAAACAGATGTGGTTGTTCCTGAGATATTTAAAGAAATACAGGCAATATTTAAAAATGAGGCTGCGTATATCTTTTTTCTAAATCCTAACGGCATGAGCCTGAAATATCACTTCGGCGCAGAGGATGCAGATAAAAATCTCTTGCAAAATCTTGAGTTGACTCCTGATATAAGCAGAATGATTGTTGATAAAAAATCTTTTGTCGGGCAGAAGGCTGAGAGTATTTTTTCAAAGTTTTTCAAACCTTCTTCTTCAATGCAAAAATCTTATCTAGTATCCCCGCTTCGCATAAGAAATTCCGTATTCGGCATTCTTGTTCTTGAAAAACACGGAGCTGAGCAGTTTCTTCAGGAAGATATCAGGATAGCTGACGCATTTTCTTCTGTTGTATCATATATTATCAAAGATGCAGAACTCTCTGATGTATTCAAAATGCAGGTGAAAATCCTGCAGGAAAATATTTCTGAACGAGCAAAAGCCCAGAAGATTATTGAGGAGCAGAACAGACAAATTCTTGAAACATCAAAAATAAAAGATGACTTTCTTGCGAATGTATCACATGAGTTGAGAACTCCTTTAACTGCGATTATTGGCTTTTCTGATGCACTGATGGCAGAGATTTTCGGAAAAATGAACGAAAAACAGGCTGAGTATGTTCGAGAAATAAACTCAGGCGCCGTTCATCTCCTCGGGTTGTTGAACGGGATATTAGATATGTCCAAAATTGAGTCAAAACAGATGCCTTTGAATTATATGAATTTTGATGTGAAATCTTCGATTGATGAGGTTTTGAATGTAGTGAAAACTCTTGCAGAGAAGAAAGATATATCAATAAAGAGGACATATCCTGAAGAAAGTGTTCAAATTTGCGCTGATTTTAAAAAATTCCAGCAGATAGTATACAATTTGTTGAGTAATGCAATAAAATATAATAATAGAGGCGGAAAGATAAATATTTCTTTTTCTTTTGATGATAAGGCGCTGCGGGTTTCTGTTCAGGATAACGGAATTGGAATAGCAGAGAAAGATTTTGAAAAAATATTTGAGAAATTTCAGCAGGTTGAGAATATTTATACGAAAACAGAAAGCTCAACAGGGCTTGGGCTTACGATTACGAAGGAGTTTGTTGAGATGCAGGGCGGCAAAATATGGCTTGAGAGCAAACTCGATGAGGGGTCGACTTTTATTTTTGAAATACCGCTGAATCAGGCTGTGTAAGGATAGAAAGATGAATATATTCAAAATAATTTTTCGCTCAATATGGTTGTATCTGAAAAATATGTTTATTATGCTCAAGATAATGTTTTTTCCTGTTTGGGGGCAGGTTCTCGGCATTTATCTGATATTGGCGGCAACATATTATTATTCAAAGAATGTATTCAAGCTTTCAGAGCTGCATGATTTTTTATCAAACACATTTATTTTGTTCTTTATTCTCGTAATTCTTGTTACCCCGGGGTTCGCCGTTTTTCTGCGGGCTTTCTGGGATTATCTCGTGAAGATGGTGTCCCTGAACTCGTTGATTCATACTCTTTTGAAAGACAAGCCTGTTAAGGATTTGAAACTCTATAATGAGCCTGTGAATTTGCGCTCAAAGACGTATATTTTATTTTTGTTTTATATTTCTTTGATATGGATTGTTTTGCTTTCATTGCCCGGCGTTGTTTTTTTGATTCCGATGGATGCAAACGGTCAGGTTATTGCGTTTGTCTGCTTTGAGCTGATTGCTCTTTTGGCTCTTGCAATAATCTCCGTATATCTAAGCCTCGGGTTTCAGGTTTTTTGTTTTGAAGAAGGTTTATCAGCCTTTGATACTTTGAAAAAAAGCGCTTCGATGGTCAAAGGAAGATTCTGGACGTTTGTTTTTCTCGCTCTGTTTCTCGGATTGATTACAGGAGTTGCGCTGCCAGCAGGAGTTGTTTATATTTTTCAGAAATTTTCAGCTGCTTCTTATTTATCAAATCCGATAGAAGCTCTGCTGCGGGTGATTTTTACTGCTCCGAATGCGTTCGCTCCGATTGCAGATTTTCTCAAGTCTGATACCGATATGTTCTTTGAAATATCAAATGTTTTGACAGAGATAATCATCAGCTCGATAGTTGCGGGATTGATTTTGCCTCTAACGACGGCTGCTTACACTCAGGCTTACGGTGCAGTTGCAACGCAGAAAAGAGATGATGAAAGAGCTGCCGAGGCATACAAAAAAAGGGCAAAAACTAAGAAAAGAAAGAAGAAAAAGTCTTCTGATGAAGATGATGATTAGCTATATTGAATGACTTTTCTGGTATAATGCTTGGAAAAAGGGTGATATTGCGTAAAACTAAAATATCTTTGGTTAATCATCAGTCTTCGAGGCTCAGGACTGCCATAAACGCTTCCTGAGGAACATCGACTTTTCCGACGGCTTTCATTCTTTTTTTACCGGCTTTTTGCTTTTCGAGAAGTTTTTTCTTTCTTGTAATATCGCCGCCGTAGCATTTATCGAGGACGTTCTTTCTCATAGCTTTGACATTTGTTCTTGCGATAATTCTTCCGCCTACCGCAGCTTGTATAGGGACTTCGAAGAGCTGTCTCGGGATTATTTCTTTGAGTTTTGATGCAAGGCGTTGACCGACATGGAATGCGCTGTCTTTGTGGACTATTACGCTGAGGGCGTCGACAACTTCGCCAGCTAGCATTATATCAAGTTTGACGAGGTCTGATTTTTTATATTCGCTGAACTCATAGTCCATGCTTGCATAACCTTTTGAACGGGATTTAAGCTGGTCATAGAAGTCAGTAATTACCTCGCTAAGGGGAATTTCATATTCGAGGTTGACTCTTGTTTTGTCGATATACCCCATGGTGATGTATATTCCACGTTTTTGCTGGCAGAGTTCCATGATTGTGCCGACAAAATCATTAGGCAGAATTATGGATACTTTTACATAAGGCTCTTCAATTTTTTCACGATACTGAGGGTCTGGGAGGTTTGCCGGGTTGTCTATTTCAACAACTTCTCCGTCAGTTTTATAGACTTTGTAAACAACGCTTGGGGCTGTTGTGACTAAAGAGAGATTGTATTCTCTCTCGAGTCTTTCCTGAATAATCTCCATATGCAGCATACCAAGGAATCCGCATCTGAATCCGAACCCCAGAGCTCCTGAGCTTTCAGGTTCAAAAGTTATGCTTGAGTCATTGAGCTTGAGTTTTTCAAGAGCTTCTTTCAAGTCTTGATACTGGTTATTTTCTACGGGATATAGTCCTGAAAACACCATTGGAACGGCTTTTTTGTAACCTTCAAGCGGTTCTGACGCAGGGTTTTCTTCTGTCGTTATGGTATCCCCTACAAGTTGCGACATCTCTTTGATTGATGCTGCAAGATAACCTACGTCGCCTGTCTTAAGTTCTTTTACAGGCTTTCTCATCGGTGTCATATAACCTAGTTCCGTCACTTCATAAGATTTATTATTTGCCATAAATCTTACAGTGTCTGTGCTTTTAATGTTTCCATCCACTATTTTGAAATATACAATTGTACCGAGATACTGGTCATAGCAGCTGTCAAAAATCAGAGCACGAAGAGGTTTGTTTGAGGTGTCTTTTGGGGCGGGAACGTGTTTAACGATAGCTTCAAGCACGTCATGGATGCCTATTCCTGTTTTGGCACTTGTCAGAACGGCATTTGACGTATCAAGACCGAGAATTTCTTCTATTTCTTCTTTGACCCTGTCGACATCGGCGCTTGGAAGGTCTACTTTGTTGATGACTGGGATTATTTCAAGATTTTGTTCTATTGCAAGATAGACATTTGCTATTGTCTGGGCTTCGACTCCTTGAGTTGCATCAACAACGAGAAGGGCGCCTTCGCATGCTGCAAGGCTTCTTGAAACTTCGTAGCTGAAGTCGACATGCCCCGGGGTGTCGATGAGGTTGAGAATATAATCCTTTCCATCATCGGCTTTGTAGTTCATACGGGCAGCCTGAAGTTTGATGGTTATGCCTCTTTCTCTTTCTATATCCATATTATCGAGAAGCTGGTCCTGCATATCACGCTGCTGAACCGTGTTTGTTTCTTCGAGCAATCTGTCGGCGAGTGTTGATTTGCCATGGTCAATGTGGGCAATTATGCAAAAGTTTCTAACGTTATGAATCATGTTTTATTCCGCAATAGTATGTATGATAAGCATTATAGCTTAGTATAAAACAAAAATGCAAAGGAATAAATATTTGAAAATAAACTCTTTACTTCCTGTTTTGATACGTTATAATTAATTTTACTCACAAACCTCACTCCAGCCAAAGAGATTATTATTAATATAAACTTAAGGAGAATAAAATTGGCTAATATTAAATCCGCACAAAAACGTATTTTGATTGCAGAAGCTAACAGACAAAGAAATGTTGCTTGGAAATCTTCAATCAAAACAGCAGTAAAAAAAGCTTTGGAAGCTGCAAAAACTTCTGATGCTTCAGTGAATGAAAAATTGAGCACTGTTTACAAACTCTATGATAAAGCAGTTTCAAAAGGAATTCTTCATAAAAATACTGCTGCTAGAAAAAAATCAAGATTGACAAGAATTATCAACAAATTGTCAGCAGGCAACTAATTGGTTTTTATGTTAAAAAAATAAGACTTACAATTTGTAAGTCTTATTTTTTTATCTTATATTCAGCTTTCTTCTCGTAAGTGCGTCTGCTTTCTTATAATCTTTTTCGGCTCCTTCAAGGTCGTCAAGTTCTTCTTTTGCCTGTGCTCTTGAAAAATAAGCTGTTGAATGCTGCGGGTCAAGGCTTATGACTTTGTCGAAGTCTGCTATGGCTTCTTCGAAGTCGTTTGATTCAAGATGCACTCTTCCACGTTCATAATATGCTTTTACGAACATTGGTTTTTGCTCTATTGCTCTTGAAAAGTCTTCGAGGGCATCTTTTTCTTTGTTGAGCTTTTCTTTTGTTTTTCCTCTGTTGAAATAAAAATCGGCAGCATCTTTCGGTTCGAGTTCAATTGCCCTTGTATAGTCGTCAATAGCACCCTTAAAATCTTGAAGATAATATTTTGCAAGTCCTCTTGCATTATATGTTTTTGCTGATTTCGGATTCAGCTCTAGAGTCATTGTATAGTCTTCGATAGCGTCTTCATAATACTTTTGTGCATATTTTGCATTTGCTCTTGCATAATATGCTTTTTCGTTTTTCGGTTTCAGGCTGATTGTATGGTTGTAGTCGTCTATAGCACCATTGTAATCTTTTATTTTATATTTGACATACCCTCTGTTGAGATAAGCGTTTGCAAATTTTGGATTTAGTTTTATAGCCTGATCATAGTCTTTTATTGCGCCGATATAGTCTCTATATCCGTCTTTTTGGTTTGCACGTTTGAAAAAATCCCTTGATGAATCAGGTTTATCATCGGAAAGTTTGTCATTTTCAGGTGGCGTTGCCTGTTTCTCTTCTGATGGTTGGACATCGATTAGTTTTATATCAGCAGGTTCTTTTATCCCTGATGATGAATGTATTTTTATCTCATATATCCCGATGGCAAGAGCTGTCAAGATTAAGAGCAAGATTAAAAAGACATGTCTTTTTTTCATATCTGATAGCCTGTCTGTATATTTTCCACAATAAATTATATCATATATTTTTTATTGTTTATCGTGCATGACTCCGACAAGGGCATCTACGACAATAGGATCCCACTTGATGCCTGCTTCTGATTTCAGAATATCAAGCGCTTTATCCACACTGAGAGGTTCACGATAAGGTCGTTTTGTTATCATTGCCTGAAATGCATCAGCAACGGCGATTATTCTTGACCCGAGAGGAATGCTATGTCCTGATAATCCTTCAGGCTGACCTTTGCCGTCCCATCTTTCACGATGGTAGTGAATATATGGTATAACTTCTGAGAGGAAGTTTATGTTCATTAATATATCAACGCCTATGTTTGTTTGATTTTGGAGTTTATCCCAGTCTTCTTTTGAGAGATTTTTCTTGAATAAAATTTCTTCCGGCAGAGAAATTTTTCCTACGTTCTGCAACATGCCTGCGTAGTATATCAAATCTACGGTTTTTTCGTTCAATTTGAGATAAGATGAAATTTCTTTTGCCGTATTTGCAACGTTTTTGTAGTGTTCTTTTTTATACTGCCCTTTAGCGTCGGCAGCTTCAGCAAGAGCTTCAACAAATATTTGCTGCTCATCGCTTATATCTCCGATGATGGCTGTTAGTTCGGTTCTCTGGTTTGTCAGTTCGCTTACCGTAACAAAATCATCATCAAGCAGGAACATTGTTTCTTCAATAAGAGCCTGCAGTTTCATTGAAGTTACGAATATTTTTGCTGTTATCTCTATCAGCTGTATGTATTCAGAGAGTATATCTTTTTTTGTATAAGATTCAAGATATATAACACCTGTTTCCCCTGCATTGCTTGCCATAGGAACTGCGAGAGCTGTTTTTACTTCTTGTTTATCAAATATATCTTTTTTTGAAAATTCTTTTGCATAAACAGTTTTTTTGCCGGTGAAGGATTTTACGATTATATTTTCATCATCATCAAAATTCAGACCGATATGACCGATTTTTTCGATGGAAATATCAGGAGATGATGAACCTATCAGGGTTAAATCAAATTGAGAGTCCGTCTTTATATTTTCTTTTGTAAGAAAAATATGACAGGCGTCTATATCAAGCATCTGGACAACTGTTTTGGCTATAGAGTTGTAGATTATGAAATCTTCTGAGGAGCTGAATCCGAGCAAATTCAAAGTATTATCCAAAGAATAAATAGATATGAGTTCCTTAAGCTGGTTTTTTATTTTTTCAACTTTGTTTTTTGAACTTGTGCTGATTTTTTCTGCAAAATCTTCAGAAATCAGGTGCTCCGTCAAAAAATCACCCAAATTTAATTCAAAGATGGCTTCTATTGATTTGTCGTTTAATAAATTTTCGTTATTTTTGAACATACTTTCCTCTAACAAAATATCCTTAGCCATATTAACAGCCTTATTTCCTTCCTAAAAATTGTTTATCATATTTATTTTATCGACGATTTTTATTCAAATCTTTATCTGTTTTTGAAAGTTTTTTTTATAAATACTCCAAAAACCCTAGAGTATCAAACTAAAGTTTGAGATTAATATTTCTTAATAAAAGTATTAGTATATATCAATTATATACTAAAGATTGTTTTTGTATATATAAGTTCTACTATGAGGAGAAAAAAATGAGTTCAGCAATTAACAACGTAAACCACATGTACCCTGAATATGAAGGCGGAAATGCTTATTCGACAAACACTTCTTCGCAGAATACGGAAAACGAAGCTCCCGTATTTCATGAAAGTAAGTTCGAAGTTCGAAACGGCATTATGGTTGATACAAGTATAGACAAAAATTTGCTTGAACTCTATAAGAGTTTCGGATATAACGTACCGCCTATAGAAGATTCTGACGGCGTTGACGGACAAGACGGTGTCGATGGACAGGACGGTGTCGACGGAGAGGACGGTGTCGACGGTCAGGATGGCGTTGATGGTCAGGATGGTGCTGACGGTCAAAATGCCAAAGATGAAGAAAATGAAAAATTCGGATTTTTTGAAGGACTAGGCGCTTTCGTCAAAGGTATTTTTACAAAAGGCGTTGGAAATATAGTTAAAACAGTTGTAGAACATCCTGTTATGACAGGATTGGGCGTTCTCGCTTCGGTCGCAGCCTGCATTGCATTCCCTGTTGCAGGTCCTGCAGTTCTCGGCGTTCTCGCAGCAGGTTCTGCCGTTAAAGCTGTCGCTGACGGTATCGGTTCAGCACAGAATGCGGCTGAGTTATACGACGCCGGTGAATATGACGCCGCTCTTGAAGAAATTGAAAATGCCGGCGGTGATGCCTTTACGGCAGGTGTTTCTGCTTTTGGTGCAGCTAAAGCATTTGGCGCAGCTAAAACTGCAGCATTGAATAAGACAGCTATTAAGGCAGCAAAAAATACACCTATTGATGATGGCACAACAGGAACAACAGGTTCAGGTACATCAAGCACAACAGGCTCAGGTGCATCAAGCACAACAGGCTCAGGTACACCAAGCACAACAGGCTCAGGTGCATCAAGCACAACAGGCTCAGGTGCATCAAGCACAACAGGCTCAGGTGCATCAAGCACAACAGGCTCAGGTACAACAGGAGCAACAGGCTCAGGTACACCAAGCACAACAGGCTCAGGTACACCAAGCACAACAGGCTCAGGTACACCAAGCACAACAGGCTCAGGCACAACAGGAGCAACAGGCTCAGGCACAACAGGAGCAACAGGCTCAGGTGCATCAAGCACAACAGGCTCAGGTGCATCAAGTACTACAGCAAAATCAACAGCTGAGGCAACAGGTAACGCAACAGGCAAAGCAGAAACTACTGCAGAAGTTCATGCAAGAAGACAACAAGAGCTGAATGAAGTGTTCAAAAACTATGAAGAACCACAAATAAGCACAGCAGACGATGCAGCAGAAAGATGCAATCAAAGACTTGAAAGATATAGCAACAAGCAAACAAAGAGATTCTTTCAATAACATCTGCGATAAACTTCATAAAGGTAAAATTACTCCTGAGGAAGCTCAGCAGCAGTTCAGCAGATTTCTTGAGCAGAATCCAGAGTTGAAAGCTCATGAAGGACGCTTCCAGAATATCCTTGATCAACTTTCAGGAAAAACTTCGGCAGCAACGAGTACAGCGGATGATGCGGCAAACGCAGCAGTAAAAGCAACAGGCAAAGCAGAAACCCCTGCAGAAGTTCATGCAAGAAGACAACAAGAGCTGAATGAAGTGTTCAAAAACTATGAAGAACCATCTCCGACAGCAGTAAGCACAGCAGATGGAAAGATGCAATCAAAGACTTGAAAGATATAGCAACAAGCAAACAAAGAGATTCTTTCAATAACATCTGCGATAAACTTCATAAAGGTAAAATTACTCCAGAGGAAGCTCAGCAGCAGTTCAGCAGATTTCTTGAACAGAATCCGGAGCTGAAAGCCAGCGAAGGACGCTTCCAGAACATCCTTAATCAACTTTCCGGAAAAACATCAACAGGCGCAACTTCAACAGGGACAACAGTAAAAACATCACAGGTAAAACCGTCTTCAGACTCAGGTGTTTCTTTAGCAGATCAGGCTAAAATAAGAGAATTTCATAATCAACGATCTGTTAATGACGGATTAGTCAATCCTGAAGCAGCAAAAGTTACGGCTCAACCAAGCAAAGCACCGGAAACAACTGCCTTAAAAACAGAACAAGTAAAAACAAGCGCTTATGCAGAGCAATCTTCAACAACAACAACTACTACTACAGCACAGAGCACAGATGATTTTATGAGTGCAATGTGGAAAGATAAAGCAATGAATGAGGGTAATATTCCTTCTTCTATTGGCAAAGCACAAAATCAACCGAAAGTTGTTGAAACTAACAATCAGACTCCAAAAATTGTAGAAAGTACTGATCCGAACCAAATTTCCGGACAGCTGACAATTGAAGGAATGGAACCTTCAGGTCGTCAGGTCGTACAAACGGCGGAAACACCGGCAGCACTTGCTCAAGATTCACAAGTACCGGGACAGATGTCATTCAGGATTTACGGACGTATTTCTCCGAAAAAAACAGCAGGAGCAGCGCAGCAAACTCAAACAATCTCACAGGAAGCAGCACACAAAAATGCAGCAGAATTGGCAAGAAAAGCAGCAAGATCAATAAATGAATGCCAGACAAAAGAACAGTTTGCAGAAATTTGCAAGGCTCATAACTTTAAGATGACCGGTGCTGTTAAGGCAAAATATGACAGTCTTCCATCTGAAGCCGCATTGCATGCGGAAGCTGCAAAATCAGCATCAACAACCATAAACTCAGTAAAAGATTGTACAACAAAACAACAGCTCATTGATTTTTGCAATCAAAGAAACATAAATACAAATATAAAATATGTACAGGAAATGCTTGCAAAATTGCCTGACTAACAGATTTTAAAATATTCAAAAAGAGCCGGTGTAACCGGCTCTTTTTGTTTGCAATTTACTTAAATCAATACTTATAGTATGATATAACTGATACAGGAGCAGGTTATATGAGTGAATATGTTTTTAAATTGAAAAAAGGCGAGGTAGAAATCGAGTTGAAATCTGATGATACCGAGTTTATTGAAGAACAGCTGAAGAAGTGGAGAGAGCTTCTTCTGAAAAAATAGAAGGAATGACTGACTTTGCCTAAATATACAATTATCGTAAAAAAAGGTGATATTTTTCTTGAACTAAGCACCCCGAATAAGGCATTTATCGAAAAAGAATTTGCAAAGTGGGTTCTATCTGCTGCCGATATTGAAAAAAAACAAAATATCAATCAACCATCACATGAGCAAGCAGAAGAACATCCACCTGAACCGTATCTCATAAAAAAAGATTTTATCAAACCGAATAATCCAGTAAAAAACTCTGAACAGCAGAAAACACCTCCGAAGAAAAATGACTTTGAGAACATTCTATCTCAAAAAGTTTCTGAGCTTCCTGAGCTGACAAAGGAGCAAAAACTTGAAAAATTCAGAAAAAAATCGTCTTCTCAGGTCGATGATTTCATGAAATGCGTATATGATTTATGCATAGAAGAGAGAATGGAGCGTTTTTCTTTCTCTCAAATAAATGTTGTTGCTGAAGAACAGTTCGGTTCTTCATTTAATTATGAAGTTATTCAAAAAGCCATTGATTTAAATTATATAAAAATAGTTCCCGACTATACAGGCATGGCGAATGTCGTTGAGTATGCCCTTGATTTGAAGGGAGAGAGATATTTCAAAGATGTTCTCAAATAAAAAAATAGCAGTCGCTATGAGCGGAGGTGTGGACTCATCTTATGTCGCAATGTTTTATAAAGAAGCAGGCGCTGAGGTTTTTGGGATTACAGGGCTTATGACAAGCGATGAGGCTTCTCTCGAGGTTGTGAAAAACTCTAAAGCTGTATGCGATTTTCTTGGAATAGGACATTATGTCGTTGACCTGTCTGATTCATTTGAAAAAGAGGTCATAGACTATTTTAAAAACAGCTACAAACAAGGATTGACCCCAAATCCTTGTGTTGTCTGCAACAGAAAAATCAAATGGGGTAAGCTGAAAGATTTTGCAATGAACAGCCTCGGCGCTGATTTTTTTGCAACGGGGCATTATGCAAAGCTTCAAAAAGAAGCTGATGGATATAAGCTTTATCATGCGAAAGATGAAAAAAAAGACCAGCTCTATGTCTTGTGTTGTTTGACACAGGAGGATTTTGACAGGACACTATTCCCCATGGGCGATATAGACAAAAATACCGCCAAACAAGCCTGTCTTGAAAAAAATCTCCCTTGCAAAAACTCAAAAGAAAGTCAGGATATATGCTTTATCCCACGACCTGATACGACAAAGAAGTTTTTGATACGGGCTTTGGGCGAAAAAGAGGGTGATTTTGTTGACATAAACACAAAAAAAATAAGAGGAAAACACAGCGGTTTTTATCTTTATACAACAGGACAGAGAAAAGGGATAGGTTTGTCAAATCCTGAACCGTTATATGTGACAGGGACTGATGCATGTAGAAATATCGTATATGTCGGGTTAAAAAATAATTTGTATACTGCTTCTCTTGAGATTTGCGATGTGAATATACAGCAAGAACGCTATAAAAACAGTGAATTTCGAGCAATGGTCAAAGTCAGATACAATACAACCCCGAAACCTGCACGTGTGATAACTACCGGAAATACTGCAAAAATTTTCTTTGATGAACCAGAGAGTTCGATTACTCCGGGGCAGGCATGTGCTATATATGATGAGAAAAATACTTTTTTGATAGGTGGCGGATGGATTTGTAAAAAAATATAATAATATGTGTTATTATTTTACCAGCAAAGATTTTTTTTAGATTATAAGGTGGAGAGTAGATGAAGAAAAAAATTGTAAGTTTATTGTTAGTTTTGTTGTTTGGAACATCTCAGCTGTCTTATGCCGCATATTCTCCCGTAAAATTGTATGATGATGTATGGCGTATAGTTGAGTATAAATATGTTGATCAGGACAACAATGCTCAGGAATGGGACAACTGGCGCCATAAGTATGATAATGTAATAGTTACTCAGGAAGATGCTTATGTTGCCATTGATACGATGCTCGCAAGTTTGAATGACCCTTATACGAGATTTTTGCCTCCGGATGAATTTAAGGAAGAGAATGAGTCTATAAAGGGAACTCTTAACGGTATAGGTATTCAAATAAGCGTAAAAGATAACGTATTGACCGTTATTGCTCCTATTGAAGATACTCCTGCAGAAAAAGCCGGTCTGAAAGCAAATGATAAGATTCTCAAAATAGACGGCGCCTCAACAAAAGGTATGACAACAAAAGAAGCCTCTGATAAAATCAGAGGAAAAGAAGGTACTCAGGTGAAACTTCTTATCAAAAGAGGCAACGAAGAAAAAACGTTTGTAGTTACAAGAGCAGTGATTACTTTGAAAGCTATCTCAGCAAAACCGCCTGAAGGTGTAAAAATTGATGAAAATCTCGGTTACATCAGGCTTAGCACATTTTTGAATAAAAATGCAACAAAAGAGATGACTGATATTCTGGGAACTCTTTCTGATAAAGAAGGTTATATCCTTGATTTGCGCTCAAACCCCGGGGGGCTTCTTACTAATGCAATTTTGATTTCCGATTTGTTCCTGAACGGAGGGCGAATTGTCAGCACTGTTGATAGAGATGGATATAAAGAAACTCAGGAAGCTTCAGAGGATGTGTTTACAAATAAGCCTCTTGTTGTCCTTATCAACGAAGGTTCTGCAAGCGCAAGCGAGATTTTATCAGGCGCTCTGAAAGATAACAAAAGAGCTGTCATCATAGGAACAAAAAGTTTCGGCAAAGGGCTTGTTCAGGAGATAAACAAACTTCCTGACGGCTCAGGTGTAAATGTTACTATCCAGAAGTATTTGACTCCTAACGGGACTGATATCAACAAAAAAGGCATTACTCCTGATGTAGAGGTGAAAATTACCGAAGAAGATGTAAAGAAAAAAGTTGACCCTCAAATAGCTAAAGCACAAGAGGTGCTGCAGCAGTTGATAGAAGAAAAACAGCTTACATTGAAATAATTAATATTCTGGATTTAAAAATATTTTTTTGATACCCTGTAGTCAAAGGACTTTAGGGTATGTTTTTATGAATAATTGCGAATTATTGATGCCGGCAGGCAACATAGAAAAACTGAAAACATCAATTGCTTACGGTGCCGATGCTGTTTATTTGGGGCTTGTTGACTATAGTCTTCGAACAATGAAATCAGGCAGCGTAATAGACAGGACAAATATTAAGTCAGCTGTAGACATCGCTCATGGGGCAGGGAAAAAAGTTTATTGTACGGTGAATATATTTGCCCATAACTCAAATTTGAGATCCCTTGAAGAAGATTTGGACATAATAAAAGATGCGAATGTTGATGCCGTGATAGTCGGTGATTTCGGGGTATTTAATATTATTAAACGCTCCATGCCCGATATGCCTCTTCATATCAGCACTCAGGCAAATACTCTCAACTATGAGGCAGTTCAATTCTGGAAGAATCTCGGAGCAACGAGAGTTATTCTTGCAAGAGAGCTTTCTTTGAAGGAAATAGAAGAAATTCATGAAAAAGTTCCTGATATCGAGCTTGAATCTCTTGTTCATGGCTCACAGTGCGTGTCATATTCAGGGCGATGCCTTCTGAGTGATTTCATGACAAAAGGAGAAAGACGGGCGAATAAGGGCGCCTGCACCCAGCCTTGCAGGTGGAGTTATGCACTGATGGAGATGACCCGTCCTGATGAATATTTTCCGATAGAAGAAACAGAACATGGTACTTTGATTTTGAGCCCCAAAGACTTGTGTCTTATAAAAGAGCTTCCAGAGTTGATAAAAGCGGGTGTTCATTCTTTCAAAATAGAGGGGCGCACAAAGAGCATGTATTATGCCGCTGTGGTTGCACGGGCTTATAGAAAAGCTCTCGACGGTATAAAAAATAATGAAGCTGTTGATTATGATGCTCTTGTTGACGAGTTGAAAAAAGTGGCAAACAGAGGATATACAACAGGTTTTGTGAACGGGGAGCTGCCTGAAGATGAGTATAACTATGTAACTAACAAAGCGCATTCAAGAGCTACATTTCTAGGAGTAATTCAAGGAAAAGACGGAGAATTTTTCAAGACTCTTATGAAATTTAAAATGAACCTTGGCGACAGAGTTGAGATTTTCTCTCCTGATGATGAGATTGTTACAAAATCGGTTGAAATAAAAGACATTTACGGAAATTCTCTTGATGTTGCAAATACCAATCAGGAAGTGTTTATCAAATTTGACCCGATGGGACGTTTAGAAAATAATTATGAAAATGCTATAATTAGAAGTGTAAAGGAAGAAGCGGATGCCGTTTAAGTTAAAGCCTACTTATATCTATGAACATGTTAGAGAAATAAACCTCGATGAGATGAAAAAACGGGGAGTGAAAGCATTTTTGTTCGATTTGGACAATACAATCATGCCCCCGAAGACAGGTTTTTTCCCTCAAGAAATAAAAGAATGGCTTGAGCGGGTCAAACAGGATTTCAAAATTGCCGTTGTTAGCAACAACCATAATTTGAAATACCTTGAAGAAGTCAAAAAAGTCAGTGATTTTCCGATTTATTTCAATGCTGCAAAACCAAGCACAAAGATAGTCAAAGAGGTTTTGAGTTCATTCGGGATAACTCCCGAGCAGGCTGTTATGGTTGGTGACAGACCGCTTACTGATATCTGGGTCGGTCACAGGTTGAATATGATTACTGTTCTTGTCGACCCGTTAATGAAGCATCAGGAACATAATATTATTAAGTTCTTGAGAAAACTCGAAAGAGCATTTATAAGAATTAATTAGTTGTTCAAATCTCTTCTCGCAAGTCCTGGACCTGGTTCATCTGATGGGATGTAAGTCCTTCCTGCGTCTATTGACTGATTTTGATTTATTGATGGGCTTATCGGTTGAGATGCTGCCGGAGCTGTTGTCGTAGGTTGCGGCTGTACAGCATTTGGGGTTACCTGCGGCGTGACCGGCTGAATTGTCGGTGCAGTTGTCCCCTGTTGAGCATTTGGCTGCTGCAGCGGTTGTTGCTGCATCTGCGCCTGATAAATTGCCAGCATCTGGTCAACATAAGCTTTTTGTTGAGGATTGTTTGCTATTTCAGGCAGTTGAGAAAGCTGTACAAGTGCTTGATATTGCTGCTCAGGAGTCATGTTCTGAATCTGCTTCATTGCTTCTTCTTGCTGCTGTCTGATTTTATCCTGTTTGTTAGGATAGTTTGTATTTGTCGGTTTGCCGAAAATCTTGTGGCAAGCAGCCATAACAGGTTTGATAAGAAGCGGAGAAATAGCGAACATAACAAGAGCAAATCTCATAGCACCGCCGCCTATTCCTTTGAGTTTTTTCAGAACTTTACCGTTTACAGGATTGTCTTCAAGACCTGTTGATAAGAAATTAGCAAGGGCTCTTATTGGCTTTTGATACCATTTTACGCCTTTATTTAATCCTTGTTTTAGTGCTTTATACTGCGCTTTAACATCGGCTTTTGATAAACCGTTGGCAGCTTGTTCTGATAATTTTTTGAGTCCGTCTTTATATTTTGCAATTTGTGAAGATTTTGAACCGAGATATTTCAAAGTTGATGCACCATAGAGAATAGAACCTGCAACCGGGAAGAGCATATAACTTCCCATATCTCCTACAGCTTCTTCAGCGAAAGTGGATACTTTTTCTCCTTTTGGTGCATCCTGTGCCTTATTGAAAACACCGTTGTAAATCCCGAGTCCCATCAACAATCCCATAAGAGAACGGCTTGTTACTCCGTTAGACATTCCTTCAACGCCTCTCAGGAGTATTTGCTGAGCTTTTTGTCCGAGTCCTGTTTTTGCTCCGTCGCCTTTGAGGATGGCAACTTTTTTCAGCGCATCAGACATATTGACGTTTTGTCTGACAAACATTCCGCCTGTTGTTTTTTGAGTGATTCCCTTAATTTCATCACCAGATAAAAATCCTACAAATTTGTCTATGTCAAATTTGCCGTCTTTAAGAACTTTCGGGTTCTTTTTGATTTCATCATATATTTTTGTAAAGTTTTCAAATTTCAGGTCGTTGTTTTTCTGAACATCTTTGACGAGGTCAACAAGATTATCAACATTGTCTTTGCCTGTCAGCTTTTTGAGAGCTTCAGCAAGTTTTGATGTATCGCCTTCTTTCGTAATCATAGAAGTCATCGCATCAGTAACCGTATCAACAGCTTCGCCCCAGGTTCCTTTCAAAATCGGTTTTGCCATTGAGTTTTTCGGCGTAAGCATATGCCCTTTCAGCTGGGCAAAGTCTGATTTTGCAAATTTCTTTTTAATAGGTTTAAAGAAATTTTTTATACCTGTAGAAATGGTTTTGACCACTTTATTTTTTTCTGCAAAGTTGTCGAGATGTTTCCCTAGTTCGAAAATCTTTCCGCTGCGGACAGCTTTGTTCATAGCAGCGCTCAAACCGAATACGACACCTACGGCTCCTAAGATGGATATAGCTGCTTTTTTCGGGTCTTCTATGCCAAAACCTTTGAGAATATTGCCAAACCAGCTGTCTTGAGCTGTTTCTTTAGC
This sequence comes from Candidatus Adamsella avium, assembly GCA_904420445.1. Lineage (GTDB taxonomy): Bacteria > Cyanobacteriota > Vampirovibrionia > Gastranaerophilales > CAJFVJ01 > Adamsella > Adamsella avium. The sequence goes on along the minus strand of CAJFVJ010000003.1, from coordinate 453,606 downwards.
GCTTGCGCTGACCTTTTGCAAATTTGCCTGTGTTTCAGGAGAAAGAGCTCCGAAGTTATCTTTTTGCTGCTGAGTCAGCTGTTGATTTTGCTGATTATACGGATATTGAACGTTTGTTCCGTTATTATTAATACCTATACTCAATATTCTAACCTTTAATAAATTGTTCCCTTATAATAATAAAAACCGGACGTAAATAAAAATTGCCATTTTTCAAAAACAAAAAAGACCTCAATTGAGGTCTTTTTTGTTTATATCAAAATTGATTTGCCGGTCATTTCTTTCGGCTGTTCTATATCCATTGTTTTCAGGATAGTCGGAGCTACATCGCAGAGGGAAGCGCCCTCTCTCAATTGTGCATTTTTATCTTTGAGATTGATTGCGATGAATGGAACCATATTTGTTGTATGAGCAGTGAATGGTTTTTTTGTTTTCGGGTCAATCATACATTCTGCATTTCCATGGTCTGCCGTGAGATACATTACGTAGCCTTTTTCAACAACTTTTTTGACAATCTCGCCTATGCAGGTATCAACAGCTTCGATTGCTTTGATAGCGGCAGCTTCAACACCTGTATGACCAACCATATCAGGGTTAGCAAAGTTTACGATGATTACTCCGTATTTATCACTGTCGAGAGCTTTGAGGACGTTGTCTTTTACTTCATAAGCACTCATCTCAGGCTGCATATCATAAGTCGGTACTTTTGGAGAGTTAACGAGAATTCTTTCTTCGTTTTCGAAGGGTTTTTCTTCTCCGCCGTTGAAGAAGAAAGTGACGTGTGCATATTTTTCCGTTTCAGCTGTTCTAAGTTGTTTTACTCCGTTTTTTGAAAGCACTTCGCCGAGAATATTTGTCATATGTTCAGGTTTGAAGGCTATATCGAGAGTAAATGTTTCGTCATATTGCGTCATTGTTACGTAGAAAAGGTTTTTTGGTGCAACTTTTCTTTCAAATCCGCTGAAGTCTGATTGAGTGAAGGCTCTTGTTATTTCTCTTGCTCTATCAGGTCTGAAGTTGAAGAATATTATTGCATCGTTATCTTTTATTCTTGAATTTTCATCACCTATGATTGTAGGGAGGACAAATTCGTCGGTTGTTCCTGCCGCATAAGATTTTTCGACAGCTTCAACAGCAGAGGAGGCTTTTTCTCCTGTCATAGAAGTCAGTGCGTCATAAGCTTTTTCGACTCTCTCCCATCTGTTATCTCTGTCCATTGCATAATATCTGCCTGAAATTGTTGCAACAGGCGCAAAACCGTTTTCTTTGAGTTTTTCTTCGACTTCTTTCAGGTAAGTGACAGCACTTTGAGGCGGTGTATCTCTTCCATCGAGGAATGCATGTACGTAGAAGTTTTTGATATTTTCTTTCTTTGCAAAATCAATCAATGCAAAGATATGATCCATAGAACTGTGTACGCCGCCCGGGCTGACGAGTCCGTAGATATGGAGAGCCGAGTTATATTTTTTTACATGGTCTGCTGCTTTCAGGAATGCTTCGTTTTTGAAGAAGTTTCCTGTTTTTATCTCATTGTTTATTCTTGAAAGCTCTTGAAAGACAATTCTTCCGGCTCCGAGGTTGAGGTGGCCTACTTCAGAGTTGCCCATCTGACCGGCTGGAAGACCTACGTGTTCGCCTTCCGCATAGATTTTTGTATGCGGATATGTTTTGCAAAGCATGTCAAAATTCGGGGTATTTGCTTCTTTGATAGCGTTGCCTTCTTTTTCTTCACGGATTCCCCATCCGTCCATTATAGCGAGTACTACTTTTTGATTATTCATGTTTTTCGCCTCATTATTCTGTTTATCTGTTTTTAATCTACAATAAACATAGAAAACAATATATTATTTGTTAACTTTTTATGTTTATAATTATAATGTTATAAATTATTTATTTGAATTGATTGACTGAGGCTCAGATGGATATTTTTGTTACGGGAACTGATACAGATGTAGGAAAAACTGTTATAACAGCGGGGCTTGCAGCAGTAATGCAAAGCCTCGGATATGAAATAAGTGTGTATAAACCGTTTCAAAGCGGGGCGATAGAGGGGAATAAGCAGCTTATTTCTCCTGATTTGTCTTTTGTAAAACAGATTGATAATAATATAAAAACAAAATACAGCTACATAATGAAAGCGCCAACGACACCTTCTGTTGCAGCAGAGCTTGAGGGGATTGTTATTGACAAGAAAAAAGTATTGAAAGATTTTGGTGAACTGAAGCAGACTTCTGATATAGTTATAACAGAGGGAGCAGGCGGTTTGATGGTTCCTGTGAATAATGAGATGTTGATGTGTGATATAGTTAAGATGCTGAACTTACCTGTTGTGATTGTTGCAAGGGCTACATTAGGCACAATCAATCATACTCTTATGACTGTGAAGATGGCTCAGAGTATGGGGATAAATGTTCTTGGTGTAATTATCAACAGATATCCTTTGAATACAAAAGATGAGGCTATCAAAACAGCTCCTTCATTAATCAGAAAGTTTTCAGGGGTGAAGTTATTCGGTATTATACCTGATATTTCTTCTATTTCTGATGGGTGCGGTGCAGAGTTTTTGATTGATTCAATTATAAATAATCTGAATTTGGAAGAAGTGTTTAATATGAAGATACCTAAGCTTAATTAGAAGAGAAAAAGGGGAAGAGGCAGAGATGATTGTAAACAGAGTAAATACGATAAATTCGACGATTATTTTTTCGTCTGATAAAAAAGATAGTGCGCAAAATAGTCCGGAGAGAAATCTTTCAGATAAGCAAAAAGAGTTATTGAATACTCTTGAGGTGTTATCTGCGTTAAATAAATCAGGTATTATCGGAAGAAAAGAAGAAAAAAGAGCTACGCTTGATCAAATAAAAGAAGAGCTTGATAACTCGGGTATTCCGTCAAAAACATCTGATGACGGGATGAGTGTTGTCGTTATGACCTCTAAAGATAATACTCCTATCAGAGGTTACGGGCGTTTTTACAAGAGTGATGCGGCATCAAGGATAATTAACTATAAAAAAGGCAAGTTATACAGTGAAAAATGGCTTGATGATGACGGAAAAATTTCAGCAATTATGAATTACTCTCAAAAAACGGGTCATATGATAAGAACCACGTCATTTGATAAAAACGGCAAACCAAAATCAATAGTAACTTTTGATGAAAACACGGGAAAGAGAACAACAGAAACTTATTTCAAAAAAGACGGAAAGACCGTTCAACGCTTCAAAGAAATAGATCCTTTGACAAATGAGGTTATTCAGGAATATGTATCAAAAGATAAGAGCAAAGATAAAGATACATCCCCCAAGAAAAAGAATATTTTTCAGAGAATTTTCAAAAGATAATTATTCAAAAGATTTAATTAACTCTTTCGCCTGGTCTGAGAAAGAGTCGGCGTTTATTTTTTTGATGAAGTCTTTTGCTTTTGGAATCAGGCCGTTTTCTTTGTAGAGAGAAAGTAGTCCTGTTATTGCGTCTTCATATTCAGGAAGTATAGACAGAACAGTCAGGTAGGTTTCTTCTGCCTGCGATACATCGCCTTTTTTACCGAGGTATTTCGCTTTGCTCAACATCAAAGACATATTGTTGGGGTTTTGTGCGAGCATAATATCTACAACTTTCAGGGCTTCTTCATATTCTCCTAGTCTATCTAGGACTATAACATAGAGGTTAAGCATTTCAAGACCCGAGCGTCCGTCATGGATATAGTTTTCGAGAACTTTTTTTGATTCAATCAGGTCATCTTTTTGCAGATATGCCCAGGCTAGGGTGTACAAAACCTGAGGATGTCTGTTTTGTCTGTCTGCGATGGGTTTGAGGATGTTTATTGCCTCGTCGAATTTTTGAATTTTGTTCAGCAACACTGCTTTTGCAATAAAATATTCTGTTTGAAGAGGGTTAATTTGAATAGCTTTGTTATATAACTCAAGAGCTTTTTGATAGTTTCCTTCGAGGAAAAAGAAATTTCCGTATTCAAAGCAGACCCAAGGGTCTTCAGGTGCGAGTTCATAAGCTTTTTCAAATTCTTCTTTTGCATAATCCATTTGGTGTGTTGAAATATAGAGAACAGCGAGGTCTTTTCTTGCTGTAGCATCATCACCTTTAAGGGCGATAAATTTTTTGAAGTATTTTTCTGCTGCTGCGGTATCTTTTGCCTTTGTGCATATTATTGCGTATTTATAATAATACTCGGCTTCCGTTGCACTTTTTTTGATGAGCTTGTCCATAATTTCATAAGCCTTATCATATTCTCTCATATCTGCATAAACTTCTGCCATTTTAAGAGAGATGACATCAGAGTGGTTTATTTGCGCAATTTTTTTGAGGAATAAAAGAGCGTTATCATAATCATAGAGTTCATGATAGATGAGAGCTATTTGATACATAGCTCTTGCTTCGTTCGGGTCTATCTTCAATACTTCGAGCATAAGCTGTTTCGCTTCATCAAGGTATCCGTTTACATACCAGTCGATGGCTGCGTTTATTTGCAGCTCCATGTTAGTCGGGAATAATTCGAGAGCTTTTTTGTGATATTCGATTGCTTTATCAAAATCAAGCATTATTCCATAAATCAAAGCGCTGCTAATTATTGCTGTATAATCATCGGGTTTTAGTTCAAGAGCTTTCTGAAAATAAATGAGTCCTTCCTGAGGCTGTTCTTTTACAACGAAAGAAGAACCAAGCATATTGTAAATATCCGCATTTTCTATCCCTTTTTCTAGTGCTGATTGAAGAATTTTGAAGGATTCTTCATCTTCTTGGTTGTTGAGATATGCAGAAGCAAGCAGTTTTATTGTTTGAGGGTCTTTATCATCAAATAAAATCGCCTGTTTAAGGACTTCTATTGCTGCGTTGTTATTCTTTAGCGAAATATAAATCATTGCAAGAGAACGATAAGCGTCTATATATTCTTCTCTTAGGGCTATAACTTTTTTGAACTCGTCTATAGCAAGGTTCATCTCTCCGTTGAGAGTGTAGATAGAACCTATATAATATCTTACTGTTGCGTCATCTTCGTTAATGTTTTTGAATTTTATGAAGCAGTCAAGAGCTTTATCAATATCATCCAGAAGAAAGTAGTTTATACCTGAATTTTTTAAGGCTTCGAGATTTTGAGAATCCGATTTGAGAACTTCTTTATATTTTTCAAGAGCTTCTTTATATTTTTTTTCTGCAGTCAGGGCTGATGCTTGTATCAGCAGTAATTCCGTTTCATTTGTAGACATGGTGAACTTCCTCTGTTTTGATGGAATTTATTATAACAAGAAAAAAGCTTGAAAAAAAAGTTTCTTTTGATAAAATAAAACTACACCAAGCCGAAGTGGCGAAATCGGTAGACGCACCAGACTCAAAATCTGGCGTAGCTCACCCTACGTGCCGGTTCGAGTCCGGCCTTCGGCAGTTTATCAGAGCTCTCTTCGATGAGAGCTTTTTTTGTGGTTGAAAATGTAATAAAATTTACAACTTATATGTTTTTTTTTAGAATAAAAAAGTTACATGTTTAGAAGAGATGGATATGAAAAAGAAAATAGCAATAAGTTTTATATTCATGATATTTTTTCTTTTTGTATCTATGAGCTTATGGATTTCTCAAAATCCGATGGAAGTTGAGTTATCTCTGAAGAACAGCCCAAGTACGGAGTTTGAATTTTTTATCTCTACAAAAGATGACTATGAAAGACTCTTCCCAGCAGGAGATAAAAATTATTTAAGAGCTTTTTTAAAACATACTGATTCTAAAGATTTAAAGAATTTTAGTTTAATTATCACGACAAATTGCCCTCATATCAAAGCTGATAGGATTGTTATTGATAAAATCAGATTTTCATCAGGAAATGATGAAGTTGTAATTACTGATTTTGGAAAATTCTCATCAAAAGATGCAAAGATGGAGAGTGGAGAGGATTTTGTTTCTCTTATTCCTGAAAATCAGTATTTTACTCTATCATATAGCGGGGAGGTTGATATAAAATCTCCTTCGATAAAGATTAATTTTCCTGTATTTTTTCTGATTGCTTTGGGGGCTTTTTTGGTTTTCTTCTTCAAAATTGCCGGTTGTTTTGGTAAAGAATGCAGATATTCAGATATGTTTGTTGTTGTGATATTTTTTTCTCTTTTGTTTTTTCCGATGCTTCGTATTTCAGAGGAAGAATATTCTGTTGTTGAGAACAGGGCACTGGCAAAATACAAACCTCTTTTTGCTGAGGGGAAAATCAATTTTGACTATGGACGAAACTTTGATAAATTCTATGGTGACAGATTTTTCTTGAGAGAACGGGTAGTAAGAGCCTATATGGATTTACGGTATCATCTTGCGAAAGATTATTATTCAACCAAGATGGGATTTTTGAATAAGCAGAACGGATGGATGCACAGTCATCTGCACCAGTCAAAATCGGGGGCTTATCTCTCAGAAGAAAAGCTTGATAAATATGAATACAGTATCGGGAAATTTATGGAGTTCTGCAAGAGCAATGGCATCAAACTCTACATTCTGCTTCCGCCTGATAAGTCAGCTGTATATCATAAAGAGATGTATCCTTTTGTCGGCAAAACTTTTGAAGTTGAGAGAAGTAAGATTATGCAGAGCTATCTGAGAGGTAAGCTCGGTGTAAAAATTATTTATCCATATGAAGATATGATAGAGGCTTCAAAAAAAGAGTATATGTTCTACAAGGGAGATCATCACTGGAGTGAGGACGCCGCTTTTGTAAGTTATAAAAAACTTATGAAAGAGATAAGAAAAGATTTCCCTGATATTCCGGTGGGCAGTGAAGAGGATTATTTTACATTCCGCTCAAACAGGATTCGCTCGGAGTTTCCGAGGGTTTTCCACAACGGGAGGTCTTATATATCTTATTTAAACCTGAATGATTTGAGATTGTTGAATGTATGGTATCGATATTATCTGCATAAGGATGCTGATAATCTGAAAACGGTTGTATTCGATGACTATAAAAAATACCCGCACAAGTTTTATAAATATGAAAAAGGCAGGTACAGGGGAATATTGATGGGAGATTCTTTCGGAGATAATATGACAGAGTTTTTCCTCTACAGTTTCAAAGAGAGTGAGAGAATATATACATATTCTCCGTTTTTGAAAGATGAAGAGCAGTTTTCGATGAAGAGATTTGAAGAAGATATCAAAAAATTCAAACCTGATATACTGGTGCTGTGTTTGTCTTACAGCGGGCTCTATAAGCTTGATACACTCTATGTACGGGAGGATAGGTAGATGCTTTTCAGTTCGATGTCTTTTATATTTTTATTCCTGCCTGCAGTATGTCTGCTTTGTTTTGTATCAAAAAAAGAGTGGCACAATTTTATATTGCTTGCTGCGAGTATTTTATTTTATGCGTGGGGTGAGGCAAGATATCTTTTTGTGATGCTCATGATAATATTCATCAACTATTTCGGAGCTTTGTTTCTTGAAAAATATCCGAAATTCAAAAAGATTACGCTTGTTGTTTCTGTTGTCGCAAATTTGAGTTTTTTGTTTTATTTCAAGTATTTCAACTTTGTCTTGGAAAATTTGAATAATTTGTTGTCCTCTGATATAAAATTCATTGAAGTAATTATGCCGATAGGTATTTCTTTTTATACTTTTCAGGCTATGTCTTATCTGATAGATGTATATAGAGGAGAGTGCTCTGCTCAGAAGAATTTGTATAAACTGGCATTATTTATATGTTTATTCCCTCAGTTAGTAGCGGGGCCGATTATAAAATATCATGATGTAGCAGAGCAGATAGACAGTCGTGAGGTAAATTTTGATAAAGTTCAGTATGGCGTAAAGCGTTTTATTATCGGTTTATCAAAGAAGATGTTAATAGCGAACACTCTCGGGGCAGTTGCTGATAAGATTTTTTCTCAGCCTGCCGATACTTTTTCGCCTGCGATAGCGTGGTTAGGTGCTTGTGCTTATACTTTCCAGTTGTATTTTGATTTTTCAGGATATTCTGATATGGCTATAGGGCTTGGGTTTATTTTCGGATTTAAATTTATGGAGAATTTCAACTATCCATATATTTCAAAATCAATAACAGAATTCTGGAGAAGGTGGCATATATCTCTATCGACATGGTTCAAACAATATTTATACATCCCCCTCGGCGGAAACAGGATATCTCCCGGCAGGACTTATGTTAATCTTTTTGTTGTCTTTTTGCTTACGGGGCTCTGGCATGGCGCCAGCTGGAGTTTTGTTGTGTGGGGGCTGTGGAATGGGGTGTTTATTATTTTTGAAAAAATGAGCGGGTGGAGCAGAGATACTGAAAATATTTTTGTTGGGGTGATAAAGCATATCTATACCATATTTGTATTTGTTTTAGGGTGGGTAATATTTAGATCAGAGGATTTGTCTTATGCAGTTGTTTATATAAAAAATATGTTCTGTTTAGAGCGAATACATGATATTTCTTATGCTCTTCCATATTATATTGACAGATTTGAGATAATAATTTTTGCAGCGGCACTTATCTGCTCAATTCCTGTTTTCAGAGGTATTCTTGAGGTAAAAAACAAATTCCTGAGGTGTTTTGTGAATTTATGGCTGATTGTTCTTTTTGTTCTTTCAGCGGCTTCTGTTGCCTCATCTACGTATAATCCGTTTATATATTTCAGATTCTAGAAGACTCAGAGTGCTGTTTTTTGTTTTTGTTCTTCTCTCAATTTTGTCACAAATTGTTTGAGCCTTGAGATTGCCTCTTTGAGGTTGTCTAAAGAATAGGCATAGGATATTCTCAAAAAACCTTCACCGCTTTCACCGAAAGCATTTCCAGGGACTGCCGCCACTTTTTGTTCTTCAAGAAAGCGTGTTGCAAATTCTTCGCTTGTCATACAGAATTCTTTTATGCAGGGGAAGACGTAGAATGCACCATATGGTTCGAAGCATTCGAGATTCATTTCTTTGAATGCATTAATAAGAAATCTTCTTCTCTGATTATATGCTTTTCTCATTTCTTCAACGTCGTTGTCACCTTTTCTTAGAGCTTCTACAGCAGCATACTGGCTGGTTGTAGGGGCGCACATAATTGCATATTGATGGATTTTAGTCATCTGTTCGATGATTTCTGCCGGTGCGCAGGCATAACCAAGACGCCAGCCTGTCATTGCATAAGCTTTTGAAAAACCGTTGATGAGGATTGTTCTTTCTTTCATCCCTGGAAGGCTTGCTATAGATACGTGGTTACCTTTATATGTCAGAGCGCTGTAAATTTCATCAGACATAACGAGGAGATTTTTTTCTATGATAACTTCAGATATTTCTTCGAGGTCTTTTTGCTCCATAATTGCGCCTGTCGGATTATTAGGATAGGGCAAAATGAGAATTTTTGTCTTGTCCGTAATTGCTTCTCTCAGTTCTTGAGCTGTCAGCCTGAATTCGTTTTCGGCTTTAAGATTGATTATGACAGGGGTTGCATCTGCGAGAATTGCACATGGTTCATATGAGACATAAGACGGCTGAGGGATGATAACTTCATCGCCGGGGTTGATGAGTGCTCGAAGACCTATATCAATTGCTTCTGAACCGCCTACCGTAACAATAATTTCTGACATCGGGTCATAGTCAATATTTTGAGTCCTTTTCTGGTAGTTTGCGATTTCCTGCCTGAGTTCTTTCAGTCCTGAATTTGACGTGTAAAAAGTTCTGCCTTTTTCAAGAGCATAAATCCCTTCATCCCTGATGTGCCACGGGGTTTCAAAATCAGGTTCTCCAACACCGAGAGATATAGCATCTTTCATCTCGCTTACAATATCAAAAAATTTTCTTATGCCTGATGGTTTCAGGGTAACAACTTTATCAGAGAGAGGGTATTTCATGGAGTGATGACCTCTCTTTCATCTTCATGTTTTTTATCGAGGATTGTTCCGTGGTCTTTATATCTTTTGAGGATAAAATGGGTGGCCGTACTCAGTACGCTCTCCAGAGTCGAGAGTTTATCAGAAACAAAGTTTGATATTTCTTTTAGGGATTTTTCCTCAAGAGTGACAAGGAGGTCATATCCGCCAGAGATGAGATAAACCGTTCTGACTTCCGGATATTTGTATATTCTCTCGGCTATTTTATCAAATCCCTGTCCACGCTGTGGAGTAACTCTGACTTCTATGAGCGCAGTAACTTTTTCGAGAGAAGTTTTATCCCAGTCAATCAGGGTATGATATCCGCAGATAATTCCTTCTTTCTCAAGAGCAGAGAGTTCGTTCACAACATCGATTTCTTCGACTCCGAGGATAACCGCCAGTTCTTTCAGGTCTATTCTGCTGTTTCTTTCTATAATCGACAGTAATTCTTCTCTCATAGCATAAAACTCCTTCTCCTGATAATATTATTCTTTTTATGATTAATTATAGAGCATAAGTAATTGTTTATGCAAAAAAAGATACAAATTACTCGTTTTTGAGGATTTTAGGAGGGTATTTGCTCGAATTTTTGAGCGAGCATATTCAACTTTGACGCTGTTTCTGGTTGGGAGGAGAGAATTGAGAGGATTATTCCTAGTTCTTCTGTCAAAGCATAAGTAAACTCTGATGAACCGTCGCCGCCGTGCTGGTGGTTAATTTCATGCAGATAGGTTGCAAGCAGTTTGTAAAAGTTTCCTGAGTTGAGATAGTTTCTATCAATCCAGTGACCCTGGTACATAGTTGTTTGAAGCTCTTTATCATATCCTGTTATTGCGTGAGCAACAGAGTTATCAAGTTTGCCTTCCTTCGTTTTGTCATATAAAAATACAGGTTGCTCGCAGTCGTCCCGAGAAAATAACTCGGAGAAAACAGCGTCTTTCTGAAGATTTTGGAGTTGTCTCAAGAACCGGAGATCTTCTTTAGTACTTTGCATTATATATTCTTCATTATAAGGAGCAATGTTGTCGTGAAATGCTTTGTAAATACCTAGTCCTATTTGCTTTGAAGTTGATGATTGAATGAGTTTTGTTGCCTCTGTGAGGAGTATCATTTTTTTAATTTCATTTTCGGTAGGTTCTACCGGAATATGAGTGCTCATTGTTGTGTTAATTTCTTCAAGGGTTGGAACAAGATATCTCATTGCCATATTGACAGGGGTATAACCAAGGAGTGAGAGAAATTCAAGGTCTTTTTCACCGGTAAATTTCGGTACTGCTACAAATTTTTTGTCTTTGAAGTCAATTCCTATTTCCCTTGAAGATGCCTCAGACGCAAGAGCTGCTGCTATTTTTGTCATTGCATCATTACGTTTGGGAGATTTCCAGATAGAGTCAAGTTTTATTATCAAATCGAGAATTTCATCATCAGAAAATTCATCAACCATATTTTCTGAAATCTTTTCGATATCATACTCATTCAGGTAGGTTCTATCTCTTGATACAGAGAAAATAGAGCCTTCAGGTTTTTTTCTGAAAATTAAATCAGCATTTTGAATAGAATTATCCCAGCTGTCGCTTTCTTCGTATTCAAATCTCTGGGTGAGGTATAGATTTCCTTTTTCTTTGTCAGGGAGAATTTTTAGACCAAAAATTCCGTTGTCAAAATCAAGGTTTTGAAAATCTTTATTATAAGGGCTTTCAAACCAGTTCAGGCTGTCTATAAGTCTTAGAACAAGATTTTTATCGCTTGTATTAAACTCGATAGCGTTTCCGTTTTGTTCGGGAACTTTTGTGAGTGTTCTTTGCATTATAGCTGAGTCTTTGTCATCGGAGCTTCTTGTGAGGTCAATTTCCCAGTCAGCGCTTGAGTATTGTACATAGTCTGTTGAAAATTTGCCTTTTTGGTCTTGACGGGCAAGAAGATTGCAGGCGAGGATTTTTGAGCCTTCTCCAAAGCCTCCTGCTGATTTTGCATCTTCAAATTTTGTTCCTTTGCCGATATATTGTATAAAGTCATAGGGATATGTACCGTTTCCTTCTATTCTTACCGTGTATTTTTTTGTAGTACGGTCGTATTGTATGTTGAGGTGAGTGCCTTCTAAGGTTTTGTTGTGTCCGTCGTAGAAATTTTGCATTATATCTCTTGCTATTTTTGAATCAGACCAGTTTACAGCTGCTCCATAGCGTATTGTCAGGTCAGTATTTGAGGTTTTGTTGAGATATTGTTCCTGAGCTTTTGTAAGGTTCGCATTTTTTGAGTGTTCAGGTTTGTAGTGGCTGTTTTTGGCTATTGGAATTGTATAGTCAAGAGAGTTTGTTTTTTTGAATTCATCTTTCAGTTCTTCAGTGTTGATTGTTTTGGCTGCCGGATCTTTTTTTGTCGGAACATAAGGACCTGTGTAGACAGCCTTTTTCTGAAGTTTGTCACGGTCGTAGTTATAAACCTCTTCGATTTCTCCGAAGATATTTTTTGTTGCTCCGATTACTTGAGGAAGCTCGTCATAGGCATAAGGAAGAGCCGGTTTCTCAAGTTTCTGGTCAATATATTTTTGATATGTTTGATTGTCCGTATCCGAGATATAAAACTCATCAATAGTAATTTGATTGGGTTGATTGCCAGAGAATGAGGTGTTTTGCGGTTTTGATGAACGGATAAAGACATCTGATAGCGCTGGTTGTTTGAGTGTATATTTTTCTGTTTTTTGTGGATTTTTCTGCTGAGGTAATGAGAAGATTGTAATCGGGGATATGTTCATAGTCTGCCTTTCTGAGATTGGGATATAAATATAAGGTATGTGATGAAAAAAAATTGATAAGATTTTTTTTATTTTTGGAAATTATTGCAGCCAAAGAGAAAGAGGCTGTTTTATCAGCCTCTTTCTCTTTGATTTTAGGTTAAATTTGTTTGATAATCCGGCATGGGTTTCCGACAGCGACGACATTCGGAGGAATATTTTTTGTTACGACGCTTCCTGCGCCGATTACTGTGTTGTCGCCTATGGTTACCCCGGGGAGGACTGTTACGTTGCCGCCAATCCAGACGTTATTTCCGATGGAAATAGGTTTTGCACTTTCTATCCCAGAGTTTCTTTCTTCTACGTCAACAGGGTGAATTGCGGTATAAAATCCGCAGTTCGGACCGATAAATACGTTATCTCCAAAGGTGACTTTTGCGCAGTCTAGAATTACGCAGTTGTGGTTTGTATAAAAGTTGTTGCCGATTTCTATGTTGTAGCCGTAGTCGCAGTAGAAGGAAGATTCGATGAGAAATTCATCCGTTGTTTTTGAAAAAAGCTGTTTGATGATGTTTTTTCTTGCTTCTCTCTCTGATGGTGGCAGGGTGTTGAACTTGAAGCAGAGGTCTTTTGCTCTTGCTCTGTCGTTGATGAGGTCTTCTGTATTCGGGTTGTACATTAGACCTGATATCATTTTTTCTTTTTCGTTCATGAATTTTACGTCCTTTTTTGTATGAGTGTTGTGTTTTTTTCGACATTTTTTGTTACGATACTGCCTGCTGCTATCATTGCGTTTTCTCCTATTGTAACCCCTGGAAGAATCGTTGAGTTTGCGCCGATAGAGGCGCCTTTTTTTATGATAATTTTTTCGAGTTTGAAGTTTTTGTTCCCTGATTTTGGATATCTGTCGTTGCAGAAAGTGACATTCGGACCGATGAATACATTATCTTCAATTTCTATTCCATCCCAGATTTGGACGCCGTTTTTTATGGTAACGTTATTTCCTATTTTTACGTCATTTTCGATGAATACATGCGAGCAGATATTGCAATTTGCGCCGATTTGGGCATTTTTGAGGATGACGCAGAACTGCCAGATATTTGTGTTTTCGCCTATATTTTTGCTTTGTACATCAGAGAGGGGATGTATCATTTTTTCACCTCTTTCAGGAAGTCGTCGTAGTTTCTGATATATTCTTTTTCATCGAAGTATTCGCTTGCGAGTATCATGAGTTTGCAGCCGTAAGAGAAGTGGCGCATTTCTCTCCACATATTTTTGCCGATATAGAGTCCTACATCAGGTCTGTTAAGCCAGAGAGTTTCTCTCGTTTTTCCATCATCAAGGACAAACTGGCAGGCTCCATCCATTGCTACGATAATTTGTTCAAGTGTTTTGTGGGCGTGTTGTCCTCTTTCCTGATCGGGAAGTGTGTCGAATATGTAGTAGACACGTTTAATTTCGAAGGGGATGTTTTTGTTTGCTTCAAGAGAAACGAGTTTTCCTCTTTCATCCCCGAATACTTTCATTTGTATAAGTTTGTAGTCCATATATTTTCCTTTTTTGTGGTTTGGTTTTTATTTTAGCATTTTATGGTGAATAGAGGAAGATAATCAAAGGAAGCTAAGTTGAGCGCAGTGTGGAAATATCTTTGAGTTAGAGATTCTTTGTCCTTCAGACTCAGAATGATTTTTTGACTTCATTTCGAGTCATATTGAGAGAAGCGGAGGGGGAATAAGTTTGATGATAATAAAAATCCCTCTGAATAAATATCAGAGGGATTTTTTGTTGAAGAAGTTTTTTTATTTTTGCATTGCTTTTTTGACTTCTTTTTTGTATTTTTCAACGTTTGGCTGGAGCACTTCAGGCATAGCCTCAGTTTTAGGAGTTATATTTCCTTTTTCTCTTCTCAGGATGTTTCCTGTGTAGAGAGTTTCGAAGTGTTTCAGCTCGATGAATCTTGCGATAGATTCTACGCTGAAGTCTTTGATTTCGATTTGAGATACGGGATGTTGTGCGCTGTAAGCTGAGATTACACCTTCGAGGACGGCTGAAGTTACTTTATCCTGCGGTTTTGCATAAACAAATGTGAAGAAAGAGTCTTTGTTTGCTTCATCGAGGTCTGCTTCAGCATTGTAGTGGAGGTATCCCGGACCAACGTTTGTATCTGTTGAAATTTGAGCTTTCAAAGATTCGTTCTTGAGTTGTTTTTCCCAGAGAGTAGTTCCCATGAAAGCATCGCCGAAGTATTCGATAAAGTGTTTATTTTTGCCGGAGTTTTTTGCTTCCACATTGAAGGCTGCAAGCTTGAGAGCTTCGTTTTTGTTGATATCCTGGTTAAGGAAGTCTTTTTGAGCGTTCAGTGAAGCTTTGAGCATATTTGCAGTATCTTCTTTCGGTACGCCTGCATAAGCAAGAGTGAAGATGGTTGCATCATCGAAGATAGAGAATCTTCCGCCTACATCATCATGTACTAAGCCTGAAAGTTTTATTTCTCCTGAGTTTACAATTCTTCTCAGATTGCTTTTTTCGCTTGATATGTCTGTCATAGCGATAAATCTATCAGAAACATCATCTTTTCCGAGATGTTCTTGCATAAGTTTTTTTGCGCTTTCATATGCTGTTGTTGTTTCAAGAGTTCCGCCTGATTTTGATACTACAAGGAATTTTGTCTTATCGAGATCAAGAGTGTTGATAAATCTTTTGAAGCTCTCAGGGTCTACTGATGAGTAGAAGTGGATATGAGCATCCATTCCCAAAAGTTTCATCATAGATTCCGTTGTATGTCTTGAACCGCCTATGCCCAAGATAGCAAGGTCAGTATATTTGCCTTCTTTTGCTTTTGCGGCGAGGTCATAGAGTGCATTCAGGTTGTTGAGCTGGTTGTTTGGAAGGAAGTCTATCCAGTTCAGAAATTGTCCGCTTCTGCCTGCTCTTGATGAAACGTCTTCGACTGCTTCTTTAGCAAGTTGAGCGTATTTTGAGAGGTCGAGCGAACCGATTTTTACGTTTACATTTTCCATAGTTGCATTTTCCATAAAGATTACTCCTATATATTTTGTATTTATTATGCAACGCAAGATGGGTATTTGCAATAATAAAGTTACAAACTGTCAAAAAAGTCTTTGATGATATAGAGAGTTTTTCAAAATGTAGTTTTTTATGAATGCAGTCCCGTACCAAACTTAATCTTTCCCCCTTGCGCTTGGCAAAAATGCAGAAAATATTTGGCTCTGAGAAAAAAGTTTATTTTTACTGTTTTCTTAGATAATACATTTGATTTTGAAAGAATTTATAAAGATAAAAGAAAAGCTAATTTATTAAAAAAGAGGAATTTCTTAGAAGAAATTCCTCTTTTTGTTCTTGCTAATTTTTAAGAGCTTTTTCTATTGCCTGTTTGTATTCTTCAAAGAGTTTTGAAGTTTCTTTTTGAAATTTTGCAGCATCTGTTTTGTCCACATGTTCTGAATTTGGGTCATTGATATCTTTTACTATAGATTTGTGTTGATCTGCGAGTTTGTCGTAGAATTCTGCTGTTTTTGTATCTCCTTTTTCTTTGAGGATATCAGCGTATTCGTCTTCAAGAGGCGCCATTTCTTCTATGAGTTTGTCCTGTTCTTTTATTTCATCGTAAGCTTCCGCAGATTTTGATGTACTGACAGTCCAGAATAGAGATTCAAATAAGGCGTCTTTTATAGCTTTCACATCCTGATCAGCTTCAACGCCTAAGGCTGCTTCATAGTCTTCAAAGGCAGCTTTTAGTGCTTTAGTTGCTTTTTTTCTGTTTTCTGCTTCAACATGAAGGTCTTCCGGTAAATCTTCCAGCTCTGCATAAAGAGGCAGCATCTCTTCTTCTAGTATTTGCTCTGCTTTTTGGTCTTCACCGTTGTAGCCGGCTATTTCATATTCAAGATAAGCGTTTGTATATTTCATATTTAAATTGCGTGCCTCAGTCAGTTCAGGATAAGCGCTTATTTCTTGAGTATATGCAGCCCTGGCATTCTCAAGGGCTTTTTCAAGGTTTTTGGCGGCTTCTTCTTCTGAGAGAACATCACCTGTTCTCACGAAGTTTCCATAGTTATCATAGTGAGATACTTTTTCTTTTTTCCCGAGATATTTTTGGTAATTATCTGTTGTGATGGTTTTTGCGTCAGAGGCGTTTTCTTCGTCTATGCCGTATATGCTTTTTGATAGAGTACGACCTTTGTTATAAGAACCTATTTTAACAGATTTGGCGTTCCCGTCTTTGTTGTATAAGACTTGAACAGTTTCAGAAATTCTGCCGAGAGCATCTCTTGAAATTTGAGTTTCTGAAATTGGCTGAGGAGAATTTTTTGAAGAAAGTTCTTTTTGGCTTACCACTCCTTCATAGCGTTGTTTTTTTGATACTTTTCCATTTGTAAAAATTTGTTTTTCTGTGTATGTTTTTCCATTCTTTGTAATGGTTGCTATTCTTGATTGTTCTCCATTTTGTGAGGTTATTTTTCCGTAGTCTACAGATGTTGTATTTCCGTTTTTTGCTACTGTTGTTTTTGTATCAAGGTGACCGTTTTTATCATAGGTATAAGTTGTTTTGGCACCTGTTATACTGTTGGTTTTAGCCTTTGAGGCGAGATTGCCTTTTGAGTCATAAGAATAAGAGGTTTTTGAAATGGTTTCTCCTGATTGTGTTGTTGTTATAGTTTTTTGGGGCTTTTTGTTCTCATTATAAGTTGTTGTTTTGTGAGTATTATTATCAAAGTCTGTTGTTTGTTTTTTCTTGATAACTCCTTTTTCATTGTAAGAATAAGTCGTTTCTGTTTCAACTTTTCCTTGTTTGTCTGATACGCTTCTTTTTACGGGTTTGTTGTCTTTATAGCTTATTTCTGTTTGTGTTCCGTCTTTAGCTGTTGTTATTTTGGATGATTTTTGACCGTTTTTATTGTAGTTGATTACTACTGTATTGCCATTTTTATCTTTTGTTGTTTTTGTCTTTGTTTGTCCGTTTTTATACTGGGTTATTTGAGCTTCACTGACTTTTGTATCATTCAGGAGGCTTGCTTTTTTTGCTGATTTTGCAGCTTTTTGTTGTGCAGCAGCACTTTTTGAGGCTTCTTTTTCTGTTGTTTTTTCTTTGAAAGCTTCAAAGTATTCCTGGTAAAGCTTTTTGGCTGTCTTCTGGTCTCTCTTATCAAAATTTTCTGTAAATTCTTTTTGGGTTACTTTGCCATCTCCGTTTTTGTCAATTTTTTTCAATTCTTTTTCTGATAGACCGTTCGTCAAATCCATTCCTTTGCCTGTGAGTTTATCTTTTATTTTTTTTGATGATTTTTGTTTGTTTAATACTTCATTGCTTTTTAGCGCAAGCTGATTAATATCTACACTCATTTTTTTTCTCCAATAGATAACAACGTAGTATTTTTCTTATCGGATGAATAATTCTTTTCTTTATGATATTGTGATAATATGACATAATTTGTTACAATTATTTTAGGGATGTTTTTATGTCCAACGAAAAGAAGAAGGGAAAAAATAAATTCAATTTAAAAAACATCGGGGTTGATATTGATAAGAATGAATATCGAGAGATAGTGCTCTCCAACTCGAATTTTCCTGATGCTTCATTTTCGAAGAAAAAGAAATTTTATGAATAGTTATGCTAAAATAAAATAAATCAGGCACATTGAAAATTTTATATGGGGACGTTTTGGTCTTGACAGGGCGGTTCGCATAATCAGGCTGCGAGTCGGAGTGCTGTTCTCCGTTACAAACAAGCAAAAAACAATAAATGGCAAATCTAATGTCATCAATGCCGAATTCGCTTTTGCTCCGGCAATGGCTGCTTAATCGAACTTAAGCATCGGCCACTGGATAATCCCTGCCGGTCGGATTATTCGGTCAACCATACCGGCTGCGTGCGTTCTATGAGAGTATGTGCGCATTAAGCTTTCTCTCAAGCCGGGCACGGTTAAATTGCTCAGCCCATAGTTAGGAGTCGGTTGTATCCGTCTTTGGGTGAAATCAATTTATAACCTACGCTCGTAGACGTCTAATTATGTCCGTTTTGGACGCGGGTTCGATTCCCGCCGTCTCCATTTTTGATAGAGCCATAAAGGCTCTTTTTTTGTGCCTTTTACAAACCAAAAGCTGTGTTTCAACTGATTAAGTTTTCCAAATAATGCTTTAGATGTTTTATTTCATATGTTATATTTTCTACTATTTTTATTAAAATATGTTTATATATTCCTCCGATTTGCTTTTTCTCCTCCAAGGTTATACAATCTCTGTATCACACAGGGAGAACTCTTATGCATCAGCAAGTCATAAACCTAAAAGATATCGAATACACTGACTCCATCAACAAAAAATTCGTCTTCGACAATGAGCAGAGCTCGCTTACACTGATATCATTCAAAGCAGGCTCACAACGTGCAATTCACTGTGATGAAAAAGACGAAGTTGCTCAAATTATAGAAGGCTCTGCAGAAATAACCATAGGCGACAAAACTTATCACCTCAATGAAGGCGAAATGATAGTTATGCCCGCCCAAACGCCCCACGGACTCAAAGCCGTCAAAGATACAAAAATGCTCCTGCTCAGACCAAAACACGTACACAACTGATATTCTCAAGAGAAAATACAATGGGTGAAAAATCAAAAAAAGCAAAAGATCTTTTCCTCAATGGCTACAACTGTGCCCAATCTGTCTTCTGCGCATTTTGTGGAGATTTTGACATAAGCTTCGAACAAGGACTCAAACTTTCATCCTCTTTTGGAGGAGGAATGGGAAGACTCAGAGAAGTTTGCGGGGCTGTCAGCACAATGTTTATGATAGCCGGATTGAAATACGGCTACACCGAAAACAACAACGATGAAGTCAAAGCAAAACACTACAAACTTATCCAGGAACTTGCCGAAAAATTCAGACAAAAACACGGTACAATAATATGCAGGGAGCTTCTCAACAAAGAACCTGACGGGTATATCCCGGAAAAACGAACAAAAGAATATTATGCAAAACGTCCCTGCGCAAAATTTGTTGAATACGCAGCAGAAATAATTGAAGAAAACCTACTATAATCTATACGTCTTCTAAATTATTCCTTTTGACAAGGTATATATGCTAAAATGATTCTGGTTTTCAAATTTGGAGAATAGCGCTGTGGGAGGAATCTTAAGGATTTATCATACTTATGAATAAATTGCAAAGAAAAAAACTATTTATTATGCTGGCTCTTTTTTTGGGGATGTTATTATTCTCAAGCGCAGGAATGTTTGCAATTTTTTCAGCAACCACAAAAAGCATAACCTGCGAGCGCAGCAAAGATTTATGTACAATTAAATCCCAGAGAATAATAGACATTTCTCCTAATATATCTTATATAAAACTATCAAAAATAAAACGTTCTTATACCTCCTCAAAAACAAAGACAAGGCGCACCTATTCAAGTACTTACGGACGTTTTGTCGAAGAAACAAAAACACATTATTACCTTTGTCTTGAAACTACCGAGAAGAAATGTTTGCAATTATTTAACGGAACAGAATTCCGATTAGATGACATATATAAAGCGGATGAAAAAATTAACAGCTATTTGAACTCAAACGAACAATACCTCAAAGCTGAAATATCGAAAACAAAAGATATACTTACAGGACTATATATACTAGCTCTTGGACTGTTTGTGCCCGGTTTTCTTATGTTAAAATTTAAAGACGTAAAAGACCTAAAAGAAATACAAAGCCGTTAATAAACTCATTAAATGCCCAATAAATACAAATATCCGATATATACATCTTCTGAATTATTTTTGCATAACATCGCATAACTGCATGTTACAATATTGTTTATTTACGAATTAGGAAAGTTTCGGTATGATTAATGTTCCACGTTTAATACCCGCCTTAATTTTCAGCGTTATATGGATTAGTGCCTGTTTTTTTTACGGCATCGTCACCGTAACAAATTACAAACTGATATGCCAAAAAAGCATAAATAGCTGTATGCTAACCAAAAAGAGAACTTTTGACAAAGACTTTGCTGTCTACAAAGAAGTTCCCATCTCGTCCATAAAAAAAGCAATAATTATGCAAAAGACGGAAAAACGAACAAGAAAAGTAGACGGAGAAAAAAGAACATACGATAAAATTTTTTACCAGCTGTGTTTTTACACACAAAAAGAGCCTGTCTGCACTTTCTATTACTCCACTGATAAAGAAACAGCTTTAAGCCAAAAAGACAGTATTAACAACTATCTTTTTGCAAACAAAACTCAAGATAGGTATGAAATCGCAAGCAGCAACGAAGCAAATATTCCTCTTATAGTTACATTCATAATCATGGGATGTCTTTTGCCATTTACTGCCATATCAAAAAAATCTTCAAAAAGACGTCGGTACTACGGCTCATAACAAAAATCATTGCCCTGCAAAAAACTGAAAGGAACATTTTTATGTCAACAGAGTTATTGAAAAAAAAATTATTTCTATCACTTCCTTTTGCTCTGGTGGCGCTTGGTTTCTTTATTTTTTCGCTCGTTCTGTTTTTTACGGCGGAAGATAAAGAACTGCTATGCGAGCGCAGCAAAAATATGTGCACTATCTCAAGCAAAAGAATTATTGATTTATCTCCGACAGAATCGTTTATAAAATTATCAAAAATAGAAAAAGTCTATACAAAATCAGAAATAAGAGAAAGCTCTGACGGTGAAACAGCCAGGACTCACTACACACTTTGTGCAAAAACGCCTGAAAGAAGATGTCTTGAAATATTTGATTCATACGACCTTGGTGTAGCAGATCTTTATACGGCGGAAATGGATTTTAACCAATACTTGACCTCCCAAAATAAAAATTTCAGTGTAAAAAAGAAAAAAAATCATCAAATTTGGGTAGCTTTTTTATTAATATTTTTCTCTCTCATAGGATGGACAATATTATATGAAATAATAAGTGCAAAAAAATTAAAAAAAGTTCAATACGGCGCAAAAACTTACTACCTGACAGAAAAGTAACCAAAAAGAAAAACTCCCGACTCTTTCGGGAGTTCCTTGTGTGAGGGAGTTTCATTCATTCGTCAGCTAAAAAAATCTTATCGACAAAGAGTCGAATGCTCTTTGAATACGGGATATATATCTTCATATTTGCAGTTTAACAGTCTGCAAATCTTTAACACATTCTCCCCCGATGGCTGTGTCTTGTTCCACACCCAGCTATAAACTGTTTGATGCGGCAAATCAAGCTTCTGTGCCAATCGATAAACACTCCATCCCCGAAATTCTCTTGTTGCTTCTTTTAGATTGTTTTTTATCATACTCTCATATCTCCTTAGTCATACAAAAAATTTCTGATTGTATTTATCGCCTCAATGTGCGAAGGCAGCGAAACATGCCCGTTGTTAACCTGTTTATAATAATTTGTTAATTCAATAAAGAAATATACCTTTGATTCTCCGCTTACTTTTGTCTTAATCATAATCTCACCTTTCTCTTTTTTGCACCTCAAAGAAAGACAGCACAACTCTTCTGCTTATCTTTGATTGTCTAAAATAAGTTCTCACAAAATTTATCTTTATTTTATGATTTGAATGTTTTGTTATTAATAAATTAAAATATTTACTTGCAAATGTCAAGTATTTAATTTACAATTGCAAATAGATAAGATATGGAGAAGGTTTTCATGAAACTACACCAGGCAATAGAAGAAATTACGGGACTGAAAAAAAGCAAAGTGAGCTACACTGACATTGCTCAGGCGCTTGGAGTCTCAAGACAATATGCAAACCAGATAAAAGAAAAAGAACTGACTCTCGAGCAGCTCAAGCAGCTTGAAGAATATTTTGACATCAAATTTAACCTCCCTGATGAGGTTGAGGAAGCTGATTTTACAATCGTCGAACACATCAACATTTCACCTAGCTGCGGACATGGGACATCTGTTTATCACGACGTTGAGGTGACACCTGTCAAGTTGGGAAACGACCTCATCAAAAATATTTTCAAAATTTCAACCCCAAAAAGCCTCAAAACTTTTCAAGCCTCAGGCGATAGTATGTCACCATCAATCGAAGACGGTGATATTCTCCTTGTGGATACTGAGAGAAAAGACTTTCACAACGGCGGGATATTTTTGATTACTATCAACGAGGACTGGTTCATCAAAAGGCTGCGTCAGAAAATCAACGGCGACCTCGAAATTATCTCCGATAACAAAGAAAAATATCCGACAGAAACAATCAGACAATCAGACGAAGTTACTCTCGACATCAAAGGACGCATAATAAAAAATCTCAGCAGAGGGCTGTAAAAATAAAATACTTTGATAGTATAATATCTCTGTAGAAAAGAAAAAGGATTTTTTTATGAAAAAAATAATTGCTGCTCTGATTTTTTCACTTGTTTGCCTGCATGCAGTTGCAGCTTCTTCTGCTGACTGGTTAGTAATCAGCGAAACAAGATTTTTATACCTGCCTTCAATAAAAAGAACCGGAGATGTTGTTTCTGTCTGGGTAAAAATCATCAACAAAAACAACATGAAACTCTCCCCAAATCAAAACGTTGCCTACACCCTCATGTACCATCAGTATGATTGCAGAAACAAAAAAGTTAAAGTAGATAAAATCATTACATACAATTCAAGAGATAAAGAACTTTCAAAAGGCAGACCAAGACTCTCATGGCAGACAATAAAACCGAATACGACCTTCGAAACGGAAGGCGGTATATTGTGCAAATACAAAATTACAAAGAAAAAGAAATAATGAAAATTTTTGTCTTTTTTCTGCTTGTTTTCTGCGCTTTGCAGAGTGTTTCTTTTGCTTCTGATTCGGATAATATACACTGCAAAAAGCTGAAGAAAAACTACAAACTCTGTGAAATCAAAACAAATATTAATGATGAAGATATTGACCATATCATCGAAAAAGTAATCTTCAAATGCAACTCAAAAGAATTCCGTATCCTCTCTGTTTCAGGCTTTGACAAAGCAGGGAAACTGACTTATTCTGATGGGGAACCATTCACAAGCAAAGATGCGCTCAAAAAAGATATTCTCTATCCCGTTATAAAAAACTCTCTTGGCGAAACGTGGTATAACATCGTTTGTTCTAAAAAATAATAATTCTCTGACTTATTATTTTTTCGCTAACAAGCATATAAAATTGTACCTGAGATTTTACATAATTTTGGAGAATCTAATGGGTAAATTTTTAACTGATAAAGCGGAACTCAGACAGTCTGAGCAGGAAAACAAATGGTATACAAAACACAATCAGCTCTTTTTCGACGATGATAAAAGAATATTCCTCGTTCCGAGGAACTACTTAACCGACGGCTACACCATTCCGAACTGGCTTGCCTGGTTAGGCGGAGGAAGAATGCAATGGGACATCCGCCCGGCAATAGGTCATGACTATGAATGCCAATATCACTCGGAAATTGTTGTTAATCTTTCTGAACAACAGCTGAGAGAAAAAGGCTACCTCAAAGAAAAAAATAAATACGGAACAACTATCACTATATGCGAAAATATCCCTCCTCAATACCTCGAAATATGTCCTACTACTTTCAAAAAAGCAAACGATAAATTTGAACGAATGATGGACTCTGTCGGCTCAATCAACAGCAAACGTATAAAACTCCTGCGATTTGGCGTAAATTTTAACCTCGGATGGCTTAAAACCGGAAAAAAACAAATCGACCTGAATAATCTTTATAAACAACCGCAGAAAACTCTCTCAAACTTTTAGAATTATAAATGACATCCCTGTCTTTATTTCTTTTGCCAAAACTTTGTGATATCATATTGAAAAAGAAATATGAGGTTTTAGTAAATTATGAAAAAGATTGCCGTATTTATCTCTGCAGTTGTCATAGGAGCATCTCTCTGCGCACTTGTAAACGCTCAGACAACTGATACAACTACACCGCAGACAGCTGTTCCAATACAAGAAAAAACAGCTCCTGCTGTTCAATCTACACAGCAGAAAAGTGAAATACCTTCTTCTGATGAACAAACTCAACAGCCTGCTGCAAATAGCAATATAACACCTGTTTCAGATAAAGAAAAGGCTGCACCTCCGAAGATGGATGCACCATCACCAGATAATACAAAAACTTCTGCTCCAGCAATGACCGTTCAACCGTCTCAAACAGCAGCACCTCAGCAAGAAGACCTCGGTGACTGGGTTGAAATAGGAAGGGATTCTTTCTTTAACCTGAGAAACTTTGAATATTCTGACGACGGACTTATCGGATACTGGGTAAAACTCGGTAAAGGCAATGCTCTGAAAGCTGTTGAAAGAACAACAACAGGACATGAAGATTATTTTCTTGTTTCAAACTGCAAAAACAACACTATTACTTATCTTGACAAAGTTTTATACGACGAGCAGGGAAATGTTATTGGTGATAGAAAATCAGGTTCTGATTTCCCGAATGTTGCAAAAAATCCGGCACAATATGCATTTGAAGCAGTTAATCCTGATTCTACAGAGCAGTATATTCAAAGAAATGCCTGCCTTGTTTATGATTATGTAAAAGCAAAAGGCAACACTTTCAACAGAGCGGATCTTGCAAAACTCTTCTCTCCGACAAAAACAGGAGAAAGCACTACAACATCAAAAACCGTACTGGTTTCAGATATTTACCCTATGTCAGAAAATCCAAACTGGCATAAAATTGCCGAAAACAAATATTTTGATTTAACATCTGTAAAAACATCAGACAAAGGAATCTCTACTGTTTGGGTAAAAGAGTATAATGACGGCTCTTTTGAGCTTATTGACACCAAAAAAGTTCTCTACAATATGTCACTTGTTCAATATGACTGCGCAAACAAGAAAACAAAAATTTTGAGATCCATTGACTATGATTTGAACCAAAAGGTTATAAGAGATTTTGACTATTCAAACTTTGCTATATGGAAAGTTTCTCAAGATAAAAACAGCGATCTTGAATATGCTTTCCTCTGCACATACAAAAAAGATATGAAATGAAGGAACTGTTTCTAAATTCAAAATCGCTCAAAATAGCAATAAATCTTTATACCGGCGGGCATGATGAATGTATCATCATAGCCCCCGGTTGGTTTATGACTAAAGATTCAAAAGCTTTCTCAGAACTTTCTGAGATGCTCTCTGATGACTTTGATGTCATTACAATGGATTTTCGAGGACATGGCAGAAGCACAGGAGCGTACACTTTTACGCAAAAGGAAATAGCTGACATTAACGCAGTCATAAACTATGCAAAAGAATATTACAAAAATATCAACCTTCTGGGTTTCTCTTTAGGTGCAGCACTTGTGTTGACAGCAGGGGCAAAAAAAGAAAACAACATCTCAAAAATAATTGCAGTAAGCCCGCCTTCTTCTTTTGATAAAATAGAAAACCACTGCTGGAAAAAAGAAGCCTGGGTGTCAACGCTGAAAAAATGCGAGCTCAAAAGATGGTTTTCAATAAGACCAAGTTTAAGAGGATTATTCTCAAAAGATAAACCGGCTCCTAAAGAGATCATCGATAAAATAAAAGCTCCGATACTCTTCATCGCAGGGGAGAAAGACCCGACTGTCGGATGCTGGCATACTGAAGAGCTGTATAAAAACGCAAACACAAAAAAACAACTCGAAATAGTCAAAAATGGCGCTCATGCGGAAGACCTGTTCCTTGAAAATAAGATATACTTTGTCAATCTATGCAAGAACTGGTTACAAAATACGGAGTATTGTGCAGCAAAAAAATAAAGTGTATTATTGTTGTTGTTAATAAAATAACGGATAAAATTTATGACTAAAAAAGATTTTAAATTATCTCTATCAGAAAAAATAACATTTGTATCAATGCTAACAAATTATTTTCAGGCAGAAATTCCTGTTTCGGAGGCATTACATCTTGTTGAGCAGGATTGTTCAAATCGAAAAATAAAATATCTTGCACACAGTTTAACCTCAGCTATTTCAAAAGGAAACAGCCTTTATAAAGCTCTTGAAAAATTTCATGATACTTTCGGAGATACATTTATGGCAATTGCAAGAGCAGGCGAAGAGTCCGGAGAAATGGACAAAAACTGGAAGCGTCTTTTGACAATCCTCGAATCCGAAAAACAAATCAGAGATAAAATAATCTTTGCAATGATATATCCATGCATACTGACACTTATCGGGCTTATTGTTATAGTCATATTTTTGGGCTGGGTATTCCCTTCTTTTGCTGAAACAATAACAGGCAACGGAGGACAACTTCCTGCCTCTCTTGTATTTTTGCTTGCTTTCAGGGCATTTATTTTTAGCAATTTTATACTTATAGGACTTGCTGTTGCTGCAGCGGTAGTCGCCTTTATCTATGCAATGAAACAAAAAGTCTGCAAAGATTTTGTTGATAAAATGGCAGTAAAAATTCCTGTTTTATCAAACCTCATAAAATACCTCAATCTCATGCACTTCTTTGCCATATTTCAGGTCACCTACGACGCAGGCATACCGATAGTTCGTTCTTTAGAGCTTGCGACATCCTCCGTAAAAAATTCTTATATTTACGGAAAATTCAAACAAATTCCGATAAAAATAGAAAAAGGGCTTACTATAGCAAAAACTCTAAAAATGACGGATATTGTTCCGTTTGATATGATTGCAATTATCTCATCAGGCGAGAATTCAGGCAAACTCGGTCAGATGCTGCAAACAGTATCAAAGACTCTCGAAGAAAAAGTTGACGCCGCTATCAAAGCTCTTGTCAAGCTGATTGAACCAATTTTGATAGTAATATTCGGAATATTTGTTCTTTATATGCTTGTTGTATTTGTTAAATCAAACCTTGCAATGCTCAACTCTATTCCTATGTAATTGTATGAACTTTATTTTTCAGGATATAAAAATGAAAAAACAACTAAAACTAAAAGGACACATAATCGACTCGCTTGTTCTGTCAAAGCTTCTTGATGAAATCAGCGACCTTGGCATCGAATGTTATGCAACTGATATCAAAGTAGGCAAAAGGCGGGAAGATAATTCTGAAGCAACTTTTGTTATCGAAACTGATGACTCAAAAAAAATGACGGAAGCTATCAAACTCGCCAAAGAACAGGGAGCCTACGACAACTGATTTTATTCTGCTACGGGATTTTCAGCCTTGATGAGTCGTTCTATTCGCAACTTGAGAACTCTTGCCGAGTCTGTTTTTACAACACGATAAGTGAAAAACTCATCTGATATTTCGTCGTTTTCTTTTGCAATACGTCCGAGTTTTTTCACGAAATATCCGCCTATTGTTTTAACATCTTCATCATCATCAAGGGATACGTTGAAATACTCGTTGAATTCATCGGTTCTCATCTTTCCGCAAATTTCATAGACATTCTCGCCTGTTTGTTTGACATCTTTTTCTTCTTCATCAAACTCATCCTGCACCTCTCCGAATATTTCTTCAAGAACATCTTCAAGAGTAACAAGCCCGCTTGTACCGCCGAACTCATCAACAACAATCGCCATCTGGAAGCGGCGTTTCTGGAATTCAACAGCGAGATTATCTATGGTCATTGTTTCAGGAATGAAAAACGCTTCTCTCAAAATAGAAGAGAGTTCTATTTTTTTATGTTCAGCAATGATGGGATAAATATCTTTTATGTGCAAAAATCCGACTATATGGTCAAGGTCGCTGCCATAAACGGGATATCTTGTGTACTGATTTTCGATAAGAATTTTGCTCAAATTCTCCTGAGAAATATCAAGAGGAATACAGACCATATCGGGACGGGGAATCATTATCTGCTCTGCTGTCAAATCGGAAAACTTGAACACGTTCTGAAGCATCTCTGTTTCTTTTTCATTCAGCACACCGCCTTTATAACTCGCATCAATCAGCATATTCAACTCTTCTGTCGAATGCACCAGATGATGCCCTGAAGCAGGTTCTATTCCGCACATACGGAGCAGAATATTTCCCAAACCGTTCAAAAGAAAAATCATAGGAGCAAACAGCCTTGTCACCACATACATCGGCTTTGCAACAAAAAGAGTTGTTCCTTCTGGAAACTGCAGAGCTATAGACTTTGGCATCAGCTCGCCGATAACAACATGCAAAACGGTAATCAGTGCAAATGCAACGGTAATTGCAACCGTATGAGTTGTAAGAGATTCGAAAGAATCAGGCAGAAAACTGAACAACGGATGAATCAATCGTGCAATTGTCGACTCACCGACCCAGCCTATGCCCAAACTCGATATAGTAATCCCGAGCTGTACGGCGGCGATATATCTGTCGATATTTTTTATGGCATCAAGAGCAAGTTTTGCGTCAAAATTTCCTTCATTTGAAAGCTGTAGGATACGTGTTTTGCGAACGCCTACAAGTGCAAACTCTGCGGCGACAAAAAAAGCATTTAAAAGTAACAGGAAAGTGATTATGAACAGATTTAATATAAGCGAAATATCTATGGACATAAGGTTTCCGAATATGTATGCAATAAGTGAATAATAATATAAAAAAAGAAACTTTTCAACTTTGTAAAGCTGAAAAGTATAAAAATGAATAAAGGAAATATATAACTAAGTAAATCAAGCAAATAATTTGAAACTCATCTCTATAGTTTTTTCTATAAGTTTTTGTGCTCCGTCTATTTCGTTTGTGACTGCCTTCTGCTGTGTTTCTGCAGTTTTTTGCTGCATATCAAATTCCTGATCTTTTGATTTTATCTTTGCAGTTTCTGCATCATATTTTGCAATAGCTGCTTCATCATCATCGGTATAATATTCATCGCTTATATCAGGACCGGTTCTCCAGTCATAGTTTTTGATTGCTTCTTTGACATAATATTTTTTGCCGTCTTTTGTATATGAACCGTCTGCGGCTATTTTTACTCCATCAAGCGCATATGACCCGTCAGAATAATAACGAACACCGTTTGATTCATAAGAACCGTCTGCATAATGTCTTATACCATCAGTCGTTGTATAAGATTTATCCTGATAGTGGCGGACTCCGTCGCCTGTTGTATAAGAACCGTCATCATGATAAACAGGTCCGTTGTCTATTTCTATTGTTCTGACTCCGCCTTTTGTTGCTCCTACCAGATTGAAGGTTTCACCTGTATATAATATTGCATTATGTCTGTTTGAGTCTGTAAGAGGAACTGTTGTTACTCCGTATGCTCTTGCTGCATTTCTATTAGGGTTATAATAAATATTCGGGTTTGCATTCATCAACTCCTGTCTTTTTTTCATAAACTCTGATGAATAAGGTTCTATATCAGGATAGTTATTCATAATAATTCTATCAAGACAGTCATTTTTGCCAGAACCCCATGCATCAACAGATACTGAGTTAACAGCAACCTGATCATTTATGGTTTGAGTTGTGATTGTTCCTTTTGTATTGTTTGCTATATCTGAATTATATCCATTATCAGAATTGTAACCATATCCGGCATCAGAAGCTGAGTAATCCTCATCAAGTCTTGCCAAACGCCATTTGCCGTTTCTTAAATTGTTTTCTATATTCCATGATGTAACAGGTTCGCCCTGATCATTCTTTTCTTTAGATAAATCAATTACCTGATTGTCTGCCATATTCAAAACCATCAGGTTTACTTTCTTGAGGTTTTCTTCGTTCAAAGAAAGTGTAAGTTCTTCACCGTTAGAATCGGTAGTTTTTACATACAAAATTCTGTTAGAAAGTTTTCTTGCTTTTTCTGCGGCAAGACTTTCCATATCACGGGTAAGTTGCAGTCTTCTGTCACTTATCTGCATAACAAGATATTCTAAATCGCTTTTTCTCAGTGTGAGCAAGTCCAAATGAGCCTGAGATGCTGCTAAACCCATATTTTATATCTCCTTTTTACCGCTTTGTAGATTCATAACTTACATTTATATAAAAACAAATAATATATACAAAATTCATAAAAAGTATATATCGTTACATAAATTAACAAAACGGCTAAAGCTTGTCATTATGGCGTTTTAACAATTTGCTGAAATCAGGCGAGGAACTCAGCTCGAAATGAAATCTTCCCGTAGGCTGTGAAGATTCATATCTGTTATTCCCGAGTCCGAAGCCCCAGTATAGCCTTGCGCTGAGATTCTCTTTCAGGGCTATTCTCAGCCCGAGTCCGACACTTGTGAGAAAATGATGTTTGCTCAAACCTTCATCATACAGACCTGATGGGAATACTCCTCCATGGTCTGCAAAAACGGCGCCTTTTATGATTTTTCGAAGATTTACATAACCCAATTTCTTATTCCCTGCTTTTTCAGGTAAAAAAGGCAGAGGCAAAAGCAGTTCTGCACTTGCCATATAACCGCTTTTCCCTAAGAGAAGACTTTCTGAAAATCCTCTCACTGTTGACATCCCGCCGAGCTGGTATTGTTCAATCCATGGTAAGTTTCTGTTTGGAGAGTATTGTCCGCCCAATCTGAATTGTCCTATAATCCCGTGTCCGAAGTCATGCAGTCTTGTGATATTTCCTTCGTATTTGAAGAAGTTATGCTGCCCGCTGAGCATATACATCCCGACAGAAGCGTAATGCCCTGAGTACCATATTCCCTTAGGAGTGTCTTTTCGAAGGCTGATTCCCTGGGTCAGAGAAAAAACGTTTGTATCGTCAATTTCATTTTTATCAAAGAAAGTTGTTGAATATTTAAAGTTTGCAGATGAAAAACTATCAAGGGTAAAATCAGATTTGCTGATTATCGGATGGGTAATATATCCGCTGTAAGAGAAAGCATTCCCTGAATATCTGTCATACATACCTCCAAGTGTGCTCAGGTTATTATAAGAAAATAAGAACCCTGCGTTTGTTCCGTATTTGTTTATCGGTATGTGATAATCCCCGAACGCAACCTGAGAGTGTCTTCCGAGAAAAGAGCCTATTGTCATCTTATCTCTGACTCCAAAGAGGCTGTCTGCGCTCAAAACAGCTCCGCCTCTCAACAGACCAGAGCCGTCTCTTCCTGCGTTATCAAATACTCCTGTAAGATGAAAGGGAAACGGGTCATCTGCGCTGATTTTTATATCGGTAGAGTTCAGGTCTTTCCCCTGAGATATTCTTGCATCAAGCTTAACCGAGTTTGTGTTGTTAAATTTGATGAGGTCTTCTTCAAGCGCTCTCAGTTTGAAGATTTTCCCGCTTTCAGCGTGGAGTCTGTCTTCTATGTATTTTGTTTTTGTATATTTATTTCCTGATATTGATATATCACCGACTTTTCCTTCTGAGAGTTCGATTTTTACAATACCTGATGAAAAATCCTGCGGGGGAAGATAGGCATAAGATGTAATATAGTCGTTGATAATATAAAATTTTGAGATATCATTCACAACGGATTGAATTTCTTTGAGAGAAACTTCTTCATCTATAATCGGAACAACAAGCTGCTGGAGCTGCGTTTCCGTAAAAACTTCAGATTTTGTCGGGAATTCGACCTGTTTTATGAGAAATTTTTCAACATCATCTGGTTCCTGAACATAGTTTTTTGCCTCTTCGACATTTGTGAGGCTTTTCATTGTATCAAGCTGTTTTTCCTCAGATAAATTTTCTTTTGATAATTCGATAACTTCTTTTACTTCAGCTGACTGTTCATATTTTTTCAACTCGGGAACCGCATTCGGATTTTTGAGAGGGATATCTTCTGATAGCGAAATATTGTTTGCTGAGATGGCAATCATATACAAAAAAATCAATGCCATAAAAATTTTTTTTTGCATAAACACTCTCAAACTCTACCTTATCCGAATAAAATTATATTATCATTATTGAATTATTAAAGTAAAGAATGCTAGAATAAAAATCATGCTTAAAAAGTGTTTTTTCATTATAGTTCTATTATTTTTTGCGATAAATACGGCAACGGCTCAAAATGCCCTCAAACCTGTCGGACTCAATATTTTGATAAACAAAGACGGGTTTGCAGGCTTCAATCATCCTGTTGAAACCCTGAACAGACGCAGTATCACAGAAGATATAAACAATGCACGAAGCAAAACTCTGAGAAAAGACATCAGAGTTCCTTTAAAGAACACTATGTTTAAAATAGTCGACTCTTCAAGCAGCGAAACAAACACCAAAGTTGTCGATGTTATAGACATCTCAAAAAACGGTATGCTGATTGAAACATCTTCAAGAGCCAACGTCGGAGAAGAGATAAACATTGATTTTGAATACAGAGATATGCCTTTTGAAATTCAGGGGGTGGTCGTGAGAGTCCCTTCAGATGACAGAGCGGGCATAAAGTTTGTAAATCTCGATACTGTCAACTCTACAATTATTTTATATTTAAGCATGTTTGATGAATCTCTCTGATAATAGCAGTTTTCCTCAGAATAACATCAAAAAATACTTTTGTTCCGACTCCTTTGGTGCTTTCAATATGGATTTCACTTCCCATAATTTTCAGGAGATGTTTGCAGATAGTCAATCCAAGACCTACTCCCTCATATTTTTTTGTAATTGAAGAATCAGCCTGAACAAAGGAGTCAAATATAGTATCCTTAATTTTCTCATCAACTCCAATGCCCGTATCTGTTATCTCAAAGTAGATTTTTGAATAATAATCGGTATCCTCAATCATTTTGCAGAAGAAGTTTATCCTCCCGTATTCAGTGAATTTTATTGCATTATCAAGAATGTTATTAAACACCCGTGACAATTTAAGAGCATCTCCATATAACACAGGAGATATGTTTTCATCAAAATCAAGCTCAATATCAAGCTCTTTGCTGTTTTTTCTTGTCTTTATTTCTTCAAGAACTTCAATAACAAGTTCTCTCAGACAAAAACTTGAACAGCTCAACTCAATTCCTCCTGTTTCAATTTTCGAGAAATCAAGCAGAGAATCAATCAGCTTGAGAAGGTGTTTTGAAGATTTCATTGCATTTGAAAGCAATCTTTTGGGCTTTTCATCTTTTATTGATAAATTCAAAAGTTCAAGAAAGCCGATTATCCCTCCTATCGGAGTTCTTATTTCATGACTGATGTTTGCTATCAGTTCGCTTTTCAGCTTATTTGCCTGTATTGCTTCTTCCTGTGTTTGCAAGAGATATTTTTCTATGGTCTTTCTCTCAGAGATATCATGTACAAGAACAGTTATTCCAAGGACATTTCCATATTCATCAACAACTGGAGATTTTCTGAATTCCATCCATTTCTTGCCGTCAAGGGTAAGAACTTCCTTTTCCTGGCTTACCGTTTTTCGTTCTTCTATTACTTCTTTATCCATGGAGGTAATATCATTATCAGCAATACACAGTGACTTTCCGATTATATCCTCCAATTTCAGATGCATAAATTCTTCAAACTTCCTGTTTCCGATAACAACCCGCCCTTCTCTGTCTTTTAGATAAACTATCGAATCAATGTT
Source organism: Candidatus Adamsella avium (assembly GCA_904420445.1). Lineage (GTDB taxonomy): Bacteria > Cyanobacteriota > Vampirovibrionia > Gastranaerophilales > CAJFVJ01 > Adamsella > Adamsella avium. The sequence continues at coordinate 419,710 of CAJFVJ010000003.1, read as the reverse complement.
ATTCAACAAAGAGTGCATTTGAAATTGTCTTTCATTCAACTGCTGCTCGAGCAGTTTTTCCTGGGTTATATCCCTTGCAAGAGTAATTATTCCCTCCGGTTCATCATTCACAACAAAAGGAATTTTTCTCACATCAAAAATTTTTTCGCATTCATCAAAGTTTATGCGTTTTATGTAGCTGACGCCGTATTTTTTTTGAAATATTTTGTTGTTTATTTCAATCAGCTCATCAGCAACATCACGCTCAAGAAAATCATAATAAGTCCTGCCCTTGATTTTCTTTTTATTCCTGATTTTGAACATATCAAGAAAAATATCGTTGCTTGCCATAAAACGATGTTTCTTATCAAGCAAGAACATGGCATCAGGGATATAGTCAAATATCTCAATAATAAATTTATGTTGATTTTTGAGCTGACGTTTGCTTTCAACAAAACTGCCGACAAAGAAAATAACGGCAAAAATCAAAAGCCCTTCAAACATATCCATCGGGAAATCAGGACTGAAAACGATAAAAAGAATTAAACCAAATACCGAAAAATAGAAAGAAAATCGCAGAAAACGCCTTGTGAACATTATTGCCACCAGCCTTTCGATATCAAATGATATCTTTTTTATTTAAAGATTCATGATATAGAAAGTTTCAAACAATAACATCAGACAGGTGTCTATATTTTTGAAAAAAATTTTTTATGCCTGAACATTCAATTTTTGTCCGACCTTAGGATGTTGTTTCATATATTCTGCCTGGCTCATGATTGATCTTGCCTGAGCGGCAACTTTATAATCCTGAGATGACGGGTCAGCAGGCGCCATAGCAGCACCGATAACAGTTCTTGCATCGCTGATTGTTTTATCAGGGTCTTTCGGATTCAAAGCAGGCATTTTGATGTCGACATGCCCGCCTACAGGGATACCTTCAGAATTTTTTTCGATGACAATTGCTCCTCCGAAAGAGCCTGCTGCTGCTTTATGGGCAGCTTCATGTCTGTAGATGTCGTTATAATTCTTTGAGATGAGAGCTTCTTTTTGGGTTTCTCTCGACTGCTGCGCTTTTTTGTTGTTCTGATTGTTCTGACGCTCAAGGGTTTTGTTCAGATTGTTCGAATAGATATTCAATAAACTAAGTGCCACTTACCTTAACCTCTTCAAAAAATATTTTTTGATACTACGATAGTAACATAAATATTCAAAAATTTCATTATTTTTACAAAGAAATATTAAAACTTATTTTAACATTTCTTATACAGCACTTTCTTCTTTGATTTTGCACACATCAATCCAGGATTTACTGTTTGATATTCGATACAGCTCATCTGGAGAAAGTTCTATTGCAGAGTTTGAACTGCCTGCAGCAGGAAATACCGTTTCAAAACGCTTAATCGAGTCATCGCAAAAAACATTTACCTGCGGGTTTTCTATGCCAAAAGGACAAACTCCGCCTATAGCATGACCCGTAAACTCAACTACTTCTTCAGGCGTAAGCATCTTTGCCTTAATCGAGAAAAAATCTTTGAATTTTTTGTTATCAATCTTTGTATCACCGGCAGCACATATGAGAATGCAGCCATCGTCGCTTTTGAAGGAAAGAGTCTTTACGATGCGGGCAGGTATTACACCAGCTGCTTTTGCTGCGAGTTCAACAGTAGCGCTTGATTCCGAAAATTCAAGAATATCGTTTTCTTTTCCATATTTCTTCAGGTATTCTCTTACTTTTTCTATAGACATAAAATAATTTCCTCTCTGCCTTATCTCAATTACAGTCTATCAAACGGCAATATTTTATTCAACAAAAAAGCAGGTCTTGATGACCTGCTTTTTGTGTATTTTCAAAAAACTTATGCTAAAGCTTTTGAAACAGCAACTGCAACAGCAACGGTTGCACCAACCATCGGGTTGTTGCCCATACCGATAATACCCATCATCTCAACGTGAGCAGGAACGGATGAAGAACCTGCAAATTGAGCATCAGAGTGCATTCTTCCCATAGTATCAGTCATACCGTAAGATGCAGGTCCTGCTGCTACGTTATCGGGGTGCAGGGTTCTTCCTGTACCGCCGCCTGAAGCAACTGAGAAGTATTTTTTGCCGTTTTCTACAGCCCATTTTTTGTAAGTACCGGCGACAGGGTGTTGGAAACGTGTCGGGTTAGTTGAGTTACCTGTAATAGAAACATCAACACCTTCTTTAATCATGATAGCAACACCTTCAGAAACATCATCAGCACCGTAGCATTTAACTTTAGCTCTTTCTCCGTCAGAGAACGGTGTTTCTTTAACAACCTTCAGTTCACCTGTTTTGTAATCATATTGTGTTTCAACATGAGTAAATCCGTTAATTCTTGAGATGATATAAGCGGCATCTTTACCAAGACCGTTGAGGATTACTCTTAATGGTTTTTGTCTTACTTTGTTTGCGTTTCTTGCAATACCGATAGCACCTTCAGCAGCTGCGAAAGATTCATGACCAGCAAGGAAGCAGAAACATTCAGTTTCTTCCCTCAACAACATAGCTCCGAGGTTGCCATGACCAAGACCGACTTTTCTCTGGTCGCCGACTGAACCCGGAACACAGAAAGCCTGAAGACCTTCTCCAATCAAACTTGCAGCATCGGCAGCTGATTTGGCACCTTTTTTCAAAGCAATTGCGGCACCGAGGGTATAAGCCCAAACTGCATTTTCAAATGCAATCGGTTGAATGCCTTTTACGATTTTATCAACATCAACACCTTTAGAGAGGCAGAAATCTCTTGCTTCTTCCAAAGATTTGAAGCCGTATTCGGGCAAAATTTTATTGAGTTTTGCCTGACGTCTGTCTTGTCCTTCAAATTTAATCATATATTTTTCCTCTTAATTAATTTTCTAGTACCACCTGTTTATCTTAAAGTTTATTCTTTTCTCGGATCAATTTTCTTTACGGCTTCCGCAAATCTGCCATAAGTTCCGATGTTTGATTCGAATGCTTCTTTCGGGTCTGTGCCTTTTTTGATTGCATCCATCATCTTGCCAAGATTTATGAACTTATATCCGATAATCTCATCGTTTTTATCAAGACCTAATTCAAGGATATAACCTTCTGCAACTTCAAGATATCTTGGTCCTTTTTGTTTTGTAGAAAAAATAGTACCGACCTGAGAACGAAGTCCCTTACCCAAATCTTCAAGACCTGCGCCGACAGGAAGACCGTTATCAGAAAAAGCTGTCTGAGTACGTCCGTAGACAATCTGGAGGAACAACTCTCTCATTGCAACGTTGATAGCATCACAGACAAGGTCTGTATTCAACGCTTCGAGGATTGTTTTACCGGGGAGAATTTCGCCTGCCATAGCAGCAGAGTGAGTCATCCCAGAACATCCGAGAGTTTCTACAAGCGCTTCTTGAATAACACCGTCTTTTACGTTGAGTGTCAATTTGCAAGTACCCTGTTGAGGAGCACAGCATCCGCAGCCGTGAGTTAAGCCTGAAATATCTTCGATTTTCTTGGCTTTTGTCCATTCACCTTCTTGAGGGATAGGAGCAGGCTCACCTTTGACGCCTCTTTTTACACAACACATTTCTTTTACTTCTTCAGTAACTTGAATACGATCCATGTGACCTCCTTTATTTCATAGTTGTATTCACAACAAAATAATGATTAACCGTAATATACTTTAATAATAATATAACCAAATAATTTTGCCATCAAATTTTTTTGGAATTTATATGGCAAATTCCACCAAAAATTTCCCAAATAACGTCATACGGAGCATTGGCGAAGTATCTAAACCAAAAAGAATTCTTCGGGCCAAAACCCTCAGAATGACAGACTTTTAATGATATCTGTGGAATTTGCCATATAAGTTCCATTTTTTTATTCTCAAAAAACATCAGACCTAAGCCTCTCTTGCTATTGTCAATAAAGGAAGAAAAACTTACAATCCCTCCTATGAAACTTCAGGAAATAAACATAATAACAAATCTTATACTGACTTTTTGTCTTGTCCTGTTTGCATGGTGGCAATGGCTCGCTGTCGAAGAGCAAAACAAACAAAACCTATTCAGGCTGAAAATAGAACATTTCAGCAGATACAAACAATTTCTTTATACAATTATGCAAATGTTTTCGCAGGATGGTGAGAATACTGTTCTTGAGAACACTAACTTTTCGAGGATAGCAAAAATTCTTGACGATATGTCTGTTATGAGGGATGAAAGTCTTTTTTTGTTCATAAACAAAATTTATTCCTTTGAAAACAGCCTGCTAGAAAAACTCGCAGATATGCGCAATCACTGCGAAACACAAAAAGATGACTATATTTTGAAAGACGAACAGCAGACAATCTCTGACCAGCTGAAAAAATGCTCGGCAGCGTTCTCGGAAGATTTATACGTTCTGAGAAAACCCGGCATGATTGTTTCAGCTGTCAGAAAACTCAAAGGAAATCTAAACCGCATGAGAACAAAAGAACAAGAAAACGTTGACACCTGAGAGTCACTCACTTCATAGTCTGAAAAATGCCCCATGCCTGCATACTCTCCAAATCTCCGTTTTTGTACAGCTCGATACTTCACTTACCCTCAGTATAACAGGTCATTCTGAGGGCGCTTGCCAGAAGAATCCATGACTATTCAAAAAGATACTCCGCTTCGCTCAGTATGACATTACGCACAGATTTCTTTCTTTTCTCTGATGTTGACAACTCCTTTGCATTTCATTACAGCATCCGCCATAATAACTTCTCCGACGCTGTCTGCCGTAATTGTCCCTGATTTTGGATTTTTAACGGAGAGGATATGTCCTTTTATATCAGCTTCTACATCAGAATATTCAAAAGCGAGGTCAGTATTTTCCATAGTACAGTTTATCAGTTTGAGATTTTTGCAATAACAAAGAGGCTGAGTTCCTGAGATTTTGCAGTTTATAAACGTGAGATTTTCAGAGAACCACCCGAGATATTCCCCTTTGACAACAGAGTTTTCGACAAGAATATTTTTGCTGTGCCAGAAAGCATCCTTTGTATCAAGGACAGAGTCAGAGATGTGTATGTTGTTCATATACTGAAAAGAGTATTTCCCTGCCATATTGAGATTGTTGATTTTAACATTTTTTGATTCAAACAAAAAATACATAGCGTCAATTGTTGAATGTGTAATCTTCACATTTTTGCATCTCCATCCGAACTCCGGAGAGTTGATTGTGCAGTTGTTTACAGTAATGTCTTTGCATTCTCTCAGGCATTTAATTCCGTCAATTTGAGAGTTTGAGATAATTCCTTTTGAAGAGTACCAGATAGGCGCTCTTGTTTTATCATCAAGAGATGAGCTATCAAGTTCAAAGCCTTTTGCATGCCAGAGCGAATAACGAAGAGAGAACTTTGAGTTTTTGACAGCAAAATTTCTGCACTCTTTCAAAACAGACTCGCCGTCTGCAGGACCTGCAAAAATGCAGTTAATAACATCAGTGTTTTTCAGATTGTAAAGCGAACGTTCTTCATCAAAGGATTGGTTCTTTATTTGTTTTCTCATTAGAAATCTCCTTTATATTATTTGTATTAAAAATTTTTATCTGTATTTGGGATAAGATAATCGCAGCAGCCATAATCACACATCCTGCAATTTCTCGCATGGTGAGAGTTTCGTGCAAAATCAGCATTCCTCCGATGACTGCGAATACTGCTTCTGAGCTGAGTATCAGAGTTGCAAGGACGGGATGGGTGGCTTTATGCCCGAAAATTTGCAATGTATAAGCAGCCCCCGTTACAACGACACCTATGAACAAAATCGGTTTGTATCCGGCGATAATCGCACTCAAAGAAGGCTCTTCGAATATAAACATAAAAGGCAGCGATAAAACACCTGCCGTCAAAAACTGAACTCCGGATAATTTCAGCGCATTAGCTTTTTTTGAATAGTGGCTGACAACAACTATATGCAGAGCAAAGAAAAAAGCACTGAGGAGGAGAAAAATATCCCACATATCAAAACTCATGGCACCTTTCGCACAGAGTAGATACATTCCTAAAAGTGCTGCCGCTATGCTGATTTTTACGTTTATCCCGAGCTTGTGTTTCAGAAATACTGCAATCACAGGAACAAAGAGAATGTATAAAGACGTAATAAAACCTGCTTTCCCTGCCTGAGCATAAATCATGCAGTACTGATTTATCGAAAAAGCAATGAACAAAACAATTCCTGCAAAAATGCCGCCTTTCAAAAGTTCTTTGTCCGAATATTTTTTTGATGAATCAGGAGTCAATATGCTGAACATAAAGATTATCGGGAGAAGACACAAACTTCCGATAAAACATCTCAAAGTGTTGAACGTAAAAGGTCCGACATAAGTCATCCCTAATTTTTGAGCAACAAAAGACAGACCTGATATCATCGCAGCAGCAAGCAGCGACAAGTTGCAGAGTATAAATAATTTTTTTGAAGGTGTCTTATTCATATTTTCCTCATCTTATGCAGGAAGGAGGACAGATTCTTCGACCAGACCGAGTATGACTTTTGCGTATTCGTTATGTTTACCGTAGAAGATATGAGAAGCCCCCTGGATAACAACAACTCTGTTTTCTTCAGGGTGCTTGCAGTATGAGTTTATATTTTCCATGAAAGCTCTTGCATCACCGTTTGTCAGGCTGTCTTTCTCTCCGATAACAAATGCTCCGTTGACTTTAATCGAATGCAGAGAGTCAGTTTCTCCATCGCCGCTGATTACCGGACAATTCTTGAGGTTATACGCATTATAAAAAGACAGGACTGTTTCTGCGCTCATCGGCGAAAATCCTCCGAAGAGATACGGGAGAATTTCTTTGTTTCTGCCTTCTTCGACAAATTGTTCTGCAAGTTTGAGGCATACATCAATGTTTGGCATAACTTTCCACCAGTGCCCCAAATCTATCGGCGCCGTAACAATGAAATAGTCTACAAAGTTATCAGGTGTATTTCCGAGGTAGTTAATAATTTTGTTTGACCCGAGGGAATGTCCTGCAAGAACGATGTTTTTGAAGCCTAGTTCTTTGGCATATTTGACATAAGCCTCAACATCTTCGTATACAAGAGAAAAGTCATCAAAAACAACTCCCGTATTTACCTGCTTTTTCAGATTTATGTCAGAGTAGCAGAAGAAAGAGAAGGCATCCATCGCATGTCCTGCGATAAAAGCTATATTATTTTTGGAAAGCAGCTCTCCCGTTGCAGGAAGCAGGTCATTCTGGAATACATTGGAGCATATTCCGCTCATCATAATGACAACCGTATCCATTGATGTGTTTCCCCACATCGCACCTTTTAGCTCAAGACCTCTAGGTGTATTTACTCTTATTATATCCATTGGTTCCTCCTTCAGTACCATCCGAACAGTGTTTTGTTGCTGTTCAGCGTTTTTTAGTTTTGCTGCTTCATCTCAAAAATCAGATAATCAAGACAATCAAGTTTCTTCTGATTTTTGTGAATTGAATCAAGCAGACGGCACCTGTGTTCGTTCAATAAACGCAGCTGCTCTTTTTGTGTTCCGATTTGCAGCAGGTTGAGAAACTTTTCTATCAACATATCAGAACATCCCGCATCTTTCAGATTAGAGATAATATTTGCTGTCTGCATCATAATCATTTCTTCCTTATTTTTTTATTATGACCTGTTTTAAAGAAATAGCAAATACTTATATTATATACTACATAATGCTTGACAGGCATAACACAAGAATGATAAGATAAAGCAGAGCAAAAGAGGGTGTATTATGGAAATAAGAGTGTTGAGATACTTTCTCACAGTAGCGAGAGAAGGAAGCATTACAAGGGCTGCAAATTTTTTGCATCTCACGCAGCCTACGCTCTCAAGGCAGCTTCAGGATCTGGAAAAAGAACTCGGACAAAAGCTTTTTATCAGAGGAAGCCACAATATTTCACTGACACCTGAAGGAATGATTCTGCGCAAAAGAGCTGAAGAAATAGTTGATATGGTTGACAAAACGGAGTCAGTATTCCGCTCAATCTCAGATACCGTAAGCGGTGATATTTATATCGGCGGAGGAGAAACAGAGTCAATGAAATACATTGCTGAGGTAATAAAAGATATGAGGGAAGAATATCCGGCAATCAAATATCATCTTTACAGCGGGAATGCTGAGGATGTTACCGAACGTTTGGACAAGGGGCTTTTGGACTTTGGAATTTTAATCCAGCCTACTGATTTATCAAAATATGAATATATCACGCTTCCATCAAAAGATGTGTGGGGCGTTCTCATGAAAAAAGACAGCGCTCTTGCATTGAAAAAAGAAATAAAACTTGATGATTTATATGACTTGCCGCTCATATGCTCAAGGCAGGTTGTGAGGAGAACATCAGTAAAGAATGACTTTCTTGAATGGTTCGGCGGGAATTTTGAAAAAATGAACGTGGCAGCTACATACAATCTTGTCTATAATGCAAGAATTATGGTTGAAGAAGGAATCGGATATGCTCTGACTTTGGATAAACTTGTAAACACCATGCACACAAGTAATATAGCTTTCAGACCTCTTTCTCCAAAGCTCGAGTCAGGACTCGATATTGTATGGAAAAAATATCAGATTTTCTCTCCTGCCGCTAATCTCTTTTTATCCAAGCTGAGGGAGAGATTTTTATAAATCCTTTTGCCGGTGATTTATACCGCAAATTCCGCCCAAAATCCCAAAACAACGTCATACTGTGCGTTAGCAAAATATCTAAACAACAAGAATTCTTCTGACTAAAGCCCTCAGAATGACGGACTTTTAATAGAATCAGTAGAATTTGCTATATAAGTTTCTTTTCTTGAGAGTTACTATCAGATATTTTTTGTGATAATATATTTTTACTCAGAAAAACAAGGAAGCTGATATGTATACAATAAAAGAAGTTGCCGAAAAAATGAATGTCTCTGAGCATACTCTCAGATTTTGGGCAAAGAGCGGTTTCTTTCCGTTTATTAAAAGAGATGCAAATAATATACGCCAGTTCTCCGAGAGTGATTTGGAATGGGTCAGAATAGTCAAATGCCTGCGTTCTGTCGGTACAGAGAATAAGGCGATAAAAAGATATATTGATTTGTGTATAGTCGGTGACTCAACAATACCTGAACGATACGGGATTATTCAGGCTACAAAAATTAAAGCGCAGCAGCAGATGGAAGATTTAAAAAAACAACTTGCATTGTTGGATTATAAAGAAAAGTTTTATCAAAATTTAATTAAAAATAACCTTGAAGATGTATGGAACCCGATGAACAATAAAGATTTCAATAACGATAAAGCAGTATAAAAAAGCAAAAAAAAAACGACCCGTCGGTCGATTTTTAGCTTTGTAGAATTTCTCTGTTAGGTTAAGTATGTGGTGTGTGGTAGTTTCTCTCTTTTTTCTTGTTCTCTCTGCGGTAGGTTTTTGATTTCTCTCTTCGTTCTCTCTTGTGTAGACTTTAGATTTTCAGCTCTCTTGTAGTTTTGTTTTCCTCTCTATGTATATATAAACGCTGAATACTATAAAAAAGTGCTAAAAAATATTTATTAAGTATATATTTTTGTAATACTTCTTAATAATTATGTTTAAAAATTTTTCTGAGTGGAAGTCTTTTGAAAACGTCAGCTTTCGACCTTTTTATATTCATATCGTTTATAAAAATAGAATAAAATAGCAAACCCGACAAAAGCAAAGAGAGCCCCCGGTGCTGCCGTGTAGTTGTAACTGAGTCCGTGTTCAACAGGCAGTCCGCCGACATAAGCACCTATTGCATTGCCTAAATTGAAAGATATCTGAGAACAAGATGCTCCAAGCATCTCCCCGCCTTTCGCATTTTTGATTAATAACAACTGCTGAGGAGCGGACACCGCAAACAAACATGCAGTACATACACACATCAAAAATACAGATACGAAAGCATTTGATGAAAAGAAAAATATAAGCACAAGAGCTATACAGGCGCTTAGCTGTGTAATGGCGGCGACTATTGAAGGAGAGAATTTATCTGACAATTTTCCCCCGTAAAAATTCCCAACACACATGCCTGCTCCTGCAAGAATCATCATCAAAGAAACATATTGAGGTGCAATGCTGGAAACATTAACAAGAAGAGGATTTATGTAGCTATACCAGCAGAATATGCCGCCATTGCCCATAATAACAGCCGCTATCAACAGCCATGGAGCAAGAGATTTGAATATTCTAAACTGCCCCCGAAATCCTGTATCAGGCAGAGGGGAAATATGAGGTATCATACGAATTATAGAATACAGCACAAAAAAGCCGAATAACCCTACAAGAAGAAAAGTAAGACGCCATGAAAAGTTATGACTGATGAATGTTCCAAACGGAATACCTGCAAGGTTTGAAATAGTCATCCCGGATACCATTGTAGCAACAGCTTGATTTCCTTTTCCTCTGTCTGCGAGTTTGTCTGCAACAATCGCTCCGACGCCGAAGAAGGCACCATGCGGCAATCCTGCAATAAATCTTAGAAGACAGAAGACAAAATAGTTGTTTGCAAAAGCCGTCAGCAAATTTGCAATGGTAAAAACGGATACAAGAGCAATAAGTACATTTTTGAGAGATTTATTTCGTCCGAACATAACAAGCAGAATGGAGCCAAAGACAACCCCGAGAGCATAAAAAGATATAAAATTGCCCGCAGCGGGAATTGTCACCCCCATAGCTTTTGCTGTATCAGGCAAAATTCCCATCATTACATACTCTGTCAGCCCAAGCCCGAAAGTACCAAGAGCCAGCGGCAAAAGACATGCACTCTTTCTCATTTTTCCCTCTCAAAAATTTTCCAAAAAAATTATATAGCAAAAAATTTGCTCTGAAAATTTTTGAACTTATATAGCAAATTCTGCCCCAAATTTTCCAAAACGACTCATACTAAGCGTTATCAAAGTATCTAAACAAAAAGGACTCTTCAGACTAAAGCCCTCAGAATGACCGAATTTTAAGAGTATCTTCTGAATTTGCTATATAAATCCCCAAATTTTGTACTTGATTTTATTTTGTCGTTTGATACAATTTCTAATGTCATAAAACAACATAGCGGCATCGTCTAGTGGTTCAGGATCGCAGACCCTCATTCTGCTGACACGGGTTCGAATCCCGTTGCCGCTATTTTTTTGTATTTTTTGAGATGTAAATAATTATTTCATAATTGGTTTTCTGTTGGTAACTTTTTTTATTTATCAACTTTACTCTACTGTGCATAAAATAAGGACATTATTATGGCAGTAAATAACATTCCCCCAAAAAGTCCTTTCAGCGATTTTGAGAAGCCAAGAACTCAAGGACAACTTCCATCCAAGCCTGTTGAAGTAAAGCAAAATCAACAATTGCCTCAAAAACAAAATCTTATCGAAAAAACCCCAAAAGAAGAGAAAAACAATTTATTGGAAAAAGCAAAAAAATTATTTTCGACCAAAAAAGCGAAAATAATTGCAGTTGCTGCAGCAGTCATCGCAGTTGCCTCTATAGCGACAGCTGCCGTATTAAAACACAGAGCCCCTAAAGCGCCTCCTGAACTGGAGAATGCTCTTAGAGAGTTGTTAGATGTGACAAACGACTTGTTTAGCTAACAAAAAAGAAAGGAAAGGATTTGGTTATATGTATATTACTCCGGTAAATTTTTCTCACCCTGCTACAGGCAGAAATAAAACTCAGAACTCCTTCAATTTGTCTATAAGCCAAAGCAACTATAATTTAAATTCTTATGGCATTCAAAAAAATGCCGATACTGTTTCTTTTAGCGGATTACCGCTAAGAAAAACTCCGTTTGAAAAAGCATTATCAGAACTCGGACTTTCAAAAAAAGTTCAAAAAGGGATTACACAATTTTTTGACAACGGAAAGAATTTTTTTAAAAAAATTATAAAATCTATTGACTCAGAGGACATCCCTGAAGAGCTGTCGGATGAAGCAAAACAGCTTAGACAGGTTGGAGAAGACGGTTTGGAATACTTTAGACAACTTACTACAAAAGGAAAGATTGATCCTGCTACTGAACAACAAACAATGGAGAATATGTCAAACTATATACAAACAATGAGGCAACAACTTTCTTCCCCTGAATTTGACGATTTTGAAATGAAGGGAACTTTTTTAGATATGTTCGATTTTATGGATGATATGATGAAAAAACCTGTTGAATCCACGCAAGAAGGCATAGATGCACTAAAAAAAATGGCAGGATTTTTTAAAGAATTAAAGAAAAATGAAGAGTTTAGAAGTATTTTATCTGAAGTTATGAAAAAATAATCTTCAAAAAGCTTCTTCAACAAGCTGCTGATTGAGTTCTTTATCCTTCTGCATTGTTTGTTTTGCCATCACATCATCCATCTTTGGTTTGTATGGTCTGTCCTCTTTCAAAGCTGAATAAGAATCAGCTACAGATACTATTTGAGCAGGCAAATTCTTAGCTTTTTGCACATCATCAAATGATGTGTGATGAAGACGTACAGCTTCGATTGTTTTTTCACTCAAATCAGTAGTTTTGAGAATTTCTGCGCCAAGTTCAGTGTGCAAATCAACAACAGCCTTCTCATCTGGTGTCAGCTCTGATGGTTTGTTCAAAATTTCCGGAGGGATGAATACTTTTCCTATATCATGCAGAAGAGCGCCCTGCAATGCGGCCGTCAAATCATCATCTTTGAGATTATGCCTGTTTGCAAGAGCTTTCGCTTTATCATAAGTTTCTATAAAATGACTCTTCGATGAGTCAAGATTTTGCATATATATCACCGGATTCAGTCCTTTTGAGCCGAGCAGTTCTTTAATTCTCGGGTTTGTTACAATTGCATTCGAAATCGTTTTTTCTGTCATATATTGATTGAGAAATAACGACGGACTATATAGAGTAATACATTTTTTTATCGGATTTGAAAATAAGCCCGTATTCTCCTTTTTGGAAGAACATTCAAATGAGTCATTTTTCAGAGGAGATGATTGATGCGTATATTGATTATACGGAGCTTCTCCAAATCCGATGTTTGATAAGTTATTTAAATTTAAAACAGAATTTATTCTATTCAATTTTAAAAATCCGTAACCTAAATGCAGTAGTTCCCCTATGTTTATATAAAAACAAAAAGTCAAAAAATATTGCCACTAAGAGTAATCAGAGTTCAAAAAATGTGAACCTCCATACTGAAGAAGCTCCTCTTTCTTCCTTACAACCCGGCTGAGTATGGAATGTTAAGTATGAATTGTGATAAAATTCCAGCTATGGAGCTTGAAAATTACAAAATATATCTGAATCTTCTTGAAGAAAGAGTCATCAAAAAACATTTTGATGAACAAAAACCATACATTTGCTGCCGGAAAGGGTGTGCTCACTGCTGCAAAAACGGAGAATTTCCTCTCTCAGAAATAGAGATGGAATACCTTATGTCAGGATATGAAAAACTCCCTCAAGACAAAAAAGCCGAAATCAAAAAGAAAATAGAGCGCCTCATCTCGCAGGCAAAAACGAATAAACAACTGCGTTTTCGCCATGCCTGCCCTTTTTTGATTGATGACATCTGCTGCATATATGAGTTTCGCCCGATTATATGCAGAACACACGGGCTTATGTTTTTTGTTGAAGAAAACGGCATACAAAAAAATAAAATTCCTGACTGCGCAAAAATAGGACTAAACTATTCAGCTGTTTATGATGGCAAAAGAAATATAATCTCCGATGAAATGTGGAAAAAATCAGGAATCAAAACTCTCCCATGCGCCTATAATCTGAGCCTAAAAACGTTGACAAATCCCGAAATCACAAAAGAACTCGGATTTGTCTGCGGCAAATCAAAACCGCTAATAGAGTGGTTTATAAAATTTTAATCTTCTGACAATTTTTCAAGTCCGTTTGTTTTGTTAAAAAAAACATACAAAAAAGGAACGGTTATGAACATACAAAAAATTTCGCTCCCTCAAATAGTTTCTTTCTCAGGGAATGATGACGACAAAAAAAATATAAAAAAAGAACCTCAAAAATCAAAACAAACCGAAGCAAGTGCTCAGGATGCTCTTGAGAGTATAGGGCGTGCTCAGATAATCAATATGCCTCAAAGACCTAAAAATTTGAAAACAATAGAAGAAAAATGCGACCATTTTATTGATAAATATCAAAAAGAAATAGAAGCTGTTCAAAATGGAGCAAAGATTTCATTCTTTACGCCTGAAGAATTCATTGAATCAAGAGAAAACGTAATAAACAGACTGACGATACTCAAATCACTTGATGAAAGATATTCCAAAAAACTCGGAAAAAGAGAGTTGATGGACATAGGATTTGATTATAATGATACAGATACACTGAAAAGAAATATAGAAATAATGAACGGTCTTGATGAAAAATTTCTTCCAAAGATTCGACCGTTTGCTATGCCGTATTTTCTTGAGTTTCCACGATTGCAGGAGTCATTTGACCGGCTTGGAAAGATGAATGATGTGCTCTTTGAACATCTCTCTACCTCAGCATTCACGGATGCGGTGCTTGAAACAGATGTCTGCACTGATTCTGAGTCAACAATCAAAAAGTTTATGATACTGCAGCAAGCAATAGACAGCGGACAAATAACAGACAAACAGATTGATGACTGGTTCAGCGGGAAAATAATCCTCGATGTAAATCTGCCCAAAGCAGAGATAGTTGATATGAAAAAGCCTGACTAAACTATACATTCAGGCGATATAAAATCACTTGAAGCCCTCAATAAAAGAATAAAACTCCTGAAAAGCGGCATACAAAAACTATATGAAGACAGAGCCGACGGGATTATCGAAGATGAATTTTATTTTAATAAAAAAAATCAATGGCAAAATGAACTTGATGAAATTTTAATAAAATATAATTCAACACTACGTGTCAATCGAACTTTTTTAGAAAACGCCGAAACTCTGTTCGAACTCTGTAAAAACGCTCATAGTGCGTATTTACGCCAAACGCCTTCAGAAAAAATAAAAATGTTAAAACTCGTGTGTTCGAACTTTTTATTCGACGGGAAAACATTATCGCACAAGCATTTCCACCTTTTGATGTTATTATAAAAAAAGGAAACTTCAAAAAACTGGGCGTTGAGAGACTCGAACTCCCGACCCTTTCGGTGTAAACGAAACGCTCTACCAACTGAGCTAAACGCCCTCAGGTCTGTATGATTAAAGTAACACGCTGAAAAAAATCAGTCAAGAGTTTATTTGAAAAATTTCTTTTTCGGTGATTATGTAGTTTACCCTTTTGTCATGCGCTTCATGCGGCAATTCTGTGCACAACATCGAGTGAGGAATAGGGATTATTGTTGTACAATTTGTTGAGAGCAGAGGAAGAAACCTGTCATAAAAACCGCCGCCATAACCGAGTCTGAATCCGCTTTTATCTGCCATTAATGCAGGGACAACTACCATATCAAGAGCAGATGGTGCAATTTTGGTTTCTCTCTCTTCATCAGGTTCAGGTATACCCAAAAAGTTGTTGATTAAGACAGAGTCTTTTTTATGAGAAAAGACAGATAATGTTTTTTTATCAGGGTTTACTTTCGGGAGATAAAAATTTTTGTTTCCATCAAACAGCTGCAAAACATCGACTTCATTGTTGATGGGGGCATACAGCAGGATGTTGCGTGAATATTTATATTCCTGGAGATTTTTGATGTTTTCTCTGATTTGTCTGCTGATTTCTTTTATATTCAGAGTTTTTCGTTTTTCTTTTGCAAGAGTTCTTAATATTTTTTTATTTTGCATAATCTGTTTTTCATTCTCATAAATTTTATAATATAATATCAGAAAAGGTGTTTATTTTAGATTATATACATAAAGGTAGAAGATGGATAGGGAAAAATTTTGTGAACGTCTTAGACAGGCGCGTCTTGAATCGGGGCTGAAGCAGGAGAGTGTGGCGAAGTTTATGAATCTGCCGATATCAGCAATATCGATAATTGAATCAGGTTCAAGAAAAGTTGATGTTTTTGAGCTTTTGAAGCTTTCAGAGTTATATAATAAACCTGTTGAATGGTTTTTAAATGAAGGGAAAAAACATCAGAAAAGAAGATGGTATGATAAAGACCCTCTTGTAGCAGAGGCAATTGCGCTTATGCAGATAGCTCCCGTCAAGTATAAAAAGAGCACCGCACATGCAATAATCGGTTTTCTTAAGAAAGGCTCTCTTGTAAAAGAGTGATAAACGACGACGAAGATGACAGATAACAATTTGGTAAACCCTTCTTTTGACCAAAGAGGATATATTCAGGTTTATACGGGGGACGGCAAAGGGAAGACGACTGCGTCATTAGGGCTTGCCATGCGTGCTTTGGGACGTGGTTGGAATGTGTTGATTATACTGTTTACCAAAGGCGGTCAGGACTACGGCGAGTTATACTCTTTCCGCAAGCTCAGCAAGAGTCTTATGAACCGTCTTGAGATAGTTCAGGCAGGTTTAGACAGGATTGTGTATTCCGATAATGTTTCTCAAAGAGATAAAGATGAGGTGACAAAGGGCTGGTTGCTTGCGCAAAGAGCTGCCGAGTCAGGAAATTACCAGCTTATTATTCTTGATGAAGCAAATATTGCAATAGAACTCGGGTTGATTTCGCTTGATGAGATGAAAAATTTTTTGAAAAACAAACCTCAAAATCTTGAGATTGTTTTGACAGGCAGGCATGCGCATCCCGATATTGTCGAGATGGCTCATCTTGTATCAGAAATAAAACCAGTTAAGCACTATTGGGATATAGGGGTTTGTGCAAGAAAAGGGATTGAGTTTTAGTCTTTTTTCTCTTTTGCTTTGAGGTCTTTTGTGAGTTCGTTCAGTGAGTTTGCAAAGCTGTTTATTCCTTCTGAGGCTGCGTTTATAGCGTCGAGAATGTTTTCTGTTTCTTCTTCATTCAGTTCATTTGCCTGCTGCATCTGTCTGAGAGATTGTTGTGTTTGTATTCTTATTTTGTCAGCCTGAAGTGTTTGAGATTTTTCGCTCATGCACTTGCTCTGTTTTTGTATTGAGTTGAGGCATTTATCAACGGTTATGATGCTGTCTTTCAGCCTCGGGTCAGATGAGGTCTGCACCATTTTTCCAAGATTTGTTTTGATATTCCGTATATTCTCTGGATTTGATTTGATGCCTGCTTCAATATCTTTATTAATCCTTGAAGAGAGTGTATCAAATTCGCCAAGCTGGTCGTTGAAGAAGGCTATTTTTTCTTCGAGTTCCTTTGGTGTTCTTGTATTGACTATTTCAAGCATTGATACAAATCCTGAAATCATATCATCAATTGCTTCATTTGCGTCTTTTATCATTGAAATCATTCGTTTATGTTCTTTGATAGAAATATGTTCTTCGCTCTGGTCTTCATGCGGGATAAGTTCGATAGACCTGTTGCCTCCGAGGCTTGCCCCTTCGATAGTAAAAGTTGTGCTCGGGGGGAGGTTTACGCCTTTTTTTCTTATTCTCATGGTCAGAAGAATTTTATCTTCGTTGTAAGTGATTTTTGAAACGGTTCCTATCTGCATACCCATAAGTCGTACAGGCGACCCGACAATCAGACCGTCGATGTCGTTGAGTTTTACCGTATATTCTCTATACTCTGTCAATTGAGGATAAAACGTTGATATAGTGACCTGTGCAATAAAATATATTGCAACAAGCCATATAATAATTTCAGCAGTGTATAATGCAAACTTTTTCATCTTATCTATATTATACAATAATCACAAAAATAGGGATATCTGTTATGTTCAAGAGAGAAAATACAAATTTGATAAACGACTTGTTTTTTGTCGTTGCATACATTTTTTGCATCTGCGGGGTTTTGTTTTCAGCGGGGAGTTTTCTTAATATGAATATTTTGAATCTTCCTCTTTATGATATGACAAATCAAATCATACTCAATTTTGTAGTTGTTGCGAGTGTTTTTGTTTATGAATGTTCCAGGGAAAATTCTAATGGAATAGTGTCATTTATCGGGTTTCGAAGAAGCAATATAATGTTGTATTTTGTTTATTCAGTTGTCGGATTTTTGGTAGTTGTTCTCTTCAGTTCGATGTTGAATTTTTTATTCGGGAGTGTAACTCCTCCTATGCCTGCTTTTTTTGAGAATGCTGATTTTGTTTTTCTGCGTAAAGTATATTTGCTTACGCTGATAGCTGCACCGTTCGGAGAGGAGATTTTTTTCAGAGGATTTTTGCAAAATATTTTGACAAAACAGCTTGGTATAAAAATCGGAGTTTTTCTCTCGGCTCTTTTGTTTGCTGTTTTGCATACGGGATACTGGGAGTATTCAGCCGCTTTTTTGAGCGTGCTGTTTTTGGGATTGGCGCTTTCTTTTGTCAGATTGCAGACACACTCGCTTATTCCCTGCATTATGATACATCTTTTTAATAATTTGCTTGCGTATACTCTTTTATTTAACTAAAGTCAGATGAGCCAGTGATTTTGAAGATTTTTTCATGGCAATATCTTCGAGTCTTTCGTTTATGTATACAGCGTTATCAGAAGAAGGTTTTTTCTCGAGGTATTTTTTGTAGTATCTTGAGGCGAGAGAAAATTCGCCGAGTTTATCATAAGATAATGCTGCGCCTAAGATTGCTTTCAGGAACTCAGGGTTTATTTTGAGTATTTTTTTGAAGACTTTCAGTGCTTCTTTCGGGTCGCCTTCTCTCAGATGCAGACTGCCGAGGTTATTATATGCCGGGATATAAGACGGTCTGATTTCGATGAGTTTTGTATAAACCTTGAACGCCAGCTCATTTTCCTCAAGAATTTCATGCGCCAGAGCAAGGTTAAAGTGGGCTTCAGAGTATTCTTTATCGAGTTTGATTGCTTTTTTGAGCAGCGCTTTTGCTTCTTCTGCCCTGTTTAGTTTTATGCAGCAGGAGGCTGCTTCGTTGTACATAACTTTATCAAAAGGCATTTCATTGATTGCTTTTTTGAATATTTCAAGAGCTTTTTCATTTTCAGATGAATATTTGTAGACAACGCCAAGCCCTCTCATTGCTTCAAGATGGTGAGGGTTGAGTTTGAGGACTTTTTTGTATTCGTCTATTGCCTCCTCAAACATGTTGTTGAGCTTCATCGCTTCTGCTCTGATGAAAGATTTGTATTCTTCGTTATTTCTTTCTTCTGTTTTCTGTTCTATTTTGGCGCCGACAGCCTGATTGAATTTCTTTTTGAGATCCTCTACCACTTTCCCCATTGAAATTTTTGCTCCCCAAATAATTTTTTATATTCTCATCTCCTATCTCATTGTAGAGGTTTGAGAGTTTTTTATAATCGACCATGGGGTTTAGATTTTTTGTTCCCGTGGGTTAATTTTTTTGAACTTATATAGCAATTTTCACAGATACTAATAAAAGTCCGTCATTCTTATGGCTTTAGCCCTAAGAATCCTTTTTGCTCAGATACTTCGCTAATGCTCAGTATGACGTTGTTTTGGGAAATTTGGGACGGAATTTGCTATATAAATCCAAATTTTTTGTATTTTTTTATTTTTTGTTTTTTATGCTAAAATAAACTTACCGCAAAACGGTGGCGACGGCGGAAGTCGGTGAACCTTGTCAGGACGGGAACGTAGCAGCAATAAGCCATAAACTTTCGGGTGTCGCCTCTTTTGTCTTCATAGGAGGTAGAGAGATGAAGCATTCTGCTAAGATTAAAGTTTATTATGCCGACACTGATTCTTATGGAGTTGTCTGGCATGGCGGGTATTTCAGGTGGTTGGAGCAGGGGCGTGTTGAGTATCTCTCGCTTGTCGGATTGAGCACGGAACAGCTTGAAAAAGACGGTTATGTCTTCCCGGTTGTTGATTTGAACTGCAAATACAAAAATTCGGCAAAGAATTTTGAAGAGCTCCTGATGGAAACAACCATAGAGAAGATGTCGAAATTCAGTATTACTTTTTCTCAAAAAATAAGCAGAATTAAGGATAATTCAACGATTATAGAAGCATCTGTCACTGTAGTTGCTATTGACAATGACGGAAAACTCTATCGAAGACTGCCGGAGTTTATTTATAAACCTCTTTTTGAGTCAATTGACTCTAAAGAGCACGATCTTCTGGTAAGTATTTAACAAGTATTGATGAAGCAAATGCGATGAACGATATTGCCACAAGTATCGGGATAATTCCTGTTTTTTCTGCAAGAAAGCCTATCGGTGTGAGCATAATTCCTATTACTCCCCAGCAGAAACCGCCAATTATTCCTGAGATAAAACCTTTATGCTCTGGCATCAGGTTTTGAGCCATAACCATATTAACGGAAGCTGAGAAGAAGGTGAAAAATCCTGATAGTGCAAACAAAATCGAAAACCACAGTACGCTCTTGTCTAGGAAGAAAAGAAATCCCAACGACATAGGCAAAATAGGCAGAACCGATATGTAATAGCATAATTTTGCACCTGTTTTAGGAACAATTTTTCCTCCGATGAATGACCCGAGTCCTCCGAGCAGAGAAAAAGTGCTGATGAGAATACCAATGGATACAACGCTGTAGTTATAATCCTTCAGAACGAAAGGAATAAAAAACGTAAACGTCATAGCAACAAGTGATTTGACAATTGCAACCCAGATTAGAATCATAAGAATTTTATTTTTCAAAACTTCTTTGATAACGATGGAGAGATTTGTATCTTCTTTTTTTGCTTCAACAAAGTTTTGCGGAATTTTCGGGAGAAGAAAATAAATCAAAAATGCAACAATGACCCCGGGGATAATACCGACAAAAGAGTTGTCATATCCGAAGTATTTGACAATAAATGATGAAAACACGGGACCGCAGGCGTAGCCTATTGTTCCTGAGGCAAGGAAGATGCCCATGTTTTTGCTGATTTTATTTATGCCGAATTTATTTACAAGCCCGCTTGCCTGAGGGTGGTAGAAACCTATGCCGATACTGCCTGTCAGGATAAACAACCCGAGAAACCAGACATTGTCAGTCATCGCAGCAAGGGGCATAAATACTGCAGCAAGAATCATTCCCCAGAATACAAAAAATCTTTTTTTGAAATGGTCTGCAATATGTCCGAAGACAGGTTGAAATATTGATGCTCCTAGATGTGAAAAGCTTATAATCAAGCTGATTATTGATATTGTGATATTCATCTTCGCTGCAATAAACGGCAGCAGCGGAGTTATATAGTTGCTGTAGTTATCTATCGAAAAATGACCGAGGGATAACAGTCCTGCGGCTCGTTCCTGTTTTTTTTGTTCATCCATTTTTATAATCTTTTTAAGACTGCCTCAGTGACAATATTAGCAGGAACGATTTTTCCTGTCCACAACTCGAATGCTTTTAGCCCCTGATTGACAAGCATGTTTATGCCTGATACGGTTTGGAGCTTTCTTTTTTTTGCCTGTTTGATGAATTCCGTTTCAACAGGGTTGTAGACAATGTCGTATACAATGCCTTTATCAGGAAGCGAGTCAACAACATACTGCTCGACAGGGGAAACACCTGCATATTTTCCAAGCATCCCGAGAGGAGTTGTATTGACGGCAATCATTGTATCAGAGAGGTCAATTTTTTCAGTATACTGGAAGAATCTGAATTTTATCTGCGGGAATTTTTCCAAATAGAATTTTTTCAGAACATCAATTTTGGAGATATCCCGTGAATAGAAATCGATTTCTTTTATGCCAACCTGCGAAAGTCCGATGACAACAGCTCGTGAGGCTCCTCCTGTTCCGAAAATTACCGCCTTCTGATATTTCAAAAGGAGTTTCATGCTTTCGCTCAGTCCGCTAACAAATCCGTGAACGTCTGTGTTGTAACCATGCAGTTCTTTATCTTTGTCAATTATAACTGTATTAACGGCACCTGCGAGGTCTGCAACTTCGTCCATTGAAGAAAGAAAGAAAGTTATAGGAACTTTATGCGGGATTGTTATGTTAAATCCGTTGTAGTTATTTACTTTGAGGTATTTTATTCTGCTGACCAGGTCCTCTGGCGGTGTCGGCAGAAGTTCATAGCTGCCTAACATATCACAGTATTCCATCGCTGTCTGGTGGATTACCGGAGAAAGCGAGTGACCGAGAGGATATCCGATTAGTGCGAACTTATACATAATTTATTCCTCATCCATAGGGCGTTTGTAGCCGCAGTCTTTGTTTGAGCAGACAATGTTGTTGCCAAAGCGTTTTGTGAATTTTTTTGTGAGGATTGAGCCGCATTCCGGGCATTTCTCATCAATCGGTTCGTTCCAGAGTGCAAAATCGCAGGCAGGGTATTCGCTGCATCCGTAGAAAATTTTGCCGTAGCGGGATTTTCTTTGTATGATATCTCCCTTTTTGCATTTCGGGCATTTGACACCTGTTTTTACGATAATTTTCTTTTTATGTTTGCATTCTTCATTTGTGCATCCGAGGTATTCACCGTAAGGTCCCTGTTTGATGACCATAGGAGAACCGCATTTTTCGCATTTTTCATCAGATGGTTTATCTTCGACTGTGACTTTATTTTCGCCGCTTAGAGGCATCATTGTTTTGCACTCAGGGTACCCTGAGCAGCCGAGGAACTGTGTTTTCCATCTGCTTGTCCTTACAACCATAGGTTTTCCGCAATTCGGGCATACTTTATCGCTCAAAATTTGAACCTGTCCCATATTTTTTCTTGCTTCATCAAGAGTTTCTATAAAAGGCTCATAGAAGTTTTCGAGGACATCTTTCCATTCAACTTTCTGGTCAGCGATATCATCAAGTTTTGCTTCCATATCAGCTGTGAATTTAAAGTTGATTATGTTTGAGAAATGCGAAACGAGCTGCTCATTAACAGTTTTCCCGAGCGGCGTCGGTGAGAGGGCTCTGTCATTTTTCACGACATATCCTCTTTGCTGGATTTTTGAGATAATCGGAGCGTATGTACTCGGGCGGCCTATGCCGTATTCTTCGAGTGTTTTAACAAGGCTTGCTTCTGTATATCTCGGCGGCGGCTGAGTGAAATGCTGTTTCGGGTCGATTTTTTTGAGAGAGGCTTTATCACCTTCTTTGAACTCGGGGATAATTTTTGACTCTTCGCTCTCTTCTTCTGATGAGCTGTAGACTTTCATATAACCTTCGAAGGCGATAACACTGCCTGTCAGTTTGAAAGTATAGTCATCAGCACTCAGCTCGACATTTGTGCTGTTAATCAGCGCATTTGCCATCTGGCTTGAAATAAAACGCTCCCATATAATTTTATATACTTTATACTGGTCTGCGCTGAGATATTTTTTGATAGACTCGGGCGTTTTATCTATGTAAGTCGGTCTTATTGCTTCATGCGCATCCTGTACGTTTTTTGTTTTTTTCGATGTATAGTTCTGAGCTTCTTTCGGATAATAATTTTCGCCATAAGTATCTGTAATGAAGTTTTTTGCAGCCTCAACAGCTTCATCAGACACCCTTGTGCTGTCCGTTCTCATATAGGTAATCAAACCAATCGGGGTGTCATCTCCGAGTTCTATACCTTCATAGAGTTTTTGAGCTATCTGCATAACTTTTGCAACGGGATATCCTAGTTTGTTGTAGATATCTCTTTGCAGGGTACTTGTGATAAAAGGCGGCTGCGGTTTTTTGTTTATTTGTCTTTTGGTGACTTTTGAGACATCAAACTCTTTGTTTTGTTCGAGAGCTTTTACTATTTTTTGAGCTTCTTCTTCGTTTTTGATTTCAATTTTTTTATCTTTATATTTTATCAACTCAGCTTTGAAGTCTTTTTTTGCTTTATCTGAAGAAAAATCACCTGAGATAGTCCAGTATTCCTGAGGTATAAATGCAAGAATTTCTTCTTCCCTGTCGCAGATAAGTTTTACTGCGACGCTCTGGACTCTGCCTGCAGAGAGTTTGTAGTTTCTCAGTTTTTCCCATAAGAGAGGGCTCAGTTTATAACCCACGAGTCTATCGAGAATCTGGCGGGTTTGCTGGGCTTTCACCTTATCCATATCAATCATTCTCGGGGAGGCTACGGCGTCTTTGATTGCGTTTTTGGTGATTTCGTTGAACACGACTCTTTTGACATCTTTGCCTTTTGTGTTCAGGACTTCAGAAATATGCCATGCAATAGCTTCTCCCTCACGGTCAGGGTCTGGTGCGAGGTAGATTATATCAGCCTTTTTTGCAGAGTCATTCAGTTCTTTGACTACTTTTTTCTTTTCGGAGATAACTTCAAAAGTAGGCGTAAAGTCTTTTATGTCAAAGCCGAGGACTTTTTTGGGAAAATCTCTGATATGTCCGTAGCTTGCTTTGATTTCGTAGTTGTCGCCAAGAATTTTTTTGATAGTCTTTGCTTTTGCAGGGGACTCTACTATCAGCAAGATTTTTGGTTTTTTATCGGATTTTTTTGTTTCTTTTTTTTCAGCTGTTTTTGCCATTATTTTTTCAGTGTCCTAGCGTACTGTTGTGTTCCTGTTTTTTGAATAAATCCTTTCAGCTCAAGAGTTGTCAGTGTTATGAGAATTTCTTCTGCGCTCAGATTTGTTTTTGAAATTATTTCATCAAGAGTTGATGGATCTAAACTTAAAGTTTTATATACTTTTTCTTCATTGTCAAGAAAATCTGTAGTTTTATTTTTTTCGGAAGCAGTTTTATCTTCGATTTCCCAGTTCAGATAATTGAATATATCTTGAGGTTCCGTGACGATTGAGGCACCTTCTTTTATTAATTTATATATTCCTTTTGTATTCGGGTTTGTGATTGCCCCGGGGATACACATGACTTCTCTGTTCTGCTCGAGAGCCGTTCTTGCAGTGATGAGCGCTCCGCTTTTTTCAGCAGCTTCGACGATGAGCGTTCCCTGGGATAAGCCGCTTACGATTCTGTTTCGATGAGGAAACATCCATGGCTGAGGAGACATATCAAAGTAATATTCAGAGATAACAGCACCGTTGTCATCAAGAATTTTTTTGTAGATGTTGATATTTTCACGGGGATAAATATGGTCAAATCCGCTTCCAAGAACAGCGATGGTTTTTATGCCGTTTTTGAGGGCAGCCTGATGTGCGCAGGCATCAGCGCCCAGTGCCATCCCGCTAATTATAGTCATATCTTTTGAAGGAAAGTCTGAGATGAGTTGGGTTAGAACATCTGATGCATATTTGCTGAGTTTCCTGCTTCCGACTACAGCGAGTGTTTTTGAAAGATTACATTCTTTGAGATTTCCTCTAAAGTAGAAGATAGCAGGTCTTTTGGGAATTTCTTTCAATAGAGGAGGGTAGTTGTCATCGGCGATTGTTATGACTGATATGTCTTTTTCGAAGAGTTCGTCGATTAGTTGTTCAGGGTTAATTTTTTTGCGTTCCTGAGCAAATTCTTCAATCTGTTTGTGTGTAAGGTCAGAATAAAACAGCAAATCAGAGGATGAGGCATGCCAGGCTTCATTCAAAGATTTAAATCTTTCATAGATTTTTTCTATGAAGACGTTTCCTACTCTGTTGCATTTTGAGAAAGCAAGCCAGTATTTGAGTTCAGGGTTGTTGAAGTTCATATTTCATCCAAAAAATATTCTTGATGAAAATAATAATATATTATATTTTTATTTTTGAAAATAAATAATATAAAAAACGAGGCTGTTTGGACCTCGTTTTTTGTTGGTGGGTGTGAATCTTTTTTAATCCAGTAATGCTTCCAGTATGGATGCATTTTTTGCTGCTATGGTATTTTCCCGGACTCTTGAGCGATGAATGTAAGTTCTCAGTGCTTCACGAATAAGTTCACTGCGGGAACGTTGTTCGTTGTCTGCTACTTCATCGATTTTGCTCAAAAATTCTTCCGGCATAGAAATAAGAACTCTTGCCATTTTTTGTTCCTCCAAACTGTTTTGTGTAGACTCTATATATAAATAAAAACGAACTTATCTAAAAAAGTGCTAAAAAGTATATACTTTTTAGCACTTTTGTTTAAAAAACTTAACAATTTTTTATTTTTTTAATCGTTGTTTAATAAGCCTGTTATTTTCAGAGTTAATTTCCATCAGTGTTTTTTACGGCTGTTCTGGACCACCAAACGCTTCTTCAAAATCACCAAGAATCTCTTGTGTCTCCTGCTGCTGAGTCATGTCAGGCTGCTTTATTTTCGGTTGATTCAGGTCTTGCTGTTCTGCTTTTCTGTTGAATAGCTTTGAGATTTTCCCCGGGATATCAGAGATAAATTTGCCGACATTGTCTATACCCCTTGCGATTGTTCCTGCAGCGTTTTCTTTTGCAAGCATATCAGTAAAGATTTGCGGCTGTAGCTTGTGCAAAGCTGTTGATAATGCCAATACGGCAGCAGCTGCAATGCCTATTCCCGCAGCGATTTTTTTACCTTTTGATTTTTTCGAGATATCAACCTTATCACCTTCCGCTGCTGTCGGTTGAGCACCTTGAGGCGCTGAGTTTTGCGGTTTTTGAATTAAGTCTTGAAAACTTTGAGGATAAGAACTAATCCCTGTAGTATTATTTACACCATTAACCATAATGCATACCTCTAACTGTAAAATAAAACCAAACTACTTTTAGAAAACCTATGAATGTTATTTATTGATAAAAGTGTTAACAAAATTTAAAAAAGTTTACAAACTCTACAAGCTATCAGTATACTACATATAGACGATTAATTCAATGTAAAAATACAAAATATCCGAGCACTATAATATATTATTATATTGATTGGGGATAAAAAAGGATTCTGGGATGAAGTCAATAGAGATAACTGATTTAATAAGACAAAAAGCTTGTGAATTTGTAAAGAATTATGGTGGAGAAGAAGCATCAGAAGAGTATTACAGAGCTGCTCTTGCATTATTTTCTTCGGTTGAAGTCTTGAAAGACTACTGGGAGAATATTGATATATCAAAGAGTCTTGTAAACATAAAGCCGTTTTTTGAGGCTTTTGAGTGTATAGACTTAGGCATTGATGGCGTTCGTATAAATATTTGTCTTGTCAGAAACAACAAGATTTTTATCCCTAAAATACAGAGAGAAGCTGATATCCTTTCTGATGTTTATGTTGCTGCGCAGTTAAATTCCGATATGTCAACATTCAAGTTTTTCGGTTTTATTCCTGTTGAACGCATTGATTTTGATAATTCAGAAGAAGATAACTACTTTGTTGAAGTAAAAAATCTTCTTCCTATGGACAATATTTTCAGAGTGATATCAAGAACTACCCCAAAAGAGTATGAAGAATATTTTGATGTAAACACTTTACGGGAATTGTTTGTCAGCTTTCTTGACGGAGAGATGGACTCGGAAAATATAAGAAAGATTGTTTATACAATTTTGGCTTCTGAAAAAAATTGTGTTGAGGAGTTGAAGAATTTTAGCTGTTTTGATGCTTATGCTAAATTATTGGCTGAAAATCCAAAGCTTTTGAAAGATAAGAGTCTTGATGTCTTTACAAGAAAAATTCCTCATTCTTCAGAAGAAATAACGGTTATCCCTGGAGAGCTGAAAGATGAAGATGATAAGATTGCCGATGAAGAGTTTAGCAGCGAGCTGAATGAAATTGAAAAACTCTCGAATTCCGGTGCTATTTCTGTTGAAGAACATAATGAGCCAGTTAATCAAAAATCTGACTGGTTGTCTGTTGTGAAAAATGACAACGATGATGATGATTTGGATCATACACAGGATTTGATTGATGATTTGAATGAAAAAGTCACTGTAGAGTCACCGGAAGAAGTTGTTGCTGCTTATTCTGATGAAGATTTGCTAAAACCGATGGGAGCAGCTTCATTGCCACCTTTAGAGGAAACTGATGAAGATTTGGTGAAACCAATGGGCGCAGGTTCACTGCCTGTTTTTGATGAAGATGAAGATTTGGTAAAACCGATGGGTGCAGCTTCATTGCCACCATTAGAGGGAACTGATGAAGATTTGGTAAAACCGATGGGTGCAGGTTCACTGCCTGTTTTTGATGAAGATGAAGAGCTTGTAAAGCCGATGGGTGCTGCTTCATTGCCACCTTTAGAGGGAAGTGATGAAGATTTGGTAAAACCGATGGGCGCAGGTTCACTGCCTGTTTTTGATGAAGATGAAGAGCTTGTAAAACCGATGGGAGTCAGTACACAGAGTAATGATATCTCATCTGATGACGATGATTTATTTGCCAGTGCTACCGAGTTAAATGAGCTGTTTGGGGAAGATGGACAGGTTGATGATGTTGAGTTAACCGATACAATTCATGTAAAAGATAAGACAAAAAATCTGTTTGCGGGTGATTATGAAGCTGAAGAAGCTCTATCACAGGATGAGTCATTAGGTTATATTGATGAAAATCAGCAAAAGACATCATCATTCCCTCATCAAAAGACAATGGTTGTTGCAGCACTTGCCGGGTTGTTAATTACCGGAGCATTGATGTTCGGCAAAAAGGAACATGCTTCTTCTGATATGCTGGCGGTTCAAGAAAACTTGCAGGATGCTTCACAAGCTGAGTCAGATGGTTCCCCTGATGTTGTATCTGAGAACATAGATTATGACGCAAATGGTATGTCCTCAGGCGATGGCAAGGAGCTAAAAATTCTCGGTGCTTCTGCAGAAGGAGATGATTTACCCTCGCTTCCAGATTCACAGACAACTCATACCGGACCTCAAAAAATTTCGTCAAATATAGATGAGGCTTTATCAAGCGCTTATATTCAGACTGCAGACAATGCAAAAGTAACTAGAGTTTCTTGGGAAGTTCCGTCTGTGTTGGCTTCTGAGTCATCATTCCAGACTTATTTCAATACAACCGGACAGGCTATCAAGGATAATTTGTCTCAGGACTTGATGACAATCAGCAATGTTATTACACATAATATGGTTAAATTATCATTGATAATTGATGAAAAAGGAGAGGTTGTTGAATCTGATGTGACTTTCTCTACAGGTTCTCAGGTTGTTGATAATCTTGTTTTGAACACAGTATCAAATACTATCAAAAATTCAAAAATTCCTGCATTTTTGAATAACAAAAAATTTGTAAAAACAGACTTGGTTATATTTTTATAGAGGACAGCGGCAAAGATAATGAATGCAGAAAAAGAATATTCTACAATAATAAAAGACATCATAACCCAAAATAAACGTTATGCCGGAAATGAAGATTTGCTTGATGCTTTTTGCGATGAAACTTTGAAAAGAACAAAGAGCATTGTTTCTTTGCTCAAAGATGAAGAGAAAATATATAGTTATATTTTGAGAGTTTCAAACAGTGCGGTTATTAAGGTTTTGAAGGATAATGACCGTCTTGGAGGTTATCGTATCCCTCATGTTTTTGCTGCACCTGCTCAGAGTGTTCAACAGGAAGCTCCTCAACAACATGAAGAGGTTTATGTTGAACATCAGACTCAGACACTTCCTGTTGAAGAAGCTGCTGTTGCCGAAGAATCGATACCACCTCTTCAATCTGAGGTAAATCAAATTGATGAAGAACTCCCGGTTGTTGAAAATATTGAACATGAGGAACTTCAACCTGTTGTTGAAGAACCGATACCTTCTATTCAATCTGAGGTAAATCAAGTTGATGAAGAACAACCTGTTTCTAATTCTCTCGAAGAACCTGTTGCAGAAGAATTGCCTGCTGTCGAACAGATTGAGCCTCTGCATACTGTTATTGAAGATGAAGAACCGGAACTTGCTCCTGTTTTTGCTGATAATTCTGAATATGTAGAAGAAGAACAATTTGAGCAGGAAAATGAAGAAGCTGCTTCGTCAGATGTTCTTGAGAACATTGCATCAAATCTGCATGTTTTGAATTCTCAAAATCCTACAAAGCAGTATTATATGATTTATAAACTCAGATATATTGATCATATGAAAAATAAAGATATTGCGAAAAATATGAATATATCAGAGGCTGACGTTACATCAAGACTTCTTGAATTATCGGACAAATTGAAAAAGTGTTTTAATCAGTAATCAAGGGGGATATAGATGAAATGTCCCAGATGTAAGTTTGAAAATCCTCCTCATTCAGATGTTTGTGGAAACTGCGGGCTAAAATTTAAAATAAAATGTCCTGAATGTTCTACAATGAATAAAATAGGCACCCCTTTATGTACAAACTGCGGGGCTGTTTTGATTCGTTTTTGTCCTGATTGCGGTGCAGCGAATAGTCCTTCATCTATAAACTGCAGAAAATGCGGTTATGTATTGTTGAAGAAATGCCCTGTTTGCTCTGCCTTGAATCCTGTTGATAGCGAGATATGTCTGAAATGTGAAGCGAGCTTTGAAAAAAATGTTGCTTCGAGTGTTATATCAGATGAAGAAGTAAAGCAGGAACCTGCTGAGGAAAAAGAGGAAGTCCTTGAAGAAAGCAAATCTTCAAAAGAGATACCCGCTCTTTTTGTTGAGTTGAGCAATTATGAAGCGTTAAAGGAGCAGATATCAAATGAGGTATTTTTCAACAAATTGCTTCGAAGGTTTTATCAAACAGTCATAAAAATTGTTCAGGATACATCTGCCAAAATTCTGAAAATAAAACCCAATTTGCTTGCTGTAGAGTTTAACTCTGAGGAGTCTGATATTTCCGAAGATATAGCTGCAGCTGTTTATTTATCTGAAGAGCTGTTTAATTCGTTTAGCGATTTAAACAATCTTCTTCAAAAAAAATCTGATATCAAATTTAATATAAAAGAAGTTATTCTTACTCGGGAACAAATAGAGGAGAGTATTCTTCTTGAGATGTTCTCAAAACTGCAAACAGATTCCTTTTATGTAGATAAAAAAAGTTTTGAAATTTCATCATCTTTATTTGTTGATGTTAATTTTTTGCCTTTTGATGATGATTTTATGCTTGTAATTCCATCAGGCGGCGAGCAAGATGAAATATCTTCTGATGTTGATGAAGAAGTCGTTGATATTGTAGAGGATGTCGATAAAAAGCCAAAGATGACAAGAGAAGAGGTTGTCAAACTTCTCGTTGAAAAAATATCCTATCAGGATAACTGTCGTTTTATATCTCTTCAGGGAGTTGAGGGTGTCGGTAAGTCAGCTATATTGAATTTAATTATTCAATCTGCTGCGGGAGAAAAAAATCTGATTATATTCTCAGAGTGTTGTGATTTATTTTTGCAAAAACCATACGGACTATTTCAAGATATATTAAAAACCCTAATCGGCATTCCTCTAATGAATATGCACAGGGACGCCGTCGCAAAAACAATTGATTCTTTATTTACAAGCGGTCAGGTATTTTGTACCTTATCAGAAGGAACAAAGAATGTATTGAAGGATTTTATTCTTCCGCCGGTATTTGATGCAGATGATTTTAGTGTTATAGATTCCTCTACAACCAAAAAAGATCAGATTTATCTTGCTTTTGAAGAGCTTTTCGGGGTGATGAAAAGTTCTATGCGGCTAGTTGTTATTATAGAAGATATTGAGTATATAGATGATTCTTCTTTAGAGCTTCTTGAATATTTGATAGACAACGGTTTTTTGAATAATAAAGCTATTCTTGTGGCAACACAATCATCGACAATACCGTCAGAGATAATTGTTAACTCATCAAATTTGACAGTAGATAATACAATATCGGTTCAGATGCCTCCACTTGATGAAAAAGAAGCAATGACGTGTGTTGATGGGTTTACCGCACAGAAGCCTTTGATTTCTTTGGATTTTAAAGAAAAAATATTCAACAAATCAAAGGGGCTGCCTCTTTATATTCAAAATCTTATGTTGTATTTTATGCAGGTAAATTTGATAGAGTCAGTAGGACCTTCCGATTTCAATATCAATCCTGATATATACGCTTTTGAATTACCTGATAAAACAGAAGATTTGCTTATACTAAGGCTTGATGATATATTCAAAAAATATAAAAATTCTTATAAAATAATGTGTTATGCTGCATTATTCGGATATATATTTCCTCTGAAAATTATTAAAGAGGCTGCCGGTATTGATGAGGCAGAACTCAAAAGTATTATGGAGGTTTTTATCAGAAACCAGCTTGTAGCAACATTTGATGGCCGAGTATTCTTCTTTAAGAATAAGATGATTATGAATGTTGTAAAAAACAACATGATGAAGGAAGGGTTTGATTCAGAGATATCTTTTGACTTGCTGCAGGTTGCCAAAAATGCTCTGTATGGTGAGGCTTTTTATTGTGCAACTCTCGCATGGAGAGCAAATCAAAATCAGGAGGCATTTGTTTTATTTGCCAAAGCAACCAAAGAGGCATTGTTCTGCGGTGATATAAATTTATATTTGAAAGCTCAGAAAAATCTGCTGAAATTGTTTGATTTTGCTCCGTTTGCAGATAAAGAAGACCGCAAAAAACAGCTGTGTATAGAGTTAGGGCGGGCAAATTATATAAACTGTCCTCAGGATGCTGTTGAATTTTTGACGGAAGCTCTTCAGCTGATTTCATCCGATGAAAGGACAGGAAATACTACGGAAATTCTTGATATTCTGGGATATTTATCAAAGAGTTTTATTTTATGCGGGAATTATCAGGGGGCTATTCAGGCGATAGATCAGTCAATCAGGTACATTAATCCGGAGCGAATGCGTCTTGAATATGCTCTTTTATGTTATTTGAAGATGAAAATTTTGATGAATATCGGAAGTATAGGAGAGGTTATTGATTTATGCAACAATACGATTCTTCCTATAATAGATGATTGCATATCAAAAAAAATTACAATATCTCAGATGAGTATGTCAGAACTGCGTCATACAAAATCAGATATTCTGCTTACGCTTGCCAGAGCTTATGCTGTTCAGGGCAACCCGCATTATGAAAAAGTTATAGCCGCTGCTGACATAGATGATGCGATTATGACAAAAAGCAATGTTGAGGCATTTATTACGTCTGCAATTTATAAAACTCTTCAGGGAGATATTGTTTCATCAGAGGAGCTGTTGCACAAAGCGGATTCTATAGCTGATTCAATAGGAGCATCAGGAAATACAACTCTTCTGTGGGCGTTTCTGAAACTTCTGAATAAGTCATTTCTTGGAGAATTTGACTCTGCCGAGCAGGAAATATTGATACTTTCTCAAAAAGCAAAGAAGCTCAATAACAGTCTTATATACAATTTTACGACTCTGTTGATGGCGAGATATTTCAGGGAAATAAAACAATATGATAAAGCAAAGTCGATAATAAATGACAGAGTGAACTATTTTTCTCAGCAGAAAATTTCCTCTGGTGCTCTCTTATGCTGGTATTTAATAGGCTGTATCTTCCTTGAAGAGAAAAATGTTGATGATGCAATGAGTATTGCAAGACAGGCTCTTGAAGTTTGTCAAAAAACGGGAATAAATAATATTTATTTTGCCGCATGTTTTGAAAAATTGATGGCAGATTGCTATATTTCCCGTCATGATTTTGAGATGGTGAACATTCATCTTGAGAAAGCTATGAAACTCTCTAAGGCAAATAATCTTATGTTTATGCAGTGCAGAATTTATTCTTTGATGGGTAAAGCGTATTATGAAATAGCTACAACAATGGCTGATTCAAAGAAAGAAAATGCCCAGAACTCTTATGAGATGTATAAAATAGCTTTAAATATTGCCCTTGGATTAAAGAACGAATATGTTGCAAAACAAATTAACCTTGATATTTCTACATTAAAGGCTTATTGCAATTTGCAGAATCTTTTACTTGAAGAAAAAGAGCAACAGGAACAATCAATCAACTAAGCGTTTGAGTCCTGAAATTTCAGTTCTTTTGCGATACCTTCTTTTATTTCAATTGAGTCAACTCCAAGGTTTTCAAGAACTTTCATAGCAACACAGTCTTTGAGCTGAACAATTGCCATAAGCAAATGCTCAGGTTCTATTTTTTGTTTGTGATTTTTCTTTGCATTATGCCAAGCCATCTCAAGAAGCCGTTTTGCTCTGATTGTATAGAAAACTTCTCCATCGTTGTATTCATCACCGAATCCGAGAATTTTTTCAACTTCTGCTCTTGCGTCTTTGAGCGTAACACCGAGTTCTGCAAGGACATTTACCGCTATACTGCTTGATTCAGCGAGTATTCCAAGCAAGATAAGTTCAGTACCGACCATATGCTGGGAGAGGCGTCTTGCTTCTTCTTTTGCCAATCTGAGAATTGTCGAAGTGACGGGACGTTGTTTCTCTATAGGTTTGATAATTTGTTCGTATATTGACCTCGGGCTGCCGTAGATGTCTTTTATGATGTCATAGGCTATACTGTCTTTTTCGTTCAAAATTCCAAGGATAATATGCTCCGGCTCGATATTTGCAGAACCGAGTTCTTTTGCTGTTTCATAAGCTGATAACATCGATTTATAAAGCTTTGGAGTACAGAATATTTCATTTGAGAAAAATTCTTTTTTCCTTGAATTTATCTCTGAAAGTTTTCTTTGAACTTCTTCGTAAGTTATTCCGAATTGGTTCAACTGTTCTTTCAAAGAGGAGTCTTCTGAGAGCATCGACAACAGAATTTGTTCCGTGCCGAGAGCTTCTTTCCCTGATTTATACATTTCTTCTTTTGCAAGAGATATGAGTTCCGTACATTTTTGTTCATTTAGGATTTCAGAAATTGAAAAATA
Organism: Candidatus Adamsella avium; assembly: GCA_904420445.1. Lineage (GTDB taxonomy): Bacteria > Cyanobacteriota > Vampirovibrionia > Gastranaerophilales > CAJFVJ01 > Adamsella > Adamsella avium. The sequence continues at coordinate 385,296 of CAJFVJ010000003.1, read as the reverse complement.
TTTTGGAGTTGCTTTCTTTGCAAGGTTACCTTCAGGATGCTGATTAATACTTGTTTTCTTTGATATAATTCTCACTATGGTTGAGGTAATCCTCTGCATATCAGTATCATATTTTGCAAAGAGAGCTTTCACTGAATTATCCTGAATCAAAGAAAGAAATATATGTTCAGGACCGATATAATTTGTGCCCAATTTGATTGATATATCCCATGAGTTGTCAAGAACCTGCTTTACTTCATCAGAGAATGGGAGTATGTCGTATTTTTTTGTTGTTGTTTTATCCTTGAGCATATCGAGGATATCGTTTTTTACTTTATCGCTGTTTATCTCGGTTACCTTCATTACTCTTGCAAGAGTCCCTGATTTCAGGTTGATGATGCCCAAAAGCAGATGGAGAGGATAGAGCATATCATGTTTATTTCTGTTTGCTTCATCCTGGGCAAAAATTATGCAGTTGATTGATTTTTCCGTAAAGCGTTCTAACAAAACAATTCCTCCTGATACAACTTATAACCAGTTTAGCACAGATAATAATATTTTGCTCTATATTTGTTGAAAAAGGAAACTTATATAGCAAATTCCTTCCAAATTTTCCAAAACAACGTCATACTGAGCGTTAGCGAAATAGCTGAACAAAAAAGATTCTTCGGGCTAAAGCCCTCAGAATGACAAACTTTTAATAGTATCTGTGAGATTTTCTATATAAATCCCTGAAAAAGTATATTGTCAGGAATGACTCAAACCATTATAATTGTTTTATTATGCTGAAAAAAATCTTTGTATCATTCCTGTTTTCATTTTTTATTATGAATTTTTTGACGGCGTTTGCTGTTGAACAATTGTATTTTAACAGGTTTGTTGCAGATAATGCCGGAGTTCTTGATACAAAGGCTGAAAGAGCATTGAATCGAAGAATATCTGATTTGCAGCGCAGGACTTCAGCTGATATAGCTGTTGTTACCATAAGGACTTTGAGAGGTCAAACAATTGAAGATGCTGCATTAGAAATAGGAAGAAAATACAATGTCGGCAAATCAGGGAAAAATAATGGAGTAGTCTTTCTTGTCGTAACAAACGACAGAAAAGTCAGAATAGAAGTCGGATACGGACTTGAAGGAACAATAAATGACGCAAAAGCAGGACGTATCCTTGATGAACAGGTTCTTCCTTATTTCAAACAAGGAAAATATCAGGGAGGTATTCTCAGAGGAACTCATGTTCTCTCAGGGGAGATAGCTTCTTCTTACGGGATTACGCTGACTGATGCGTATAAAGTCGGGCAACCTCCTTCGTCACGTTCATCAAAAAATCTTACTTGGATTTATGTCATTATTTTTGTGCTTGCAATTTTCCTTCCAGGCAGAAGAAGATACGGATATGGCAGAAGATACAGTTCTTTTGGCAGCAGCTTCGGCGGAGGCAGTTTTGGCGGCAGCTTTGGAGGAAGTTTTGGAGGAGGCGGCGGCTTTGGCGGCGGCGGTGCCTCAAGAGGGTGGTAAATTATGAATGATGATTTTGAAAAATTTTTGAACGAATTAAAAAATAATCTAAGCAGCAGATTGTGCTCTGTTTTTGCATATGGTTCTAAAGCTTCAGCAGGTCTTGGCAATTGCGAAAATATTGATTTGATGATTGTAGTTGACAATCTTTCTCCAGATGATTTGATGAGAGTTTCTCATGCTTCAAGAGAATGGATGAGGAAAAATCCAATGCCTGTGTTTATGGATAAACGGGAATGGTTTGCCTCTGCTGATGTATATGCTCTTGAATACAGTGATATAAAAGAATATGGAAAAATTCTATACGGAGAAGATGTTATTTTTCCTGTTTCTATAAGCAGAGATAATTTGCGTTTTCAGTGCGAACATGAGTTAAAAAATCTTTTGATGAGATTGAGAAAAAATTATCTTTTGAACTCTTGCAATGATGGAATGCTGAAGGAATCATTTATTCCCGTAATAAAGACTGTTTTGACTTTAGCAAGAGCAATATTGCGTTTGAAAAACTATGAAGTTCCCTCAGAGCATTGCGAACTTTTGGAAAAATTGAAAGAACTCGGTATTGTTGATTCTTCTGTTTTTGGTAAACTTTTGGATTACAAAGAAGGTTCTTTGAAAATATCTAAGAATGATGTTCTTTCTTTATATCCTGATTTGCTTGTTTCTGTCGGTGAACTTTTGAAATATGTAAATGATTTGTAAAGGAGATATACGATGAAAAAAATTATTTTATCGGCGATTATTGTTGTTTTTCTTGTTATTCTTTTCGCCGTATTAGGTTTTGTCGGGACATACAACAGTCTGCAGGTTGCTGATGAAACAATAAATTCAAACTGGGCGCAGGTAGAGAATCAGCTGAAGAGAAGAAATGATTTGATACCAAATCTCGTTTCTACGGTGAAAGGCTATGCAGCGCATGAAAAAGAAGTATTTACGAATATTGCGGAGGCTCGTTCAAAACTCTCAGGCGCAATGAGTTCTAATGATGTAAAAGCCGTATCACAATCTTCAGGCGAGTTAAACAGTGCCCTTTCAAGATTATTGCTTGTTGTTGAAAGATATCCGGAGCTTAAAGCAGATAAATCTTTTCTTGCTCTTCAGGATGAACTTGCAGGTACTGAGAACAGACTTGCTGTTGCAAGAAAAGATTATAATGACAGTGTTAAGACTTTGAACTCAAGAATAAGAACTTTTCCGACATCCATAATTGCTTCAATTGCAGGAATAAAAGCTCGTGATTATTTTGAAATTGAAGAAGGCGAGGAAGCAACTCCCAAAGTTGAGTTTTAATAATATAATCAAAATAAAAGAGAGCATCGGCTCTCTTTTTTATTTTCAACTAAAAAAAAGGCAGGTTTGACCTGCCAGCTGGGTAAATCAAGAACTCAGTGCAAGTTCAAGATGTTCTAAAAAAAGATGATATTTTAAAAAATAAATTTCTCTCTTCTGAGGAGGCAGTTTGAGGGCAAGTTCTAATATCGGTGCAAATAGGGTTGAATTTTCTTCCAGCAGGTCTTTTGTCATGTTCAAATGATATAGTCTTTGTTTGCCGCTCATTTTGGTCTTTGTTGTCATAATTTTTACCCGGATATATCTAGCTGTTTATTACTAGATTATATTATTTTATGACATAAAATGTCTATTACCCAGTTGGGGGATGACTAGTTAAAAATAACTATATATTTTATAGTTATTTTTAAGGTTATATCCTTATATGCCATCGCCTAAACTTAAAATATGAAATTAAAGCACAGATTTGGAAAAAAATTGAAAGCTATAAGAAACTCAAGAGGATTGACTCAGGAGCAGTTAGCTGAGTTGATTGATGTTGCGAGTGCTGATGTTATATCTCTTTATGAATTGAGCAAGAAGTTTCCATCTCTGGATAAAATAGAAAAACTGACAGAAGTTTTTGATATTGATTACAATGAATTGTTGTCTGATGAAGAAATAAAAATTCCTGAAAAAAGCAAGGTTTTTCTTGCTCTTGTTGCAGAGTTGAACAATCTTGATGATGAAGAGATAGCTATGTTTCTGGGCAATATTCGGGCATATAAGAAGCTGAAGAAGGGTAAGAAGTAGAGGCGGGTGTTTTGTTGTCTATTGGGTTACTATTCTGGAACCCTTTATATTGGATAAAACCGTAAAGTCAACAACAGAATACTATAATATGAGGCTGGCGTTAGGGCTGGAGTATGCGTGAATTCAGCTGTATTTTTGTGCTAATATCATTACATAACAAAGGAGTTTATTTAGTGGGAAACTTGAATAAAGGTGAAATTATAATCTATACAAGTGCTGATGGTTCAGTATCACTTGATGTTAAACTGGAACAGGATACAATCTGGCTGACACAAGATATGATAGTCAAATTGTTTGACTCCAGCAAAGCTAATATCTCAGAACATATTTCTCATATATTTCAAGATGAAGAGTTGGACAAAACTTCAACTGTTCGGAAATTCCGAACAGTTCGAAAAGAAGGCAGCAGAAATGTTTCAAGAGAATTAGAATATTACAATCTTGACATGATTATTGCTGTAGGATACAGGGTGAACTCTAAGAAGGCAACACAATTCAGAATCTGGGCAACAAATGTTTTGAAAAATTATCTGACTAAAGGTTATGCCGTTAATGAAAAACTTTTGCAATCGCAAAAAAGTAAAATAGAAGCCCTTCAAACAAGCGTCAGTCTGCTTTCAAGAAGTTTGAATAACCAAATTGACACTGTTAAAGAGGCTCAAGATGTTGCAAATTTGCTTGAAAATTTTGCGAAGGGATTGGATTTGCTTGATAATTTTGACCATAAAACACTGGACACAAAAGGTCTGACAAAAACAGATGCTGTACGGATTTCTACAGAAGAATTTCTGCAAGTTATAGACAATATGAAATCCGAGTTTGCCTCGGATGTTTTTGCAAACCCCAAAGACAATTCTTTTGAAAGTTCAGTTAATCAAATATATCAAATCTTTGACGGGAAAGAACTTTATCCGACACTGGAAGAAAAAGCCGCAATGCTTTTGTATCTGATAACAAAGAACCATTCTTTCTCCGACGGCAACAAAAGAATTGCGGCAAGCTGCTTTTTGTATTTCCTTGATAAAAACAAAATGTTGTACAAAAATGATAAACCAATTATTGATAACGGTACACTGTTTGCACTAACGCTGCTGATAGCAGAAAGCAACCCTAAAGAAATGGAAACAATGAAGCAGATTGTTGTAAGTGTTTTAAACAGAGAAATAAAATAAAAGCGAGGTTTAAAACCTCGCTTTTATGGTGTCGAAGATGGGACTTGTCTTGGATTTTACTGTCTCTCGGGCAAGTAATTTGCTTCACTACTTGAAATAAACTCTCATTATAAGATTAAAAATACAAGAATATGAGATTGATTTAAAAAAGTTAAAATTTACCGTACGGTAAATCTTGTAGTGAAATTCATTTCTAAGTATGCATTTTTTACCGAACGGTAAAAAATGTTGATTTTTAGATGAAAATATTGTAAAATTTTACCGATAGGTAAAAAATGAACATAACAGATACTAAAAAACTGGGAGCATATATTAAAAATGTCCGTAAGGAACAACATCTTACGCAAGCGGATTTGGCGATTGCCGCTAATGTCGGAGTAAGGTTTCTTGTTGATCTGGAAAACGGGAAAGAAACAGCACAAATTGGGAAAGTCATAAATGTTTGTCGTGCCTTAGGGATTACAATAGATGTAAAATCACCTTATGAAAAAATTTAAGAGGTAAATGTTGAGTAATTCTTTGAACGTATTTTTGAATGATAAACATATCGGAACATTAGAAAAAGACGATAATGGCGGCGTAATTTTTCAATATTCAAACAATGCTGATAGAATCTTATCTTTGAGTTTGCCAATTCAAAAAGCTCCTTTTGAAAATAAACAATGCAGAGGATTTTTTAACGGTTTGCTTCCGGAAAGCGAACATACAAGAATTGTTATCGGGAAAAAATACGGAATTAATCCCAAAAACGATTTTTCTATATTGCAGGCAATAGGTTATGACTGTGCGGGTGCTGTTTCATTTTTTGACAATACTGATACGCAAACACCTTCAAAATACTTGCAAGAAACTTATGAAATTGATTATACGCCATTGTCAGAAAATGAACTTGAAAAATTTATAGTTGAACTTCCACAAAAACCATTGGCAACAGGAGTTGAAGATATGCGGCTATCTTTAGCCGGAGCACAGGATAAAACTTCTGTAATAGTTGTTGACGGGCAAATAGGAATTCCAAAAGATAACGTGCCGACAAGCCATATTTTAAAACCGGCAATAAATGGCTTTAATGAAACTATTGAAAATGAATTTATTTGTATAAAAACAGCTGAAAAATTAGGGATAAAAGTTCCCGATGTCAAAATCGGTTATGCAAATAAGACAAAATACTTTTTAATTCAAAGATACGATAGAGAAATAATTGTCAATAAAATAAAAAGAATTCATCAGGAAGATTTTTGTCAGGCTTCAAATATTCCAAGTACATACAAATATCAAGCCGAAGGCGGGGTTGATTTCAAGAGATGTTTTGAAATTTTAAGAGTCACGTCTCAGCCTGCAGTTGCAATTAACCAATTTATTCAATTAATGATTTTTAATTACTTGATAGGAAATAATGATGCCCATGGCAAAAATTTTTCTATACTGCATTATGACAATGGAGAAATAAAGTTTGCACCTGCATACGATATTCTTTGTTCGCAAGTTTATCCTGAATTATCAAATAAAATGGCAATGAAAATCGGCGGGCATTGTAAACATGATGAGATTTTATTAATGCGTTTTGAAAAATTGGCAAATGAAAATGATATAAGTTTTACCCAGTTAAAAAAAATTATAAAAAATCAATGTGAAAATCTTCCAATTATTGTTGAGGATGTGATAAACAGCTTTGACAATAAAATAGGAAAAGATATCTTATCTGTAGTACAAAAAAATTGCACTAAATTGTTAAAAGAATTTTAGTTTGAATACAAATTTTTGCATTGTTCTTGAATATCTAATGCTATCTCTTTGACAGCTTTTTCTTTGAGCCCTATGTTTTTTGCAACCGCTAAAATATCATCTAAACTTGGATTTTTACCTTCTCCGTTAATCGTTGTCGCATGTTCTCCATTGAAAGAAGAACTATAAGTCAGGTCATACGCAGGGGATAAATGCCACTCTTTTTTATTGTCATCATAAAGATAAGAAAAATTCTTTGAATGATCATCTCTATTGTGCGCAAAGACATTGAAACACATCAGCCTGAGTAGTTGTTCAATATCTTGGTAATTTCTTGTAATCTCAAGTGTGAGTTTCATCAATATATTATAATCAAGGTTAGGAAGCCTGTGGCTTGTTTCTAATAGCCCGCTTGCCGATACCATATGGATTTTTTTACCGTTTTTGCGGTCAAATCTTTTTACTCCAAAATACCCCGAACAAATTTTTGACGGGAAAAGCCTTGTTTCAGGCATATTTATTCCGCAATCTTTTGCACATAATGAATATTGATACTCTTTTTCGCCAATATTTTTAGGGTCGACAGAGGATGGGAATTTAATTATCCAGTCTTCATTATCTATAGAAGTTAAAATTTTTGGTCTTGCTCCGCCGGATGAGCCGCCCAGTTGAAAAAGTTCATCTAAGTTGTCCGAATCTTGTGATTCCAGTATTTTTGAACACTCTTGAGAAAGAATGTCATAATCACAAATTTTGTTTTCCGTTTCAAATCTGTGTTCTGGCTTATAAGTCAAAGCGCCCATCCCGCTTTGTTGAACAATAGCAAGACGGTTAAGATTATCAACTTCGACAGGGTTTATTCTGTTTTTCAAGAGCAGTCTGTCAACAAGCAACCGTCCCCAGCCGTCTGGTAAACTGTCATTGAAAACGCCGAATAGTCCACCAAATGGTTCGTATTTGGGGATAAAAACTTTTTTAATGAGCGGCAAGCTAAAAGGCGAAATGCTAAAACCGTTGTTCAACCAATTCGAATCATATTCAAAAGCAACAACCATTTCTGGCGTTTTCGCAAGAGTCCCCACTAAAATATCATTATAAAATACTTTTAAATATTTATAATTGTCCATTTATGACCTCATCAATGGAAGCGTAGTTTTTTTGCGTAAACAAATTTTCTAAATCCCCTTCTAAATTAAGAGCAATCAGAATTTTTATAAAAGAATTCAAAGAAATTTCATATTTGGACTCAAATCTTTTGATAGAGCCAAGGCTGACACCTGATTTTGAAGCAAGCTGCATTTGTGAAATTTTAAGCTTTTTTCGCTGCTGCTTAATTTTTGCAACCAATTCTTTTGCTATTTCATTAGGAGTTTTAGGGTTAAACAAAAAGCTGTTCATAGATAATATATTATACTATTTTTGTTAAAAAGTCAATAATTAGATAATATATTATCTAATTTGTGCGCAAGCTCTTCAACCCGAAACACAACAAAATGAAGTTGTGTTGTGTTTTTTGAATTCGGGAGCCAAATTTTCTAAACCCCGTTTGAATGCCATTAAACATTGAGGATGAGGAAAAAACAAAAATTGACAAATTTTTGAGGTTTTTCAAATCCGACCTTAGGTGTGTGAGCCTCAGTTCGTGTGCGGGATAGCACACAACCTGAGGCGAAACCGTTCCCGGCTGTTTGCGAGAAAAATGTAATTTTTCCGCAAACTCTAGTGTTTAATTTTGTGTCATTCGTCTTTACTTTTTTGACCAAAGAAGCAATCATTGTCTGAGATTAAGCGGGTTCAAATGAACATAGTACAACCTATAAAAAAGATAGAAGATATCCAAAAGATTAAAAAATATCTTGCAAAAAAGCCAAGGAATGCGCTGCTTTTCAGCTTTGGGATAAATACAGGACTAAGGGTGTCGGATATATTATCGCTCAATGTCGGAGATGTAAAAGATAGGGATTATATTGAAATCAGAGAGAAAAAGACGAATAAGCATAAGAAATTCCCTCTTAATAGATTCTTAAAAGCGGAGATTGAACTATTTGTAAAAGATAAACCGCCCGAGCAGCCACTATTTTATACACAAAAACATTGCAGACTGGATAGAGCACAGGCATATAGGATATTGAATAAAGCAGCCCACGCAGCAGGGATAACCGAAAAGATTGGCACACATACACTAAGGAAGACTTTCGGATATCATCATTATAAAAAATATAATGATATCGTACTCCTGCAAAAAATCTTTAACCACTCCTCGCCATCAGTAACACTTCGTTATATCTGCATCGAACAAGAAGACATCGATGAGGTTTATAGGAATTTTTATTTGTAGAACAACGCTTATCTATAATTTATAAGTAAAAAAATCCTTTATTCGTTTGTAGATTTATAAAAATAACGATTTTTGTGCTAGTATAAATTTAGTGCAGGGGTTCTTATATGAGTAATTTTGATTTCTTAAAAAATGAATATCCTGAATTGGCTAAATTAGGTTCTTTAGCAGAAGAATTGATTGATACCGATGCTGCTTCTGCACTCGCTAAATTAAGACTGATAACAGAATATATTGCCAAAGATGTTTATTATAAGTATTTTAAAGCCAAACCCCAAATATCACAGTTTGAACTGTTAAAAGAACTTGAACCATATATTGATACCAAGTATATGGATGTTTTTCATATTATAAGAAAAGTGGGGAATGGTGCAGTACATGAGAATATCGCATCAAATGAAAAAGCTCATCAGTTGCTAAAATTCACCTATGGTCTTTGCGTTTGGCATTATATCACAAATTGCGAAGGAGATAGTTCTTTAATAAAACCATATGAGAAACCTGTAAGCAGAAAACTTTTACTGGAAAAAGAACTTGAAGAAGCTAGAAAAAGAAGTGCTGAACTAGAGGCAGAACTAAAAATAAAAGAAGAGGCCTTAAGCAAAATAACAGCTTCATCAACAGAAGAACTTACAAATAAGCAAGAAGAAACCAGAAAAACTGTTGACAGGCTTGGAGATTTAACAGAAGCTCAAACAAGAAACTATATAATTGATGAAATGCTTATTGAGGCCGGTTGGGACATCAAGAAGGTTGAAGATTATCATAAAGAAATCAAAGAGTACGATACAAAATCAGTTAAACGTGAAGTTGCCGTAGACAATCTGCCGAATACGCCATCAGGAAAAGGTTATATAGACTATGCTTTATATGATGATACAGGCAAAATTATTGCAATTATAGAAGCTAAAAAGACCAGAAGAGATCCAAAAGAAGGAAAAACACAAGCCCTTTATTATGCAAATTCTGTTGAAATGGAGACGGGGTTTAGACCGTTAATATTTTATACTAACGGATTTGAAACTTATTTTTGGGATGATGTTAATTATTCCCCTAGACGCATATACGGGATGTTTTCAAAAGATGATATTGAAACAAGACTGTTTCAAAGACAGAACCGTAAACCCCTGGAAAATGTTGAAATTGATACATCTATAACAAACAGAGATTACCAAATTTCTGCAATAAGAAAAACTTATGAAGCCTTTAGTGCAGGGCAAAGAAAAGCTCTTATTGTAATGGCAACAGGAACCGGCAAAACAAGAACAGCAATGTCTATAATCAACGGATTGGTTAATGCTAATTGGGTCAAAAGAATTTTATTTTTGGTTGATAGAGATGAGTTAAGAAAGCAGGCTGATAGTGCTTTTAATAAACATTTAAGCTCTTTATCAAGAATTCTATTGAATGCAGAAACGAGGGAAGACAAAACTGCAAAAGTTTATATTGCGACATATCCGGCAATGCAAAAAGCATATCAGTTATATACTCCCGGATTTTTTGATTTAATAATTGCAGATGAATCTCACCGCTCGATTTATAACGTATATGGCGAAATCTTCAAATATTTTGATGCTTTCCAAATCGGTTTAACAGCAACACCGGTTGATTACATTTCAAGAAACACTTTTTCAATGTTTGATACAGAAGACGGCAACCCTACTTTTAGCTACGAACTTGATGATGCGATTAAAGATAAATATCTTGTCCCTTATAAAGTCCAAAAAGTTCAAACTGGTATAATGCAAAGAGGTATCAAATATTCCGATTTAAGCCAGAAACAAAAAGAAGAACTTGCGGAACAAGTAGAGGATCCTGAAAGATTTGAATTTGAAAGCAAGGATTTAGAAACAAAAATAACAAATAAAGAAACTAACAGAAAAATTATAAAATCCCTTATGGACAAGGGCTTAAAGGATTCAAACGGACGGCTGGGTAAATCAATAATATTTGCAAGAAACCACAAACACGGTGAAATACTTGAGGATTTGTTTAATCAAATGTACCCTGAATACAAAGGTAAATACGCACGGCTGATTGATTCACACGATCCTAATGCTTCGCTTCTACTTGATGACTTCAAGGGAGAAGAGCAAGAAAATAATATCAATATCGCAATTTCCGTTTCTATGCTTGATACGGGTGTTGACGTTCCTGAAATTTTGAACCTTGTATTTGCAAAACCAATATATTCAAAAGTTAAATTCTGGCAGATGATAGGCAGAGGCACAAGACTTTGCGAGAATTTATTTGGCCCCGACAAAGACAAAGAATATTTTGTTATTTTTGACCATTACTCAAATTTCGAATTCTTTGGAGAAAATCCGGAAGGTTATGTTCCAAAAGAACAGCTATCTCTGTATGAAAGATTGTTTATGTCCAGAATTTCTCTAGCAGTAATCGCAAAAGAGTTAGGTGATGAAGAAATCTTAAATAAAACAGTGGAACAGTTGGAAAATGATATAAAAACACTGCCTAAAAAATCAGTTGACGTTCAAGAACAAGCTTTAAAACTTGATGAAATTTTAAAGACTGATTACTACTGGCAAGAATTAAGTGATGAATTTTTGCATGTATTAGATTCTACAGTCAGACCTTTGATGAAAAGGCATCAGACTTCTTTTGCTCAAGATAGAGCAATGCAATTTGAAATTAGTGTAATTCAGTTGGAAGTGTTGGAACTTGAAAGGAAAATTCTTCAACAAAGACAGATTGAAACAAAGCAGCAGGATAAAAAAATTGAACTTGTAAAAAATAAAATAAGAAGATCTGTTTTCCACCTGAGAGAAACAATTAATAAAGTCAAAGACAAAACTGAAATTATAAATAAAGTTAAGTCCAAGGATTTTGCAACACCTTTTGATTTTGAGGAATTGGAAACGATAAAAGATGAACTTGCTCCAATTATGCAATACAGTCAAAGGAGTGCTATCGGTGATGATATTATAGAAATCGATATTTCTGATGAAGTGGAAATCAATAAAGAGCTTCAATTAGACCTTTTTGCAGCGTTTGGCGAAGGATTTAAATACAATATAGAACAATTCTTGAATAAAATTGCAGGTGAAAATATCGTTCTTCAAAAAATCAAAAGAGGACAAAAAACAACCGAACAAGACATTCAATCGCTTGTTTCAATAGTCCTTGAGCAAAACCCACATTTCACATTAAAGCAATTAGAAAAACTATATCCGGATAAAGCACAGGATATTGATTTGCTAATCCGTTCAATTATCGGTGTTGACGAGGGTGAAGTTCATTCAAGAATACAAAAATTTATTTCAAATCACACAACACTTACATCAATACAGTTACAATGTCTAAAACTAATTGAAAACCAATTAAAAGCGAACAGATACTTTGATTTTGAAAGTTTATACGAACAGCCGTTTACTAGATTAGGTTTTGATATATTTTCAGAATCAGAATTGAATGAACTAAAACAAGTCTTAGATGGATACATAGTTAAGGAAGTAGTAGGATAAACGAGTGACAGATAAAGAATTTAAAGCAATTATTGATGAATTATGGGACAAATTTTGGTCCTCAGGAATAAGTAACCCAATATCAGTAGTAGAACAAATGACCTACCTGATATTTTTTAAGATGTTTGAATCTCAAGAGGATTTGAAAGACAAAAAAGCAAAACATTTTGGTAAAACAAGAAAATCATTTTTTGAAGGACGAGAAAATCTCAGATGGAGTAAATTCAAACAGCTTGCACCGGATAAAATGCTAAAAACGTACAGAGAAGAAGTTTTTCCATTGCTCGGAGAGATAAATTCCGCACTAAAAGATTCTGTCTGCTTAATTACAAAACCGTCACTACTTGATACAGCTGTTCAAACCCTTGATAAAATGGATTTTTCTGACGGAAACGACAGAAAAGGCGATATTTATGAATATATGCTTAAAAAAATTTCAACAGCTGGCGATAATGGACAGTTTAGAACCCCTCGCCATATTATCGAAATGATGGTAAAACTAACGCAACCGACCCCACAAGACAAAATTTGCGACCCCGCATGTGGTACAGGTGGCTTTTTGTGTGGTGCTTACAGATATATTTTAGAACAAGGTACATCTGATGATTTCAAAGAAATTTCTCCTATCTTTGGAGACATGCTGAATGATGAAGATAGAAAAAACATCGATGATAACGTCTTTTTCGGCAGAGAATTTGACCCGACAATGTATAAAATTGGTCTTATGAATATGATTTTGCATAACATAAAACCTAAAAATATTAACCTGCAAGATTCTTTATCAAAAGACGCTGATGAAAAAGATAAATATACTCTTGTACTTGCAAACCCACCATTTAGCGGAAGCTTAGATGAAAATGATGTATTAGATAAATTAACGTCAATCGTAAAAACTAAAAAGACAGAACTTCTTTTTATGGCAAAATTTATGCGAATACTTGATATTGGAGGTAGAGCTGCCGTAATAATTCCAACAGGTGTTTTATCTACGGATTCAAAAGCTCATAAAACATTGAGAGAAAAACTCATTGAGCAAAATAGACTTGATGCAGTAATTTCTATGCCGTCAGGTGTTTTCAAACCCTATGCAGGTGTTGCAACCGCAGTTCTAATCTTTACTAAAGGTGAACCAACTAAATCAACTTGGTTCTACGAAATGGAAAATGATGGCTTTACTCTTGATGATAAAAGAAATGAAATCGAAGAAAACGATATTCCTGATATCATTGAAAAATACAAAACAAAAGCAGAATCAAACAAATCTTTCAATGTCTCAATAGAAGATTTGAGAGAAAATGAATACAATCTTCTCCCATCAAGATACAAAAAAATAGAATATACCCCGCCAACTTTTGAGCACACACCGCTAGAGTATGTTCAAATTCTTTTGGACTCAGAAAGAAAATCAATCGAACTCCTTGAATCCCTAAAAGAAAAACTTGGAGGGAAGCTAAATGTTTGAAAATATACCTAAAAACTGGGAAAAAGTCGCATTAGAAAATCTTTTAGAATATGAACAACCAACAAATTATATAGTTGCTTCTGAAGAATATAATGATAGTTATCCAATACCAGTTCTAACAGCAGGAAAATCTTTTATCTTAGGCTATACAAATGAAACAGAAGGTATTTATCAAAATACACCTGTAATTATATTTGATGACTTTACAACAGAGTCAAAATTTGTTGATTTTGAATTTAAAGTAAAATCTTCTGCAATGAAAATATTAAAAGCAAAAGACAATGATACTTTAAAATATTTGTATTATTTAATGCAAATATTGCCTTTTAATAACACTCAACATAAACGATATTGGATTTCAGAATATTCAAAAATAAAAATAGGAATACCTAAAGATATAAATGAAGTAAAAGAAATTGTAAAAGTATTAGATGCAGCGAGTGAAATAATTCGTTTACGCACTGCCTGTATCGAAAGTGCCCAATCCCTCATCCCCGCACTCTTCCAAGAAATGTTCGGCGATATGTCTAAAAATACCAATAGTTATGAATTATTTAAAATTAAAAACTTGGGAAAAGTTACAACAGGCTCAACACCTTCGTCTAAAAAAGAAAATATGTTTGGTGGTGATATTCCATTCATAACACCTGCAGATTTAGAATCAGGACAAGATAAATATGGTCGTTATGTTACGCAAGAAGGTGCTAAAAATAGTAGGATAGTTAGAGCTGGAAGTACTTTAGTTTGTTGTATTGGTGCAACAATAGGAAAAGTTGATAAAGCAATTGTTGATAGTTGTTTTAATCAACAGATTAATGCAATTGAATGGGACGAAAGTATTAATGATATTTTTGGGTTATATTTATTTAGGCAAATTGCTCCTTTAATTAGAAACAAAGCAAGTCATACAACTTTACCAATATTAAATAAAGGTAATTTTGAAAATATAATTATACCTAAACCACCAAAACCTAAGCAGGATCTTTTTGCAGAAAAAGCACAAGAGATAGAGGAATACATAAAATCACAACAAGCTGAACTGGAAAATGCCAAAGCCATGTTCCATTCCCTCCTCCACCACGCCTTCACCGGCGAACTAACAAGGAGAGCTTATGGAGAATAAAGATGTTCTAAAATTAATATATATAATATCTGAAATTTTCTATAAGAATGGCAAATATGGCTTAGAACGTATTTCATTAATTTGTAGAATGATTAAGCAAGTTTTTAATGCGAATAAATCTGGTTTATTTAACACTTTAAAGAAAATACATGAACTTTCAGATAGTGATATAAAAGATATTTTAAATGGTGTTTATGGGGATTTATATACAGTATTTAAAACTAATCAAAGTGAAAGAATTGTACCCGATAAAATTAGAGAGCTCCTATATTATATTATTGAATTAATTAAAAATTTTTCTCCAAAGGATATTGCTCACGCAATTCAACAATTAGTTGATAATGATTCAAAAGCTTCAAATCTTATCCCCACAGATGATTTTTCAATAAAAATCATGCAAGCTTTTGCAAAAAAAATGAATAGTGGATATTATATTGATCCTTGCGTTGGTTCAGGGAGATTACTTTCTGGATTAGATGCAAAAAGCTTAATTGGGTATGATATTAATGCATATTGCAAAGATATTGCTGAAACTTATTTAGGTTTAGCAGAATGGGAAGAATACAAAGATCGGTTTAGCTTATATATCTCTACAGAGAATTTTTTATACTTAGATTTAAGATTAAATAATAGTTTTGTAGGAAGAACATTTATATTTGATCCTCCACTTAATGACCAATTAGAACTATACGGAGAAATGCACCAAAAATTGAGTGCAAATAACATATATAGTGCAAATAACAATATTCCTTCTGAGTATGCATTTTTATCCAAAATATTATTTAGTGTTCCGGATAAAGAAAACACAAGTTTTATATGCGTATTTGCAAACAATTTTTTATCTGCCCAAGATAAATTTAAAATGACATTTAGACGATATTTAATGAATAATTCATTAATAGCTGTAATACAATCTAATTTTTCAGAAAATAATAAAATTCAAAAATTAATTTTAGTTGGAAAAAATAGGTTAGATAATCCGCATAATAGCTTACGATATTTTATAACACCTAAAGATAAAAATATTTCGGAAGATGATATTTCAAAAATTGTTCAAAAATGCCTAAATAATGAGACTTTTGATGAAAAAGAATTTTATAATATAGCAAAAATCAAAGCTTATACATTACAAGAAATAAGAGAAAACGATTATCAGATTTCAATGCCTCAATATTTTGAGAATGAAATAAATCCAAATGAAATAAAATCATTAAGTGAAATTGTTGATGATTTAAAAACTTCAAACCAAAACTTAATTAATACTTCAAATAATTTAGAAACATTAACTAGCAATTTATTAGATGGAATTAAAAATATTCAAAAAAGTGATTTAGAATTGTCTGATATTCCGCCAAAAGCTGAGGGAAATTTGTGGTTTGCAGAAGAAGATTCCGACGTTGCAAAAGCAATCAGATCTTTCAAAAATAAGGAAGAGGGTTGGACTAAAATAGAAATTAAATTAAATTTGGACAATTTAACTAATGAAATTGAAAATATCAAAATTTTGTATAAAGAAAATAGATTAAGAATTAAGAATAATTATTTTGAAATTAATACTAGAAAAAATATTAAGTCACAAAATAGAAAATCGCTATTTGAAACATTAATGATAACTACTGAACAAGATAATTATTGGAAAAATATAACTAAATATTTAGCTCCAAGACAAATAAAAATTTTTGAAGAATTTATAAAATTCTATTTTGAAGATTTAAAAGGTGATAAAAAGTATTTTACAGATTTTACTACCTCTGAAATACATTCAACAATCGGAACTCTAAGAGCTCTAGGTCTATTGAAATATCGTGCAGATATCGATGATATTTATGAACGATATTTCCCTTATGTAGGTTTATTAAATATTGAGGAGGATTTTTAATGAGAGAATTATCCGAAATATTTATAAAAAATTATAAATGCTTAAATGGTTTTAGTCTAGATTTAAATAAAAAAGCAGAAAAAGAAACGCTTAATTTAAACTTGTTAGTTGGAAAGAACGGAGCAGGGAAAAGTACTTTTCTAGATGCATTATACGAAATTGCAACTCATATGGGTAATCCTGATGTTATTTTTCAACATTATATAAAAGATAACATTGGAGAATTAATTTGTGGAAACTGTTCACCTAGAGACTATGAAAAAATTGAACCCGAGCCGAAGCACAATTTCTGGAAAAAAGTTATAAAATTTTATACGGGTAATTCTAATAGAAATATTGAATATTTTGATAATATAACAGCAGATTTTATGTCATTTGAAAGGGAAGAAATTAAATATGTATTAAGTGCGTTATTCCTTTCAGGGGCTTGGACAAGCAATAATAATAAAAAAATAATAGATAAATTTAAAAAAATAATTTTCAAAAATGAAGCAACATTTGAACCTTTTCAAGTGTGGATTGATGTTAGAAATTATGACGAAGAGACTTTTCCTATTAAAAACATTAATTTCGAGAAAAAAGGGGAATTCGATCATAAAAGGAATTTTTACAAAACTCGTTTAACAGTAAATATTGACAAAATAAAAAATACAGCTTCTTCTTTTACAACTTTAGGAAAATTATTAGATAACACAATCGAAGAAGATTCTGTTAACAGAATTATAGATACTGGCTTTTTATATAAAAAATTAAATAAATCAAAAGATGAAGACAAATTTTTGCATATAGATGAATCACTATCTGACGGAGAATTGGGGTTTATCCGAAGATTTGCTTTGATTATGTTAATGCGAGAATTAAAGGGAGAAGAAAATCGTTCATTATTATTGTTAGACGAACCAGAAACTCACTTTAATGAAAACTGGAAAAGGCATTTTATATATTTAATTAAAGAGGCTTTAAAAGACACTTACCATGATGTTTTTATCGCAACACATTCTGCAATGTTGATTACTGATGTAAAACGAGATGAGTTATATCATTTTGAGCTTGTAAACGATAAAATAAAAACATTCCCAGTATGTTTAAATACTTATGCAACAAATATTGTTGATATAGGTAAAGCTTTATTTGATTTAGAAGCAGATATTGGGGAGGGTTCAAAACACGAAATTGAAGCCGCTTTAAAAGGTGTAAAAGAAATTAAACAAGATGAAAAGGATGAGGAAAGCATTTCTTTAAAAGATCAAAAAGAAAAATTAAAAGAGCTTTTAGAACAAGTAGGTCCTGGTGAATGGCGTTGGAAAATCAGAAGCAAAATTAATCAATTAGAAAAAGCTGATAGTTGTTGTAATTATAAAAAGAAGGAAAATAATAACAATGACTGCTAAAGATAAAATTGTAGAAATTGCAGATGAAATTATTGATAAATTTAAGCTTCTATCTATTGATGGAAATAAATTTGCAATATCTGATTATGAACACGACAATAATTATTTTAAAGATCTTTCAGGTGATTTTTTGTTTACACCAGATAAGTCAGATGCACATAAAAAGTTGAGTTCTATGTTAATTGATGGATATGAGGAACTTTCATCTGATATTAAAAAAGAATTCAAAAGAGATTTTTTTAGAAATGTAGAAAAACGCTGTCCATTTTGTGGTCAATTACTTGAAACCTCTGGGAAATCGGCTTCCGATGTGCCAACAGCGGATCTTGATCATTTTTTCCCAAAACATAAATATCCTCAATTTGCATTAAATCCGCAAAATCTAATACCAACTTGCATGGAATGCAATAGAATAGAAAAACATATTAAAACGATTACTCCTCGTGAATTTAAAGAAGCATTAGAAAATCTAAAATTATATAAAGCCTTTCAAAAACATCCTGAATCTCATTTCAAAATATATAATGCATTACATTATGACTGCAATAGTCCTAATATTATAAATGAGAAAAACGTATCGGTTCTAAAACTCATTGATTTGTATGGTTTAGAGGATAGATACAGAAACATAAAAAACAAGTCTTTTAATATATTATTAAATATGTTAAGAAATTTTAAAATTAACACTCCAGAATCTTTAGAGAGACTACTTGAAAATATGGCATCCAGTAACTGGCATGAGATTAATGATGGCTATTCCTTAAATAATAGTCCACAAATCTGGCAAGAATTTATTGAAAATATTTTATATGATGAATGCAAACTGATGGCACTTTGGGAAGAGGTAAAATCTATTAATATGAGTATTTTTTAATATGAAAGAAACATTTGAAAAGCAAAATATAGGAATATGCAAATTCTGTGGTCAAAAAAAGAAACTAATAAAAGCTCATATTATTCCTAAAAATTTTTATTTATCACGAAAAAAAGATAGATATTTATGTATAAATTCTAAAACTGGAGAATACACCTTCCAACAAAATGGTGGATATGATTCGAATATTTTATGTTCCAATTGCGATAATCATATTTTGGGTGATTTTGATAAAGAGGGTTATCGAATTTTATTAGGTAATTTTCATAAATATAAGTATATACAATTACATCCACAATATAAAATTTATCAGCTTGATAGTAATGATTTTGATTATACAAAACTTCGGAATTTTTTTATTTCAATTTTATGGAGAGCATCTGTATCCAAATTAGAAGAATGGTCTAATATAAATTTAGGAGGATATGAGAAAAAAGCGTATGAAATTTTAAAGGGTAAAAAAGAACACAATGAATTATTTAAAATTTTAATCTATAAAAACTGTTACACTGAAGATATAAATCAAGAAGTTCTTATTGCTAAAGGAAAAACATCAAAATATAAAAAATATGTTATTCAAATGGCTGGGTATCGTATTGAAATTATGGTAGATTCGGCTAGAATCACTAATAAATATAGATTACAATATGAAACATACTTTTTAAATTCTACTTATGCTCATATTATTGAAACCCCTGAAGTGTCAAGACGAGTAAACCACGAATATAATTTGAGAATGAGAGAATTATATGAAAAAGGATTTGTCCCGCCAAAACCTTCGAGCATTAAATAACTTGATTATCTTTGATTTCTAAGTAATGAATACGACACCTAAAAGGAAGTCGTATGAGAAAAAGTAAAAAATATCGTATTAAACAAAAAGATTTTAGGAAGTTAGAAAAATTAGCTGAGCGGGTTTATAACACAGTTACTGTGATTGACTATTTTTGCAGGACTCAACAAGAAAGTGAAGAACTGTATAATCTCACTCCAATCGTCGAAAATTTAAGGCAAGATACTGATACAGTAAACGCTTATTTTATAAATTATCCAGACAACAATAAATTTTAAATAGTATTCAAAAAATGAATTGTGTCTGAATGATACGTTTTGAAAGAGTTTGCTTGATATTTAAGGGGTATAGAGTGATGAATGTCATTGCTGTAAATAGATTTAGGATTAACTATGATTGAATTAGGCAAAAAATATAAGCTTAAAAAGATTAGAGGTTTTGAAAACTATGATAACGAGTATTATAAAGTAATCGGATTCTACAACTTCGAAACAATAATTTGTGAAAACACATACAAAGAAAGATTTGTGTTTAGGAAAGAGTTTTTAATAGACCCCACAAAAGCCTGATGATATATATTCAAATTTGATATTTGAAAGGAAAGAATAATGACAGAAAAAGACTATGCACTTTATGGAACAAAAGTTTTGAATTTAAAAACACAAGAAATCGGCTTGCTAATTTGTATTTGGAAAAACAAGTTTGCTGATGCAGAGATAGATTATGCGACTTGCGTTGATAAGCATGGAAAAAGATACAATATAGAGCTTGATAACATACGAGGGTTTGAAGATGATTTTTGCAAAGCCAACAGTTGAACATATGGTAAAACTTGTGAGCCTGTAACTGAAATGGAGCGTAGCGAAATGAATGTGAAAAATAAACTGGTTTAAAGACTACTATTTAGTATTTTATATTATCTATTGTTTTTATTAAAATTTCTTTCTCGTTGCTGCCATTGGTTTTAAATCTTAACAAAGGAATACCATATTTTTTAAGAATTTCATTTTTTAAAATGTCTCTTTGGGCTTGTTTAGTTCCTTCAGAATGGTATTTATAGCCATCTACTTCTATTGCTAAAAATGGAGAATTATCAATATTTTTGTAAATAAGAAAGTCAATATGAGTTAAGTCATTAAGCACATACTGTAATTCTCTATTAGTAGTTAATAAAGACTTATCTTTTAAAATAGTTTTTAACATTACATGTGGAGTTACACTAAATTGATTTGGATAATACTTATTAATAATTTTATTGATAAAAATATACATTAAGTTTTCACTATCGTATTGCGATATTTTTTTATGTTTTTTTAAAATTTCTTGTTTTCTTTGTTCATAACATTTATAAAGATAATCAAATACTGAATATAATTTACTGTCATAAATTTCTAAATTATTATATTTAATGTAATTTACAAGATCATTTATATTTTTATCCTTACTTCTTTCATTAGGATTAATAACTAAGATTAATTGTTCAATAGCTCTTGATATTGCAACATTAAGACGATTAGGATTATCTGTAAAATCGCTTATCTCATTATCTACGGTAGAAATAATTATAACCTTATTTTCTTGTCCTTGGAACTTATCTACTGTATCGGCCTTAACTGTAGTGTTTTTAAAAGTTTTCTGCAATGCATCTGTTTGATTCCTATATGGTGTTACAATACCCAAAGAATTATCATCAAGGCATATTTTATATTTTGGAATAATCTCATTTACAATCATGTCTATTTGTCTTTGGTTATAATGATTACGTGCATGATTACCTTCTGTTGTGTAACACAAAACTAAAGGCATTCTGCTACTTTTTACATCACTTAAAATAATTAATTCATTGTTATAAAATTTCTTATTACAAAATTCAATAATTTTAGGATGACAACGATAATGTTCTTTTAATAGTGTTCTGGGAGCATTTTTAAATAATTCTGTAATAGAGGATAACAAACAGTGATTTTTATATCGATATGCTTCATTTAATTGATATTGTTTAAAAATATTATCTGTTATTTCTGCTGTTTTATTATTGACAACATTAGGTAGTTGTTTTAAATCTCCTACAATAACAGCTTTTCTTGCGCAGGCCAATGCTAAAGCTCCAGTACATAGATCAACTTGAGATGCTTCATCGATAATAATGTAATCATACATAACATCATTTGATAGACAATTTTTTAAAGAATAGGTCGTGCTTAATATTACTGGATAATCATCTATAAATGAATTAGATTTTAGCTTCAGATCTTCTAATTTATACCTTTCTCTACCAAGATTGTTATATTTTACACTTAAATAATGTTTAAACATTTTTGCTGAAAGCTCTGAATAAGCTTTCATTTTTGAAGCAAAATCATAGTTTAACAAATTATCATTTAGTTTTTTTATCTCTGATTTTAATTCTTGTGTTTTTAATTCATAAAATTTTTGTTGAAATTGAGCTTTTAAAAAGTCTAAAGTGTATTTCTTTTTCCTAATTAAATTCTGCAATATTAGTCGTTTTCTATTCCAAAACTTTAAATATTCAAAAATAGTTAAAAGAATTTTTATTACAATATTATCGTGTGAAATTTCTTCATAATTTTCACAAGCAAAGATCATATCTAACATTTCTAAAGAGGTTTTAGAATTTCTTATACATCTAGGCTCTTGTTTTACTTCAAGAGTTTTATAATACTCTAAAAAATGCCTTTGCTCTAATTCTACATTGGAAAATTCCTGCTTTAGTAAGGCTAATTTATTTTGTATATCTAATTTTTCTTGCAATTCTTTATAATCATCTTTTAATTTATTGTTTAATTCAGTAAATTGTTCCGCATTTATTTTCCAGTTTGAAATATTAGGTATTTCTGATTGCGATTTAATAAATTCTTGTTTATTTTCCAGATTTCCTAAAAATGCAGCAATAAAATCAACATCATATTTTTTCAGTTTATCTAGTACATTTTTAGTCGCAGAGTTATTACTTGAAACAACTGCAACACTTTGTCTTCGCATAACAATATTAGCAATAATATTCAAAATAGTTTGAGTTTTTCCAGTCCCTGGAGGGCCTTGGATTATGCTTAGTTCATTTGACAATGCTCTTTCAACAGCTAAAGCTTGACTATTATTGAATCCAAATGGATAAATAATATTTTGTACATATTTGTCAACTTTATTTGTAAGCTTATTGCTTATATATTTGCCTAACATACTATTCATATCAATAAAATCTATTTTGTTATAGTTGGATAACAAAATATTCTCACCATTTTGAGTTAAACCAATAGCACTAGCAATGTCTTTTAAATATTCAAAACAGGATTTTGTTTTTTCATCTTTTAATGCAGATTCTATTATTTTAACGTTGTAATCAGCATATGTATACTGTTTACCATTATTAAATATAACGTGATAACTTTTCCCAACTTTTTGGTATTTTATTACCTTATTTGTGCATTCTTCACCTTTTAAAAATATTCGAAAATCCTTTGTCATAGAAATTATATTAGCATAAAATTTATATAAAACTTTTAGACTGTAGATTTTTAATAAACAATCATATTTAATTACCTATTATGCTTTTAATTTTAGCAATTATTGAATTTTGTACTTCTTTATCTTTCAAGTCATTGTTCTTTAAATTAACAGTACAAAAATCTATGTAATAATTATTTTCAGCACAGTTCAATTGGTAATCACATATATCCGGCACATTTTTATCATATTGAGGGTACAGCAATATTGCACGTTTATAGTTATGTAACAGGCAATATGCTGTTACTTGATAAATATCCGCACTTGTAATATCGTCAAAATCCGTGAATTTTTTATATTTTGTATCTATTATAATTTGTGGGTGTTGTATAAGAATATCAACTTTAGTATCTCGTTTTGTTTCTTGAGTTGAGCGTAAAAGACGTTTTGTCTTTTGAGCAATTGGTGAACACTCAGGAATTTTTCTTTTTATTAATTCAAAAATAAATTCTTCAAATAATTTGTTCATATCCCAAACAAGTGTAATATTTTCAAATTTGTTTTTAGATAAATCAACACTTGTCTGTTCTACAAACATTTTTGCTAGGTTAAATGATTTTTTGCAAAGTTCTTGATTTCTTGTCAGTTTAATTTTCCTGACTTTAAATTTATCAAATCTGACAAAAGAAATATCTGAATAATAATTAATAATAAATTTTAAAGTTTTTTTATTGTAGCTGTTGTTAGAAATATTATACAAGCAGGTTGAAACAAATAAAAACAGTTGATTTAGAAGATTATTTTCTGAAAATTCATCGTACTCACAATAAAATTTTGCTTGGTTTGTGCAGTTATAACGGATGTTTTTGCTAAATTTTATTTTACCTTTTAAGTAATTCAAATTTTCTTCTTCTCTAACATATCTTTTAGGCGTTAAGCGCTTTAAAGCCTCAAATAAAGAGGTCGCAAATTCTCTAATCAAAATTTCAATGAATGGATTTTTTTCAGTTGATAATTTAGCATTATCATTTGTCTTGATATCAAGATTCTTTGTGTAAGAAAGCATAAAAATAAGATTTTTTAGAATTATGCTTCGTTCAGCTTCTGAAATTTTCTTGTCATTATTTGCATCTTCTGAAATGAGTTTAGGCAGAATTTCTAAATGCAGATTTTTATATTTGATAACACCAACCCAAGATTTAGTTTTTATGCCATGTCTTGTAACTTTTAGAGCAGACTCTAATTTCTGGCATTTCAAATAAGCCTGCAACTTATCTAAATAGCTGTCATTTATCTCAACCTTTGCATATTCTTTTACAATAATAGGTTCTGCCATAGATTTACCTATATCAATATCGCATTTTTCAACATCATTTTGAAGTCATCATCGCTGGTTTCTTCTTTTTTAGAGAAGTTATAATAAGCTTCTTCATCGCTGCAATCTGCTTCGTATGGCAAATTAGGTTTTTTAATTTTTACAATAAAAGATTTTTCGGCACCTATTTCATTAGCTTTACCTAAAATTGCTTGCAATTTATCCCAATCTGAATAGAAATATTCATTTAATAAAGGCATAATTTCATCAAACCAAACATTTTTTAGCGTTGTCATATCATAATTTTTCCAGTTCAAAAAATAGCTATGTCCAATTTGATGGTCTCTATCTAAAATGTAAGAAATTCTTTCATTAATAGTTTTTAGTAAGTTTTGTAAATTAATATCACCTACCATTAGTGGCTGCTTATTTTCATCTACAAGTTTTTCTGGTCTTGGCATCATTTCAACAAATTTGAAACGACGGCGAAGAGCAATATCAATACTTGCAATGGAACGGTCAGAAGTGTTCATTGTACCTAAAATGTATAAATTACTTGGTACTCCAAATTTTGACTTTGTATATGGTAAGGTTACCAATAATTGTTCTTTATCGATTTTTGTATTTTCAAAATTTCGTTCTTTATTTGGACGAACTCGTTTGTTTGTTTCTATTAAAGTTATTAGCTCTCCAAATATTTTTGAAATATTACCTCTATTTATTTCGTCAATAATTAATAAGTATTTGTTATCAGGGTCAGAGTTTGCCTGTTGACAAATTTCTTTAAAAATACCTCTATTATATTCGTATGATATTGTTGAAGAGTCATCATTTACATCAATTTTTGGTTTTATACCTTCAACAAACTCTTCATATGAATATGATTGATGAAATGTAATAAATTTATAAAAATCTTCAATTTTTCTTGTATTACTTGGAGCTTTGTATTGTGCAATTTGGTCAGCTAGATTTTCTTCTACATATTTAATACCATCCTCAGTTAAATACCATTCTGAATTTTCATTTTTTTCAAAAATAAAAGGAGCTTGTCTGTTTGTATAATTTACAGTTTTGCAATTTTCAGATGTATGAATTTGCATTTGTGCCCACAATGCAGCTCTCAGGTTTTTATTTTCTCTAGTAAGTGCAAATGCTTTAATAATTTTTTGATTCATTAAATCGGAAACTTTATATTTGTTTTGTTCGCCATTTAAATACATAGAAATTGCAATAGTAGTATACCAGCTTAAGTCTTTTACTATGTCATTTAGTTTTTGTTCTTCGCTATTTATATTTAATCCAGGATTTTCACCCAAAAGATTTTGAATATATTCTTGAATGCTATAAGTCTTTCCTGTTCCCGGAGGTCCATATAAAATTAGATTTAGTGATTGATTTATCATTTTAGGTGTCTCCTGTATTCGTTTATTATTAAACATAGCTTCT
The DNA here is from genome assembly GCA_904420445.1 of Candidatus Adamsella avium. Lineage (GTDB taxonomy): Bacteria > Cyanobacteriota > Vampirovibrionia > Gastranaerophilales > CAJFVJ01 > Adamsella > Adamsella avium. Next base: position 359,247 of record CAJFVJ010000003.1, on the reverse strand, counting down.
ATCTTCAAACAATAATCTCCATATTTTGTTTGGCTTATATTCGTAAGTGTTTTTACATCAAGAATAAAATCTAGCTTGTGCAATTCTTTATGGGTCCATTGAATTTTTCTAATATTCTTGTATTCTTCTCGAGTATTATCGTAAATATAATCAGAATCTACAATACCTCTTGCAATTATACAATTTCGACCTTTTTCAACATAAACAATGTCACCAATATCCATACAATTAGCAAACTCCCAACAAGCTAAAACGTTATTCATTGGATTATTTTTTTGCTCTGTATAACTTATTTTTTCTTTTAATTCTTCTTTTGAGGAATATTGTTTTAAATCGCCCAAGTAATCCCATCCTAAAGCAATTATATTCTTATTAGAGCACTCTTCCCACATTCGCGAATTTTCACCAGCTCTATAAGTCCAATATTTAATTTCTTTTTTAAAATTGTTGTTATAATTAGACCAAATATTTTCAAGTTCTTTTGTATATTCTTTTTTTATCTCTATTCCAGATGCTTGAGGACTCCATTCTTGCTTTGGAAATTTTTCTTTTAAGAATGATTGTTCTAGTATCTTATTATTGTAGTTAATAATTTTGTCATATTTAATTTTAACGCAATTCACAACTTGATTATCTTCTGTATGTTCAGCTATATCTGAATATGATTCTTTTGAAATATAGCCAGACGCAATAATACCTTTAGGAGTTTGAGTTCCTAACTTTAATATATATACCCTATCACCAATTCTTGGTTTTTTACTTAAACACGAATGTTTACTTTCAATATGTTCACCTTTACATACTGCTTCTAAATCATCAAAAAATGTTTTCCAATCCCATTTATCAGGGTTCCAAGTTAACAACCAATATTTTTTACTTGGGATACCATATTGTTTCTCTAATTCTCTAGATTTTTCTCCAACATTACAACTAGGGAAATTATCAATAAGATATTTTTCCAAATCATAGTAATTATTTGTTTTAGGTAAATTCAAACAACTTTTATAATAGGATTGCCAATTTCCAGCATGATAAAAACTTATATAATTAGGATAAAGTATGTGTAAATATTTATGAGTATATCCTTTATTAAATAAATTTAAAGTTGATTTTAAAACATAATTATAAAAACCATCAAAATCATTGTTGGATAGAAATTCACAAGCATCTGTTAATTCATGTTTGATTTTTTCAGCTATTTCTATTGCTTGTTTTAATGAGATTTTCTCTTTTAGATTATACCAAGAGCCCTGTCTGTATGCCAAAACAAAATTAATATCATATCCAGCACTGCCACTACCATAATCAAACATTCCATTTTCTAATTCATTTTTCAACGAATTATAGTCAGCTTCATATAAATTATCAAATTGTTTTTTAATATTTTCGTCTATATTTTTAGGATAAGCCAATCTTTTAAGAAGCTCCAGTCCCGAAAGATTTTTTAAGATATCTGGAGAAAATTTATTTTTAAAATCTATTAAATCTTTAGAATAAATTCCTTCACTCATACTTCACTCCTTTTCTACAAGCATAGCACAAAAATTTGCAGGAGTTATTCTATACCTAAAATTTCACGCTCGATTTGGCGAATGAAGTCCGGGGAAAGTTCGGTTTTTATTTGGGGTGTTTCTGTTTGAGTATTGTTTTCTTTTAATTCAGGGAGAAAGTTCAAAATATTCACGAGTGAATAGTATTCTGCTTGGCTTATCTGGCTGTTAGTTTTATTATTGTTTGCGATTTTTTCCATAAGTTTCTGGGCAAACTTTTTTAAATCCTCTTTGAGCTTTGATTTATCATACATTGATTCTTTTCGCTTTTTATCCCAATCATATTGCTTTTTCCAGTAAAACAAAGTCCTTTTTGCAATCCCGAGTTCTAAAGAGATTTCACTAACTGTCGAGCCTTTTAAATACATTTGCTCTGCTTGTTTAAATAATTTCATTTTGCTCATTAAAATCCCTCAAAAATTAAGTTTTCTATTCCAAAATGGTTTTTGTCTTGTACTTTTTTAACCTGATAAACACAACTCCTATCAATTACTCCAAGGTGTTGGAAATACTTTATCAATTGATTTAGAAGAGCCATTGTGTTTTTAATTCTGCGGGGTTTCAGGCGTCTTAATTCGCAGACTTTAAAAAGTTCTTTTATCGACTCAATATCAATTTCATGCAGGTAATAGCAGTTTATAAAAGGTATAATATTAAAATTAAAAATGGCGTTATAGTTTCTGTAGGTCTCGAATTTGCAGTACTTTTCAACATAATTTTTCATAAAATATTCTTTTGCATCTTCTATGCTAATTTTTATGTGTTTATTCTTTAGCGGGCTAAATATTTCATAATTTTCACCCGTTTTAGTTGCCTCATTATATTTATAAATCCCGTTTTCAAAAAGTATTTTATTGCTGTTCAAAAGCTGTTCAAGTTTTGTTTTGCAATCGCATTCTGCTATCAATTCAATATCATCAAGGGTAAATTCTTTTAATCTCTTAGCTAATTTTTCAATGTTCATATAATTTGCTCCATAACTTCTTTTGTAATTTCTTCTAAATTATTTTCTTTTGCAAAACTTTCAAGTTTGCTTATAAGCTGTACTATTTGTCTGAACCTGTTGTATTTTTTGTGGATATATTCTATCGAATCAGGGGTAAATTGAATTTCGGCCAACTGATTTATAATCTGTGCAATATCATTTACCCCAAAGGTTTCAAACTTTACAATCTCGCTAAATCTGTCATACAAATGCTTGTAGCGTTCAAGTTTCCTGTGAGCCAAGCCCATACCGACAAAGACTATCGGACAATCGGTTTTATCGTGGATATCTCTTAGGGTTTCGACACTTTTGTAATTATTCATCAGGTAGTCAATTTCATCTACAAAAATAATTGTTGGCTTTTGGTTCAGTTTGCTAATTACGACATTAAAGTTGTCCGAAGTCAAATATCGTGGAAGTTCGTCCATTTCCCTAACGATTTCTTCAACAAGCCATCTGCTTGTCATAAGGTTTGAGGCTCGAATGTAAATCCCGTCATACTTGCAGGCCAACCAGAGTGCCGTTTGTGATTTTCCAAGCCCCGGTTCGCCATATACAAGCCCCATTTTAGGGATGTTTTTTGGTTTGCTTTTCAGGGCTTCAACTAAGCCTATAAAATTCCTTACATTTCGAGTTTTTATAAAGATTTTTTTCATTTTATCCTTTCTTGGTTGCTCGCAATAAACGGGTATGGCTTCGCCTTTCACAATCTGCTCGCAATCCGCTATTCATATAACAGTTTGTACTCCTTTGTTTGTTTAAATTCTGCAATCCAAGTGTCGCTTGGGTTATGTTTTATTAAATATTCATACTTTTCTGAATTGTTTTTGAATATCGGGAGTGATTTTTCTCCGTTGTTTATTTTATGAACACCATTTGAACGAGCTTTGAACTCTTTTTGAAAATTGTTAGAATTTTCCATTTCTTCTTGGTTAGACCTTGCTTCAATCAGTTTTATTTCATCATTAGTCAATAACTTTTTAACCGAGTTGATAGTTTTCCGTTTCAGTTTTTGTTGTTTTTGGATTTTTTGTTTGTAATCCTCTAAATCCTCAACAGTTCCTAAAATCTTTGCCATCGGGTGGGTTTCGGTTACTCGCTCTGCTGTGCATAAATATTCACCTTTCGGGGTAAAAATTTTTACATTAGTCAGATCAAATAAGTTGTATTTTACTAAAACTCTTCCTCTCAGTCCGTATAGTCTTTCGTCAAAATAGTCACAGTTTAAGAACCTTACGCCATTTCGCTGAATTGTTTTAACTTCTGTTGCCAGCATCAAATCGTCAAGCAAGCTTTTATCAATATTTTGTTTCTTTCGATTCTCTAAAACCTCTGCGATTGTCATATTCGGTGCATTTGTGCAGGGCCGAGAGTTTTTGAACTTAAGCCACATATCAATCATTTTGATTGTTTCTTCTATTGTTGGGATGTAGCGGATTGGCGGCAGAGGGCTGGAGTCAGCTCCGCTGCGTGCCCGTTTAACGCCGCCAACCAAGAGGGCATTATGCAGGTTCGAGTGGAATTTTTCGTTTCTTTTCAAGTATGCAGGTTTGTTAATAATTGATGAGCCGACATAACTTGGCATTAGTTTTTCAAATCCTTCTTGAAATTCTTTAAAGAACCTCTCAATAACTTTTGACCTTGCGTTATAAGGTCTTGCAAATACCGTTTCAATCCCGAGTTTTGCATAAAGCCCATAAAAGCCTAATTCTCCGAACCCTTTATCATCTGTAAAATATTTTGCTCTAAATGCTCTGCCGTTATCTTGATAGACAATTTTAGGTATCATATCTAGACTTATTATTGAGTTTCTTAGGGCACTTGCAATACATTGGGTGTTTTCTTCAAGCATAATTTCATACCCGACCAATGCTGTTGATTTCCAGTCTAAAAATCCGACTAAAGTCGCCCGACAAGGCTTGCCCGTAAACGGATTAATCACTTGAAACGCAAGTTTGTGACCGTCTGCGACTAAAATATCCCCGACATCAAGCAGGCTCGCGTCCCTTTTAATATAAGGTTCAACTTTGTCTGAAAGTGCTTTTTCGCCGTCTCGAGCAAGCACCCATTTGTCATAATTGTTGTCCTTAAACCATTTTGCATAGCGTCTAAATGTAATATCTGCAGGGATGAAACTTTGACCTTGTTCTTTGAGCTTGTATTTTGTAAGTGCGATTGCTTTGCCGATACAAATTCTATTAGGGTGCAAAAGCAATCCCATAAATATTTTAATTTCTTCATCTGTCAGGCAGGTTCTGTATTCATTCACAGAAACGTATTTGTAATTAGGAATTAGCCTTGTGTAATCCTCAGTCCCGTCTAAACTGGCTTTCCAACGATGCAGGCTTCCTCGTGAGATTTTACCTAAAATACTGAAAAGGTAGGAATTTGAACTATTATGCAGTTTGACAAAATCATAGTCTGCTTGAAGTTTGTTGACAGCTTTACGGCGAAACTCTTGCCATTTGCGGATTAAATCAAGTTTTGCAAGTGCATTTTGTTTTGCCTTCTCAGGGGTGTATTTGATTGTCTCAACTTGGTTTTCCATTGTCTCAAAATCCTTGTAATGCCTTGTGCAACACATTCATCACTCGTTTTGAGACAGAAGTCAAGTGGGGTAAATATTATTTATGTTTGTGTTAGTATTGTCATAAAAAATAGGAGTTTTTATGGTTAAAAAGTTGTTTTTATTAATAATTTCTATCATGTTATTTTCTTCAGCATCATTTGCTGCAACAAAGCAATCTTTTGTGCAAAATGTAAAAGATTTCTTTTCCCCATCTATTAATGTATACAATCGTAAAATGACTCCTATATATGAAGAAGAAAATAAGAGAATTGAGGACTACTTAAATAAAAGATTTGCAAACATGACAAAATATATAGAAATAGATACACAAGAAGTTAATAAAAAATATGCATCTTTTAAGCAAGATAAAAATAATATGAAAAATAATCGTATTTTGTATGATTTATGTAATGCATATAGTAAACAATACAAAGAACTTGAGAAACTCTTAGTTGAAGATAAATATTGTCAAGAAGAATACCAAATATATTATAAAAATATTATAAAAAAATCTGAAGAGATTGCAACTGTAAAAATGGAAAATGTACATACTGGAAAGTATGATACTCCTGTAGTTCAAAAAGCTACAATTTATTTATCAGACGGAACAAGGGCTAATTATATTGAAGATTGGGAAAAGTTTAAATCACAGATAGAAAAGTCCTCCAGTGTTCAATCAATGAAAGAAAAACTAAAAGAGGCTGTCGATAATTTCAATTTAATTGCAGATGAAGTATGGAAATATAGCTATCAATATGAAACAAATAAACTAACTAATTATTACCAAAACAAATATGGTGTACAACGTGCTGGTAATTTGGATATGTTACTAGTTTCTCCTTATGCTGATGTTGAAAAGGGGGGGTATTATACGACATCATTACCATTAGATGTTATTCAAGTTTTACCTAATGGTGTTTTAGTTCAAGCACATGCACAAAGTTATTCTATAGGGGCAATTTCAAAACTGGCATTTATTTCCACTAATAAAAAATATGTAAATAGACAAAAAATACATGGAAACTTTATGTATATTGGTAATTATACATATACAAATGTACTTGGTGCAAGAAATACTATATGGAATTTCAAAGAGTTAATAGTACCATCAGAACCTTTTTACTTTGTGTCTAAATAAAAATCTCATAGATAATTTTGGGTATCTCAATTTGCAAGTAAAATTAAAATTGCACTTTATTGCACTTCTCTTGTTTGTCGGCGTTAAACGGGCACGCTTCGCTTCAGCCCTCTGCCGACAATCCGCTCTTGCACTGGGGTTATCTTTAAACACCAAGCCGATTTTAGCCTAATGTAGTTTTAGAAATTTACAAATTGAGTGCAAAAGAGTGCAAGAAAAGAGTAGTTGAGTGCAAAAAAAGACCGGTACATCTCAATACTAAAAAACAGCCCCAAATAGGCCGTGTGTTTGATTTTTTATTGAATTTTTCTCGTCTCAATGTCCTGTTAAACTATAACTATGGAACCCGCCAAAATGGCTTAAATACTAAAATAGAGCCTCTTCATAAAGGCTCTAAAAAGTTAAATGTCGATGGGGGGACTTGAACCCCCACAGATTTCTCCACACGCCCCTCAAACGTGCGCGTCTACCATTCCGCCACATCGACAGATTAGCTTAATTATTATGATAGACAAGATATTTTTCTAAGTCAACTAGAAATTTTTTAAAAATACGGATACGGTCTGTAATTTTCTTGAATTTGTTTTATTAAAACAAGTGTAGAGTTGTATTTTTCACTGTCTTTTGGGTAGAGTTCGAGTGCTTTTTCAAGGTCTTTCAGCGTATATGAATATCTTTTCATGTTGTAGTTCACAAGCCCTCGACCGACGTAAGCATCTGCCGTTCGATAATTTTTATCTATCAGTTTGTTATAGTCGCTGATTGCCCCCATATCATTTCTTGTTTTGCGATAAGTTTCTGCCCGTTGATAGAGTGCTTCATAGTTTGTTGGTTCGAGTCTGAGAACTTTTCCATAGTCTGCGCTTGCTGCAAGAAAGTTTCCGTTTTTGTTGTATAGTCTGGCTCTGTTCATATATGCAGGCACGTAGTTTGAATCTCTTCTGATCGCGTCAGAACAATCACTGATTGCGCCTGTTATGTTTCCGAGTTTTTCGTTAGCCAGCGCTTTTTGCAAATATTGTTCAGCTGTTGTGTTTGAGTCAACAAATTTTATGTTGACGTTCGGTCTTGTGTAGTAGACACCGTAAGCCTGCTGCGGAAAGTATATTGCTGAGGTTATTAAGCAGAGAGAAATTATTATTTTTTTCATAAAAAAACACGACCTATTTTTAATTATTTTAACATAGTTTTAAGATTTGCTATAAAAAAAGTGCCGGCTTGTTGTTGAGCCGGCACAAAAGAAAGACGTTTTTTATTTATTAGCGTTAAACATCTGTTTTATGCTGTCTAGTGAGCTCAGGACACCTGTTGCTTCATAAGGCATATAGACAACTTTGTTGTCTTTTCCTGAGATCATCTCTTTGAGAGTATCTATGTATCTCATTGCAATAAGATATCTTTCAGGGTCGCCTTTTTCGGCTATTGCGTCGACGATTAATCTGATTGCCTCAGCTTCTGCTTCTGCTACTTTGATTTTTGCTTTAGCTTCACCGTCTGCCTGAAGGATTGCAGCCTGTCTTTCACCTTCCGCTTTGTTTATGTTTGCTTCTTTGATACCTTCAGCTTCGAGGATTGCTGATTTTTTGTTTCCTTCAGCTTCAAGGATTGCAGCTCTTTTATCTCTTTCTGCTTTCATTTGCTTTTCCATAGAAGCCTGAATATCACGGGGAGGAATGATGTCTTGCAGTTCAACACGATTAATTTTTACGCCCCATTTGCTTGTTGCTTCATCGAGGATTGTTCTCAGTTTTCCGTTGATTGTATCTCTTGAGATAAGAGTTTCATCAAGGTCGAGTTCACCGATTATGTTTCTCAGTGTGGTTTGGGTGAGTTTCTCGATGGCTTCAGGCAGGTTATAAATTTCGTATACTGCGCTTTTTGGGTTTGTTATCTGGTAATAAATCAAGGCGTTGATTGCGATAGAAACATTATCTTTTGTGATAACGTTTTGTCTTGGAAAGTCAAAAGCAGTTTCTCTCAGGTCGATTTTGCTTCTCATTTCGATAACATCCATGGGAGTTCCGCTCAGTGTCGGTTTTGAAACCTTCCAGTGTATGCCCCTTGGAACATCGATAATCGGGAATATGATATTCAAACCTGATTCGAGTGTTCTATCATATTTTCCGAGTCTTTCAATAATCATAACCTCGGCTTGTTTGACGATGACAACGCATTTGATTAATAAGAATACAATGAATACTAAAAATACTAACAGTAAAATAAACATTTTTTTCTCCTTTTAATTCTCCGTGTTTTCAAAATTATTTATGGTTATTTCAGTAATTCTTACTCCATATTTTAAAGCTGTTTGGTTGATAAGGCTTTGCAGTTTTTTTGCTGTTTCCTCTGTGAATATTTCCTGTTCAGATATATTCTTTGACATTGTTCTGATAGACGCTTTTGTGAGTTTTTCAGCAAGTTCTCCGACGTTTGTTGTCTTTTTGAAGGCAGAGTCAGAGTTCAATATTTTATATTTCAGTGCTATCTTTGCAGATATTTTGTTATTGTCGGATGTCAAGATGTCTTTGATAGTAAAGTTTATGCTCATATTCAATGTTTGCAAAAGAATATCGGCATTTTTATCAAAGTTGTTGTATTTCTTCATTGCATTCCTGAGTTGGAGCGCAACTATAACAACTATTAATATAAAAATTACAACAATAAGAGCGATGAACATTGTTTATTGGCCGTCTTTTTCTACATAAGCTGTCATATCTTTGATATATTTGATTTTTACAATTTCATCTTTCTCAAAAATTTGACCGTCTGTTGATTTTGCATTCCATTCTTCATCAAAGACTCTTATTCTTCCTGTGTTCTCTTCATTGTTGATTGTTATCAGAACTTTTGCTTTTTCTCCTTCATAGGCATACATATTTGTATCGTTTTTCGGGAGTTTAAGCAGACTGTTTTTGAATATTGGCTTGATATAGACGGTGAATATGATTGAAAAAATTGCAAATATAATAATCTGCCAGTATAAATTTGCTCCATAATAAGCAGCAACACTTGCAAGAAATGCTCCTATACCCATTCCTGCAAAGAAAAGAGTAGGGGTAACCATTTCTACTATCAATAGGATTAATCCTACCGTTGCCCATACTATCCATAATTTTGAGATTAATAATTCCATTTGTGCACCTCTTATTGACTTTTAAAGGAAAAAACCGTAGTGCGCTGATGTACTTGCGCAAAATATTAAAACAATAGTTACAAACGTTATTATCTGAAGGCTGAAGTTCGAAAGATAATAACTGACAAAAGCAGCCGCAACAGATGCCGTAGTTAGTCCGAGCAGCAGCGGTGTTGCATGGAGGATTTTGAATAATTCCAATAATAAAAGTGTAGAACCGATTAGCACCCACAAAATTGTTGCAAGTGTCCAGGAGTCCATTTTTGACTTATGTTTCTGAAAAAAGTTTGACTTGGCAATCAGTCTGCAGTAGATAAAAAACAGACCGCACATATCTAAAATTAACCAAAAAATAGAACCGTATTTTAATATTTGCATTTTTGAGCGTAATATCTTCTTTTCTGTATTGTATAAATTAATAATAACATTTTTATTAATATCTAGCTATAAGTTTAAGCTATTTATATGAGCGGAAGTTACAAAACAGTCTTTATCCCATTCGATGTAAGTTTCAGGCATATCGGCTCCGAGGCTTTTGTAAACATTTTGTGAACAAAATTGAATACCCTCATCAAAAGAAATCAATCCTGTTTTTGTATTGAGTCTGATTATTTCATCGAGATATTTTGTTGCCCCTGCAATGGTTCCTTCTTTATCTCTGGCAGTGTTTTCTTTGATGTAGATTTCTTCTCCTGCGAATATTATTTTTTCCTGATTGGAATAAGCTGCACTAAGAGCATCGCTGATAAAAATAATTTTTTCTTTTGATTTGAGCTTCAAAATCATCTTCAGCATATCAGACGCTATGTGGAAGTTGTCTGCTATCACCTCAAGAAAAATATTGTTATCCATTAATGATTTTGATGTTATGTTGAGATTTCGATGGTGTAATGCAGGCATGGCGTTGAAAAAGTGAGTGACTTCTTTTATTTGGTCAAGTTCTTTCCCATCAGACATAGTATGCCCTGCGCTGACCGTTATGTTTTTTGATTTGAGATATTTTGTAAGCTCGAGGTTTTCATCGAGTTCAGGTGCCAGTGTGACTATTTTGATTTCCGATTCAAGGGATGGGGGGACTATTTTTTGAAAATTCTTTACGGTAGGTTTTAGGATTTTATCTTCAGGGTGTATGCCCTTTTTTTGAGGGTTGATGAAAGGACCTTCGAGGTGGATTCCGAAGATTTGTGTGTCGCCTTTTTTCAGTTTTTTTCTTGCTTTAGAAATTATATCAATCTGGTTGGTTATCTGCTCTTTATCATCAGTCATAACTGTCGGGCATATTGCGCCGAGTCCGTGTTTCGGGAGAATGGAGCACAGTTTTTCTACGTCATCTGATGAGCAGTTGTTGAAGTCGACGCCATATCCTCCATGGATGTGTCTGTCGAACAATGCGGGGGTTTTTGTTTTATTCATGATTATTTAAAAGTCATTTTTTGTATTTCGATTTTTCCAAGAGAGTTGAGAGCTTTTTCAAACTCTGCGAGAGTTTCGTCGTTGCCGATAAATTCGATTAAAACAATTCCGTTTGGCGCACAAATTCCGTCGGATACGGAGTGGAGTCCGATTCTTGTTTTGATGAAACAACCGTATTCAGAGAGTATTTTTTGAAAATCAGCTGCTGTTGTGACTCTTTCAAAAAGTTTTATTCCGAGAATTGTTGTCATGAGAGTTCTCCTGTTTTTGTTTTGTAAAATAAATTATATCAAATAATAAAGTTTTTGCGTATTAACTATTTTTATATAAAATTGGGGTATGAGAAAATTTATTTTAATTATTACATTATTTTTTTCGTTGCTGGCAATGGGCAGCAGTAATGCATTTTGTGATGATATAGTTCGTGTCGGAATCAGCCCGACTGATTTTTCCGTGCTTGAATACTCATCAGCTTCCATCAGCGCTGTTGATGAATATGTTGTGTATGACAAAGTTACACAGGAAGAAATTTTTACGGGTTCCTGCGGCATATATGTCGATTTTGATGTCGAAGACGGGGGGATAACAGTTTCGTCTAACGGAGTTGTTTACAAACGAGGGATTAGAAATCCGATAGGAATCAAATCAAAGGCTTTTTCAAAAGATAACCAGTTTACGGTAAAGAATTTGAAGAGAAAAGGAAAGCAGGCGTTTTATCACGGTGAGTTCGAAGTAAGTTTTCCAAAACCGACGTCGCAGAAATTTTCTCTCATAAATATTTTGCCGCTTGAAGAGTATTTGAAGGGTGTTGTCCCAAATGAGATGCCTGTCAGGTTCGGACTAGAGGCTTTGAAGGCTCAGGCTGTAGCGGCAAGAAATTATACAATGAGTTCGAATACAAAGTTGTATTATAACTTTGATGTCTGCGATTCTGTGAAATGTCAGGTTTATTTCGGGGCTGCGACTCAGTCTTCTTTGTCTGATCAGGCTGTTGAAGAAACCAAAGGGCTTTATGCAATTTATGATAAAGAGCTGATACTTGCGCTTTATTCTTCTACTGCTGGAGGTTTTACCGAGAGTCATCACAATGCATTCCCGGGGGAGTCGAACAAGCTTCCATCAGATGAGGTTATCCCTTATTTGACTGGAAGACCTGATATTGAGTCTTCATGTCCACGGGATTTATCTGATGATGAGGATGCAGAGGATTTTTATGTCAACTGTCCTAACAGTTATGATATATATTCTCCGAATTATCGCTGGACTCGTTCCTGGACAAAAGAAGAGATGCAGAAAGTCCTCTCTGATAATCTCCCTAAAGCAGGAGTTTTTGTCGAACCTCAGCTACCAATTAATGTTGATATAGGCAATCTTGTTGATATAAAAGTTTTGAAACGAGGCGTTTCAGGCAAAGTTATAACCCTTGAGATAGTTACCTCTAACGGTTCTTTCTTTCTCTCAAAAGAACTGACTATCAGACGAACTTTCACAAAGGACGGTTCTGCGCTGCCGAGTGCGAATATAGTGTTCAAAAACGTCTATGATGAAGAAGGAAATCTCTCAAAAATAAAGGTCTTTGGGGGCGGATACGGGCATGGTGTCGGAATGAGTCAGTATGGAGCAGGTTTTATGGCTATGCAGGGGGATAGCTTTGATGAGATTTTGCAGCATTATTATTATGGTATCTCTATCGGAACAAGACCCGCTTTTGTATCTGCAGAAGAAAAGTTGAATTTACAGTTTGTTGCTCCAAAAAAGAAAGGCTATCTTTTTATAGACAATCCGGATGGTGTATCGCATCTCTCTTTTCGTATTAACGGAAGCGACCATGAAATAAAACTGAAAAGACGTATGAAAATTGACATATCACGATTAATAAAAGATTCTAACATTGTATCGTTCTGGGCGCTTGATTCTTCAGAGAGAGATAAGAAAGTAAAAGTCTGGATTGAAATCTTTGAGGCTGAAGATGAGTAAGAGCATTTTTCGTATCGCAGGACTCATTGCTGTGCTGACAATTATAAGCAAATTTGCGGGTTTTCTGCGGGATGTGTTTGTTGCTCAGGCTTATGGGGCGACGAGTGTTTCCGATGCTTATTTTTATGCATATCAGATACCGTCTCTGGCGTTGATTTTGCTCGGGGGATTGGGCGGTCCTTTTTATACGGCAACTGTTGCAGTATTTTCGAAGATTGTCACTGATGTGACTCAAAAGCCTGATGAAACGGTCAAAGAAACATTCTATCAGTTCGTAACAATTACCGCTCTTGTTTTTGGTGTGTTGAGCGTGCTTGTTTATATTTTCTCCGATACCATAATCGGCTTGATTATATCTCAGGGGACGCCTGAACTCATAAAAATTGCCTCAATGCAGCTGAAGATTATGTCGCCTATGATTTTAATCGGTGGTGTTATCGGAATTTATTATGGTGTTGCAAATGTTTACCGTGAGTTTTTTTATACGAGTTTGAGTCCTTTGATGGCGAGTATTACGATAATTTTTGCGTTGATATTTTTGCCTAACGATAAATACGGGTTGATACTTGCTTATTCAACGCTTGTTGGTGCAGTATTCCAGCTAATATTGCAGCTGCCTGCTTGTTTTCGGGTCGGGTTGTTTTATCGGCCGTCTTTTTCTTTTTCATCAAATGAGATGAAGCAGCTTGGAGAGATTCTTTTTCCTGCGATGCTCGGGACAACAGTCGGTCAGATAAATGTTTATATAGATATGTTTTTTACCTCTGGACTGGAAGAGGGGGCGTGGTCAGCTGTTTCTTACGGGAACAAGATTTTTCAATTTCCGGTGGGAGTAATCACAACTGCCTTTCTCGTTCCTTTGTTTCCGATGTTTTCATCATTCGTCGGGCAAAAAGATTTTTCGTCTTTGAAAGAGTATTTTCATAAGGGATTGAATTCGTTATGGTTTTTATCCTTCCCCGTGTTTGCTTTGATGGCAATATTTTCTTATGATGCGATAAAGTTTTTGTTTGAAAGAGGGGCTTTTGACTCTGATGATACTTTTTTGGTGTCACAGGCGCTGTTCTTTCTATCAGTATCGATAATACCTTATGTTGCACGTGATGCTGTTACACGAGTGTTTTATGCCTTTGGAGATTCGAAGACTCCGTTTTTGATTGCTGTTTTGTCAATAGCTGTCAAGAGCGTGATGAACTTTATTTTTGTAAGGATATTCGGCGTCGGAGGTATTACGCTTTCGACAACGATTGTGACGTTTTTCAATATGATTATGCTCGGGATTTTGATTATGCCAAAGATTAATCTTGAGTATGCAAAGTTTGTTAAGCCTTTATTGAAGGTGAGTGTCTCTACATTTGTTATGAGCGTTGCCGGTTTTATGATGAGGGGGGCTTTTTTGCTCGGAGAAGAGAGCAATCTTTTGATAGGCATCAAGCTTTGTGTTATATCAATTGTTTGCCTTGGTATTTTCTTTGTTGTATCAGTGCTTCTGAAAGACGAGTCAGCTTATGCTTTCTTTAAGAAAGTGAAGGCTCGTTTTTGTCGTGGGTAAGGAATTATTATAGTATTTTGAGATTAAAATCAGCCTTTATTATTGGCAATTTTTTGTTGTTAAAATTTTTAATATAAATGGATTACTTTTAAGGAGGCATTATATATTTGCTATCCAAAATAACAGGTAAAATAGTATCTAATATAGTTGGAGGCGTTCAACAACGCCCGATTTCTTGTGTTGGCAAATGTGTCCCGAATCGGTCAGCAGATGTTTTTGAACGGACGATAAAAAATTCGCCAATCAAGGAAATAAAAGGGATTCCTGTAGAAATAGTCGGAGATGTATCACAAGACTTTATAAAAAAAATATCAAAACAAATAGATAATTTCCCTCAAAGATGGTTAGATTTGTTTAAGGAAAATGACTATAAAATAGTATTATCAAAAAATATTACTGATGCTTATAAAGCTAAAGGCGTGCATTCTTCTATTGTTGAACAAACAGAAAAAAGAAATCCACAAGGAACATTAGGTATAACATATAATAATATACAAAACAGACTTTTTAATTTTTTCTGTTTTTGCGATAAACCACCTCTTTCTGATATATATATGCAGAATATTGTAAATCATGAATTTGGACATGGTCTATGTAATATAAAAAAATTAGATTCTGATTTAAATTTTAGACAAGCTCTTATAGATGATTTGGGAGAAATTCAAACTCAAAAAAAACTGGATTCTTTAAGTGAGTCAGAAAGAAAACTTGTATCGCATTATTTTTTCAATAAAAAGGCATATCTCCCTGTTGATGAAATTATTGCTGATTTGTTTGCTTGGCAGCAAAAAGGCGGTGGATGCTATGGAACGACATTAATCTTAGATAAAGAAAATAAGAACCTTATGCCTTATTTGTTTCCAAATCTAAATGAAGCAATATCAAATCTTTAAGATATTTAGTTTATATTTTCAAAATCACTATTTTTTAACATCATCTGGAAGAAAGTAATTAACGTTTGATCTTTATTTTTATAAGCCCATTTTATAATAGGTTTAATCGTTTTATATGTTTCTTTAGGATTTGTTTTAAATGATTGAGCAATTCCTTTAAGCATATCTTTTATATCAATAGCCTTATTTGCCTCAGTTCCAGTAACACTGAATATTTCACGAGAAGTCTTAATTCTTTGAAGAGTAGCTTTCATAAGATTTGAATTTCCGGCATCAGGAATAATATTTAACTCTTTCATTATATTGTTAATTGTTGATTGAGTATAGTTGACATCTTTTAAGTTAATTCCTGCTTTATATAGTCTTTCATCAAGCAAGTCAGCCATTTTCTTTGCCATTTCTTCTTGAGTTGCTCCAGCAGGAAGCGTCGCACCTTGAATAAGAGAGTGAGCAATTCCTTCAGAATTACCTATAAGCATGTTTAAGGAAAGACTTATGTCGCTCAATACTTCGGAATTGGTTCTTTGTACAACATTTCCTGTATCAATGTATGTAATTTTGGGAGTTTTTGTTTTTGTATCAAAATCAACAAAGACATTTCCTCCGTGAGGATCCGCATGTACTGTTTTTATTCCTTTTTTGGATAGAAACATAGCTTGTTCATTCTGTGCTTTCTGATAAGCAACCGGTAGTGCTTCGCGATAGCTCTCAGTATCTTTAATCCAACTGTTTTGTTCTATTAATTTTTTGTTTTTAATCCAAGGATTTAGTTCTTTTCCTTCATCATTTAAAATTGATTTTGTCATATAATCTGTAGGATTTTCATTCTTAAATTTTAGAAGGTCGAGTAATGTATCCAGACCGACTCCATCAGCCTTTTCCATAACTAAAGATATATTGCGCCCTTCTTTGGTTCCTATTTCTACCGTTTGTGCAACATTAAATCGTTTTGCACCATCGAGCATATTTTTTGCTCCGGCAGCTTCAAGACCATAATCCAGTTCTTTTTCCCAGCTGTCAAATAATCCATTAATCAATTTAAGTTTATATTCTTTATCTGCCTCATCACTTATAAATTCTTCTATATATTTTGTGAACATAGCCCTATCTGCTTCAAATTTTTCTTCTGATACTCCTTTTTTGAGCATTTTCATCACAAATTCTTTACCTTCTGCATCGGTAACAAGATAGGTCTCTCCTACAGTTCCCGCACCGAATGACTTTTTCAATGTATATTTTCCGGCACCGTATAGTTCATCTGCAAATTTTTGGGCTTCTGCCAAATCTCTTGTTACGGTGCAATTACTTGTAAATTCTTTAAAAAATGACTGAACTTGTGGGGGTAAGTTTTCATCTGAAGACATTGTTTGTATAAATTTTGAAAAAGCTATGTTGCTTTCTTCTATAATTGATTGAGTTTGTGCAGTTTTTGACATAGAGGAAAAACCTTGAGAGTTAAGCTTACTCTGAATTCTATCTTTTAAAGTAGAAATTGTTTCTATAAAACCGGAACGTTCTGCTGTTGTTTGAGCATCAATAGAGGCTTGTTCCAGTTTGCTTTGAAATACTTCTACTTCATCATAATATTTTTCAAGATCTTGAAGTCCTTCTTCAATATTCCCGCCTAATATTTTTGCTTTAGCAGCTTCGGACTTTGATTTTAAAGAAGAAATATCTTCTTGTATTTTAGTTGCAAAAATTTTAGTTCTATCAGGCAAATCTCCTAATTGCTTAAAAGCATTTGTATCTGGTACTTTTTTAATAACATTTATTGTTTCATTCGCAAGACCTGTTGCTTCATCAGTACGTTCAGATAATATTTCCATAAGATTTTCTACAGATTTATTATATTCTTGAGAATATGTAGAAACTTTACCCAATTTATCTTCTAAATCAGTCGTAACCTTTAAGAGATTTTCATCGAATAAATCAGTTAAATCTATACCTTTATCTATAAGTTCAATAATTTTAGGAGAAACATCTTTCCCCGCTCTTATTTCTTCTAATAATTCTTTTACCATTGCACTTTTTTCAGAAGAAGAAACAAGTATTTTATTTCTTATTGATGATATATCTCCGATAACATCATCAACACTTGTTGTGAGATTTGAAAATGTATTCTCAAAATTTGTGAAATGATTATTTAATGAAGTATTAGAGCTGTCTAAAAATTCTTGAGCTTTTTTTGCAAATTGAGCCAGATCTTGAACCAATTGAGCATCTGTACTATTATTTTGAGGAATATTCATAAAATTATTTTTTGCTATTTTATAATCTTGAACTAGTTTTTTTCCTACTTTCGTTTCTTTTAGTTTACTTTTAATAGATGTTTTCATTGAGTCTTTAAGTTCACCGGCTTTTTGGTAAGCTTTAGAGTTTTTGATTTTGTCACCTGCCTGATGAAGTTTGTCAGAAGCAGCATGTTTGAGCTCGCCTGCTTTTTGGTAAGCATTGGAATTTTTGATTTTGTCACCTGCCTGATGAAGTTTGTCAGAAGCAGCATTTTGGTAAGCAGTAGAGTTTTTGATTTTGTCACCTGCCTGATGAAGTTTGTCAGAAGCAGCATGTTTGAGCTCGCCTGCTTTTTGGTAAGCTTTAGAGTTTTTGATTTTGTCACCTGCCTGATGAAGTTTGTCAGAAGCAGCATTTTTGAGCTTGCCTGCTTTTTGGTAAGCTTTAGAGTTTTTGATTTTATCGCCGGTCTGATGGAGTTTATCAGCAGCTAAGTCTTTGAAGGAAGCACCGTCTTCCGCCATGAGTTCTCTTGTAGAGTTGTACTCTTCTGCCATTTGATGGAACTTATCTTTTGCGGCGTCTTTGAGCTCGCCTGCTTTTTGGTAAGCAGTAGAGTTTTTGATTTTGTCACCTGCCTGCCTGCTTTTTGGTAAGCAGTAGAGTTTTTGATTTTGTCACCTGCCTGATGAAGTTTGTCAGAAGCAGCATGTTTGAGCTCGCCTGCTTTTTGGTAAGCATTGGAGTTTTTGATTTTATCACCTGCCTTGTGAAGTTTGTCAGAAGCAGCGTCTTTAAGCTCGCCGGCTTTATTCAAGAAAGATGATTTAGATTTATCTGACACTTCATCTGCAACGCTGTCTCCGATGTCTGATTTGCCAATCATATTTCCAATTTTAGAGCCGCCTTTAGTGGCGAGTCTGAAGCCGCCGCCGATGAGAGGCGAAGCGACAGCGCCGCCGGCCAGCCCGTTGAGGGTATCTTGAGGGATATCCTCGATGCGTCCTTCACCGAGAGCTCTGGCAAAGCCGTCAGTAGCCCCGCTAAGCGCCCCGTCAACGACCATATCAGTGCCGTAAGCCGCAACTTTTCCGATAGTAGTTTTGAGAGTGGATTCAGCCCCCTCCTTGAGAACATATTCAGTGCCCTGTTTTGCAAGAATTTTAGAGATAGTGCTTTTTCCGGCCTGCTTTGCCCCCTGTTCAAGAACTTCTTCAGCTGCTTCTTTGCCGACAGTTTTTGCAGTTTGTTTGAGAGCAGTTTTGACAGTGTTTTCAGCAGCTTCAAGTCCGAAGGCTTTAGCAACGCCGGTACCAGCAGCACCGCCTAATCCGTTAGAAATCGGAGCAAACATACCGTTTATGGAGCCAGTAACAGAGTCATAGGCGAGATCAGAAAGTCCGTAAGTTTTTTCATTGCCTATACAATCACTTGCTTTAAGCCCGACTTTAACCCCGGCACCAACCCCGGCAGCGAGCAGAAGAGAAGCACCGCCGGTGAAAGGCGCAGCAGCAATAGCTCCGACTGCAGCGATACCGGAAACGACGTCAGCGACGATATCAGTAGCCATTTTTTGCCCTTCCGAGTATTTAGAAACAGACTCGGCAGCTTTTGACTCGGAGACAAGAGAAGTTTCTCCAGAGATGAATTTATTTAGCTCATCTGTTGTAAAATCTTTGCCTGTGATATTTTTGTAGACTTCAGCAAGATTGTCAGGGTTTTCTTTGAGAGAATCCAGCTGCTCTTTCATATTATCGAGCTGAGTTTCACTTTTATTAGAAGACGCCCCGATGCCAGTCCAGTTTTTGAACTTGTCCCAGGCCCCTGAAATCCAACCGTTCGAACTTTTTGCGGAATCAAGAGAGTCTTCAATTTGCTCATATTGATTTTCAAGTTCAGTGATAATAGCCTGCTTCGTAGAAGAGTCAAGAGAAGAAACAAGAGAAGAGGAATTTTTGATTTTTGATATTTCCTCAGCGCTTAAATCTTTTCCCATAATGGATTTGTAGACTGCATCGAGGTTATCAGGTTCTGTTTCAAGAGTTTTGAGTTCTTCTTCAAGTTTTTCTATTTCTTTAAGTTCGGCTTTATCGCCGCCGCCGAAGAGTTCTTTAGCGCTGTTCCATAGAGAAGTAGCCCAACCTCTGTCATCTTTTTTATCCTTCAGAGCTTGTTTTTTTTGTTCAATTTCGTTTTCGAGTTGTTCTTTGATAACGTTATATGTGTTGCTATCTATTTCAGAGTCATTTTCAACAGAAAGCCCGTTTGAATACTGTTTAGAGTCAGAGGATTCAGAATAGATACTGCCGGAGGTATCAATCTGCGCAGATTCAGAAACTTCTGAAGATTGGTTTGTATTAATAGTTTTAGAGGAAGATATTTTTTTGTTGTAAATATCAACATTTTGTTCAAAAGGATTAACCGAAGACACCTAACAACTCCTTAGCTAAGTAACATATATGTTATTTATCGGAGTTATGTGTAAATTTCTTTATACCTTTTGATGTAATATTTACATTTTGTTATAAAAATTATTTTGCGTTCCTAATGTTTTTGAAGTCAGTGATAGCTAAATCAACGCTCAAGGGTGCATGTCTTGAAATAGGTTCTTTGTATGCAAAGTTCAGCGTATGCAGAGTCCTTGCATTGTGCGGGGCAAATTTTTCTGAGCCGCCTTCTTTTTCAAACGGGTCTGTTCTATAGCCTTTGATGAACATCCAGTCAATTTTTGAGTTGGCTATGCCGAAGTTTCTGTTGATGTGATAAGTCGGAACAAAGCCTACATGTGCTCTTTCATTTGAGTTTGAGAGCCAGCCGTTCGGGTCAAAGTTTTGTATCTGTGATTGGTCATCGCCTCTAAAGTCGAATCTATAGCCGTCGTCAAACGTAAACTTTTTGAAGTTGTTGAATACTTTTCTTTCGTAGTTCGGGGCTATGATGGGAATACTTTTTACTGTCGGGTCTGATGATTTTCTGAAATAGTCAATTGTCGGGCGAGTAACGTTCAGTATCAGCCCGGGAGGAAAAATCAGACCTACTCCGAAGCGAGCGAGGTTGTGTATGTCAGTGAAAGTGTTTTTTATTACCCTCATCGGTCTGACCGGCGCATTGTTGCGGGTTGTTGTGTTGAAGTTCCCTGCTACGATAACGGGGTTATTTATTGATTTGATTTGTTCGAGGAGATATTTTGCCTGTTTAGCTCTGTGTATAGCGTCTGTTCTGTCTTCAAACTGTACTGTGAGCAGGGTTATTTTTTCTCCGTCAACAATAGTATCGGCAAGAAGAGCGCAGCGTGAACCGAGTCTGACATGAGATGTTGTTTTTTCGTTCAGGACGTTTTCTGCTGCATATCTTTTGACTTTTTCTCCGAAGAAGACGTTTCGTTTTTCTTCTCCATACCAGTCATAAAAGTCGGGGAGTCTGATTACTCTAACATTTTCGAGAGGAAATTTGCTCAGGATAGCTATCGCAGTAATGGCTTTGAGTTTTTCTTTATCGACATTGTGTGGCTGCATAAGTGCAGGGGAGATGTTTTCGTTGTCGAGAACTTCCTTTGACACCCCGAGGATTTGCGGGTCAATTTCGAGAAATTCAGGGATGAGGGCATAGTTGTAACCAAGCGTTGTTGCAAGTTCGTCGACGGTATTTTTGTAGTCTGTTCTCGCAAGACCTATATCAGCGTCATTAAGCATCAGAATATCAGATTGCGAGAAACGATTTGCTTCTTCGAGAACTTTTTGTTTTGCTTCTTTTTTTGTGATTGATGAACCTTTCATATAGCTCATTTTTGAGTTTTTGGTGTCAATTTTTTTTGTAAGTTTTTCCGGTTCAAAGAAGACATCTTCTATTTGTTCGTAGTTTTTCCCTCCATCTATGCTCCAGAAGGAGACTCTTATGTAATCGCCCATATGCGGACATTTTTTGAAGGGATAGTCTTTGTCTGCCGAAGAGATGTTGTTGTTAACAATCGGTTGGGAAAAGATTTTTGATGTGATGTTCTGTTTATAAGTTTTATCCCTGTAGATATGAACCAAATCATCATAAGAGAGGAGAGATAAATTCTGTTCGTTGGTTATTTTTGAATGTTTTTGTTCTTGTGTGTCTTGAGGAAGGAATGTTTTTTCGTCGAGGATTTTGAATTCATCCTTCTGGTCAGAGTTTTCGATTAGTTTTTCATTGATAATTTTCAGGTCATAGTCATTTTCTTTCGGTGCAGATTCTTCCCCGTAGGACAAGTTTGCTGCTAAAAACAGCATAAGAGATAATATGATAATTTTTCTTAAATCCATATAACCTGAAGCTCCCATAAGTGTAGAATTTTAATTTTTATTAATTATTGGTGTTTAAATAAGAAAGTATAATTTAATTTTATTGTACTATATGCTAAAGTATAAGAACAGGAGGGTTAGTGCATGAATAAATTTATTTTTACAATAATGATTTTTTCATTGATTGCTTTGATTCCGTCTGTTTCTTTCGGAAAGGAGTCCTCCGGGATTAATCTCACTGTTGATGAAGAAAAACCTGTTGTTGAAGTTGAAAGACAGGAAGATGTTTTGAAAAGAGTAAACAGCGAGCAGCCAAAAGTCAAGAGAACAATAATTACTCCCAAAGAAGAAAAAAACGACGAAGCAGACAACTATCTCCAGAATAAGGATAGAGAGTTTATAAACATTAACGCTCCTTTAAATAAAATGATGAATTTAAGAAGATAATCAGTTTTAATAAAATTCAGGTCAGATGAGAGAACGAGTACTATTAACATTATTTTTAATTATATTTTGTCTTCCTCAGGCTTTTGCAAAGGTTGATTATTCAGGTATAAATTTGCAGGTTGATGCATTTGAAAAGCAGGAAGTTCTTGATATAGGAAATCCTGTTATTCGTATCGAAAAGCTGAACGGACAGCAGCCGATAAAGAAAAATAAGTTTAATATAACAACTGAGACAAAAGAGAATGCAGCCGCCAAGAGTGCAATTCCTTTTGATTATGACAAGAGAGAATTTTTGAAAATAAATGAGCCTATTGAAAATTTCGGATTTTTCTCAAAGAAATACCAGAATGCAGATTTTGAAGAAAGCATAAAGTCATCACCGCGCTTTTCAGGAGATATAACAACTTTATCAACGGATGAAGAAGCAGCAGAGGAAGAAAATCTTGAAGGCGGGGTATCAAAAGATGAGGGAAGTGCGAAAGTTGCTAAAAAACAGAGAAACTATGATAAAGCAAAGGCATTCTGGGAGTGGTTCAAGGGTGAGCCGGCTTATGATGCGCTGCTGCTCGGGATGTGGAGCTGGCATGTCAACTATGACCATGATGTGAACGGGACAAATGATTTGCTCGGGATGCAGTATGCCGGTTATCTTTTGGGGACATTCAGAAACAGTTATTCACAGCGGTCTTATATGGCAGGTGTTGCAAGGAGAGTCTGGTCTAAGACAATTTATAAGGATTTTGGAGTTGATTTTCAGTATAAGGCGGGAATATTTAAAGGTTATGGAGATAAGTATCCGAATGTCGGAGGATGGACGCCGATTATTCTGCCTATTGTCGGGTTCAACTACAAAACCTCAGGTGTTGATATGTGGATTATCCCTTCTGATAGACCGATTTTTGTGTGGAACTTGCGTTTTGCTCTTCCGATGAAATATCAATACATAAACAAAGACCAGTGGGGAAAAACAGTGTACAACGAAGATGGTTTGTCGGATAATTATATCGGAAGAAATTAGTTTGAGAAGTATTTTGAAAATATGATAAAAATAAGAAGACCTCTTGTCCATCAGGTTAGAAAAGATGCCTGGGTTGAAGTTGATTTAGGCAATATAGAGCATAATATTTATGAATTTGAGAAGATTATACCAAAAGAAACAAAGATTCTTGCCGTTGTGAAAGCTGATGCCTACGGGCATGGGGCTGCAATGTGTGCCTCAACTCTGATAGCATCAGGTGTTGATATGTTTGGTGTATCTTCTATTGATGAAGGCATACAACTCAGGGAGGCAGGAGTCGAAATTCCGATTTTGATTCTCGGAACAAGTCCTGATTGGGCTTTTGCAAGTGCAATAGAAAATAATCTTACGCTTGCGATATACAATGATGAGCATATTCAGGCATGTCGGGATTTATATGAAAAACACGGACTCAAGGCTCAGGTTCATGTGAAGATTAATACGGGAATGAATCGAATAGGCGTTTCTTCAGAAGAGGCGATTGATTTTATATCAAAAGTTAAAGAGTGTGAATTTTTATCTTTGAAGGGGGTATTTACTCACTTTGCTTGTGCTGAGTCAGAAGAAGAAACAAAACATCAGGTTGAAAGGTGGAATAAGGTCTATGATGCTTTTGAAGGTGATAACGATATTATATTCCACTGTTCAAACACGGCAGCGACGATAGCGTTTAATCTGAAATTTGATATGGTGCGTGTGGGTATTGGGCTTTATGGTCTTTTGCCTGATTTACCTGAGGGGGATTATTATGTTCCTCAGGTTAAGCAGGCAATGAGTCTGAAAGGTCGTGTTGTCAATCTGTTTGAAGTACCTCCTGGCGAGGGTGTCAGTTATGGCTTTACGTATCGAACGGATAAAACAACGAGAATCGCAACTATCCCGATAGGTTATGCAGATGGAGTTTTGAGAGGTTTGTCGAATAAGATTTACGGGATTGTAAACGGGCAGAAAGTCAAACAAATCGGGAATATTACCATGGATCAGATGATGTTTGACACAACAGGCGCTGATGTCAAAAAAGGTGATGTGATAACTCTTCTTTCAGAAGAAATAAGCGTCGATGAATGGGCAAAAATTTTGGGAACAATCAGCTATGAACTCACCTGTTTGTTGAAATCAAGACTTCCGAGAATTTATACAAGAAGTAAGGTATAAACGTAAATTTTTGTAAAAAAGATTTGAAATCAGCCGTTTTTAATTAAAGTTTAAGAAAGAGAATCCGACTATTCATGTACGGGATATATTTCTTGGAGTATAAAAATGGCTAACAATCTGCCAAAAACAGTCGGTCTGAAACCTTTTGTCAATACGGTAAAACCTGTTGCTCAACCAGAAGAACAACAGCAGGTTACAATAAAAGACATCTTCAAACCGATGAGCAAACTCTTCAGATTTGTAGACCCCGTAGCACAAAGTCCTGAGATGTTAGATTATTTGGTCACTCAACAGCATGTTGAAAGCGTACAGGCTTTGACTTCTTCAAAACTTGGAAATAAACTTGATTTCAAAGCTTAATTCATTCTTGTCAAAAATTTTTACGTCGGCTAAAATAGCAGAATGAGTGATAAAATTGCTTATATTGGTATAGGTTCAAATCTTGGAGACAGACTCGGTTATATCCAGCAGTCTGTTACAATGCTCTCAGCTTTTGACGGGATAGAAGTTCTTGAAACCTCAGGGTTTTATGAAACAGAGCCTTATGGCTTCAAAGAGCAAAATTGGTTTGTGAATGCCATAATCAAAATAAAAACAACCCTTCCTCCAATAGACCTTTTGCACGCCTGTCAGAGTGTTGAAGAGAAACTCGGGCGGGTTCGTGAAAAAAAATGGGGTCCTCGAACAATAGATTTGGATATTTTATTTTATGATAATCTGGTTATGAACAGTGATATTCTGACTGTTCCTCATCCTGGTATGAGTGATAGGGCTTATTGCATTGTTCCGATGTTAGAGCTTGATGAGAATTTTGTTCATCCTGTTTTGAAGAAGACAATGCTGCAAATTCACTCTGATTTGGAATCTGTTGATGAAGTATTTTTATACGGAACAAGACCTGTTAATTTGAATTAATTTCTTTCTGCAAATTATTTTTTACGATATACTAAATTAATAAGAAATACTTTAGAGAGAATTGTGCAATGAATTTTCAAGAACTGATTTTTAATTTGAACAAATACTGGTCAGACTATGGCTGTGTTATTCAGCAGCCTTATGATATCGAAAAAGGCGCAAGCACGATGAATCCTGCAACTTTTTTGAAAGCACTCGGTCCTGAACCCTGGAATACTGCGATGATTGAGCCATGCAGACGTCCTGCTGATGCACGTTACGGAGAAAATCCGAACAGACTCGGGCATTATTATCAATATCAGGTAATTATCAAGCCTTCTCCTGATGATGCGCAGGATATTTATCTGAAAAGTCTTGAGGTAATGGGGATAGACCTGAGCAAACATGATGTCAGGTTTGTCGAAGATAACTGGGAATCGCCGACACTCGGCGCATCCGGTGTGGGCTGGGAAGTCTGGCTTGATGGAATGGAGATTACTCAATTCACATATTTCCAGCAGGTCGGCGGGTTGGAAATCAGACCTGTTGTTCTCGAGTTGACATACGGGCTTGAGAGAATAGCAATGTATCTTCAAAATAAGCAGAGCGTCTACGAAATTCAGTGGAATGATACGCTGACTTACGGTGATATTTATTTGCAAAATGAAATAGAACAATCAAAATATAACTTTGAATACTCTGATTCTGACGGGTTGTTCAAGATGTTTGATTTGTATACAAAAGAGGTCAACAATTGTGTAGAACATGAACTTGTTTTGCCTGCCTATGATTATGTCCTGAAATGCTCTCATGCGTTCAACCTGCTTGATGCAAGAGGGGTTATCAGCAGAGATGAGAGAACGAATTTCATAAACAGAATCAGACATATGGCTCATGAGGTAGCAAAACTCTATGTTTCTCAAAGAGAAAAGATGGGGTATCCTCTTTTGAACAAAATGTTGATAAAAAAATAATATTAACGGAAATTTTGATTGCGGGTGATTTTTTCATCCGCAATCTTTTTTTATTTCTTTGAAATATGCTAATATAAGATTTGGAGTTATTCCTATTGGAGCGTTCCGGTGATAAAAGAGAAGTTTATTTATTATATATCAACGGCTGATGATATTTTTTGCAACGGCAAGTTTTTTGATAAGGCGTGTGATTGCTATAAAAAAGCGAGAGATTTATATGATTTATTAGATGAGTCTGCAAAACATGACTATTCTTCGCTAATTGATAAGGTGACTTTGAAATATTGTGATTATATAAAAAATCAGGCAGCAGAAGGATATAAGAAGAAAAATTATAGAAAAGCACTTTTGTTTTATGAAGATTTGATGTTTTTATCAAAAGATGAACAGAATTTTCCTTTTTTTGAGATGGCTGATTGCCAAAAACAACAGGGAGCAATCAAAACAGCAATAAAAACTTATAAAAAAGGATTAGAGTTTTCACCGTCGAAATATGATGTTTTTCGTATACTCGGTGATTTATATTCAATGATTAAATCTGATTGCAAGGAGGATGAAGATAAAAATACCTTCTCATCCATACAAAATTATGAAGAATATTGCAGGCATTATTTCAAGAACGCTTCTGTTTATGCCGCTCTTGGACGGGCTTATTCGAAATTGAGCAACGAATATTCTTTTCGTGATAAACAAATTGAATACTTCAAAAAAGCTCTTGAACTAAAACCCGATGACTTTGAGAATAATAAAAATCTTGCTCTTTTCTATGCTGATAAAGAAAATAACTTTGAAATGGCAAAAAAATATTTTGATAAGGCTCTTTCAATTTTTTCAAATCATGATTATCTGTTTTTGTATGCAACATTTTTGATTAAGTATAAGAATTTCTCAAAAGGCTGGGAGTTGTATTATCATCGTTTGGAGAAAGAAACGAACCAAACTCCTTATCCACAAATAGACAAACCTCGATGGAAAGGTGAAGATATATCTGATAAGACACTGCTTGTCTCATGCGAGCAGGGTTTTGGAGATTCGATTATGTTTCTCAGATTTATCGAACAGATTACAGGGAAAGCAAAAAGGGTTATATTCAGAGTTCATGATGCGCTGTATTCTTTGATAAAAGAAAATAATTTCCCTTTTGATACGGTGAAAGAGTCTGAAAAACTTGAGAATATTGATTTTGACTGTCATATTCCCCTGCTTGACATTCCTCATATAATAAATCTGCAGCCTGAAACCATTCCATCATCTCCTTATTTGAAGGCTGATGAGGAGAAAGTTCTGTATTTTAAAAATAAATATTTTAATCATAATAAACTGAAAATCGGTTTTGTCTGGAGAGGAAATCCGCAGTTTTATAATAAAAACAGAGATATTCCCGTTTCTGCCGTTGATTTGTTTTCAACATTAAAGGGTGCTGAGTTTTATTCTCTCCAGCTGAAAATAAAAGAAACGGAATTCAAAGGGAACATACATCCTGTTTTGCTTGGAGGGGAATTTAAGGATTTTTCTTATACTGCTGCTGCTCTGAAAAATTTGGATTATCTCGTTTCATCAGACAACGGAGTGCTTCATCTTGCAGGAGCTCTTGGTGTAAAAACCATATGTCTGCTAAACTGTGATGCTGAGTACAGATGGATGAACGAGGAAGGAAAATGCAGCTGGTATGATTCGCTCACAATTTTTCGGCAAACTTGGGATAAAAAATGGGATAATGCAGTGAAAGCTGCCGTTGAATATATTAAAGCTCATTAAAGAAAACAAGCTCTATTTTTATAGAGCTTGTTTTCCGTTTGATAGATAGTATGTAGGAACTTTGTTTGATTATTGTTGAGGTTCTTCAGGAATCTCCTGAGCTGCTGCTTCGGCTGCTGCTTGGGCTTCGGCTGCTGCTTGGGCTTCGGCTGCTGCTTGGGCTTCGGCTGCTGCTTGGGCTTCGGCTGCTGTGCTGCTTGAGCTTCGGCTGCTGCTTGAGCTTCGGCTGCTGCTTGAGCTTCGGCTGCTGCTTGAGCTTCGGCTGCTGCTTGAGCTTCGGCTGCTGCTTGGGCTTCGGCTGCTGCTTGGGCTTCGGCTTCAGCTTGTGCTGCTGCTTCGGCTTCAGCTTGTGCTGCTGCTTCGGCTTCAGCTTGTGCTGCTGCTTCGGCTTCGGCTTGTGCTGCTGCTTCGGCTTCAGCTTGTGCTGCTGCTTCGGCTTCGGCTTGTGCTGCCGCATCGGCTTCAGCTTGTGCTGCTGCTTCTGCTTCAGCTTGTGCTGCTGCTTCGGCTTCAGCTTGTGCTGCTGCTTCAGATTCTGAAGATGTGTCAGCTGATGCTTGCTCTGATTGTGCAGCGTCAAGTTTTGCTCTTTCTTCTTCAGCTTTTTCTTTTAGTGCAGGATCTCCTGATTCTTCGGCTGCTTGTTCAAGTGCTGCCACGTCATCTTCCCATTGCTTCATCGCATCGGCTTCGCCTTCCGGAGCAGAAGTTGAAGGTTCTGTTTCTTCGGGAGCTTCTGTTTCAGGAGCAGACGGAGCAGAAGTTGAAGGTTCTGTTTCTTCAGGAGCTTCTGTTTCAGGTGTAGCCGGAGCAGAAGTTGAAGGTTCTGTTTCCTCAGGAGCTTCTGTTTC
>CAJFVJ010000003.1:0-330428 GCA_904420445.1 Candidatus Adamsella avium | reverse complement strand
GTGTAGCCGGAGCAGAAGTTGAAGGTTCTGTTTCCTCAGGAGCTTCTGTTTCAGGTGTAGCCGGAGCAGAAGTTGAAGGTTCTGTTTCTTCAGGAGCTTTCGGTTTTACCGGTTCATGGTCTGCTACGAAGTCATCACCATTTTCCTGAGCGACATAATCTTCATTTTCATCCCAGAAGGTTTCTGGACTTTCTTCGACGTCACCTGAGAAACCGTATTTGTAGTCATCGTGGAAGCTGTTATCATTATAACCTTCTTGTGTTGCTTCAACGCTTCCTTTGTAATCACCTTTATTTGGAGCTACCTGATCGATGTATGTACGGATTGCTTCACCCATTGCATCTACATCAATATCCGTTCCGAAGTAACCTTTGAGAGTCCATTCATCATATGATTTCTGGTACAAAGCAGAGAATGCTTCAGCATTTGTCTTTGTATTATCTCTGGCTGTTTGTTCATCATCTGAAGAACCTGCTCTGTTTGGAGCAATTCCATTCAAGAAGTCTCTGAGTTCATCTTCTTTTCCTGCAAGAGGTGAGTCAAGATTTTCGTTGGTGTAGTCTTTTATGTTTTCATCACTATAGACTTCATTCATGGCATTTTCCATGTATCTTGACTGTTCAGGCCAGTAAGTGTTGCCTGCGTATGGATCGCTTGAAGGTGTTGACGGATCAGGATCTGTTGACGGTCCTGGGTCAGTTGATGGTCCAGGATCTGTTGATGGACCTGGGTCAGTTGACGGTCCTGGGTCAGTTGACGGTCCTGGGTCAGTTGACGGTCCTGGGTCAGTTGATGGTCCAGGATCTGTTGATGGACCTGGGTCAGTTGACGGTCCGGGGTCAGTTGACGGTCCAGGATCTGTTGATGGTCCTGGGTCAGTTGATGGTCCCGGGTCGGTTGATGGTCCTGGGTCGGTTGATGGTCCCGGGTCGGTTGATGGTCCCGGGTCAGTTGATGGTCTATTATTTGTTGACGGTCCCGGGGTTGTTGATGGACCCGGATTAGTTGATGGTCCTGGGTCAGTTGTCGGTGCAGGTTCTTCTGGAGAAGTATCAATTTCTCCCGGAAGATAAATTCTATCAGCGCCGCCGTCTTCTCTCAGCGGGTTATAATCTTCAGAGTAGAGGATAGCGTTGTGTCTGTCATCATCAGTAGGATAAATTCTGTTGTCGTTGACAGCTGTGCCTCTAACATTGTAGTGCTCACCTGCGTCTTCTATACCCTGACCTTCGCCGCCATAGATTTCAGGGTTGTAGTCCATGATAGCTTTTTCTATAGCTTCATATTCAGGGTCATCCATATTTACGCCATAGTAGTTTTCTATGATACGGGATAAGCAGTCATTTGCGTTTTTATTTCCTTCGAGAGGTTCATCACCCCATTTTTGAACTTCAACATAGACATCATCAGGTCTGTTTGTATCCGTTTCATCTTTAAGAATTCCTGGTTTTGAGTCATCATATTGGAGAATGACACCTTGTACATCTGCTGTATTTCCTGTGCCGTTTGTTGAATCAGCCGCTTGAGTACCGCTGATTGCTGTTGATAAAGAAGCAAAGAATGATTTGAAACCATTGACTGCTCTTGAATCTATTTCTGTTCTATCTCCAAAGGTATCTTCCATGAAGTCAGTAATTTCATCATCAGATAATTTGCCGTCATTATCTGTATCAACTTCTGTATCCATTCTATTCATGAAAGTGTTTATTTCTCCGGCATCAAATATTGAGTCATCACCACCGACTCCATTTGCGCCTTTTTCGAGCTGAAATTCGTTGAAGATTGATTCTTCGACAGAATTTTTTTCAATTTCAAGGTCATCTTTTGAGAGTTTTGTGTCATCTTTGACATCTTTTTTCTTAATGAGATAATCCTTCCCATTTAGATTCAGGCTAAAATCTTCACCCATGTTCCTATACTCCTATCTAACTACTTTAGTAAAATAACGTACACTTATAGTTATTTTCTTTATCGACAGAGTGAGGGGATAACTTTAGGAAAAAAGTGTAATTTGTAACATTAGTTAACAATATTTTTAGAATATGCTAGAATGTAGACTATGGTTGATATATATAACTTTATTTTTGACAAAGTATCAGATAGCGTTGTTGTCCTTGATAAGAACGGAAATGTTTTATGTTCAAATAATGCATTTTCTGAGATGAGCAATGAATTGAAAGTTTTGGGGATTAATCTTGCAAAAGTCTTCTCAGAAGAGGATATTTTCTCTAAGAATAAAATAGAGTTGAGTAACGGTAAGAATAAAACAGTTGAGATAAGTATTAATTCTTTTGAATATAAAGATAATATAGTTCTGATATTGAGAAATAACTCAAGTTTGAAGGACATAGACAGGACACATATTGATTTTATCAGCACTGTTAGCCATGAATTGAGAACTCCTCTCACAAGCATAAAAGGATTTGTTGATACTCTTTTAATCGCAGGTGATAAACTTGATAGAGACAGTCAGATAAGATTTCTCAAAATAATAAAATCTCAGGTTGAAAGATTAACCCGTCTTGTAGAGAATCTTTTGGCTGTATCAAAATTTGAGTCAGGCAAAAGTGAGAATGTTTACAAGGAGATTAATGTAAGGAAAGCCGTTCGGTCTGTTATAGAATCTCTTATGCCAAAGTATGAAAAATACAAATTTCACAATGATGTTGAGACATATTTTTCTGTGCTTGGTGATTCTGATAAGTTTATGCAGATAATGACAAATTTGATTGATAATGCCGCAAAATATTCAAAAGACGGCTCTGATGTTTGGATTAGAGCTTATTTTAATCCGGATAATCAGAATCTGATAGATATAGAAGTTAAAGATGAGGGAGTCGGGATTCCTAAAGAGTTTTATGACAAAATATTTACTCGTTTTTCAAGGATAGATAATCCTCTTACGAGAAGTGTGCAGGGGACTGGTCTCGGGCTTTATATCACCAAGAGTCTTGTTGAGTCGATGAACGGTAAAATTTCCGTGCATGGCAACGGCAGCAATGCAGGCTCTTCTTTTGTTGTGTCACTTCCTGCATTCAGTGCAGAAATATCAGCGGGAAGATTCTATCAGGAGTAGTTTTTATGCAGATTTTAAGCACGCTTATTGTTGATGAGAGGAAAGAGATGTCAGTGAAGTATAAAAAACTTCTCTCATCATATTGCAGCTGTTATGTAAAGATTATGTCCTCACATCAGTGTGAGTTTTATGAGTATATTGATAGAAATCGTCCTGATTTGATATTTATCTCAGATAGCATTTCTTTCGGACCAGAGAAGGTGTGCAAAAAAATCAGAGAGATTATACTGAACTATCGTCCGATAGTTATTGTTCTATCAAAGTCTGAGGACATTCATGATAAGATAAATGCTCTTGACTCTGGAGCTGATGATTTTTGGAGCGAGCCGATTGATAGCGAGGAGTTTTGTGCTAGGACAAATGCTCATCTTCGCAGGTTGATAGAAGATAAGGCAAATCGTATAACAAAGCTTCCGACAACTGAAGTGACAATAAAGGTTATTAACAGAAATATTTTATCTGACGGGCAGTGGGCTGTACTTTTGATAGATATTGATTATCTTGATGAATACGGTCAGATTTACGGAAATATTGCAACAAATAAGATGCTTCAAACTTATGCGGCGATAATCAGGGCGTCTATAAATAAGGACGATTATCTCGGGCATCTAGACAGTACAAATTTTGTCGTTGTTACTTCAGCAATAAAGGCAGAAAAACTCTCATCCTTTATAAAGTATGCGTTTGATACTGTTGCAAATAAGTTTTATACAGAGAAAGATGTGAAAAGAGGCTATATTACTCTTGAGGGTGATGAGTCAACAGGTCAGAGAATACCTATTGTTTCAACAAGTATAGGTGTTGTGACAAATAAATATAAAAATTATGACTCTTATCAGCAGGTGTTGAATGAACTCATATCAATTCATAAGCTTGCAAAGGCTCAGCCAGGGTCTTATTCTTTGATAAACAACCCTAATATTTCTGCAGAGAATGCGATAGATTTTTCTTTGAAAAATAAAATTCTGATTATGGAAGAAGATGCTGCTCTTGCGTATTTGATATCAGTTACATTGAATATGCAGGGTTATATTACGGAAGCTGTCGGGAGTTATGAGGTTGTTTTAGAGAAGATTGACTCTTTTTATCCTGATTTGTTAATTCTTGATTCAGGTGTTTTAGGCGAAGAACGCGGGTTTGAACTATGCAAAAAAATAAAATCCGATGATTCTTATGCGTTTTTGAAGATTATTATGTCAACAATTGTTCATGACAAACAAAAAGTATTGAAATCAGGTGCAGACCTTTATTTGCCCAAGCCTTATAATATCAGAGAGCTGTTGAGCTGGGTTGATCGCTTTTTGAGATATTAAGGTGCTAAAAATTTTTGCAGCCGTAGTAGTTGCAGGAAACAATATCTGAATGAGAGTGTCTGTATTTTAGGCAGTCGTTTTGTGTTTGTTTCGGGTAGCCTATTGCGAGCAGAGAGAGAATGAACATATCCTCAGGGAGAGAAAGTTCTTCTCTCACGACGGCATAAACTTCCGGTATGGAGTTTGTAATTTCGTTTCCTATTCCTCCGATTATGCAGCAGCCGAGTTCTTGGTTATACGCTTCAAGAACCATAAAAGCCGTTGCATAAGAAAGAGATTCCGATGTTCTCAACATAAGAGTTTCGTCATTTATGAGCTTTGGATTGAACGCCGGATTTGTCAGGAGTCTGTTCATTTTTTCTTCGGTCATATCCGGTCTGTTCTCGAGAATTTTTTTGTAATTTTCATAGTCCCAGGCTGCTTTATTCCCGCAGCAAACAATAACAACCGGTGCTTCATCAACATGAGGCTGGTTGTGTGATAGTTTTGCTAAGAGTTCTTTTTGCTGCTTATCTTTGACAATAATAAAATGCCATGGCTGGACATTTACCCAGGAAGGCGCAAGTCTTGCCGCTTCGATTATGTTATAGAGTTTTTCTTCTTCAACTTCCTGAGATAGAAAGTTTCTGCAGCTATATCTGTTTACGATTGCTTTTAGAGGGAATGGCATTTTTTATTTCTCCACATCTTCAAGGTAATTAAACTGAACTTTTTGCGTAAAACCAAGCATTTGCAGGCGTGTGTAAGCATCAAATCCAAGTTTTGACTTTGGTTGCGACTGAACAACCAGAATAAAGTTTCGCGCAGCTTCTTCATATTTTTTATTTTCCATAAGCGCCACCCCGTAGTAGAAGAGGGCTTTATCTCTGAGGAGTGCTGATTTTACTGCGAAAGCTCTTTCAATTTCCATTTGATACTGGGCGTCATTGATTCCTTTGAGAGTATCAAGCAGTAATATATGATATTCTGTTGAGTCAGTCAGCCATATAGTCAGAGGATGGAGAATTTGTTCAGCTTTTGTATAATTTTTTTCTTTTATGAGGTTAACTGCTTGTTCGAGTTTTTCTTCAAGTTTGCTTATGCTCAACGGACCTGTTTGTTTTGGAGCAGATGTGGTTTGTTGAGGTTTTTGAGTTTGCGGCTGCTGTTTTTGCTGTGGCTGTGCAGCAGGTTGTTTGGTTTGAGCTTTCGGTTGTTGCTGGGTCTGTTGTTCTTTGTATCTTTTCAGAAGGTTATCAGTGCTTGTCGGTACGGGCGGAGTTGCACCGTAGGACATAAGATTTGCGTTAACAAGAACAACCGCTAGCAAGAATAAAAATTTTTTCATACTGAACTCTTTCTATTTCCTCTATATTTATAAATTAAATCATAAATATGAGAATAAAGGAATTAGTTTTGAGAAACAAAAATTGTCAAATCTGTTTTTCCGCACTGGTAGTCTTCAGGTGCAATAATGAACTGAGCTTTGTTAAGACCTTCAATATTTTGTTTTATTTTGTTAATTTCATTTTTACTGATTTTTGAATGTCCGTATATTTGTGAATGAACGTTTTTGCTTATACCTGTGCATTTGACTTCATAACCCATATCTTCGAGAGTTGTGATGACAGTTTGAGCTTTCTCCTGTCTGTTGAAAGGATAGACAACACCTACTGTGAGTTTTTGATTGTCTGCTCTTGTCACTTTTTCATTATCTCTGTATATGAGAGCATCAACAACTTCTTGAGTTTTCTCTGGATCCAAAATCCAGTAGCTTATGTGTCCTCTTGTTGATGGTGCTCCAGGAAGAGTTGCGATTTGTATGTCATTCAAATCTATTGTCCGTGCATATCCTGCGATATTTGAGAGTTGATATAAGGACATATTTGTCTTTGTATTTTCTTTTAGAACTTGAAGGATATCAGGAATTTTGGTGATTATCTCAGGGGATTGTATTTTTTGTGCAACGCCTTTTAGAAACCATTGCTGTCTTCTCATTCTTCCTATATCACCAAGGGCATCTTTTCTGAAACGCAGATATTGTTCAGCCTTGTTTGCATCAAGAATTTGTTCCCCTTTTTGGAGATTTACGTATAAACCGCCGGATCTGTCAGTGTAATGCATATCTTTTTCAACATAGACAGGTATGCCCCCGAGGGCTGTCACAAGTTTTTTTACGCTGTCATAGTTGAATACGATGTAGTAGTCTATTTTTATGCCGAGAGTTTTTTCTATGGTTTTTATTGTCAGCTCAGGACCGCCATGGGCAAATGCAGAGTTGATTTTATCAATACCGTGACCTTTTATGCTTACTTTACTATCACGGGGGATAGAGAGCAGGTTAACATTTTTTGAACGTGGATTAATATTTATAACGACCAGAGTATCGCTTCTTACGCCAACAAAAGGGTCAGTCCCTGCACCATTTGAGTCAGTACCGATAAGAAGAATGTTTTTCTTTGCAGGAGCAAACGGCAGGTTTGCCGTATAGTTGGCTGTTGTATCAGAAACTTTCATTACAACATTTGTTATTTTCATAATTACATCTGTCGCAACAGTGAAGAGAATGAACATAATAACTATGCCTGATGCAATACAGATAAGAATCCATTTTACAAGGTTTTTATCCTCACTGTCTTTTTCTTCCAGTTCTTCCTCAAGCAGTTTTGAGCCAAATTCTCTTTGTGCGTTGATTGATTGTGGGGTAATATTGTTATTTTTATTCTCCTCGTCGAAATTCATGCTCTCTTCTTATCCTATTCTTAATTTAATAATCCTGATAATAAAAAGTTTATAACTTAATTTTGTCAGGTCAAGAGTATTTATTCACGTACTTTGGCGAGTTCTACGACGTTGCTTTTTTCTTCTTTTTCCGTAATGGTATTTTGTTTGAAACCATATGAGAAATAGACGACTATTCCTATCAGCATCCATACAAAGAAGCTGATAACAACGGGCATATTACCTTCTACTCCTTTATATATTATATAAAGAGAACATAGTATGCCTAAAGCCGGAACATAAGGAACAAACGGAACTTTGAAAGATCTCGGACGATCAGGGTCGGTTTTTCTGAGGATAATGACACCCAGAGAAACCATTGAGAAAGCTATCAGGGTTCCTATATTTGCTATTTGAGCGGCACTTTTTACGCTCAGGAATAAAGTTCCGAATGCGACAAATGCGCCTACTGCTATTGTTACGATATGGGGAGTTTTATGTCTTTCATGGATACTTCCGAGGATAGGCGGAAGCAGATTATCCCTTGCCATCGATAACAAAATTCTTGAAACACCGAGTTGAAGAACAAGCAGAACGGATGTCAGCCCTGCAAGTGCTCCTGCTGCTATAAATCCGGCTATCCACCCCTGATTAACGTATCTAAGAGCTTCTGCGATAGGGGCACCAGGGTCAACTATATTCCATGGCATAATTCCTGTTAATACAGCAGCTACGGCTACATATACGAGAGAACATATAAACAACGAACCGACAATGCCGATAGGTATATCCCGTTTTGGATTTTTTGTTTCTTCTGCCGCTGTTGATACTGCGTCAAAACCTACGTATGCAAGCAGTATAATGAATGTTCCCTGAAGAATACCTTTCATTCCTCCTGGGGCAAAAGGCGTCCAGTTTTCAGGTTTTACATAAAAAGCTCCCACGATTACGAACAGAGCAATGACTGCTATTTTGAGAAAGACCATTAATGCTGCTGTTTTTGCGCTTTCTTCTACTCCTTTGTAGAGCAAATAAGTTATTGCCGTGAGAAGAAGCAGTGCAGGAATATGTATGTCGATATGAACATCTCCGAACAGATGGAATTCAAACATCCAGTATTTTGGATTTTTGATTATATCAGGAAGGAAATCAAATCCCTGCAGCAAATTGAACCAGTAATATGACCAGCTTTTTGCCACTGTTATGTTTCCGATGGCGTATTCAAGAATCAAAAGCCATCCCATAATCCATGCGGCAAATTCTCCCATAACAGAGTATGTGTAAGTATATCCGCTGCCCGCAACGGGTATCATTGCCGCAAATTCTGCATATGATAAAGCAGAGAATAAGCATACAAAACTGGCTATTATTATTGAGAGCATAAAACTCGGACCGGCATGGATATCGCCGTTTATGGCAATACCAGAGAGTGAGAATATTCCTGTTCCGATAATAGCCCCGACTCCTAAAACGATGAGATCAAATGCGTTGAGGGTTTTCTTCAGTCCTGATTTTTTTGATTCTGATATTAATTCATCCGGTGATTTTTTCCTAAGTAACTTTTCAACTACATTTGACTTCAATAAATTTCTGCTCAAAATATTCCCTCTCTGTATATAAAAAATTTTTTAACTCTACAAATATAATTTCTTTGAATTTTCAAGTCAAGATTTGCTCTGTATTTGATATGACTATATCGGGAGTTATACTGTATAAACAAGCTTTTTCGGATTTACATTTGTGTTTTAGCCCGCAGGGGTAACATTTTAGCTTGGTAGTCAAACATACATCATGTTTGCCTCTTACGCCCCATTTTTTTGTATCCATTGGTCCATAAATAGCTATTGTAGCTACGTTTAGGGAAGATGAAATATGCAGATTTCCTGAGTCATTTCCTATCATCAAATCCATTTTTTTTGTTAAGCAAGTACTTTCTTCTATTGAAAATTTTCCGCAGAAATTTACAGGTTCATGTTTCAGCGGTGTTTTTATGAGTGTTCTTATTTCTTCATATGTCTTTTCATCTGATTTAGCGCCGCAATAAAATACATAGCAATCTTTTTCATTGATAAGGTATTCTATAACTTTTGCAAAATATTCAAGAGGCCATTGTTTTTTGAGGTTGCCGCTTGTTGCATGAACCTGGACTTTTTTCTTGTTGTTATAAGGAGTGAGCAGGTTGTCTATTTTTTCTTGTGAGTCTTTATTTGTCCAATTTTCAAGGTAGTTATCATTTATTTTTATCCCATCGGCATCTAAGACATCGAGAAAACAGTCAACTTCATGTTTATTTTTTTGATAAGGTACTTTCTTTGTGAGAAGGAACCCTCTAAATTCTGTATCAAAGCCTATTCTTTCTTTTATACCAGAGAAGAAAATCAACAGAGCGCTTGATAAAGAGCGCTTGAGGATATAAGCTTTATCGTAGTTTTTTTCTCTGAGATATTTACACCATCCGAAGAATCCTATAGGGGTCGAATTATTTTTTTCATACCGGTGTTTTTTTGAGTTATCAAAATAAATCAGGTTGTTTATATAAGGGCATTCTTTCAGCACATCTCCTGAACCGGGGCTGACAAGAACATCAATTTGTGCGTCAGGCTCAGCTTTTCTGAGATTTCTGAGGAAGGGAACAGTGAGAAGCGTATCTCCTATGAAACGGTATCTTACAACAAGTATTTTTTTCATCTAAACATATCCGTTCATTTCTTCAAGCAGCACATCCATCTCTATATCAACTCCGAGTTTGAGAACATAGAAAGGAATTTCATCATCTATTGCATACAGGAATTGCTGGATTTTTACTGCGTCTTTTTCAGTTGTAACGATAGCATCAGCATTGCATTCTTTTGAGTCTGCAAGGATTTTCATAAAGTCATATTCCTGATATAGATAGTGGTCTTCGAAAGTTTTTGTTTTTATCAGGTTATATCCTGAGTTTTCTATGTTATCAAAAAATGACTGAGGCTGTCCGATTCCCGAGAATGCAAATATTTTGCTGTTATATGGCAGCGGGTCGCCGTTCATCAGGTTGAATATGCCAAGCGGCTTCATGTTGCAGACAAATACTTGTTTATCATATTTTTCTGCGAGGTATCTAGCGTAAGCTCTGCAATCTTTTACCTCCTGTTCATCATGAGGTTTTTTGTTGACAACGACTATTTTATCAGCTCTTCTTATTTCCCCGAGAGGTTCTCTCAGGGGACCGGCTGGAAGAATTTGATTATTTCCGAATTTATTTACATAGTCGATAACCAGAATATCAAGATTTCTATGAAGCTGCATGTGTTGATAGCCGTCATCCAATATAAACACATCTACTCCAAGGTTTTTTTCTGCAAAGAGAGCTGATTTATATCTGTTCTTGCCTGTGATAATTCTGCTGCCGTAAGTATTTTTTGCCAGCCAGTAAGGTTCATCTCCGGCTTCCTGTGCGTTATAATAAATTTTTTCTCCATCAGCGATAACATTTGTGTTTTTCTGACTGAGCGTTCCTCCATAGCCTCTTGATAAGATAGCTGTTCTGAATCCTTTTATTTGAAGAGTTTTTGCTATTTCTGCTGTCAACGGTGTTTTTCCTGAACCGCCCGTTGTGAGATTCCCAACTGAGATAACATACTCAGGAACGCTGTGAGCTTTTTTTATACCTGTTTCATACATCAGGTATCTGAGAGTTACGGCGATGGTGTAGGGTATGCTCATTAACATCAAAAGCAATTTGAGCATATTTTCCATCGGTGTCAAATTATGACTGTAGTGAATTTTTTTTACGGTATCTTTTAGGTTGTTCATCATATTAATAGTCTGAATAATAGAAATCTCTTGTTCAATTTATTTGAGAATTTTCTCAAATTAGCTGCTGTAGCCTGTGTATCTCTGATAGTTTTCTTGATACATTCTTTATCTTCAGGCGTAAGTTCATTTACCATCTCGAGAGTTTTTGAGAGGTTAGCCAGCGAGCTGTTCAGGTTATCTACGGTTTGTGCAACTTTTACTTTGAACTCTTCATCTTTTGTCATTGAGTTTACTGTTTGAGATATTTCTGAGAGGTTTTTCGATGTTTCGTTCAGGTTTTTGAGAGTTTCTTTTGTTTCAGGATCAGCAAGAATTGAGTTTATTGAATCACTGGTTGTTTTGAGAGAATGAGATGTTTCTTTCAGTGATGTTTGAAGCTCTTCATCCTGTATCAGGTCGTTGAGGTTGTTTGTCAGTTCCGTGACGTTTGCTGTCAGCTTAACAGACATATTCAATATTTCGTTGATATCTTTTCTTGAGGATTCTATCAGCATATTTGCATTATCAAAGGTTGCATTAGCCGAGCTTGAAACTTTTTGGAGGTTAACAAGGGTTTTTTGAAGGTCAGCGATTACTTCATCTGTCAGCAATGTGTTGATTTTTGCGTTAATAGAATTGAATGATTTTGCCGCTTCAAACTGTACGTCGATAAAGTCGCTTATTCTGATTGGTTCTACAACGGTATATTTGTTGTTCAGGTTTGAAACATAGATTGATGAGTCATTTTTGGCAATAAGGATAAGGTTGCCGTTTTTAATTTCCGTTTGGAGTTCAAATGGGAGCACTACTCCTACTTTGTCAACCATAAAATCAATTTTGTAGGCATAAGGTGTTTGGAGTTCGAATTTTTCGTATTCAGAAAGGCTTCGAACG
Organism: Candidatus Adamsella avium; assembly: GCA_904420445.1. Taxonomy (GTDB): domain Bacteria; phylum Cyanobacteriota; class Vampirovibrionia; order Gastranaerophilales; family CAJFVJ01; genus Adamsella; species Adamsella avium. The sequence continues at coordinate 318,671 of CAJFVJ010000003.1, read as the reverse complement.
TCGATTGTTTCGACAGATTTAACATCACCGACCGTGATATATTCATCATTCCAGAAAATTTGAACTTTTGAGCCTTTTTTCAAAGAGATATTGTCGTTTTGTTTTGAAAAATAGACTGTTTTTATTTTCGGAGGAGTAATTTCGAGGAATTTTTCTCCGATGATACCTGATTGCTGGATAGAGATTATCGAGGCATAAGGTATAGATACATTTGGTTCTGTGATTACAAATTTTACTTTTATATAGCTGTCTGCGCCGTTTATAATCGGTGTTATTTCTTCAATTTGTCCGACTCTTAAGCCCATAATTTGAACGGCAGCCCCTGCTCTAAGTCCAGAAACATCCTCAAAACTGACTTCTATTCTTTCTCCCTGCGAAACAGAACGTCCTTTGAGCCAGTTGATTGTCCCAACGAGGATGAACAGAGCTATTATTGTGAGTAATCCGACTTTTATTGAAGAAGCTATTTTCATTATTATTTATAATCCTCTAATTTAAGTTTTATTTTACCCGAAATCAATACAAAAACAAATAATGTTTTTATAGTGTTTTTCATGCTGATGTAGTCATAGGACCTTCTTTTGTTGCATATACAAACTGGTGCGTATAAGGGTTATCGGCCTTAAGAAGTTCTTGAGGTGTTCCTTCCCAGACAATTTTTCCCTGATAGAGCATAATCACTCTGTCAGCTGTTCTTGTTATTGTTGACATCTGGTGGGTGACAACGATTGAAGATGTTTTCAGCTCGTTTTTGAGTCTTACGATATAATCTTCGATAACAGTTGATGATACAGGGTCAAGACCTGCTGTCGGTTCATCATAGAGCATTATGCTCGGGCGTGTGATAATTGCCCGTGCAAAGCTGACACGTTTTTGCATCCCGCCTGATAGTTCGCTGGGGTAAAGGTCTTCGATATTCTGCAAGCCGACCATTCTCAAATTTTCTGCGACGATTTGTTTGAGTTGTGATTCTTTATATTCTTTTTTGAGGTCAGGTCTTTCATGATAAGCGAAGGCAACGTTTTCATAGATGTTTAGCGAATCAAATAGGGCTGAGTATTGGAATACCATACCGATATCATCGTTGCTGAGGATAATATTTCCCGAGTCAGCCTCTGTCAGCTTGCTGATAATCCTGAGAACGGTGCTTTTGCCTGTTCCGCTGAAGCCTATGATTGCAAGTGTTTCGCTGTCTGCTACAGTGAAGGAAACATTATCGAGGATAATTTTATCGTCATATTTTTTTGATACGTTTTCGAATTTAATCATTGTCCTATCCTTAGTAGAAAAACAAGTATGATATGAAGAAATCGGCAATAACCACGCTTGTGAAAGACCATACGACCGCATTTGTCGTTGCAATACCTACATCTATAGCCCCGCCTGTTGTTTTATAACCGATTGACGAACTGATAAGCGCTATCATTCCACCGAATACGGCTGATTTCAGGTTCATTGCCCACAGGTCTTTTTCAAACAGCCCGAGCCATACAGAGTCAAGGAAGGATTGAAAAGACATATCAGTTGTAAGGATTACTGATATGTAGCTGCTCAAAATGCCGATAAATGCAGAAATAAGAATTACCGAAGGCATAATAACAAATCCTGCTATAACTTTTGGAGTTATGAGATAAGTGACGGGGTTGATTTTCATTACTTTGATTGCGTCGACCTGAGATGTAACTTTCATTGTTGCTATTTCTGACGCCATAGATGAGCCTATCATAGATATTACGGCAAAGCTTCCCATAATCGGTGCCATTTCTCTTATTGTAATCAGGGTAATCAGCGTGCCTATATAATCTTTTGCCCCCTGTTCAACCATTTTTTCAGAAACCTGCAATGATATAATCATTGTTGATAAACAAACGATGATTATAACAAGAGGCAGTGAGTCTATACCGAATCTTGATGCCTGAGTGAGTATTTCTTTCGGGTTAACTTTGAAGATGTTTCTTATTACGAGATAAAAGTTTTCTCCTATTCCAGCGAGTGTTTCAAACAGCTCATATTGGGATTCTTTTATGATTTTGAATATTTTATATGTAAGAGTTTCTTTTATCCATTCTGTTTTCATAATTCATAATTATAAAAAAAAAATGTTATTATAACAACTTTTTATAAAAGTGTTATAAAACATGAAAATCTGGGTATAAGATTTTAGTGGCAATAATTCCGAGGAGCACAGGTTGGACATGAACAAAAATATTAAAAATTACATTAAGGATTCTTTGTACAACAGACGTATCAGAAGATGGGACAAGCCGTCTGTAAATATTTTTATTATGCCGATGAAGCTTGGGATAAGAGGTTTATCTAATGCAGAGAGCAAAAAGCTTATCAAGAAAGCTGTTGATTCTTGGAATACCGCTTCGAAAGGGCGTGTGATTTTGAATATTGTTGATGTTCAAAAAGATGCCGATGTCATTGTGAGATGGCGTCAGAATGTTTCTTTGCTCTGCGGAGTTTCTGATTGTGATAGTGTATCAAACGGCAGGCTCAGGTCGATGACAATGACTTTTGGTATCGGGTCTGAGTTTTTGAATACTCCGGTAGATAAGAAAGAGTTATACTCTCTTATTCTTCATGAGTTCGGGCATATTTTGGGACTTGGTCACAGTGATGATAAAGAGGATGTTATGAATCCTTTTTCATCTTCTGATGAACCGACAGAAAGAGATATGACCGTACTCAAAATATTATATACATTCCCTGTCGGAATGAGTGATGAAGATTTATTTCTCAGATTGGAAAATTATGTTCTGCCTTCATCGAGAAAAAAATCTCATGATATGATAAGCTTTATGGACATTCTTGGCAAACATAATTTGCTCTTGGGGGCAGGAGTGCCTGTATAAGAAAAATTGAGAATAAAAAAAGAGATACCTGAGTACATCAAACAGGTATCTCTTTTTTTCAGATAAACAAGAAAGTTTTAGTCTTTTATTTCAAGTTTTCTTGTTTCTTCTTCTTTTGTTGTTTTTGGGATATTTATTGTAAGGATTCCGTTTTTGTAGCAGGCTTGAGCATGTTCAGTATCGACATCTGTCGGGAAAGAGATTGTTCTTAGAAAATCACCGTAGACAAATTCGCTTCTGTAGAGATTTTCGTTTTCATGTTCTTTTTTATATTCTTTAGAACCTTTCAGTGTCAGGTAATCTTTGCCCAGTTCAATATCGATATCTTCTTTATTTAACCCCGGGAGCTGGGCTTTGATTTTGTAGGTGTTGTCAGCTTCTGACATTTCGATTGAAGGACGCCAGATTTGTTTGATATCAGATGTCATTTTTTCTGACGGTCTGAAGTCTGAGAAGACACTTTCAATGAGGTTGTTCATCTCCTCTTGCAGTGTATGCATATAGTTATCTCTTTTGGTGTGTTTGATTAGGTTGACCATAGATTATCTCCTGTAATAGTTTCCTATTACAGTTTAGATGTCAGAGGCTGTGGGATTAAACCCACTTTATTCCTATTTGTACATAATAAAAAAGTGTATCATTTTGATAGATACACTTTTTTATTTTTATTCATATTGGGGTTCGATGTTATTTTAGTCTTCAAGAGATTTTTTCTTGAGATTGTGAACAACTGCATCAACAAGAAGATTGTAAGATTTCATTTTTTGAATTTCAGGGGAAAATTCTTTGATAAGAGTTTGTTTTACCATCTCTTCGAGCATATCGGATTGAGTTTTTTGTGATTTGTTCTCAGGCTCGGGACAAATCATATCAATGTATTTTGAATTGATTTTGTAGTCCTGCATTTCAGAGAACAGTATCCACTTCAATCGTGGTCCGAGTTCTTTGATGTTGTTGATGAATTTGAATTTTTGCTGTTTCTTCATATTACCTTAACCCCTGTTTATGATTGTTTTTTGAAATATATGGTAGTACATTTATTTGTTCACTATTATAAAATAAAATTTGTTTTGATAATTTCCTTCAAATACATTAATATTTACAAAAATTAATTTATGTCTCTTCCTCTACAATATCAAGGTTTTTGTAGGTTATTATCGTGATTGTTGTTTCTTCATCCACTTTTTTATTATATGTATCAGTGAGGAATTTGACAATAGAGTCATTTGAGTGCAAATCGCCTTTAAGCCTGTATAAGTCTGAGGTTGCGATGTTTTTGATTTTTGTTGTTTTGGTCGGGCATGCGATTTGGGCTTTTCGCAATATTTTATCGCCTGTTCTGATATCTACGATGTCATCCTGTTTGTAATATTCATTCTCATCATAGAGCGTACCGAGTCTTATGGCGATTTTGATTTCGTTTTTATTTTCTTTCAAAATTTCTTCCGCATATTTTTCAGGCCAGTTAATTGCCTTTGACATACCCTGAAATCTCCTGTTTCTATGATTATAGGTTTAATTATATCACTTTTTATTTTTTTAAAAAAGACCCAGTATAAGCATGTTTCTTCCGAGCGGGTGAACCTTGCAATATTTTTCGAGGTGTTTAATGAAGCATTTGTTCAGACATAATCCTCCTGAGAGATAAATTTCTTTTTCTCTTGATGTGAAATTCCACATGTTGTAGGCAATTCCATGTATATATTTTGAGATACTTATCTCAGGGGAAACATCGTTTGCAATATCATCCATGATTCTCTCCATACCGAAGACACCGCAGGTAACAGAATGTTTTTCATCGACATCAGGGAGGGTATCAGTGTTTATATTATAAAATTTGCAGAGCATTTCGATTGTTGCGCCCGTTGCACTTGCGCAGGAGCCGTTCCAGTCTAGGTCTTGATATTTATTATTCTTGAATTTTATCCATTTTGCATCCCTGCTGCCTATATCGAGGATAACTCTGTTTTCGCAGTCCCCGAATTTTTTCTTTGAGCCGTAGGCGAGTGCAAGAATTTCGTTCAGGTATCCTGATTTGTCTTTGAGCATATTTTTGACCATATGTCCTGTTGCACCGTCTATTTTGATGTCAAGGTTTTTTAGCAGTTTTGACGGGAAGAGGTAGAGGCAGCCTGTTCTTGTTTTGTTGTTTTTATCCTTGAATACTTTGTTTTTTTCAATCAGATATTTTGCGTCCAAACATAGGTTTTGTTCTTCTGCATCAAGTTCGAGCAGTTTGCTCCAGGTTGTTCCTGCGTCAAGATAGTATTCTGTCATTGTTTTATCTCAGGTTTATGAATGCTTCCACTTTTGCAATGGCTGATCTGTTTGTTTTGTCATCGATGTCGATGTAAAGACCGTTGTATTTATCGGCAAGGTATTTTGCCAATTGCATTTTACCGCAAAAAGTTTGAGAGAAAAAGACTGTCGGTACATCTCTGTCTATTTGCATTTCAAGCTCCAGGTCAGCAGGTCTTTTTGCCTCGACACATCTCAACCAGCCATAGACATGGGTTGTATCGGGGAAGAGTTCCAATATTCTAAAGTCATTCGGAGGCACCCCCCAGAAGCCTATGGTGGGTTTTGTTTCTGTCAGTTTTTTTGTGCAGGGTTTGTAGATACCTTCTGTTATTGCGTTTATTTTATCAGCAAGCGGCAGATTGCTTTTTGAAACAGGGGTGGGGTATGTAATATCCGGATACTTCTCGTATTTTGTTTGTATAACATTAAGTCCGTGTTCTTTCAGAATGATGGAGGCAAACATCCCGGAGTTGCATTTTTCTTCTCCGACAGATGCGAGGATATATCTCAGACGGTTTTTCAGATTTATTGAATTGTTAATTATATTTTTGATTATGACGCAGTAGGCTTCAGGAAGTATTCCTGCATCAGGTGCGTTGTAGTCGACATCAAGGTCTATGATTTCGCAATCTTTGTTTTGTTCTATTATCTGCTGAAATATCTGAGGGTCAGGGTATCCGTAGAATCCTATTATATCTTTTTCCATTAACTTCTCCGTTTCTCAAAAAATTATATAAATAATACGGTTATATATCAAATTCTATTTATTGATGGATGCAAAAGAGTTTGTATTCTGATAATATAAATAAGAAAAATTTTGACTGAAAGAGATGAATCGTGTTTAAGAAATTTTTAGTATATTTTTTGATTATATTTTTAGGGTGTTTTGTTTATACGGAGGCTTACGGGGCAAAAGCTTCAAAGATGAAAAGTCTTCCTGTTGAATATAATACTGATGATGGGATGATTATAAAAGGCAATTTGTTTATTCCGAAATCAAAAGAAAAATTACCTGTTGTAATATTGCTCCATTCTCTTGGCGGAACTCAGAAAAACTGGGGAAAATTTCCTTATAATCTCGCTTCAAAAGGCTATGCTGTTTTGACAATTGACCTGAGAGGGCATGGGCAGAGTATTTATAACAGAAAAATGCAAAAACGTTACTGGCAGAATTTTAATGCTGATATTTTCAGAAAATATCCGAAAGATGTTGTTCTCGGGATTGATAATTTAAGAAACTATAAGCAGCTTGATTTATCGAGGATTGCTATTATCGGTTCAGGACTCGGTGCAAACACGGCAGCGATGAGCGCAGCGATGAGAAAATATCAAATCAAAACTATTGTGATGATATCTCCTGCAGAAAAATTTTACGGGGAGAGCATATTGCTGAAGCTGGTTGACTACGGTGACAGACCTGTTTTTGCAATAGCCGGCGAAAATGACAGGCTTTCTGTTGCCGCTGTTGATAAGATTTCAAAAATAGCACAGGGAGAATACAGGGAAGTAGTTTATCCTAGCAGCGGTTCAGGTATTTTGCTCTATAAGAGCAAGCCCGAGATAAAAACGGAAATTCTTAACTGGCTTGATGGAAGATTATAAGCTTATGAAAAATTTTTTGGAAAATATATCAGAGGAAGAGTTTTTTTCAAGAGTCAATCTGCATCTGCACTCCTGTGCTTCTGATGGTATGCTGAGTCCGAAAGAAATTGTTGCTCAGGCGAAGGCGAACGGTTTGAGAATGATATCGATTACTGACCATAATACAATGAGGGCTTATGATGAAATAGACCTCGAAGATAAAGATATCAAGATTGTTAAAGGTATTGAATTTGACTGCTGGGACGGGTATGTTTTTATGCATATTCTCGGGTATGATGTGGATTTTGAGTGTGAAGAACTCAAAAAACTCTATGCTCATCATAAGTGCTCAACAGAATATGATATCATACGTATTTTCCCGAGAAGAAGTGCCAAAAGAGTTATTCAGGCAATCAAAAAAGCAGGAGGCATGGCTGTTGTTGCCCATCCATGCTGTATGTGGACTTTTAATATGGACAATACTATCAAACGTCTTATATCTTACGGCTTGGAGGGTATAGAGGTGTATTATCCTTATAGGCGTCACAGACGGATTATCAAGTTTTATGATTGCGAGAATATCAAAAAACTGGCTGAAAAATACAGCCTGCTGAAAACCGGCGGAACTGATTTTCATAAAGATGATTTATCTTGTGATACTTTCAATTTTGTCTGAGTTTCTGAAGAATATCAGGATTGGTTTTCAGGATATCTTCATTTAGGGCAAAGCGTCTTATGCCCTGTTTTATCAAAAGATTAAGATTCTCTATGTTATCAGGTTCTAAAAAATACGGCATTTTGAGTAGAGGTATTTTATCAATCAGGTTATCTGAGATGGTTATATAGTCTGCGTTTTCTTTTATTGCTTCTGAAAGTTGCTGAGAATTTTTTGCAGATATTCCGGCTATTTTGTTGTTTCCAAGGATTGTCCTAACCGTATGAATGCACAGGTCGTCTTCTTCAAGATGGATTCCGTCAGTATCAAGAGCATAGGCTATATCAGCTCTTCCGTTTATGAAAAACAGGGCGTCAAACAAGGAAGTCAGTTCTCTGAGTTTTCTTCCCAGTTCTACAATTCTTTTTGGCGAGGAGTGTTTATCTTTCAGCTGAATTATTTGCACTCCGTTGTTCAATGCCGAGGCAACTGCGTTTAGAAAATCGTTGTCATTTTCCACTTTATCTGAAGATATTGTCAGATATAGATTTTTATTTTTGAGAATAAGTTGTTTTAGTTTGTTGTTGTGCATTTTGTTTTTTGAAAAATCATTTATACCTGAGTGATTATATAACAAAGATGCTTTCTGATAAATTACTTTGGGCTTATTTTTGAATGGAGCTTAAAAAATACGAATGTCATGAAAAATCCGAGAGAATATTTTCAAAAAAATAAGTATAAAAACTCTGATACCTCTGATTTGGTTATAAATGCACAAAGAGGAGATAATCTTGCTATGGAGGAGTTAATCAGACGTCATGAAAACTATATATATATGCGTCTATATCAACTTGACCCTCAGAATGAAAACATAAAAGACCTTATGCAGGATGTAATGCTTAGAGTTGCCCGTTCTTTGAAAAATTTGAAAAATCCGCGGCGTTTTCAGAGCTGGTTGAGCCAGATTATAACAAATATATTCTTTGATGAGCTGAGAAAAAAAAGACGAAAGCTGAATACTGTTTCGCTTGATTCTTTTTTTTCTGAGGAAGAAGAAAGTTCAAAAACCGAAAAAGAGTTGGAATGCCCCAAAGATTCTCCTGATAAATGCAGTGAAAATTCTGAAATGAAACGTATAATCAGACGGGCAATATCAGAACTCGAGGAACCATACAGGGCTGTTATTATGCTTAGAGAGCTGCAGGGATTTTCTTATGATGAAATAGCAAGTGCGACCGGTGCTTCCGTCGGAACCGTAAAATCACGCATAGCACGTGCAAGACAAAAGCTGCAAACAAAACTCAAAGATTATTTGCAATAAGGAGATAGTTATGAATACAGAATGTGAATATATACAGAGCAGAATGCATGAGTATTTTGATGAAGAGCTTGACTATGAAATGAGTTTGAGGATAAAGAAACACCTCGAACACTGCAGCGAGTGCAGAGAAATTTATGAAAAAATTTCAAAACTGAGTAATTTGATAAAACAATCGTTCAACTCTTCATCAGAGTCCATCAGTTTGTGATAAAAATAAAAACTGCCGTTTTTATCGGCAGATCAAAATGTAATGGATTATGGTTAATCGACGATATTTGTTTAGGTTGGATTAGTTTTTATCGTCATCAGGAGATTTTTTATTGCAGGATTTGCAAATATGTTTGAGGCTCATATTCTTTGATGAGAGCAAAAGAGCTTCATATTTTTTTATGTACTCATCGATTTCTTTAATAAAAGAGCAGGTCATTCTTTTATCCTTTATGTTAGTTCGGACTAACAATTTATATAATAAATGTAAGGCATAACTAACATTTTGTCAAGAGATTTTTTCAAAAAATGATAAAGTCTTTAATACTCTTATGAAAAGTCGATTAGGACTTTGAGAACGCCTTTTTGTTTTGCATATTCAAACGCCTCCAGAGCATCATCAGCTTTGAAAATTTTTGATACCATTGATTTTATGCCTGTTTTATTTTTTGAAAGATAGTTGATTGCCGGTTTGAACTGACCGCAGCGGGAACCTAAGACTGTTATCTCATCGATTACTACAGGTGCAAGATTCAGCGGTTTATCAGCAGCAACGGTACTTTTCAGAACAAGAACGCCTCTTGGTTTTGTCAGCGCAAGAGCTGTTTCAAAGCCGTTTACTGAGCCTGTTGCTTCTATTACAACGTCATATTCTTTTTCTATTTTGAAGTCTTTAAATAATACTGTGTCTACATTTTCTTTTTCTGCTATAGCCAGTTTTTCGCTGTGTTTTCCAACCATGGTCAGAAAACAAGGAATTTTTGACAGGGCAAATGCGATAGAGAGTCCTAGTTTTCCATCTCCCATGATGACAACTTTATCCATCGGTTTGATATGAAGCTGCTCAAGAATTTCAAGTGCTGCAGCAAAAGGTTCAACAAGAACTATTTCTTCATCGCTGAGGTTATCAGGAACAACAAAGAGAGTTTCTACGGGCATGTTTATGTAGTCAGCCATACAGCCGTCTTTTCTCCAGATACCAATGGTTTTTCTGTTGGGGCAATGTCTTTGTAATCCTTTTGCGCACCATTCACAGTTGTTGCATCCTGCGCTTATTTCTCCGACGACCCTTTTGCCGATAAGAGATTTATCATCAGAGTTTACATCTTCTACTACGCCGACAAATTCATGTCCAAGAATACCGTTAAATCCCATATAGCCTTTGATAAGTTCCATATCAGTATTGCATATACCTGCATATTTAATTCTTACCATTGCTTCATTCGGCGCAAGGGTTGGTTTTTCGTGGTTTTTATTCAATTTGAGTTCGTTATCTCTGAATTCGACGGCTCTCATATTTTACTCCTTTTCATTTTTTCATAATCTGTGAGGATATTACACCAAACAAAAAGTCATGTCTTCTTTCAAATTTGAAACCATGGTTTTCAAAAGTTTTAATGAGTTCATCAGGTGATTTGAAAGTTTTTTTTGATTCAAGCAGATAATCATAGGGGATTGAGTTTTTGTAGAATATTTTGACCATAGGTGGAACGAGGAGGTCAAAAATTTTATCCGCAAAATTTGAGCTTTTCCCAAAATCAAGGTGCATAAAAATTCCGCCTTTTTTCAGCACTCTATAGATTTCTTTGAGAGCAGAGCCTTGATTTTCGATGTTTCTCAGCCCGAAAGATATAGTGCATAAGTCAAAAGAGTTATCATCAAAAGGCAGGTTTGTGCAGTCAGCTTTTTGGAAGTTTATATCACTGTTGTTTTTTTGTTTTGCAATTTTTAGCATTTCAGAAGAAAAATCTATGCCTATGACCGAGGCGTCAGGATATTTTCTTTTCAAAAAAAATGCAATATCACCTGTTCCTGTACATAAGTCTAGAATTTTTGAGTTTTCATTCAGTTTTAGTTTTTTTATTGCTAGTTCTTTGATTTTTTTATGCAGCCCGAGAGATATAAGATTGTTGTTGAAGTCATATCTCTCTGCGATAGTATCGAACATTTTTTGTATAAGATGAGGAGATTTAGAAAAGTTCATAGTGAGTTCTCAAAATTATGCGCTTATGAAATAATTATACCAGAGAAAGCAGCTGAACGGTCGCGGGCAGAGATGCCTGAGGAAAGTCCGGGCACTAGAGGGCAGACCGCCGGATAACGTCCGGTGCAGGTGACTGTGAGGATAGTGCCACAGAAATGATGACCGCCGATGGAGCGTTTGCTTACAGGTAAGGGTGCAACGGTGGTGTAAGAGACCACCGGCGATATCGAGAGGTATCGGCCAGGTAAACCCCGGTTTAGTGCAAGGTTGACAGAAAAGCTAAGGTGACCCGCCGTTTTTCGAAAAACCGCTTGAGGCAGCCGGCAACGGCTGTTCGAGATAGATGACCGTTTAAAACAGAACCCGGCTTACCGGCTGCTTTCTCTTTTTTTATATAAAAAGCTTCTTAGCCTTATATTATTAATCACTTTGAGTGAAACCAAAAGTCTTTAAGTCAAAAAATCTATATGGGATGTCAAAAAATTTTCTTTATAGATATAGAATATAAGAATTTATTTTATGAAAGGGATTATATATGAATATTCATCCTGTAAACAATGTTTCATTCAAGGGAAGGCTTCCTATAGATAAGGTTATGCAGAAACAATTTTTTGACCTGACGCCTGATGAAATGGCAAGAGGAATATCAAAAGCTGCGAGAGAGCATCTTCAGAGCACGACACGAATATCAGGTGATGAACTCGTAAGAAAATTGGATGAAGAATATTTATTCACAAAAAAGACGCCTTTGCATATAGGCGCATTTTTCCTTGATAATACTTCTAAAGGTTTGATGTTTGTTACTCCCGAGTATAGAGGAAAAACTTTCCGGGAAGTAATAGATTCGGCTTTAGATAAACTATCAAAAAAATAGGTTAGTCTTCTATAATAAATTCCTGGTCTTTGGCTGCTTCTTCTATCAGTTTGTATGTCATATAAGCCCCTAGTGCAACAGCTTTCGGGTCAAGTGATGTTTTGTTTGCAGCTTCGATGATTGCTGTATTTATTTCAGGGTTTTCATCTTTGATGTAGTGAATCATGGATTTTCTCCATGTGTTCACATCTTTGAATATAACATCGAAAATTTTTCCTGAAACTTCTTCTGAAATTAGCGGTAACAATATTCTGCTCTCCATATTTAAATGATATAAATAATTATATATCAGATATTATATATTATATAGTATTTTTTGCAAAAAAAATCGACCCTATAAATTATAGAGCCGATTTTTGTATATTAGAAAATATTTATTCAACGACAGCTTCTTCAGCTTCAGCAGCTTCCTCTTGAGAAGAAGTTCTGATTGAATCATTTTTTGTTTTGCCTTTGAGTTGTTTTTCTTTGTGTTTTTTGACCTGTCTGTTGAGTTTATCTGCAACGAGGTCGATACTTGCATACATTGATTCTGCTTCTTCAGACACGCAAACTGTTGCGCCTGCGAGTTTGCAGGTAACTTCTGTAATATGATTTTCTGCTACACTCGGATTTTTGATTACTCCGAGAGTAACTTCTATTTCAATAATCTGGTCATAGTGGTTTGCTATTCTCCCGATTTTTTCTTCTACATAGTCTTTGATAGCTTGAGTAATAGTGATATTACGCCCATTAATTTTTAGTCTCATATGAGCATCCTCCGTGAAATATTACAACTTTTTGATTATAACTTATATTTTACCCTTTTTAAAGCTCTTTTTAACAAAAAACACAAAAAAATTAAAAAAAATTATTCAATCGACGTAACTTATGGTAAGATTATTTTCTGATAAATAAGATATTTTTTAGATGTATGGATTAGTTTATCGACGATATTAGTGAAAGTTTGTGAGGTAAAAGAAGTATGGCAGATGTTAAAGCACTTTACTCTGATTATGTAAAAACTCTTGAAACATATATTATGTTCAGGATTGCTCAAGAAACAACAAGATTGACTCCTGAGCTGACGAAGAAAGGAAGAGCTCCTATTAAGCTGAGTATGGGAGCACCTGCTCAAAGACCGCCTGAGTTTGTAATTAATGCTCTTACAAAGGCAATGGAAACAGACAGTATGCACACTTATTCCTCGACAAAGGGTGAGATGTTTTTCCTCGAAGCTGTTGCAGAAAGAATGAAAAAACGTTTTGGCGTTGATATTGACCCGAAAACAGAGGTATTTTCTTTAATCGGTTCAAAAGAAGGTCTTGCCAATATGTTCAGAACAATAGTCAATCCTACTTTGAACGAAAAAGAACAGGATATAATAATGATTCCTGACCCTGGTTATGCTTCTTATAAAGAACAGATAAAAGTAATCGGCGGATATGCTTATTCCATACCTCTGACCAGAGAAAACAATTATATGCCTGATATGGAAGAAGTTCTTGCTCAGCTTGAAAAAGACGGATTTTCAAAGGATAAAGTTAAGGCTGTAGTTGTTAATTATCCGAACAATCCACTCGGTGCTACTGCTACATTGGATTATCTCAAGAGTGTTGTTGAGTTTTGCTTGAAGCACAACTATCTCTTAGTCAGCGATGTTGCTTATGCTGATATGTTCTTTGGAGGTGAAGAAGCTCCTCATAGTATTTTTGAAGTAGAAGGGGCAAAGGATATTGCTATAGAATTCCACAGCTTCAGCAAACCTTATGCGATGACAGGCTGGAGAGTCGGCTGGGCTTGCGGTAATGCTGATGCCGTTTCTATTTTGGGTAAGTTGAAGTCAACAGTTGATACAGGCGTCTTCAAGGCAATACAGAAAGCATCGGCAGAAATTCTTGTTTCAAAAGAAGGCGATGAATATATCGAAAAGAGCAACAAGAACTACGAAATCAAACAAAAAATTATTACTGACGGATTTAGAGAGCTTGGATGGGATATAGACTCCATGAATATACCTAAAGCTACTTTTTATCTCTGGCTTCCTATCCCGAAAAAATACAAGACATCAGTAGAGTTCTGTCAGGATATACTTGAAAAATCAGGTATTGTACTTGTCCCCGGGTCAGGATTCGGACGTTACGGGGAAGGATTTTTCAGACTGTCTTTTGTCGCTTCTGATGATAATTTAAGAGAAGTTATCAGAAGGATGAAGGAAGACGGCTTCTATTTTGATAAGTAGTATATTTTTGAAAGAAAGCAAAAAGCCTCCTAATTTTAGGGGGCTTTTTGCTTTTCTTATAAATAGCTGATTGGTATTAACTTAAAGGGTATAGTGAGAAAGTTTTAGTGGTGTTTAAATATAGTTGCCGAAATAGAGGAGTTTTATGCACACTATGGTTAAATTATTATTATCTGTTGTGATGATGTTGGTTATTCAATTTTCTGTTGTTTCTTCCGCATATTCTTATTCCATGGAAGAGATGGCGACGATAGATGTCTATGAAAAAATAACACCGTCGGTTGTTGTTATTGATGCAGATATAGAGGATGGAGTTTCAAGCGGGACGGGAGTTATAATAGACAAATCAGGAATAATACTGACAAGTTCCCATGTTATCGAGGATACGAAGGATATAAACATTACTCTTTATAATAACGAGAAGTATAAAGCCAGATTACTGGCGGTTATGGGTGAGAATAATGATCTTGCTCTTTTGAAGATTGAACCTAAAAAGTCTTTGCAAACAATAAAACTTGGTGATTCAAAAAGAGTAAAAGTAGGACAAAAAGTGCTGGCAATAGGCAACCCGTTTGGATTTAGCGGAACGCTTACAACGGGTATAATCAGCAGAATAGACTACGAACGCAATAAAATTCAAACTGATGCAGCAATAAATCCGGGCAGCTCAGGGGGACCTCTTGTTAATATGGATGGAGAGGTTATAGGAATCAATCAGTCAATTTATAACCCCGATAACAATAAATCAAACATCGGAATAGGCTTTGCTGTTCCAGTGAATGCAGCAAAGCGCTTGATTTCCGAATATCAGACAACAAAAAAATTTGCAATACAGGATAAAAAGACACTCTCAAAAAAATAATATATCAGTGGATTAAAGGTCGATTTTACAGTATAAATCGGCCTTTAAGCGTTTAACCGTTAAAAGCCGATATAATATTTGTTTGAGATGTCATATCCATATTGCTTTGATTGATTGTATTTATTGCTCCGCAGAACATCATGATAACCATGCCGATCCAGCATAACAATAAACATTTTTTAATAGTTTGTTTTGACATACCTCATTCACTCCAAAGTCTTAGCCGTTCATTCTATCTTTCTTGTTTTTTTATTTTTTATTTTTTATTAAGCTGCGAGGCTTAATGTACCTCCAAGGTTGTTTGCTACTTGTCCAGCTGTTTCAGGTGCTTGTTGATGATGTGCTACTTGTCCAGCTGTTTCTACTGCTTGTTGTTCTTTTGGTGGGATTGCAGTGTTTGCGCCGAAAGAAATACCGAAAATTGCTGAATTACCCATAATAGAAATCTCCTTTAATACTCTTAATACCTATTCACTTATTTAAAACGCTTATATTATAATAAAAACAATTTGTTCTTTTCATTTTCACAAAAAAACTTTATTGTTACATTTTTTAATATTTTGTGATAAATTTGTTGTTGACGATTTTTTATAGTAATATACAAGAGATAAAATTAATAAAAACTTGTGTTGTGTATATATTAATCTTGAAGAATGGAGAGGACAGAAATTGATACTATCACCTCAGGTTGCTCTTCCCGATAATAAAAAGGAATTGCATGGAACATATTTAGGAAGACATATTCTAGCAGAATTTTTTGACTGCGATTCGAACATTATTAACAGTGTTGATTTGGTTGAAAAACATATGACTGATGCTGCAATAAAATGCGGTGCAACAGTTGTTCAGAAGTGTTTTCATATGTTCAGTCCGCATGGTGTAAGCGGAGTTGTTATTATCTCCGAGTCGCACCTGGCTATTCATACATGGCCAGAGTTGGGGTATGCTGCTGTAGATTTATTTACCTGCGGAGAATCTTGCGACCCGAAAGTAGCTTATGATTATCTGAAAAAAGTATTTTCATCAAAGAAAGGTTCTTTCTCTATCTTGAAGAGAGGAATTCTTTCAAAAGATATGCTCAGAGTGGATGAAAAACCGTTTGAATTGAAAGAACAGATTTCATAGTATCAACAGAGGATTACGTGGATGGGTGTGATGGATTTAAAATACACCGAGCTTAATGAGCTTGGGTTTGGAGTTACTATGGAAACTCAAAATGTTCTCTATAGTGCCAAAACAGAATATCAAACAATTGATATATTGGAAACACAGGGTTTAGGAAAAGTTCTGTTGCTTGATGGTCTTGTGATGACTACAGAGAGGGATGAATTTTTCTATCATGAGATGATTTCTCATATTCCTATGAATTCTCATCCTAATCCAGAGAGAGTTCTTGTTATCGGCGGAGGTGACGGCGGTACAGTGAGAGAAGTTCTGAAACATGATACTGTTAAAGAAGTTGTTCTCTGCGAGATAGATGGAATGGTTATAGATGCCTGCAAGAAGTATCTTCCATCAATAGCCGGAATGCTTGATGATGAGAGAGTTAACATTCAGGTTAGAGATGGCATTGACTATATTTCACAGCAGGAAGATGCATTTGATATCATTCTGATTGATTCAACCGACCCGATGGGACCTGGTGAAGGGTTGTTTACGGAAGAATTTTATTCAAATGTAAACAAAGCGCTCAAAGAAGGCGGGATTATGAGTGCTCAATCTGAATCTCCTTTTGTTAATCAAAGACAGATGAAGATGATGTATCCTCTTTTGAGGAAAGCTTTCCCTAAAGTTAACACATTCCTTGGACCTATTCCGACTTATCCCGGAGGATACTGGAGCTGGGCATTCTGCTCAAATACAGTAGAACCTCTGAGCTTTATTGCCGAAGACAGGGTTCAAAAGATTGCAAAACAGGCAAAATTGTACAATCTTGATATTCACAAAGCGGCGTTTGCTCTGCCTAATTTTGTGAAAAAGCTTGTAGGTCAAGATGTTTAGGACTCCGTTTATTTCAAAAAACTGGATGGCGTCTGATGAAACTCCAAATAATTCAGAGTGGATTATGATTGGGGTGCCCTTTGACGGGACATGTTCTTTTCGTCCTGGAACAAGATTTGCACCTGAGCAAATCAGAGTTGCATCAAGAGGAATAGAAACTTATTCGCCTTATTTCAATAAAGATTTGGAAGATATATCTTTTTATGATGCAGGAGAGATTGACTTACCTTTTGGAAACACCCGGAGAGTTCTTGATATGGTATATGACGCAGCAAGAGAAGTTCTCGCTGCCGGAAAAAAATATTTTGGTATAGGTGGAGAGCATCTTGTTTCTTATCCTGCTATAAAAGCTTATTATGAAAAATATCCTGATTTGTATGTTGTTCACTTTGATGCTCATACGGATTTGAGAGATGAGTATCTGGGAGAGCCTCTCTCTCACTCTACAGTTATAAAGAAAGTTGCCGATTTAATCGGATTTGATAACCTTTCGCAAATAGGGATAAGGTCCGGTGAAGCTTATGAGTTTGAGCTGATGAAAAAGCATAATACTCTTGTGAAATCAGCGGAAGATTTCAGAGATATTCTTTCAGGTATAAAAGGCAGACCGGTATTTATTACACTTGATTTGGATGTCCTTGACCCATCAGTTCTTCCAGGGACCGGAACTCCTGAGGTGGGAGGATTTTCTTTCTGTGAGTTGATGAGTTATTTCAAAGTTTTGGCTGACTCAAATATTGTAGGGATGGATATGTTAGAATTATCTCCTTTTTTGGATACAAGTGCAAATTCAACGGTTGCAGCTGCTAAAGTTGCCCGTGAGATGCTTTGTGTTGCCTCGAGATAATTTTTTCGTAACTTAAATATATATTTTTTGTTAAGGCTAGCAATTTTTTGGGTTGTTTATGTTTTTATTTAAAATATAAACGTTTTTTCTGGGAATAGTTATGGTCGTAAATAATAACTTTTTATATAATAACAAAACAGGTTTTCAACCGGCTTTTGTGCAAAATCAACAGCCTGCTCAGAATAATGCTGCCGGATATTATAATTACGGTTATCCTCCTTATTTTGTTCAAAACCAGCAATATTCTCAAAATTCAGGGTGGGTAAATCCGAATGATGTAACATCTTCTCTTCGTGCAAACACGATGAATTCTGCACAGCCTGTGCCATACCGTCAGGTTGCGACATTCAAAATTCCTTATAATCATAACGAAGCCAAATTGTATCAACTCGCAAACGGACAAAAAGTTATTATAATGCCCAAAAAAGGCCCGACAACAATAAATACTTATGTCAAAGTCGGCTCGATGAATGAAGCTGATGATAAACGGGGCATAAGCCATTTTATTGAACATAACTTATTTAACGGTTCATCGAAGTTGCAGCCAGGGGAGTTTGTCAGAAGGGTCAACGAAATCGGCGGTCGATACAACGCAAGCACCGGATTTGCAACTACAAACTACTATATTCAATCGGTTATTCAAAAGCCTGAAGACCTTGATAATATGTTGAATATTCATTCTGATATGCTCCTGAATCCGACTTTTTCTCAGGAGATGATTGAAAAAGAAAGAGGTCCTGTTGAATCGGAAATTCAGATGCTTGAAGACGACCCGAGCGCAGAGATTAACAGTATTATTTTGAAAAATCTGTTTCAGATTAATAGTTCAAGTATGGACTTGATTGGAGGCAGTGTCAAAAATATTCAAAATATAACAAGAGATGATGTTGTTGATTATTATAATCTGTATTACACTCCTGATAACATGACAACTGTCCTTGTCGGAGATGTCAATCCTGATGAGGCTATTGCAAAAATTGCAAAAGTATTCAACTCTTATAAGCAATCAAATCAGGCACTAAAGAAAACAGAAGAACTCAAACCGATAGACCATCCTGTCAGAGTAGACAGGACAAGTCATATGATTGACTCTTCTCTCGTAAATATGGCTTTTGCAGGGCCTAAAAACAATGATATAAAAGGGACTTATGCAACCCATCTCCTGATAGAAGCATTGGTCGGGAATGATGATTCCCGTCTGAGCAAACTTCTGACTCCTTTGAATACAGAGGCATCAGTAAATATGGAGGTTGTAAGTTCTGATTATGATGCACCGACATCTATGATGATAAGTGCAAATTTTGACCCTGATAAAACAGAAGAAGGATTGAAGGCGATATATCAAGGAATTTATTCTATGCAGACTGTTCCCATGTCAGAGCAGGAACTGACTATTGTCAAGAATAATTTCAAACATTCTTTGAAAAATATAGCTGAAGATTCTATGTCCATAACAAGGCTTATCGGCGGGAATATCACAAATTCAAACAGTATGGCTTTTTGTGATTTAGATAAGATTATAGACAGCATTACTCCGCAGGATATAATGAATGCGGCTCGTTCTTATCTTGATTTGAACAGAGTATCAATAGGCGTCCTTCATCCTGAAGAGGCAAAACAGGCTCAACAGCAGCAGGCAGCAGTTCAGTCAAATTCTTCCGTCAATTTCTCAGGAGGAGTAAATTTCAATTTCGGTGAGAATATCTCATCGAGTGTTGAAGAGTTTAATCTGCCTAATAATATTAAAGCTTTTTATAATACAAATAATGAAACATCGCTTGCAGCATTTGATTTGAATTATCGCCATGATAATTTTGTTAATACAAATCCTGCAGCTCCGATGGTTTTATCAGGGATGCTGGCTGAAGGGTCTTCTTTGCGTCCGAAATCAGAGTTGTATTCAATTGCTAATTTGAATAATATAAAATTTGATTTTGGTGCCGCTCAAAGAGGGCTTACTGCTATTGTCAATACAGAACCAGATAAAGTTGCACTTGCCTCTGACCTTATCAAAGAAATTTTAATGTATCCTGCATTTACAGAGGAAAATTTGCAAAAAGTCAAAAATCAAATCAAGATGAATTATGCAAGCTCATTGAAGAGTCCTTATGATAAAGTTCTTGAAGAGTTGTATCCGGAAGACGACCCGAGAAGCAACAATATGCGAAAGATTATGGATAACATAGATGCATTGACTCTTGATGATGTCAAAAAATTCTATGCAGAGCTGATGACAGGCACAAAGGCAAGCGCTTCTGTTAGTGCACCTGCTTATGTCAAGAATATTGCTCTGAGCAAATTATCTCAAATGCCTGTTGCCTCAACTCCGTATTTCTATAAGCCTATTGACCCGCCTGCTCCGATTTCAAATACAAAAGTTTTGATTGAAGCGGAAGAAAAAAATCAGGCTCATATTACTCAGACTTTTCATATTAATGAAACAGGCAATGTAAAAGATATTGCAGCTCTTAAGCTTATGAATTTGATTTTGGGAGGCAGCAGCAGTTCTCGTTTGTTCAATGACTTGAGAGAAACTCAAAAGCTTGCCTATGCTGTTTCTTCATCTTATGACTCTGCGCCGAACGACGGTTTGTTATCTCTTGATATTTTGAGCACCACTCAGGATAAAACGAACGGAACAAGCAGTTATGAAAATTTGCAAAAATCTCTTGACGGTTTCAAAAAACATCTTGATATGTTGCGAACGACCCCGGTTTCTGAGCAGGAACTAGAAAATGCCAAAATGACCTATTTGAACAGAATTTCATCAGGATTAGAAACAAATGCAGGCAAAGCGGATGCGCTTTCATCGTCTGTTGCAACTTATTACGGCAAGGATTACTGGGATAAGTTAATCGAAGCCATTCATGAGATAAAACCTGAAGATATTCAAGCAATTGCAAACAAATATCTCTCTCAGCCGTCTGTAATATCGATTATTGCAAGTCAAAAAACGCTTGATGCAAATAAGGAATATCTTGCATCATTAGGCGAAGTCAAAGAGATTCAATAATCAAGGGATAAAATTTCTTTCAAATCATCATAAGTAAGTGATTTTCCGATATCTCTGTCTGCTGATATGACGGAGTCAACGAGATTTCGTTTGCGTTCTTTCAGTTTTTGGATTTTTTCTTCTACGGTGCCTTTTGTAATAATTCTATAGACAAAGACTTTCTTTGTCTGCCCGATACGATAAGCTCTGTCCGTTGCCTGGTCTTCTACAGCCGGGTTCCACCATGGGTCATAGTGAATGACATAATCTGCTCCCGTTAAATTCAATCCCGTGCCGCCTGCCTTTAGACTTATGAGGAATATAGGTATTGACGGAGTTGAATTGAATCTTTCAACGGCTTCTTTTCTGTCTTTTGTCTGACCCGTGAGGTATTCATGGCGTATGCCTTTTTCTTGCAGCCAGCTTCTCATAATATCGAGCATCTCGACAAACTGGCTGAAAATCAAAACCTTATGCCCCTCTTCAACGATTTCTTCGAGCATTGATTTGAGTTTCTCAAATTTACCTGATTCATTTATTCCTCTGATGTTATCTTTATCAAACAGACGGGGATGGCAGCAGATTTGTCTCAGACGCAGCAGGGCAGCAAAAATTGAGAGTTTGTTCTTTTCAAAACCTCCGTTTGCTGCTTTATTGAAGATTTCCTGTTTTGTACTGTCAAGAACTTCAAGATAGAACTCTCTTTGCTCCGGTGTCATCTCGCAGTATGCAATGTTTTCAACTTTATCAGGCAGGTCTTTGGCTACATCTCTCTTCATCCTTCGAAGTATGAACGGATAAATTTGTTTTTTCAACCTTGATTCAACTGTTTTATCTCCTTTTTCCGTAATCGGAACGCCGAAACGGTAGTTGAATTCGTTTATGTCATACAAAAAGTCGGGCATGAGAAAATCGAATATAGACCACAGTTCAGAAAGTCTGTTTTCGATTGGAGTTCCTGACAGGGCAAACTTGTGCTGGCCGTTTAGCAGTTTTGTTGCCTGTGCTGTTTGAGAGTCTGCATTTTTGATGTTTTGTGCTTCATCAAGGATAATAAATCTGAATTCTTGATTTTTCAGAAGTTCTATATCCCTTCTGATTATTGCATAAGAAGTGATGACAATATCGGAGGATTTTATGTTTTTATATAAGCTGCTTCTTGTTGAGCCAGTCAAATTCAGTGTTTTCAAGTCCGGCGTAAACTTCTTGATTTCATTCTCCCAGTTGAACACAACTGTCGTAGGGCAGATGACAAGAGCGGGTTTTTTCTGTTTATTTTCCTCTTTTGCTTTTTGTATCATAGCAAGTGCCTGGAGCGTTTTCCCAAGCCCCATATCATCTGCGAGTATTCCGTTCAATCCGTAAGAATACAAGAACCACAGCCAGTTAAGACCTTTTATTTGATATTCTCTCAAGTCAGCATGCAAACCTTTTGGAAGTTCTATTTGCTCCATTGTATTGAATGTGCTGATTTGTCCCCAGAATTTTTCAAAAGTTTTGCTCATGGAGAAGACAACACCGAGTTCTTCAAGCTCTGATATAATGCCCGCTCTGAAGGTTTTTATGTGATATTTTTTATCTTCCGTTTGGATTGCATCAAAAGCGCTCAGCGCTTTACCTATCATAAATAATGTTTGCGTCGGAACTTCCACATATCCTTTTCTGTTTATGTAGAGATATTTTCTCCCCTGGCTCATATAATCATATAACACCTCCATATCCACTCTGTTTCTGCCTATTTTGGCTCCGAGTTCGATATGAAAACTGTCCGAGTTTTTGTCAAAATCAACTTTGGCTGTGAGATAAAGAGGTTTCTCGCTCAGCTGTAAAAAGTCCAAATCCTGTTCTGATTCGAAGAACCATTCACGGGTTGCTCTCGGCATATAGTAGTTGAAAAAGTCTATTGCTTCATCTTCATCAAGATACAGGTTATTTGTCTGCATGGGGATAAACTTGCAGTCAACAAGCATTTCATAGGCTCGTTTTTCAAGCTTGAGATTTCTTTTTATCCAGTAAATCAAATCTTCCTTCGGATATTTTACCGTTACATAAGGCGTTTTTTGCGTGAGCTTGCTATATGGAACGAGTATTCCGTCGTAGTCAAAATCGAGAGAAGCTTTCAGTTTTCCTTCATTATCCCAGGTAAGTTTTACGACATTTTTCGGAAGGTGCTGAGAGAGGGTGAGTTTTTCAAGTGTTTCTGATATTTCAACATCCATAAGCTTTTTCAACTTTGGAAGTTCTTCATAAACAAATTTTCCGCCGTCAGCATCTCTTATATCAGTGAAGGTCGATTTTGTCAGATAATGAGGCAAAATAGCCACTGCAACATTTGTCGGGAAAACAAGATTTTTGTACTGTCCGTATTTGATTGTTCTTGAAAAATATTTAACCTCTTCAAAAGGCAAAACATCTTCTGAGTTTGGCGTATGCCAGTGCAGTGATAACAAAACATTACCCACTGCCGATACATTCACGGCAAGAACAAGCTTCCACTCATCATCAGAGAAAATAAGTCTTTTTTGTGATTCATAATCAATTACCTCCTCAAGGTGTTTCATATATTTGAGGAAGGTTTCAAACTTTTGAACGGGAATATCATACCACTGATATTTTTTCGAAGGCTTCAGCTGTTTGTATAATTCTTGAACAAAGGCAAGTTCGACTCTTTGTATATCATTCAGCTCAAAAGACGGGTCAGCTTTTTGAGCAGCAATGAATGCTTTGAGAAGTCCTTCTATATCATCGATAACTTTTTGAGTTTTTCTTTCGATTATTTGAATGCTGATAAACTTCGGTCTTTTATCAGGGTTGAGTACAAATTTGAATGCTGATTTGTAATTTTCAATCGGAGGAGGGTTTTCAGCAGGGTATTCAAAAGTTTTTCCTGTTTCTTCCGTTATGTATTCATCGTAGTAGTGTCTTTTGACAGATTCAAGCCCGACAGCAACAGCATGCTTGCACCATTCTTCTTCAAGCGGGCAGTCACATTTTGCGTGTATGCCCTCCTCATCAAAAGTTAGCTCTATGTTGTAGAAATCTTGAAAATTGCCTTTTACTTTCGCTTTGACAATATTTTTTTCTCGACAAATATCAAGCAATTGAGATTCTTTGAAATAATTATACCCTCGTCTCCAACTGCCTGCGGAAGCTCTTTCCTTAATATATTTGAAATTCAGCATAACTATAATAAACAAACTCCGCTAGTTGCTTTTCTTCTATATGCCATAGGCTGATTTTATTCTAGAGATAGTATACTATAAACACTCTTAAATAATCAAAGTTTTTCTTAAAAAGAAACACTCTTTAGCGGGTCAAAGTTGTTATCCTTATCTTTGACGACTATATATGATTTATCGAATTTCCACTCCGTATTTTCTTTTATGCCTGTTGCATACAGCCTTACGTTTTCGTTGTATTTGCTACGGAAAATCATATGCGCTTTGTTTTGATTCATTGTAACTTTTTCAAAAACAAGTTCATAGTCAGGTATTAAGAGAGGTTTGACAAGTTTTTTATAAGACATGTTCATGACTTTTTTATCAACATTTGGTGGAAGAGTCATGCTCAAAACGTTTCTTGAACCGTATTCCTGTGTAACCTTGTCATATTTTTCGTAATTGCTTGCTGCAAAAATTTTCTTGTAATATTCGACATACTTCGAAACGACAACATCCTGCTCTCCTGCAAAACAAGAAAGACACCCGAATATTATATTAAATAAAAGCAGTAGACATACAAAATTTATTCTGCTAAAAAACAATTTTTTAAATTTATTCATATAACTATCCTTAAAAAATAAAACATCTCTTCTCTAGAAATTATATTATTGCTTAACCGAAAATTCAAATAATTTAAGGTTATTAACAATCTTTATTTCAAGAGTCTTTTCAAATTTGATTTCATAGAGAATTGTCCTCGAAGATAAGCATTTCCGGTAATGATTATTTGATAGAAAAAACATAATAATCAGTTAAAACAAATATTTCATATTAACGGAATGTATAACAAAAAAATAAGATAGATAACCGGAATTTTTTTTCCGGGAATTTCTTACGTAAGAGGAGGTACATATGAAATTTAGAAAGTTAACTTTAGCGGCAGTGATTGTTTCTATGGGATTAATTACTGCCGGAACTCAGGTCGGAGGTGCAGCAGAAGCTGATTTAAGCATGTTCTCCGCTCCGAGTTCATCTCAAGTTTTCGAAAGCGGTTTTCGAGAAGTTGCAAAAAAATCGGAGTTGCCTGTTGTAACAGGCGGTGCATGTCCGCTTCAAACTGCAAATCCTTGTCCTGCGGTTCCTGTTTGTCCTGCTGCTCCATGCGATTGTGATCCATGTGATGACCCATGTGACCCTTGTCCTGCGGCACCATGTGATTGTGACCCATGTGATCCTTGTGACCCTTGTGAAACAGGACCTGCTTGTCCTATCTTAGACCCATGTCCCGAAAAATCAAAACCTACCTGCGGAGTTTGTCCAAACAGCGCTTGCGGAGAATTGGAAAAGGGCATCCAGGCTTATGCATATCCTGCTTCAATTTTTAGCGCAGGATCTACTTCATTATCCGCTGCAACTCCAAACTGGATGAGATTAAGCGGAAATGACGGCATTCAAGTTTCAAGGAACGGTTGTAATTTATCCCAAATGCCTGTTATCTCTGCCGGGAACTGCGGATGTGATTTCGGTGTTCCGATGACAGGGGCTGCTGCTCCTTGCGGATGCGATACAATTATGCCTATAACAGGCGCTGCTGCCTCGCTTCCTTGTTATAATGACCCTTGCGCAGCGGGAAGTGATATTAACGGTGTAGGTGTTTCTCGCAATCCCATGAATTTTGCCGGTGCTCAGTGCCCTATGACAATCAAAACTCAATCGAGCAAAGAAGTTCTGAAAAAATATTATGAACCTATTACTGTTCCATCAAATGTAACAGGGGCTGCCGCTCCGATGATGGATGTTTTTCCGGATGTCCCCGATAATTTCTGGGCAAGCTGCGATATTAACAAGCTGACGGCAAAGAGTGTTATTGCAGGTTATCCTGACAGAACATTCAAACCTAATGTCCCCGTATCAAGAGCTGAATTTGCAAGTTTGATTGCGCACGGGTTCAATCTTCAGGCTGATACATCCTGTGAAAGAAGTATGTTTTCTGATGTTCCCGCTTATAACTGGGCAAATGACTCTATCATAAAATCTGTTGAAAACGGTTATATGGCAGGATATCCTAACAACAAATTCTTCCCGAGAAAACCCGTTTCAAGAGCAGAAGCAATGACTACCATCTCAAAAGCATTCAATTGTCCTATGAGTGAATGTGACGCTGATGAAATCCTCAAAGGTTACAAAGACGGATGCGATGTACAGGATTGGGCTAAAGTCGGTGTAGCCAAGGCTCTTAAACAAGGTGTTCTCGAAGACAGTCCTCATCCTGATATGATTGCTCCTCAGAAAAACGCATCAAGAGCCGATGTGGCTGCAATGATTGCTCAGTCAAGAATTGCTCTCGGTATTGACCCCGCTGAAACAACAGCATGTGACTGCGAACCGACAGGTCAGGCGGCTATGGTTCAGAAAGAGCAGGTTGTTACTGTTCCGACAATATGTATAAAGGTTGATGACCAGCTGAGTGCCAAAAACAACCGTGTAGGCGACAGATTTGTTGCTAAAACACTTGAACCGGTTACTATTAACGGTGTAAATTATCCTTGCAATTCAAAAGTACACGGCAGAGTTGTTGAAGTAATCAGACCAAGCGGCAAATGCCAGGGTGCTATGAAAATTGCTCTCTTGGATATACAAAACGGAAAATGCAAAACAGAGCTGCCAAGACAAATATTGAGTGCAGAAGTTCAACAGCAGAAAACACCTAATATTGTTGCAAGACTGTTTGAGGCTCCGTTCTCATTTACAGGTCAGGTATTGGGTACTGTCGGAAGAACTCTCGGCGGTGCATTGATTGCAACAGGTAATGCTGCTGAGCAGGTTGTCGGCTCAACAGGTATTGCAGGCGGCGAAATTCTTCAAGGTAAATTCGGCGCTTCTGCAAGAAGTGTCGGTGAAGCTGCTACTGCTCTGGTTATGGCTCCTATAGACGTAACAAGAACAGCTGTCAGCGGTGCAGCCGGTATATTTAATATTACAAGCGATGAAGTTGCATACCTCGTCAATCCGAAAGGTATGAAGATTGCCAGCATCAACCCGAATGAAAAAGTTACCATTTCTTTCGGCTGCCAGGGCAAATAATAAAAGTTTTCATAAACTTTTGGAGGACAAAGATTTATCTTTGTCCTCTTTTGTAATATTTCGTAATATTTTATAAAAATTAGAATATATAATATATATATTTTTTCTTTTTTATATCTATATTTTTTCTTTATTTTTTAAATATTAAAAAATGATAAATGCTCAAAAGTCTTGTTATACAGGGATTTTGTACTTCTGCTATTTTTGAAAAGGAGACGCAATTTCTCTACAGTTTTTGTTTTTATAAATATATAGGGTAGATGAAAATTCAAAAGGATATGTTGGAGGTTATAGGTTATGTATGCAATGTTAACGACTAGAAAGTTGATGATTATCAGTCAGATTTCTGACTTGCAGTTTCAAATCACTCAACTTTATCAGAATCAAATGGATTTGACTTCTCTCGGCGGTGTAATTGGTGATGGTACAGTAACTCAACAAGAGTTCGCAAATTCAGGACAGAAGACAAAATACGGTGTAAACCAAATTTTGATGGAAGCAGATTCTGCATCTCAGACATCAGGGTATTCATTTGTTCAGATGTCAACGGATGGTATGGGGTCTATGGTTTTTGATGAAACTTATTTGACGAATATTCAGGCTCAAATAAGCAATTCAGAAAAACAAATTGAGATGAAAAGAGAACAACTTGAAACAAAATTGGCAGCATTACAACAGGAACTGCAAGCTGTTGAACAAGGTGAAGAACAAGGAATTAAACAATCAGTTCCAAGGTATGCATAATTTCAAGCATTAAATAATATAACTAAGTAAAAATATCCTCTAGATAATATCCTCTGAATTAATAACCCTCTTTTTAGACCCTGAATCGGGTCTTTTTTATTTGGTAAACAAAAAACCGGAACAATTTGCTGTTCCGGTTTTTGCTTCATAATGTCAATTTATAATGATTTATGTTTTTCAGCTATTTTCTCTGCCAGTTCATCGACTTTGATAAAGTCATCATTTGTCGGTTTTCCTTTGATTATGACAGAGTCGAGTTTTTCGACTTTCAGGTTGCCCAATATTTCAGCCAGTTTGTTTTCCATATTTCCTCCCCAGCCGTAAGAACCGACGACAGAGAAGTATTTTGCTTTAGGGCGGAGAGCATTAATGAGATAAGCTCCGTTTATGGCCGAAGGGTGAGGACCTGCAAGAACCATTGATGTTCCGACAACGATGGTTGCTGCATCAACAAGTTCCATAGCAAGTTCTCCGACATCTGATTTTACGAGGTCAAAGAGCTTAACTTCGACGCCTTTTTCTTCAAGCGATTGTTTGAGGTAGTCAACAAGCAGCTCAGTGCTTCCATACATAGAAACATACGGGATGACGACCAGATTTTTGGGAGTATCTGATGTCCATTCTTCGTAAGTATCAAGAATGAAGTCAGGATTTGAATAGTAAGGTCCATGGCTTGGAAGCAGGTATTTTACGTTCAAATCTCTGATTTTTTTGACGTATTTTGCGCAGAAAGATCTGAAAGGCATCATAATTTCTGCGTAATAGCGTTTTGCTGCTTCTGTCAGTTCTTTATCTCCGCTTTTGTCTATATTCTTTTCGCTTGTCGGGTAGTGAGCACCGAGAAAGTCCGTTGTGAACAGGGCTTTATCTTCCACCACATAGGTGAACATTGTATCAGGCCAGTGCACCCATGGTGATATCAAAAATTGCAGAGTAACATTGCCTAAAGATAGTGTTTCCTGGTCAGTTATTACTTTGAATTTTGATTCATCAACATGGAGCATTTCCATGATAAACTCTTTACATTTTGCATTTGTCACGACGGTTGCAGCAGGATAGAGTTCTAGAATTTCGTTCAAAGAACCGGAGTGATCCTGCTCGCCATGGTTGCAGATTATATAATCTATTTTGTTTATGCCTGCTTCTTTTAGCTTATTAATTAATTCTTCAGCTTTTTCAGGATAAACTGTGTCAATTAATGCTGTTTTTTCACTGCCTTTGACAAGGTAAGAGTTGTATGTTGTACCGCATGGCAGCGGGACAAGCTGGTCGAACAGTCTTCTGTCATGATGTTCGACTCCGCAGTAAAATATATTCTCAGTAATCTTTTTCATTATTCCTCAACTTCAAATTGATCTTTACCTACACCGCAGAGAGGGCATACCCAGTCTTCCGGAATATCTTCAAAAGCTGTGCCTGGGGCTATGCCGTTATCAGGGTCGCCTACAGCAGGGTCATATACGTAGTTGCATACTGTACAAACATATTTTTTCATATTCTTTTCTCCTTCTTCTTTTGTAGTATCCGATTGAGAGTTTGTTTCCATTGTATCATTCTCTTGAATTTTTGTATTATTTAACCCATTAGACCATATAGTTGCAGCTTTTGCTACTCTTTTTCCGAGTAATTCCGCTGTTTGCATATCGCCTTCAGGCGGTTCTTTTTCGCAGGAAGCACTGAACTCTGCCATAGACATAACGCCTAAGAAGCTCCCTAGTCTGTTAATGTCTTTTTTTGACGGGTCTTTTGAAAGGTTTCCTGGGATTATTGCAGGGTTTACCCATATCATCCCGTGTTGTGCGGCAAAAACCGAGAGCTGTAGCATTGTGTTAAACTTATCGCCGCTTGGCCAGCCGGAGTTGACAAAACCTGCGGCAAGTTTGTTTGACCATTCCTGTTTGAGCCATATTTTTGAGGTATCATCCATAAATTGCTTGAAGGGGGCTGATACAGACCCCATGTAGGTCGGGCTTCCAAAAATAAGAGCAGAGGACTCATTGATAAAATCCATATTTTCTTTTACATGTTCGACATCAATAAGTTTTGCCTCGATACCGTTTATCGATAAGCAGCCGTTTAAAACAGCCGTTGCAAGTCTTTTTGTATGTCCCCGTCCGCTGTGATAAATTATGGCTATTTTGGTCATCTTTTTGCCCTCACCTACCTATTTATACACATACAGTTATATTATGAAATTATATAACTGTATATATTTTTATATTTATTTTTTTAAGTTTTTTTTAATTTTTTTGTAATGTTAAGAAATATAAAAACGATTATATTCAATTATGGCAAGGGTTTATGATGTTTGTCGAAAATTATTATGTATTTTAAATTAAAGTTTTTCTGAAAATGTGACGATAGAAAATTCATAAGGAAAAAACAGTCGGTCGTTTTTTAAGAGGTTTAGTAAAATGTTCAAAAGCAAAATTCCATCATCAAATGTTTCAGATGGCGTAAGATTTATACTCAGAGGTGCAAAAAAAAGACGTTCAATGGCCTATGCCAATGTAAAAATGTTGCAGAGCGAGATGGGGATGACTCCGCGCCTTGTGGCGGTCAAATAACGCTCTATGGAGATTGTAGAGGTCTGATTTATATTTTTTATTCGGCTCCGTTCAAATAGGAGCTTTTTTCTTGTTTAGTTTTTTTATTTTTTTCCTCAGCAGGTTTATTTTTCTTGATTATTACGAGAACTTCATCTTCTTCAGCCATTTTTAGCTTGTTTCTTGCAATAGATTCAATTCCTTCGAGGGTGTTGAATTGTTTTATTTCTGATTTGAGTTTTTCGTTTCTTTCTGTTTGTTCAGAGTGAATTTCTTCGAGCTGAGAGAGCTGTTCGCTGTAAGTAAAATATTTTTTTACATTAAGATACAGACTTCTTGAAACGATGATGATACCTATGAGAAGGATAATTGTGGCAAAGGAGTAATACGCTTTTTTTTCGTATCTCCTGATTCTATCCTGTTTTCTCTTTTCTGTTTTTATGGGGTCTGTGTTCAATTTTTTCATGGTTTTTGCAGTTTGTTATCAAAAATAAAATTAAAGGTTGAAAAATTTATGCTTAACGGGTTATAGTAAACATATTAAAAATATAGCATGATGTTTTGCTAAATAAAATCTTTTTATGCTATTTATTATTGTTGATATTTCTGTATATCATCAGAAAAGAGGAAGAACGGATGAAAAAAACACCGAACAATATAATAGAATATATCATTATCTTATTGCTTATATCAGGTATTTCTATTGCAATATTGCAATTTTTCGGAGAGAAAATCAGCCAGAATAATCAAAAAGAATTCAATTCAAACAGACCGCAGCAGGAGTTATTCCAGAATAAGGCTGAGTTTAAGTAAAAAACGAATGGGGAATGTACTGTGATTAATAAAGCAATGATAATGGCTGCAGGAGTCGGGTCGAGGTTGGATCCGCTCACAAAAAATGTTCCAAAGCCGTTGATACCTATTGCAAACAAGCCGCTTATGGATTTTATTATGGAAGAACTTGAAGAATGCGGTATAAAAGAAGTTATAGCGAATACATATTGTCTTGCAGAACAGATACAGAAAAGATATACGGAGAATAATCCTACAAATATAAAATTTTCTTATATTCAGGAAGAAACTCTCTCTGGTACTGCAGGCGGAGTGAAAAAATGTGAATTTTTCTTCAAGGATGAAGAGAATTTTCTTGTGATGAGCGGGGATGGGCTTACGGATATTAACTTTGACGAACTTTTTGAAGCCCATGAAAGCAGCGGAGCTGTTGCAACCATGGCTTTGACATATGTTCCTCACAGCAAGACAAGCAACTTCGGGGTTGTTGTTGTTGACGGGGACGGATTTGTGAGTGAGTTTCAGGAGAAACCTCCTGTTGAAGAGGCAAAGAGCAATTTAATCAACACGGGAATTTATGTTTTCAGGTCTGATATTTTCAAGTTAATACCTCAGGGATGTTTTTATGATTTTGCAAAGAATGTATTTCCTTCT
Source organism: Candidatus Adamsella avium (assembly GCA_904420445.1). Classification (GTDB taxonomy): domain Bacteria; phylum Cyanobacteriota; class Vampirovibrionia; order Gastranaerophilales; family CAJFVJ01; genus Adamsella; species Adamsella avium. Next base: position 286,986 of record CAJFVJ010000003.1, on the reverse strand, counting down.
ATGCTTGAGAAAAATATTCCGATAAATACTTATGTTATAGACGGATACTGGAGTGATATCGGGACAATTGCCCAGTATCGCCAGTCGTCTATTGATATTTTGAACTCACACGTCAACATAGGCGTCAGCGTTGAAGATGAGCATCTTATTGGAGATGGAAGCGTTCTTGGTGATGATGTCAAACTCCTTGGAGGTAATATTATCGGAAGGGGCTGCAAGGTCGGGAAGAATGTGACTTTGAACAACTGCATTCTCTGGGATGGTTCGGTGATAGAAGATGATGTTCATCTCAAGAGTGTGATAGTTGTGAACGGTGTTGTCAAAAAAGGAACAACTGCCGTTGATACTGTTTTGTATACGGCAGTTGATGATAATAAGAAACTTATGAGTTGTTGAGATTATTGCAACAAAAAAGCCACCGTTTTAAGGTGGCTTTTTTGTTGTATTTTGTATTTATCTGCCTGCTTGTCTTAAGTCTGCAATTTGTTCTTCCTGTGCAATTTCATCAAGTATTTCTTGTATATTTGTTGGTTGTGATGTTGTTGTATAGTTTTTAAGTTCGTTTTCTATTTTTACTAAGTCTCTGGCAGCTTCTTTACCTTCTATAGAGTCTTTGCCATATTGGGCGATTGTTGCTTCTGCTTCTGTTTTCCTTTGTTGGAGAGACACTTTTGCTTTTTCGGCAGCTTCTTCAAATACTGCTGCACTTTCTTTAGCTGATTTTCCTGTTGTTTGGTCTACTCTGCCGAAATATTCTTTCTGACTTTGTTCTGCTGCTGCTTTTGCTGCTTGTTCATTGGCTGTTCTTTCTGCCGCTTCTTGTGCTATTTTATCAGCTGATTTTTGTGCATTTTCAAGTTCTTCAATTCTAGCAAGGTCTCTGGCAGCTTCTTTACCTTCCACAGAATCTTTTCCATATTTTGCGATTGCTTCTTTTGCATCTGCTTTATTGTGTTGTAGAGAAACTTTTGCATCGTTAGCCTTAAATACATCGGCGCTTTCTTGAGCGGATTTTCCCGTTGTTTGGTCTACTATGCCGAAATATTTTTTCTGACTTTGTTCAGCAAATTCTTTTGCTGCCTGTTCATTAGCTGTTCTTTCTGCTGCTTCAAATACTGCTGCGCTTTCTTGAGCGGATTTTCCCGTTGTTTGGTCTACTATGCCGAAATATTCTTTCTGACTTTGTTCAGCAGCTGCTTTTGCTGCCTGTTTATTGGCTTTTCTTTCTGCTGCTTCGAAAACAGCTGCACTTTCTTGGGCGGATTTTCCTGTTGTTTGGTCAACTCTGCCGAAATATTCTTTTTGGCTTTGTTCAGCAAATTCTTTTGCTGCCTGTTCATTTGCTGTTCTTTTTGCTGCTTCTTGAGCTATATCATCAGTATTAGATTTTGTTGTAAATTTATTTTTTATACTTTTGTACATATCGCCCAGGGTTTCAGACCATTTTGCTTTTTCAGTTTTCCCTGCTGCTGCAGAAAGAGCTTCTCCTACTGCGTCAGTGCCTTTGTTTGGATTTGTCCCTTTCAGAAGAGCTTTGCCTTTTTCGAGCAGGTTCAGATTTTTGGCTGCGTCATCTGCGTTTTTGCCGAATAATTTCCCGATTTGTTTGAAGGTATTCTTCAGACCTCCGTTTTTAAAGGTAATTATACCTCCAAGAATTGCGGCACCTGCAAGAAGGACTGTTCCCATTCCTACTCCGTCTTTTTTCTCAGAAGTCGTTGTAGTTGTTGTGTTTGTTGTTGTGGTTGTTGTCCCGGGTGTTTGCATGTAAGAAGGAATATACATGCCTGTTTGTGAATAATTTGAATAACCATTTACTGATGTCATAACTTGTCCCCTATAAAAATAATAATAGTAACTCTATAACCCTATATTTGTATAAAAACAATTTGATTAAAATGATTGCCTAAAAAGTATATAAAATTTATAAAAGGCTTATGAATAGGGGATTTATGAGTTTAATATTTTGTAATAAAAAAGCAAGCTTATTTAAATAAGCTTGCTTTTTGTATTTTTTATCAAAAGTTAATTATGCTTTTTTGTTGTGAATATGTTTTGCTATTGCACCTGCTGCTATACCAACGATAGCAACCCCTGCAGCAATCAATGCATTTCTTTTTGTAAGAATTTTATTTCCTTTCACGTTTTCTAAAAATTGAGAAACTTTAGATTTTGAAGCTTTTGTTTGGCTAAACGTATCCTTTGGCAATCCCATATCATCAAGTACTTTTGATTCTATATCACGGATGGTCTTTGTTCTTGCTTCATTGCTCATAACATTTAAGCCTTGAGGAACTTTAACCGGAAAATTGATTTTTAAATCAGACATTTTTACCTCCACTTATATTTCTTTCATTTGATGTATATTTAAAAAACGAACATAAAAAAAATTGTTATATTTTTTTCAGAGATTAATATTTTTTAATATTTAGGATAGCGTGTTATTTGATTGTTGGCAAGTATTATATATGTATTTTGCAAGGATTGCTGCAGTAGCTCCGAGAAAAGAAATTCTTCCAATGTTGAAGAGATTATTTTTGGTAAGAAGTTTTTTTAAAATAGGTTTTGATGATGATTCTGCTTTTTGTAAATTGTTTGGAGATAGAAGGTCGCCGGGTAATCCAAGGCTTTCGAGAGCTTTGGCCCCTTTTTCATAAGCCATTTCTCTTAAGGCTTTTTCGCTCATGACGTTGATGGGTTTATCAATATGTTGGGGCATCCTGATTGATAAATTTGACATATTAAGCATTCCTTGTCCAGTATTCACACACATATTTTTATTTTTAATATTACTAAATACAAAAATAAGGAAAGTTGCTAGATTTTTTTTGTATATTAAAAATTTGATACAAACTCATCCCTTAGCCATAGAGATGGCATTTGACGCAGTGGTTGTTTTCAAGAAGTTTGAACTGAGGTTCTATAGAGCTGCATTTATCAAAAGCCATGGGGCATCTTGTGTGGAATTTGCAACCGTCAGGCAGGTTTTGAGGACTCGGCAGGTCGCCTTTCAGGATAATTTTTTTTGAACCTGATTTATTTATATGAGGCGCGGAGTCGAGTAATATTCTTGTATACGGGTGTTTGGGGTGATGGATGATTTCATCTGAAGAGGAGGTTTCAACAATTTCTCCGAGGTACATGACTGCTATTCTGTCGCTTATGTAGTTAACGACGCTAAGGTCGTGAGAGATGAAGAGGTATGTGAGTTTGAGTTCTTTTTTGAGATCCTGAAGAAGGTTTAATATTTGTGCTTGAACGCTGACATCAAGTGCGCTTACAGGTTCATCCGCAATGATAAATTCAGGACGGAGTGCAAGAGCTCTGGCGATGCCTATTCTTTGTCTTTGACCTCCTGAAAATTCATGCGGGTAGCGGGAAAGAAAGTTTGTTGAAAGCCCCGTAATATCGAGGAGGGTTGAGAGTTCTTTTTTTATTTCAGTTTTGGATAAATTTGTATTTATGATAAAAGGTTCTTTGAGAATTTCTTCTACGGTCATTTTGGGATTCAGGCTTGAGTAAGGGTTCTGGAAGATTATTTGAACTTTTTTTCGCAGTTCTTTGATATCTTTTTTTGTGGATGTTGTTGTCTTTATACCATCAATAATGATTTCTCCGGAGGTTGGTTTTTCAAGACCTATCAAGCATTTGCCGACAGTTGATTTTCCGCAGCCTGATTCTCCGACAAGGGAGAGGGTTTCTCCTTGATTTATAGAGAAAGATATATTATTCACAGCGTAGATTGTTTCTGTTTTTGGTTTGAACAGACCTTTTGAGGCATTAAAATGTTTTATAAGATTTTTTACGATTACCAGTTCTTTCATAATTAGAATTATATCTTATTTTTGTTGTCGAGGTAATTAAATACCTTTCTTAATACCCCGTTGAAATCATTTAAAAGTTTATCAGCGTCGTCAAAAAAGAGGTTATATTTTAGTTTCAGGATAGCGTGTTTTACTTTATAACCATTGTGTTCAAGTTCTTTTTGAGCGTTTTCTTCAGATACGTTTGCTATCTCGCTTACTATCGAAACAGCCCTTTTTTTCAGCTTTATGTTTGTTGGTTTTACGTCAATCATAAGGTTTTCATAAACCTTGCCGATTTTTATCATAGATGCTGTTGTGAGCATATTGAGAATTAGTTTTTGTGCGGTGCCTGCTTTCATCCTTGTAGAACCAGTGATTGCTTCTTCTCCTGTTTCTGCGCATATAAAACAGTCAGAATATTCTTTCATCAGGGCATCTTTGTTTGAAGAGATTGATATGGTTTTGATATGGTTGTTCCTGGCAAGTTTCAGGATTGTCAGGAGGTACTTTGCATTACCGCTTGCAGAGATAGCGCATATTGTGTCTTTTGGTGAGGGATTTGCTTTTTGAAAATCTTCTTCAGCGAGTTGTTCAGAGTCTTCGGCACCTTCTATTGCGTATCTCAAGGCTTTATCTCCGCCTGCAATAAAACCCTGAACCATAAGAGGAGAAACCCCGAATGTCGGCGGACATTCTGATGCATCAAGAACTCCGAGTCTCCCGCTTGTTCCTGCTCCGAAGTAGAATAGTTTTCCTCCTGAATTGAAGTTTGTTACGATTATATCTACGGCTTTTTCTATATTTTTGAGGCATTTTTCAACAGCAGCCACGGCTAGTTCGTCTTCTTTGTGGATAAGTTCTAATATTTTTGATGTATTTTCAATATCTATATTTCTTGTATTTTTATTTCTCTTTTCAGTGAGTATATTCATAGTTATTTGCTTCTCCTGATACTTATTAATAATAGTATAATAAAAAACTACTTAATTTGACTAAGAATATTTATTAGAGTAAAATTTAAAAAATAGAAGAAACTTACAGAAATTATATAGTAATTGATATTATGATAGATGATTTCAGAAAGATAAAATCATTTTTTGAAGAAGGTCAGAGGGTTTCATTATTCAGAAATTATATGAATGATGAAAATCAGTATGAAACAAGTGTTATTGCCTGTGATAATGAAAAAGTTTTTTTATCTTTGATACATGATTCTGATGGAGATGTTTTGCCGATAGAAGACGGCGGTGTTGTCGGGCTTCTTCTTATAAACAAATCAGGTATATGGGGCGCTGAGGTGCCTGTTCTCGGAGTTTTTGAGGGGACGGAAAATGACGGAATTCTTGTATCTCTTCCTGAAGTTTTGAATAAAGTTCAAAGAAGGGAATATGTCCGTCTTGATTTTGCATTTCCTCTGGAGTTTCAGATAATTTATAGAAATGCTGTGTTTAAGAAATTTAAGCTTAAATGCTACAACATGTCTGCAAACGGTATTGCAGTGATGACTGTTTCGAATATAGAAATAAGCGAAAAATATGAATACAAGGTTGTTTTTGAATATAAGGGTATCAAGGTTGATAACCATGTAAAACCTATTTATATTCATGAGGTTAATCTTGAAAATTCAGCTCCTTTTTATGTTATGGGGTGCAAATTCCTTGATTTGTCGATGGGGAATACCGATAAAATTTATGCTATGATAAATGCAGAGTTGGTAAAAGCAAGAAAAAAAGGTGTTATGTAGTTTTGGATGTTTTGATACGTCAGATAGACAGCCGATTTTCAAAAGAAGAGATGGCTCGTATCGGATTTGATTCGGGATATGTTGATTCTGCGTCGAAGAAGTATGATTATCGTTTATTCAAAATTTTCGGTCTTGCACCTTATCAGGCAACGATTATAAAACAGACGGCTTTATCTCTGGGCAGTGATGCCGCTGTTCATCGGGATGTTTTGATGTGCAAAATTGACTCTTCTGATGTTTTATTGGGGGGAAGTGTTGCTCAGATTATTTCTATATGCGGTAAGCTGAAAAAGCAGCCTTTTTCCTTATCAAAAATAGCTGTTGAACTAGAAAAACAAATTATTCCCAAAGTGGCTCCGATGAAGATTCGCAAAAAGCTGTTTGATTTTGAGAAAAAGACTTTTCTTATGGGAATATTGAATGTTACGCCTGATTCTTTTTCTGATGGCGGTAAATATTTTGAGAAAGATGCTGCTTTAATGCATGCAAAAGAGTTGATAGCAAAGAGCGACATTCTTGATATAGGGGCTGAGTCAACACGCCCCGGTGCTCAGCCGATTGAGCAGGAAGAGGAGATAAGACGTCTTCTCCCAATAATTGAGGGTATAAGACAAATTGATGATGATATTCCAATCAGTGTTGATACGAGGAACTCAAAAACTGCGAGAGCTGTGCTTGATGCAGGCGCTGATATGATAAATGATATTTCGGGGTTATCTTATGACCCATCTATGGCTGATGTCATAAGTGATTATGGAGTTCCTGTCGTGTTGATGCATTCAGAAAATGCCATAAATATGCAGATAACACATGAGTATAAAAGAGGGGTCGTTGATGATGTATTTTTTGCGCTTGCAAAGAAGGTAGATTTTGCACTCTCATGCGGTATTGATAAAAAAAATATAATTCTTGATGTTGGTATTGGTTTTGATAAGACTTATGAAGAAAATTTGGAACTGATTCGACGAATGGACGAATTCTTTTCACTTGGATGTCCTTTGCTTGCCGGGGTTTCTCGAAAATCAGTTATAAAAAAAATTGCCGGAGAGGATATTTCTTCCCGTGATGAAGCTACCCTCGCCGTGAGTGCCTATTTGGCGTCGAAGAAGATTAATATTCTCAGAGTTCATAATGTAAGTATTCATCGCAAATCAATAGAGCTAATTGATGAATTAGTCAGGCGGTAAGCCCTCTTATAGGATGGTGTACTTTGTATAGACTGATAAAATAGGATAACTTGTTGAAAAACAAGGCAGGAGGAGTTATGTCTATACAGAATTTGAGAAATAAATATAAGGAACATCCTTGTTTTAAGCCGCTTATTGATTATTGCGAAGAGAAAAATATATCTTTTGAGATAATGAAAGAGGCTGTCGTAAAAGATACTTATACGATAAAGAAAACATATTATATGAAAGTCGATGATATTATTATCACGTCTTATGTTGATATGTATTCCTGGAATGATTTAATTTTGATGATGGCGAAAGCTTATACTTATTTGGGGTTAGAAATACCAAAGAGTCTTGATGCACTTTTATATTTTTTCAATGACAAAAAATATTTCAATTCATAGCAAGCCAGAGTACTCCTCGAACAGGGCGTGCAATGGAGATGGCTATTATGCTGATTGCTATGTCATAGATGAATTGAATTCCTGTGAATAACCAGATGTACCCGAGAATTGAGGAAGCCAGTTCTTTGTGTATAAACAATGCTAACATCAGAAATAAGATGCCGATTATGTGTATAGTCAGGACCCCGATAACTGAAGATAAGAAAATTGACAGTGTAGAAACATTATGTTCAAGATTTTTTCCGACGATATAAGCCCCGAATATAAAGCCGATAATATATCCGAATGACGGATTTGTAATGTAGTTAAATCCTCCGCCCATTGAAAAAACGGGATATCCTAACAAGGCTACAAGTATATAGAGTATTACCGCAAAAGTGCCGTGTCTCGGTCCAAGCAATGCTCCAATGAAAAGTGCTACCGGAACCTGAGGAAGATAGTTGAAGCTGAGAGCGAACTGTTTGAGAGAAAATCCGCTGTTGAAGAAGTTTATCGGGTCAGTAATCAACTGCTCGGGGATTGTGACAATTCCAGGCAAGAGCTGTATGAAAGAAGAGGATATCAGCAAGCATGTGCAGCAAATAGCCACAACGAGAGTCCCCAAATTGAATTTCGGGTAGTGGTCATGAAAATCAGCATAGCTCAGATAACCTTTTTTCTTCTTCCTCATTTTGTTTGTTATCCTTTGATTATTTTATTTTTTCGCATTTTCCTTCAAGTGCATCGATTATTGCTTTTCTCGGGCTTACCGCATAGTCGCAGCTGGCAGAGCGGCTTGTATTATCATCGTACATGCTGACAATGCAGCTGCCTGCAGGATAAACACATCTGTATTCGGCATTGAGAACTTTGTTTGTATTTTGAGGCGGTTTATCTCGGGTTACTTTCACAGTCGGTTTTATAACAGTATTTGTTAAATCTTCTGCCGTTGCAATATTCATTGCAGATGTCAGGATGATTGATAATATAAGAAATTTTTTCAGATTATTCAACGCTCTTCTCCCTCTTTTTTATAAATTTGTTGTTATATCAAGTTTTTCTTGCAGATTATTTTTTAGTTCGGTATATTTTGTTTTGAATTTTTCGCTCCAGATGCTTTCAGTCCACATAATCAGAGCATCCTCCTGTGTGTCCTGATAGTATTTTTTTCTCAGCCCGAGGCTTTGAAATCCGTATTTTTTATACAATTCCTGAGCAACTATATTTGACATACGCACTTCTAGTGTGAACCATTTTATGTCTTTTTGATAACCTGTATCTATCATTTGCTGAAGAAGCAATTCTCCGAGGTGATGTCCTCTATAAGTGTCTTTTACAGCGATTGTTGTTATATGAGCTTCTTCAAGAATTGCCCAAAAACCGCAATAGCCTAATAACTCTTCTCTGTCGTCATCTGTTTTTATGACAAAGTAGTTGCCGAGAGAGTTTTCTATTTCCGCTTCGAAGCCTGATTCTGACCAGTGAAATGTGCCATAAGCTTTCCTCTCTATTTCCATAATAGAGCTTATGTCTTTTTTGCGCATTTTGTTGATTTTTATTTTTAACTTCTCCATACTAAGAATTATAATAAATACAGCTTTCTCAAATCAAGAAATAACAATAACTTAATAATTATTTCTTGTTAAAAACTTAAAGTTCTTTTCTTATGATTTGATATAATATAAAATTGGTTGATTAGCTAGCAGGTATAGTTGAAAATGAATCAGGAATCAAAGGATAAACAGTTTGCGGCATTTATTTCGATTTTATCAAATACTTTTTTGATTTTGATGAAGCTTGTCGCCGGTGTTATATCAGGGAGCATAAGTATTATTTCGGAAGCAATCCACTCCATGAGCGATTTGCTTGCGTCTTTCCTTGCGTTTTTTTCTGTCAGGCAGTCGTCAATTCCTGCTGATAGCGACCATCAATACGGGCATGGGAAGTTTGAGGATTTTTCGGGATTTTTTGAAGGGCTGTTGATTTTTGCTGCCGCTGTATTTATTGTTTATGAATCTGTTGAGAAGATTGTTTCGAAAAATTTTCATTCGATAGAGCCGACTGTCGGCATTGTTGTGATGGGGATATCTTTTCTTCTAAATCTTATTATCAGCGCATATATTATGAAAATAGGCAGAAAAAGTGATTCGATTGCACTTGTTGCGGATGCCGAACACTTGAAAACTGATGTCATGACCTCAGGCGGTGTTATGCTCGGGTTAGTGTTGATAAAATTTACCGGATTCAACATATTAGACCCTATTATAGCTATTTTGGTTTCTTTGATGATTTTCAAAACATCGATATCTTTATGCCGGAATGCCGGTGCAAATCTGCTTGATGCTTCCATAAAAAAAGAAGATATAGCAGCCATAAGAGATGTCGTTTCAGAATATATTCCTGATAGAATATGTGAATTGAAAAACATAAAGACAAGAAAAGCAGGCAAGATGAAGCTGATTGATTTGACTCTTTCTGTTCCTTCAGATTTGACAATCAAGAGAGGACATGACCTTTGCGATGAAATAGAAGGGCATATTGCACAGAGGGTTAATAACGTATCAGTGTTTATTCATCTTGAACCCTATGAATCAGAAGTTGTCAATTCATCTGTAGATTAGGGATCAGGTCGTCTTCTTTTTCTGAGGCTGTTTTTGAACTTTTTTGTTTTTGTTTATTTTTATATTTGTTTTATGCCCCATCTGAGCGATGCTTCTGATTCTTTTGACAGATAGGACATCAGGAAGCCCGAGAAGGGCTGTGATTATTTTATTGAGGCTGTCTATGTCAGAAATTTCTATTCCGAGTTCGATTACAGCAAATTTCTTTTCGTTAGATTTTGTGTTTGCTCTTGTAATATTTGCGTTGTTATCGGCTATTTTGCCTACGATACTCTGGAGAAGTCCTATTCTGTCATTGGCTTCTATTCTGAGGTTAACTTCATATTTTTTATCGGGGTTTGTGTTTGCCCAGCTTATTTTCATTAATCTTTCAGGGTCTACTCCATCAAGACACTGGCAGTCAATTCTATGAACGCTGACTCCTCTGCTTCTAGTGATTACTCCAATGATAGGTTCTCCGGGGATAGGCATGCAGCATTTTGAGATGTTATATAACAAGCCTTCAAGCCCAATGATAGTATCGCCTTTTTTATCGGATTTTTTTGCTGAGGTTTTGATTATGCTGCCGTCTTCAGATTCTGCTTTTTTGAATTTGTTTATTATGCTGATTATTTTATTGATTGTTGTTTCGCCATAGCCAAGCCCTGCAAAGAGGTCTTCTTCCGTTTGATAATTCAGCAGTTTTGCTATTTCAAGGAATTTTCCGTTTTTATTGTATTCATCAAAGACAGCTTTAGTAAGCTCTTGTTCAAGCGAGGCTCTTCCAGCCATTGTATGTTGTTCTTTTTGATTTTTTCTGAACCAGTGTTTTATTTTTGATTTTGCCTGATTTGTGGCGACAATATTCAACCAGTCGAGGCGGGGATTCGGGTGTTTTGATGTAAGTATTTCGACAATATCCCCGTTGTTGAGTTTTGTATCGAGTGTAACTATTCTGCCGTTAACAAGCGCTCCTGTCGTTCTGTGTCCGACTTCCGTGTGGACACGATAGGCAAAGTCAATCGGTGTTGCCCCGCTAACAAGGTCATAGACATCGCCTTTTGGCGAGAAAACAAAAACCTGATCTGAGAATATGTCTATTTTTACCATATCGACATATTCTTTTGCGTTTGTAACATCTTGTTCGAGCTCAACGAGTTTGCGCAGCCATGCAAATTTTTTATCCATGGCACTTGAGGCGGTAGTTGATACCCCTGATTCTTTGTATTTCCAGTGTGCAGCGATACCGTATTCAGCTTCTTCATGCATTTCATAGGTTCTTATTTGCACTTCCATCGGTTTCCCTCTCGGACCGACTACTGATGTATGCAATGAGCGGTATAGGTTATTTTTTGGCATTGCTATATAATCTTTGAAACGCCCCGGGATTGGTTTGAACTGGGAGTGAATCAATCCTAGAACTTCATAGCATTCTTTTTCCGTATCAACCATTACTCTGACTGCTGTTATATCATAGAGGTCGTGGTATGATTTTTGGAGTTTTTCCATTTTGCGGTAGATGCTGTAGTAGTGTTTTGAACGACCTGTGATTGAAGCTTTGATTTTTGCGTTTTTCAGAGCGATTTGGATTTTTTCGATGAGTGTTTCAACCATCAGTTCCCGTTCTGCTTTGCTTTGGGCAACAAGACGGGCTATTTCGTAATATTTTTCGGGATTAATATATCGAAGACAGAGGTCTTCGAGTTCAGCTTTAATTTTTCCGATTCCGAGTCTGTTAGCCAGAGGAGCGAAGATTTCGAGAGTTTCTACAGCAATTTTTTTTTGCTTTTCTGGCGTCATGTAGTTGAGAGTTCTCATATTATGCAGTCTGTCAGCTAGTTTGAGGAGTATCACTCTGATATCCTGAGCCATGGCGATGAACATTCTTCTGAAGTTTTCAGATTGTTGTTCTTCTTTTGATTTGAATTGTATTTTGCTCAGTTTTGTAACTCCGTTGACGAGTTTCAAAACTTCTTCTCCGAATTTGTCTTTTATTTCTTCAGGTTTTGTATCCGTATCTTCGAGAACATCATGCAAAAGAGCTGCACACAGAGTCGGGGTATCTGCCTGTAAGTCGGCTAATATCCTTGCAACTTCTATAGGGTGTATTATATAGGGTTCTTCGCTTACACGATATTGTCCTGCGTGGTGTTTTGAGGCTGTTTCATATGCCTCTTTGATTTTTTCTATATCTTCTGGTTTTCTTTGTTGAGAGAGGAGTTTTTCTTCCAGCTTCTCGTATAATAATTTTTCGTTCATTATTTTTATTATCTGTATATTTCAAGTATTATTTTAATTATATAACTCTTTTTTCAAACTGTTAATATGGTTTCATGAATATGATTGATATAAAAACTACAGATGATGGAATAATTTTTTGCATAAAGGTGAGTCCAGGTTCTTCAAGAAGTGCTTTTTCTTCTGTTGAGGACGGCGTTTTGAAGATAAAACTCAATTCTCCGCCTGTTGATGGGCGTGCGAATGCGGAGTGTATAAATCTTTTGTCAAAAACTTTTCGTGTTGCAAAGTCCTGCATAGTTATATTATCAGGAGATAAGAGCAAGCAGAAGAGAATAAAAATATCGGGAGATGCAAAAGTTTTATTATCAAAACTGGAAGAGATTGCTAGTTCACTCGAGTAATGTATTTTGATAAAATAATTTTTATATTAATTTATGAGGATTTTGATGATGTTTAAGAAAATTTCTTTTTTGTCTTTGTGTTTTCTGTGCATAATTTTTTTGACAGGATGCATGTCAAAGGTTGATATAAACACACTGAATGAGAAAGCTGCAGGTTATATGCAGAATGGAGAGTATGATAAGGCGATAGAACGCCTCAATTCTATAAATGATTTAGATCCAAGGTATCCTTCGACTTATTATAACTTAGGGATAGCGTATTATAAGAAGGGTGAATATATAAAGTCTTTGGAAAATCTTCAAAGAGCGATTTCTATTGATAAGAATTTGAAAGATGCCTATTATTCATCAGCGGTTGTATATGAAGAAATTGGGGCAGCTATTCAATCTTCAGAAGGTGGAGAAGATGATAACGCTGAGAAAAATGAAAAAACAGAAGAACTCAGATGTTATGAAAATTTTTTATCAGGGAACAAATCTGGTGCGGAAGTTTTGGAAGGAGATAAGAAATCAGAGGTTGTTGCATGTTATGGTTATGCAATTTCAAATTATGAAAAATACATATCTTTGAGCAAAGATGAGAAAGAAAATTCAAAAATAAAAGACCAGATTGCGTTTTTGAAAGAAGAAATAAAAAAAGTTAACTCTGATGACTCAGAAGATGAAGGAGAAGATTAGATGTTTCAATCTCCCTCTGATGTTTTATTTAGTTTTTGGGGGATAAATATTTATTATTACGGATTATTCATTGCACTTGCTATAGTTGCAGGATTTTTTGTTTCTTTTTTTGTGATGAAAAAATATTATCCCTCTTTGGAGAGAGAAACCCTCTATGACCTTATGCTGTGGATAATTCCTTGTGGAATAGTCGGTGCGAGGGTGTATTATGTTCTGTTGTGCTCAGGCTATTATATGGAAAATCCGTTTGAAGTTTTTATGATACAGAATGGAGGGTTATCTATTCATGGTGCTGTTTTAGGCGGGATTTTGGGCGGTTATATCTTTTTGAAAAAGCATAATCTGTCTTTTTTGAAGTATGCTGATATTGTTTCTTTCGGGCTTCCTGTTGCTCAGGCAATAGGAAGGATAGGGAATTTTTTCAACTCAGAAGCTTATGGCAGACCGACAGATTTGCCGTGGGGTGTTTTTATTCCGATAGAGAAGCGTAGGGTTGAGTACATGGATTATGATACATATCATCCGACTTTTTTATATGAGGGAATCGGAGATGTTGTTATATTTTTGATTTTGTTCTTTATTATGAGAAAACTGTTTGCTAGGAGAGATGGAGGGATATTTTTTTCTTATTTAATATTGTATTCGGCTCTAAGATTGGTGATAGAGTCTATAAGAATAGATAGTGTTTTAAATATATCCGGAGTTCCCGCTGCTTCAGTTATAAGTATTCTTATAATATGTATTTCAGCAGGTTTGATATATTATACAAACAGAAAAAGAGAATGCTAGATAGCATTCTCTTTTTTATATATTTAGAGATATTATGGTCACATTTTGCAATATTTTGAATTAGTACGCAGCTATTTTCAGATTACTGCTTATTAAGCGTATTTAGGTGTAGCGTTTTTGATGCCCTGTTCTTCACCTTTTTCAACGGCTTCTAATTCGGTTTGTTTTGCTTGCAATTGTGTTTGAAGACGTTTTGATTCCATCTCAATTTGTTTTTCTGCGTTGCTTATTTTCTTGAGGTTTGCTTCAGGATCCTGGAATGAGTTTACTCCAGAATTTGGTGAAGAATCTGCGATAGCCTTATCTAATGCTGCTTGATCCATCTGACCGGTTGTGAAGTTGTAATAAGATTGAGCTTGTGTAGTGTAAGCACTGCTCAGTTGTGATAAATCCTGTTGTTTCATCGTTAATTCTGTTAAACGATACTGAAGATCATTGATCTGGTTGACGAGCATGATCTTTCTTGAACAAAACATTGCGTAGCCCATAATGTAACTCCTTTTCTCTAATTAATTTGTGGTTAAAAATGTGTGACTTAGAAATGTGGTTTGATATTTTTTATCTCTTGTATATATAAAAACAATATACTTTTTAAAGTTGCTAAAAATGTTTGCCATAAAAACGAAAAAATCGCCAAACTTCTTGTGTAACAAGATATTTGGCGATTGTCACATTTCTTAACATTTCAATCAAGTACGGAAGTTAAACATCTGAGCACATTGAAATAACAGTGATTCAGATACCTGCAGCCGGTTTGCAACTCTCTGAATTGGTCGTTGCTAACCAACCGGTATTAACCATAAGTGTTGTGTACGTTCGGTTATAAACCTGAAATATTATACGTTATTTCTTACTAAGCGTACTTAGGTGTAGCGTTTTTGATGCCCTGTTCTTTGCCTTGAGAAATAGCTTCTAATTCGGTTTGCTTAGCTTGAAGTTGAGTTTGGAGTCGTTTTGATTCCATCTCGATTTGTTTTTCAGCATTGCTTATTTGCTGCAGTGTAGCGTTTGGATCCTGTAGAGAATTTACATTTGTTCCCGGAGATGCGTTGTTGATTGCTTCATCAAGTGCATCCTGATCCATCTGTCCTGTAGTAAAGTTGTAGTAAGTTTGAGCTTGTGTAGTGTAAGCACTGCTCATTTGTGATAAATCCTGTTGTTTCATCGTCAATTCGGTCAATCTATACTGCAAGTCATTAATCTGGCTTACGAGCATAATTTCCCTGGAACTAAACATTGCGTATCCCATAGTGTAACTCCTTTTCCCTAATTAAAATGTGGTAAATGTGATAAGTGAGATTTAAATTTACTCCTCTTGTATATATAAAAACTTTTTCTTTTAGAAAAGTGCTAATTTTATATCTCTGTTATATATCATTTATAATGCAAAAATGCCAAAACCTTTATGAATAAGGTGTTTGGCATTATAAAATTGCTGTAATATTTCTTAATAATTATATCTATATTAAGAACTTTTTTATTTGGTTAAATTTTTGGGGAGGATTTTTTATTTTCTTTATGTATATATAAAAACGATATATTTAAAATAATTGCCAGTATATATTTAAATCTTTTAAATATATACATAATAAATTTGCATTATGCTTTATTTTACTGCATTTATGGCAAAAATGAAATGTAAATATTTTGTAATAATATATAATTGTTTATATATTATTAATCAGCTTTTTGTTTTTTATTTTTGAAATCTTTTAAAGATATAACGTTTGAAAAAATTTTCAAAAAAAAACATCGAACTCATCAGCGAAATAAGTTTGCGCTATTACGGCTTCTTCGTAGGATTGACCTTGTTCGAGTGCTTTTTCAAAGACCATATCTGATTTTATGATGAGTGAGGGGCTTTTTTCAAAGCGTGCAAGATCAGATATAACATTATTCTCCATATTTGAAAAATATGAATTGTTTTGCTGGAGATTTATATCTGTTATATTTTTAATCAATTTATTCTCAGCGTTGAGTGAGCTTATTGATTTTGAATTTCTACCGCCCGACATTATAAACTGCCCTCTTCTTAATTTTTCAAAATTTGTCGTAAATGCTTTAAAACGTGTTATAGAAAAAATTTGATAGTATATTTAAAGTATATAACATAAAATTGGTTTTTTATGTATATGTATTTTTCTCTTAATCCTTGTAAAAATGCCTCTTTTCAGAATTTTATAAGGATAAAAATTTGTTTTTACATAACTTAATATTTCGCCTCAAGTATATATCAAATATTTATTTGATAAGGCTTATCATATCTCTTACGGCTCTATCAAGACCTACAAATACTGCTTTTGAGATTATGCTGTGCCCGATGTTCAGCTCAACCATGTTTTCTATTGATGCTACTGGTTTTACGTTGAAGTAGTTCAAACCGTGTCCTGCGTTGACTTTTAGGCTGAGTTTTTTTGCCAGTTTTGCCGCTTCTATGAGTTTGTTGAGTTCTTTTTCTTCATCTGGAGTGTTGAATTTTTCAGCGTATTGTCCAGTATGCAGCTCGATAAATTGGGCTCCTGCTTTAGCACTTGCTTCTATCTGGGTTGAATCTGGGTCTATAAACATGCTGACGATAATCCCTTTATCGTTGAGAGTTTTTGTGAATTTGGTCATATATTCAAGGTTTGAGGCGACATCAAGTCCGCCTTCTGTTGTTATTTCCTGTCTTTTTTCAGGTACAAGCGTGCAGCTGTAAGGAAGTATTTCGAGAGCTATTTTTTGTATTTCTTCTGTTGCCGCCATCTCAAGATTGAGGCGTGTTTTCAAAATTTGTTTGAGCAATCTGACATCTCTATCCTGAATATGTCTGCGGTCTTCTCTCAGGTGGACTGTGATTGCTTCTGCTCCAGCTAGTTCAGCCATGCAGGCAGCAGCTATAGGATCAGGGTCATTGCCTCCTCTTGCCTGTCTGATTGTTGCCACGTGATCTATATTCAATCCGAGTGTTGCCATTTTCTTTTCCTCATAAAACTTTTATGAAAACATTTATAATTTTATCAGGAATAAATTTGTTTTTAAACTTTTTCTTTAAGAAGCTGTGCGGCAGTGAGGGTTATATCGATAGATGTTGAGAAGGGAGGGGCGTATGGCAAATCCGTTTTGAGATAATCATCGAGTGTCATACCATGGCTTATTGCTGTTGCAATGGCGTTTATTCTTTGGGTGACATTTCCTTCTCCGACTATTTGAGCGCCTAGAATTCGATTGCTGTTTTTTGCTGAAACGAGCTTCATTGTGATTTTCTTTGCTTCAGGCATATAACCTGACATATCTATATCAGAGATTACGATACTTTTATAATTTATATTATTTTTTGCAGCCTCTTCTTCTCCAAGTCCTGCTATTGCCGCTTTGAAGTCATAGAATTTTGTAATTGCGGCACCTATTACTCCTTTGAAGGGATATTTGTTTTCGAACAGGTTTTGAGCTACTATTCTCCCTTCTTTGTTTGCAGTTGTTCCAAGAGGTATAAATACGGGTCTTTGCGTTACAAGGTGTGTTTTTTCCGTACAGTCACCCGCAGCAAAGATGTCTTTTATGCTTGTCTGCATATATTCATTAACTTTGATTGCCCCTGTAGGTCCCAGTTCAAGATTTATACTATTTGCAAGTTTTGATTCCGGTTCCACGCCTATTGCAATGACTACCATATCTACATCGATTATATGCCCGCTTTTAAGCTCTATTTGTTTTACGTTGCCCGAGTTATCAGGGATAAATCTTCTTATATGTGCATTTATGTAGGTCTGTATATTAGGTATTTTTTCTGTGTAGTCAAGCAATAAGTCGCTCATATCATCATCGAGATGGTTCATGATGTGGGAATCTTTTTCTATGATTTTTGTATTCAGCCCTTGATAAGTAAAAGCTTCTGCAAGTTCAAGACCGACGTAACCTATGCCGACGATTGCTGCTGTTTTTGCTTTTTTCATTGCATTTTTGATGTTTATGGTATCCTGAAGAGTCCTTATTTGGAATATATTATTGTAGTTTATTCCTTCTATGTTCGGAGTAATTGATTTTGCTCCAGTTGCGATGAGCAGTTTTGTATAAGGATATTCGAATATTTTTTGTGTTTGGAGATTTTTGGCAAAGATTGTTTTTTTTGCAGGGTTTATATCAAGAATTTCATGATGGGTAAAAACATTTATGCCTGATTTTCTGAATTCCTCAGGTGTTCTGACAAGGAGTTCTTCGAGTGTTTTGATTTCTCCTTTCAAATAATATGGCATTCCGCAGGCAGAGTAAGAGGTGTATTTTTCTTTTGTAAACATTGAAATATTCAGCCCCGGGTAATCTCTTTTTGCTTTGGCGGCTGCTTTTGCGCCTGCTGCGCTTGCGCCTATTATGACAAGATGTTCGTTTTCGTAGCTCATTTTTTTATCCTTATTCGAAAATAATTTTTAATTATTATAAATAAGGCATTTGAGCTTTTAATCCCTAAAAAGTTTAATTATTTCTCAAGAAGTATCCTGCAAGCTGTTTATGAGGAATTACATGGACAATCGGACGTCCATGGGGGCAGGTTTTCGGATGTTTTGTCGTCAGCCATAGAGAAATCAAATCGCTCATCTGTTTGTGGGTAAGCGGCTCATTTGCTTTGATTGCGCTATGGCATGCTGTTGAGATGAGAATTTCGTTCCCTGCTTTTTCGAATGATGAGTGAAGTGCTTTGAGAATATCCTGCAAAAGCGATTTCTGGTCTTTGTTTGAAAGCATCTGAGGTATTTTTTTGAACATAACCTCTTTATCGCTGATGATATGTATTTGATATCCGTATTGTTCGAGTAATTCTTGATTTTGTTCTATAAGACTTACATCCTGAGGTTCTAGTTCGATTATATCCGATAATAAAAGTATTTGAGATGAGTAGTCTTTTGTTTCGAGAAGTTTTTCATAGAGATATCTCTCATGTGCTATATGCTGGTCTATTATTTGCAGGGAGTTATCCATCTCGATGAGAATATATGTATTAGCATATTGTCCGATGAGTCGAAAAGGTGTTTGAGGTTCTTCCTCTTTTGTGTCTGCTGGTTGTACTTCAATTCTTGCTGCCGGTTCCACGTAAGCAGGCAAAGTTTCTTTCATTTTGCTAAAGTTTATGAAACTCGGCTGAAAACTTGTATCTGTCTTTGGTGTGTAGACTTTTGGAGAAGAAAAGAAAGTTTCTTTTTGCTGAGGCTCTTCAAAAATACCGGTATCATTCTCTTCCTGCTGCTGAACTTTCGGCAGTTCAGTCAGAGCTTCTTTAACAGCTGAGTAGACGAAATTGAAAATCTGATTCGGGTTGATATATCTGACTTCTCTTTTGGCGGGATGGACGTTGATATCGACCTGATCAAGAGGAATTGATAGATATACAGCACTGAAAGGGTATTTCCCCCGGGGTATCATCTCTTCGTAAGCTGTTGTGATAGCCTTTTGCATAATCGGGCATTTTACCGTTCTGTTGTTCAGGAAAGTGTAGACAGCTCGCTTATTTGACCTGACAAATTCAGGGCTGCTTGTGTAGCCGATAACATTAAGCCCTGATAGTTCGTCTGTTTTTTCAATTTTATTCAGCTCAGACATAAGGTCAGGGGAATATATTTCGCTCAGAGTTGTTGAAATATCTCCGCTGCCGGTTGTCTTGAGAGAGGTATGCCCGTTGTTTTCAAGAGTAAAAGACACCGAAGGGTTTGCAAGTGCAAGATTTTGCATTAATTCGAGGATGAGAGAATATTCTGTTCTTGATGTTTTGAGAAATTTCAGGCGGGCAGGAGTGTTGTAGAAGAGGTCTTTTACTTCCATAATTGTTCCTGTTGCGCAGCCTATCGGAGATGTTTTTACATCAGAGTCAGCACATTCTACCTTGGTTCCTGTTTCATCATCTGCGGTTTTTGTTATACAGGTGAGTTTTGCTATTGATATAATGCTTGCAAGGGCTTCGCCTCTGAAACCAAGAGTAGATATTTCAAAGAGGTCTTTTTCTGTTGATATCTTGCTTGTTGCGTGTCTTAAGAACGCAAGCGTAATATCCTCTTTGACGATACCTGAGCCGTTGTCTGCGACTCTTATATCACGGCAGTCGTTAGAGATTTTTATCTCTATTTTTTTAGCGCCTGCGTCGATTGAGTTTTCGACAAGTTCCTTCACGACAGATGAAGGCCTTTCGATTACTTCACCGGCTGCTATTTTGTTTGATAGGTTTTTATCTAAGAGTTTTATGCGTTTTGTCATATTTAGATGTAGATATCCCTTTCTCCTGCGGCTATTTTAGATAGCTTTTCTCTTACGTTCTTTTGTATATTTGCATCTTCTATTTCTGATACACGCTGTTCAATTAGTTTTATGCCGGCTTCTCTGACATCAGATGGGGCATAATCATCGAGAAACTCTCTGAAAGTGAGAAGGGCATTCGAGTTGCAGAATCTTTTGATTAGCCCCGGTTTTGCAAGATCCATGAAGTCTTTTCCGACTCTTCCTTTTCTATAGCAGGCAGTACAAAAACTCGGGGTATAACCATGTTCAATCAATTCCATAATTACTTCGGAAACACTTCTGTGGTCAGCCATCTCAAATTGTTCAGTGCAGTCTTTATAAACCTTGTAGCCGCCCGGGTTAACTTTTGATTCGGCGCTTATCTGAGATATGCCTAGTTCAAGCAGCTCTCTTCTCAGCTGAGGGGTTTCTCTTGTTGATAGAATCATGCCCGTATAAGGAACGGATAATCTCAAGACAGCGACCAGTTTTTTGAAGTCTTTATCAGTCATGGCAGCAGGCGGGTTATCTGAGAAGGCAACACCTTCAGCGTGCTCTATTCTCGGGACAGAGATGGTATGAGGTCCGCAGCCGTATTTTTTGTCGAGGTGAGCGGCATGCATAAGTGTTGCAAGAGTTTCGTATTTGTAATCAGCAAGCCCGAAGAGAGGTCCTATGCCTACATCGTTGATACCTGCATCCATTGCTCTGTCCATAGCTTCAAGACGCCATTCGTAGTTCGATTTTTTACCTGCCGGATGTGCCTGTATGTAAGTCGGTTTGTGGTATGTTTCCTGAAAGAGCTGATAGGTCCCGATACCGAAAGTGTTCAGACGTCTGAAGTCTTCTACGCTTAAAGGGGCTATGTTGATGTTAATACGTCTGATTTCGCCTTTGAAAGCTTTTTCATGATAAATTCTGTCCATGATTTCCTGAATATAGTCAAGACCTGCAAGTTTGTAGTCTTCACCAGTCAGGAGGACTATTCTTTTATGTCCGAGTTTCATTATGGCTTTTGCTTCTTCAACAACTTCTTCAGGAGTGAGGTGGACTCTTTTTGTTACTTTGTTATCACGTCTGAAAGCGCAGTAGACACAGTTGTTTGAACAATAATTGCTTGCATACAGCGGGGCAAAAAGAACAATTCTTTTGCCGTAAATCAGCTCTTTGAGTTCTTTCGCCGCTTTGAAAATTTTATCGAGAAGTGCATCATCCTCAACATTCAGCAGCTTGGCAGATTCTTCGAGAGAAATTCCTTTCATATGAAGAGCTTTATTGAGGATTTCTTCAACTTCGCCTTGCTTTGGTTTTTTGTTCATTAACTCCTGTATAAGACCATCATCGATGATTTGTTCCGCCATAATTCCGTCCCTCTTTTTTGTATATAAATTTATTCAAATATCTGATATAATTATAGAGCTAAAATTAAAAAGATTAAATAAAACAAAGAAAATATTAAGATTTTACGATTTATAGCAAATTTATTTTTTTACAAACTTTATTCAGCGTGAAAGGAAGGGATGAGCTATGATGATAGATGCAATAAATCCTTTGATGTCTTTTAGAGGAAAATACAGGGTTGAAGTTCCGACAAATAAGGAAGATAAGTCTGATTTGATTTCTCTCTCAAAAGATGCTGATGATTACGGACTTATTATGGAAGGAATAGGACTGGGCAACCAGTTTGTTGAAGTTGATATGCCTGATGAAGAAGATGAATCTTTTGAAACATCCATGAGAATAAAAGGCTTACATTTTGAAAAAATAGCTTAGTCTTTATTTTTAGAAATTTGTTGAATGAATATTCTTCATATATGCCTTTTTATGTATAATTAAATAAATTCTACAAAGAAGGAAAATTTTTTATGCAAGAAAAAGATATATTAGAAGATGCACAAATAAAATTTCAAAAACTCTGTGAGATGGCTAATGAGCTGAATGAGGGGATTGTCCAAGACGGTGACCATACTGCAAGACAGTTTGTTCTGACAGCAGTATTGAAATCAGACAACAGGTTTTTATATGAAATACTTGAAGATGCTTTATTTGATGAGAACTATCAAGATACGTTGAAGACAATCATTTCAGGGATTTTTCTCAATAAGAAAAAGCATTATGTCTTGGCAAAATTTATAGATAATACAATCAAAGATGATTATCTTATGGACGAAACATTTGATAATAAAGAAGGGCTTATTCTTGCATCAGAAAGCATTGTTGATGCCCTAAGAGATAATGAAGCTTCGGATTGGCAGTATTATATAGATGTTCTTAGAAAAATTTATATATCTGCCTGCAAACAGGATAATGACTATAAACTGGCAGATAGGCTGCTGCAGCGTTTTATAAATATCCTCCCTAAAAAATCTTCTTATATTGATGAGATGTTGAAGGATATTATCAAAGATAAAACCCTCGAGTTAAACCCGAAGCTGGTGGCTGTTGAGGTGTTATCCCGTTCTTTAGGTCCGGAGTTTTTTGAACATATATCAGATATTGTCTATAACATAGAAGAGTATACGAATAATAATATGGAAAAACTCTATATGCTCGATGTTACAACAAAAGCTCTGAATGCGTTCAGCGCAGAGATGTCAACAAAAGAGATTAGAGATATTGTTGCGTTTTTATCATCGCTTAAATTCAATCTGAGTGATGGCGATGAGTACGCACAGGCAATAATAAACAGAATCATGAAAAGAATAAAAAACATAAATGACAGATTTAACTCTGTTAACTGAAAAAGGTGAAATATGGCATATAAATCAGGTTTTGTAACAATTATAGGACGCCCGAATGTCGGAAAGTCAACTCTGTTGAATAAAATAGTCGGGCAGAAAATTGTTATAACAAGTGATAAAGCTCAGACAACAAGAGAAAGACTTAGAGGAATCTTCACTTCAGAAAAGGGGCAGATTGTTTTTGTTGACACTCCGGGGGTTCATAAACCGTTGAATAAACTAGGTGAATTTCTTCTTGAGGAAGCAAAACTTGCAGTTCCTGATGCTGATGTTATTTTGTTTATGGTCGACGGGAAAGAACCGGCAGGAGCCGGGGATAAGTGGATTGCAAAAAATATTTTGCAGACGGATATTCCGATTATTCTTGTTGTGAACAAGGTTGATACCATCAAGAACGTTGCAGAGAGAGATTTGAATGTTGTAACATACCGTGAGCTATTTGATAATCTGAAGATTCCTGTAGTAAAAGTATCCGCTAAAACAGGCAGAAATATAGACACCCTCATAAAAAATATTTATGCAAAACTGCCTGAAGGCATTGCTATGTATGATGAGGATGAAGTTACCGACCAGAATATGAGGGAGATAGCCAAAGAAATAATCAGAGAAAAGATACTCAGGCTGACTCAGGACGAAATCCCTCACAGCGTTGCCGTGAAAGTTGACCTCTTTGAGGAGAAAAAAACTCTGACCAAGATTTCGGCAACAATTTTTGTTGAACAGGATTCTCAAAAACTGATAGTTGTCGGTAAACAGGGGCAGATGATTAAAAAAATCGGTGAATACGCAAGAGTTGAGCTGGAAAATATGATAGGGCGAAAAGTTTTTCTCGATTTATTTGTAAAAGTCAAAAAAAATTGGAGAAAAAAGGAAGACAATTTGAAAAATTTGGGGTATAATAAATAGACTGAGTTAGAAACAAAAAAATTATGTGTAGTTATGTAACATTTTCTGTTTTTTGGTGTAAAAAAAGCAAATTTAAAAATTCAGGATATTTATATATTCAGAAGTGAAAAGTTATATTATCTAATTGGAGGCTCATATATGAATATTTCGAGAATGCAGTGTGCAGGATGCGAACCCAAATCACTTGCTTTTGAAGGAAGGAAAAAACATTCAACCGCAGCGAAGAAAATTGCTACAGGTGTTGCTGTAGTCGGCGCTGTTGCAGGCGGTACTTATTTGGTCAAAAGCGGAAAAGCAAAACAATTGCTAGACCAAATTGCTGCTTCTGATACTTTCAAAAGTGTTACAAAGTTTGTAGGTGATACAGCAAGAAAAGTCGGTGAATTTTTCACAAGTATCCCTGAAAAATTGTCAAATTTAGGTAGCAAAATTAAAAATATTATTCCAAAAGCAACACCTAAAGCTTAATTAAAGAAATAAAGTCAAAAAGAAAGAGTCCGCTTTTGAGGACTCTTTCTTTTTTTATCTAAAATATACGGTAATCTTAGAGTGATTCTTTTTCGCTTTCTTCAATCAGTTTGACAAGCTCATCAAGTTCTTTTCTGTGATCTTGTATATACTGGTCAGCTATTCTGTTGAGGTTTTCGAGGTTATCTTTTGATGTATCATCAGGTTCGTTGTTGAAGTTGTCATATTTCTTGTGATACACGGGTTGTAACCTTACATATTTATCATCTTTATCATAAGTTGTGAGCTTTTCGATGTATTCGCTGTTTGCGTTTGCCGTACCATCAAGCATAAAGACGATTGTCGGAAGTATAAAGCGGACAAAGCCCCATCCCTGCATTCTGTTATAGCTGTATCTTTCTTTTTGCTGATATCCAGCTCCAAGAGAAACAAGAAGAATTTTTGCATCGGGGTATAACAACTTTGCCTCTGTATAAGCATACATAGACGGGTTTTTTGCTGCAAGTCCTCCGTCAATCAAAGTGTGCTCTCTATTTTCGTTATCTTTGAACAAAACAGGGTCAAAATAAAACGGAGATATGCTTGTCGCCATTCCTGCATCTTTCATCAAAGCATGACTGACTTTTTTGTCATATGTCTTGAAACAAAACGGTTTTGTAACCTGAGTATCAAAGCTTATAACAAGAGCATTCCCGGGAGCATCAGACATTTTTAGGTCTTTGAATCTGTTTTCCATAGCTGTTTCAATATTTTTTCTCGGGTATGCGGGTTTGAAGAGCTGGACAGTTCTTTTGCCGATTACTCTTGCTAATGGTCGGGGTTTGAAGATTGTCTGTGCATCCTCTTCAACGAGTTTTATAATTTCAGCTGCGGAATATTTGCTTTTTGTCGGGTCATTTTCATCAGGAATTGAAAAATAAAGCGACATAAGACCGCCTGAAGATGTCCCTGAAATCAAATCAAACAGCTCTGTTGTTTTTTTGCCTGTTTTTGTTTCAATATAATCAAGAATTTTCAGAGTAATGATTGATTTGATTCCGCCGCCGTCAAGAGCGAGTATTCTGACTGTTTTTGGTGATTTTGGATGCGGAAGCGCAAATGCACATCCCGTAGAAAAAGTGCATAGTATAAGAAATATCGTGAATAATTTAAAAATAAAAAGATTTGTTCTGAGTCCTCTCATTTTTTCATACTCCTATTCTCCCTATAATAAAATATTATACATAAAGAAATATTTAAGACGGCGTTTTTTACGAATAATTAAGTCTGCTATATCTTGTTGTGTGATTTATTAATCACAAAATTGCTCTAGTATACATATATTATGAATCAGGCAGAAATATTATACGACTACACACCACCGTCAATACTCAAAAATGATAAAACTTTTATCCCTGCAAAAGTAAATCGTTTTGTATCATTTGCTTTTTATCATATTTTTGAGCATATGATAAAGAACAATTTTGCCTCTATCAGGATGAAAAATCTCAGATATTATAATCTCAGGGATAAAAATAAAGCAAACATCTTCTATGCCCCGCATCAGTGTTGGTGGGACGGTCCTGTCGGATATTATCTCAGCCAGAAAGTCTTCAAAACAAACATAAGAATTATGGTGGAAGATTTGAGCAGTTTTCCGATTTTATCTGGAATAGGCTGTTTCTCTGTTTCAAAGAGCAACCCATCGCTTGCAGTGAAATCTTTGAAATATGTAATCTCTTTTCTCAAAGAACAAACAGGTTCGCTGTGGATTTTTCCCCAGGGGATGATAAAGCCTCCTGATTTCAGACCTGTTGCGTTTGCCTCAGGGATATCTTATATCGCACAGCAGATGGAGGGCATAAATCTCTTCCCGCTTTCTTTCAGATATGAATTTTTGAGATGCGAAAAACCTGAAATTCTTGTTGAACTTGGAAAACCTATCCTTCTCAAGAAGGCAGTCAAAGACAGGAAAAAATTCAACTCTTTTTTGGAGAAAAATTTTGAAGAAAATTTGAACTCTCAAAAAGAAGATATTTCTTTAGGAAAACTCGATAATTATGTGAAAATTCTCGAAAGACATGAACCGATACTCCGCCGTATAGAGAAGAAACTGAAATCTTATGACAAATGGCGGGCATGAGTTTTGTGTTTTAAATCGCTGAAACCTTTATTTTATATGAGTTTTATATAGTCTTCACTTTATTTTTTTTGCTGTTATAATTATCACTGAGGCAGAATAAAGGTAAAGAAAATGAGTTTAACTTATATGACTGAATCAACAGAATTATTGGAAAAAATGCTGTTCGATATGTACGAACAAAAAACACCTGATTATATTAAGAATAGAAAACTTATTAATTTTGATGATAAGAATGAAATAAGTTTTATTTTGAGAAAAGAATATCTCTATCCTTATGATGAGTTCCAAAACCCTGAAGGATTGGGGCTTCTTGATTGGTTTGCCGAATATGAAAAAGAGGCAAGAGTGTCAACTGCAGGAATCAGAGGACCTCAGAATATTCTCTATCCTACTGATACAAGATTCCCGATTAATGCAATAGGGATTATTATTGCTACACTTGCAAAAGCTCTTGTTGCAAAAGAAAAATATCCGAATAAAGAACTCCATAAACTGGCAGCTTGCGAAGTAAGATACAACTCTCAGCTCTATCTTGATTTGATAAGCAGAGTTCAGGCAGCTTTGGGAATAACAACACATGTTCCGTCGCACAGAGATACTATTCCTATCTGGATGGCTTCATTCCTTGTATTCAAACTTGATTTGCTTGGCGGTGAATATATTACCTCAAGCCATGGCATAAGTGTTAAAAATGCTACAAAAGACTTGAATAATCAAGGCAGCCAGTATTTGCCCGAGGAGTCAATGGCATTCATCGAAAAAATCAAAGAAATTTTTTCAATAGTCGAAGAAACAGGCTCTTATGAAATTAAACTTGCTGCAGAAGACAGCTCATATATTGATGAACACCTGATGGAGCAGTTGAACAACGGGGTTGACCTCTATGTCGATTATTTGAAAAACGGCGTTGCAAACGCAGAAAACCTCGAATCAATCAAAAGCATACAAAACAGGGTTATCATAGAGAATGTCGGAGGGTCTGCTTATAAGACTCTCAGCAAAGTGTTGATGAAACTCGGTATCAGCAACGAATTTCAGTGGTTTAATAAAGAAGAATCACCATTCTTCCACGGTATAGGAAAATATTCAAAAGATCCTGACGGCAGAGAAACTTTCTATGACTACTCTGCTGATGCTACTGTTGTAAAACAACACAGAGACGGGTCTGTATTTATGCCTGTTATCGAAACAATGAACTATGAAAAGAAACTGAAAGATAAACCTATCGGAACGGTTGTTCTGATTACTGATCCTGACCATGACAGATTGACTATTGTTCAGGTTGAATCAAAAGAAAGAGCGAATGAACTTTCAAAACTCGGTATTCAATATATTCCTTTGAACGGAACAAGACTGCTTGCCGTTTATTCTGCAAATCAGGCATTCCTGATGATTATGGACTTCTGGACAAAACAACTCAAAGCAAAAGGTCTTTTTGATAATCATCCGAGGTTTATAATCAAAACAACAGCATCTTCTATGGCATGGGATGAATGGGCTGCAAAAGAAGGCATCAAAGTTGTCAACGTTCCTGTCGGATTCAAAGAAATCGCCGGAATAATGAAGAAAGTCGAAAAACAAATTTCAGAAAATCCTGAAAAAGAGGTTATCATTAGAGATGTCTTCGGCGAAGAAATTAACCTCGGAGTTAATCCACGTATGATATTCGGCGGAGAAGAATCAGGCGGTATGATTATCGGAGCTGAAGAACTCATCCGCTCAATCAGCGGACGTATCGCTATAGCAATGAGAGAAAAGAGTGCAACTGAAGCAATTGTTGTTGCATCAGCTCTTGTAGGTCATATACAGAAATATGATTTAAACCTTGCTGATTACCTCAGCGAGTTGTTCTCAAAAAATAATATTATCGCAAGATTCGACGTAAGAGAGGATATCTCTTATTACAACGAAAGCGAGCCGGATATAGACAAGCTGAAAGCGGCAAAAAGAGAAGGAGAGCAAAGAAGAATCGATAATGACTTGTTCTATTTATCTCTTGCTATGGCAAAAAGAGAAAACCTGATGAGCATGAATGCTGTCAGAAATATTCTCAACTTCACTTTCCCTCAGCTTGATTTCTTAAATCTTGAAGATATCAAATTTGTCGGAGACGGCACGTATTTGAAATTCAGTGATAAATTCATCGAAATCAGACCATCAGGCACTGATGCAAAAACAAAAGCCTACGGAGGCGGTCATGACAGAGATGAAATTGTTCGTTATGCAAATGCACTTGCGAACTATTCAGGTTCAAGAAACGATGTCTACAACAAATATATCAGAGATGATTACTACAACAACGTAAAAGAAGCGTCTTTGGACACTTATCAAAAATGGTCAGATGAAGGAATGCCTGAAGAAAACTTCGTTGTTCCAGACTACTCTCAAACATTGAAATATTAAGAAATTTTAATATATTTATCATAAAAGACCTGCCTGAAACACACTCAGACAGGTCTTTTTGTGTGGACTAAACCACCTGGATGATGAAATAAAATGCACAATGGCTAAAATAGAAACAGGAAGAGGATTTTTATTAGGGGAATATTATGAAAAAACATGTAAATACGGTTCTTGATAACTATACAGCTACGGAGAATGTGACTATTATGACAGCATGGAAAAATCAGCATCCTTTAATGCAATGGTGGCTAATTTTATCGGCATTCGCTTATCTCGGCGGGTCAATTATTTTATTTGTTAATTTTTAAATAACTTCAATTTATATTATTCTCAAATTTTTTATAACTATGCTAAAATTTTGATATAGCAAAGAGTTTATAAAAGAGGGGAATAATGCAAAAAAATATGTTCGCACTTATCTTAGCAGGCGGGAGCGGCTCAAGACTTTGGCCTTTGAGCAGAGAGCTTTATCCAAAACAGCTGTTGAAACTGAATAACTCTGAGAAAACACTTCTGCAAATGTCTGTAGAACGCCTCAAGGGGCTTATCCCCGATGAACATATCTTGAGCATCACAAATATAAAACACCTGGCAAATGTCAGAGCTCAAATCTCTCAGGTGGCAAATACATCCGATACCTCTTTCATTGTAGAGCCTGTAGGCTGCAATACTGCTCCTGCGATAGCTCTCGGAGCAAAGTTTATTCAAAAGTTTTTTGATTCTTCTGAAGATCCTGTTATACTGGTTTGTCCTTCTGATCATTTTATCTCAGATAGTGCTAAGTTCAGAAAAATGCTCTCAGATGGGGCAGAACTGGCTGAGAAGGGATTTATTGTTACCTTCGGTGTCAAACCGACTTCTCCTGATACCGGATATGGCTATATAAAAGTTTTGAACGAAAAGGTTTCAGAGTCTTATCGTGTTGATACCTTCAAGGAAAAACCAGACTATGCTCTTGCAAAAGAGTATTTTGAATCCGGAAATTATTTCTGGAACGCAGGGATATTTATGTTCAAAGCGTCAACTATCCTGAATGAGCTGAAGAAATATTCTCCTGATGTTGTTGATGTCCTTGAAAAGCTTACTATAAAACCTGAATCACCTTCCGTCAAATTTGATGATTATGCGAAGATGCCGAATATTTCAATAGATTATGCAGTAATGGAATATTCGAAAAATATTGTGCTCCTCCCTATGGATTGCGGGTGGAATGATGTAGGATCTTGGGAAAGTATTTATGATATGTCTGAGAAAGATGCGAACAAAAACTATATTTCTGGAAATGTAATAGAACTTGATTGCAAGAATTCAATGTTTTATTCAACTTCAAAACTGATATCGGCAATAGGACTTGAAAACGTTGTTATTGTTGAAACAGAAGACGCTATCCTTGCATGTGATAAATCAAAAACACAGGAAGTCAAAAAGATTTATTCTCAGCTGAAGGATAATGATGACCCTCTTTGCTCTTATCACAAAACGGTTTATCGCCCATGGGGATATTACACTGTTCTGAATGAAGGTGAAGGATTTTTGACAAAAGTTATTCAGGTTAATACTGATGCAAAACTCAGCTTGCAGCTGCACAATCACCGTTCAGAGCACTGGGTCGTGCTTGAAGGGCGGGCAAAGGTGATTAAAGGCGAAGAAGAATTTATTCTCGAAGCTGGTGATAGCATAGATATCGCTGTGAAAGAAAAACATTCCCTTCAAAATCCTTTTGAGAAACCTCTGAAAATTCTCGAAGTTCAAAAAGGTGATATCATCTCGGAAGAAGATATTATTCGTTTTGAGGATATGTACGGACGGGTAAATGCCTGATTTAATGTGATTTAGTAAAAATCCCCTCATCTTATGAATGAGGGGATTTTTATTTATCTGTGTTGTCTTATGACTCTTTCAAATTCTTGAAGTGGTGATACAAATAATATCCGAATAACAAAACGCATACAGCAACAATAAGAATATCAAACTGATGCCATATTGCGCTGAATTTTTCCCTGTGTTCACCGAATTTTATACCTACATAAACAAGCGGATAACTCCATATCAAAGACCCGAGGAAGGTCAGTGTGAGGAATTTCGGAAGATTTACCTTCAAAATGCCTGCCGGAAGAGAAATAAATGTCCTGACAACAGGCAGCATCCTGCATATAAAAAATGCCATATCTCCCCATTTTTCGGCCCATTTATCTGCAAGTTCGATGTCTTTTTTGCTGATTAGAAACCATTTCCCGTATTTTTCAACAAACGGTCTTCCTCCGAAATATCCGAGGAAATAAGAAGGAACAGAACCGATTACGCATCCGAAAGCACCTGCAAATGCAGCCGTATGAATAGACATAACAC
Source organism: Candidatus Adamsella avium (assembly GCA_904420445.1). Classification (GTDB taxonomy): domain Bacteria; phylum Cyanobacteriota; class Vampirovibrionia; order Gastranaerophilales; family CAJFVJ01; genus Adamsella; species Adamsella avium. The sequence continues at coordinate 255,940 of CAJFVJ010000003.1, read as the reverse complement.
CCTTGCTCACGAGATATCCTGCAAAAGGAAGAATTGCCTCGCTTGGAAGCGGGATGTTGCAGGATTCTATTGCCATCAATAAAGCAACACCAGCAGGTCCCATATCGCTGATTGTATGCTCTATCCACATACCTATCGGAGTTAAAATTTTATCCAAAACACTCATAAATTTCTCTCTCAAATTTCTAACTATTATTACTCTAACCTGAACAGAGGGATTTGTAAAATAAAATAATGCCCCCGCTGCCATTCTGAAAGTCAAAAACTCTTCACTGCTCTCGGAGTGACGGACTTGTGGGCTACGTCATTCTGAGCCTGAAGGGCGAAGAATCTCTTACAAAAAAGCAGGATTTGATACAAAAAGAGCACTAGATGAGTACAATTTGACAAATTATTGAGGACTTTGTTATTCTTAAAATGATTTTTTAAAATAATTAGTTTTATATATATGACTCAGATACATACATACATACATACATCGCACCGTCTTAAAAGTTTTGTCATTCTTTATTTTTTCTTCAAAAAAGAGGAAAGATTTTCGCAGGCGTTATTCTGATTTTTCAATAACTGAATTTATCAGATATAAAAAAATGGATTACAAAATTATTCCCCTTGGTTTCAACTGTTATCCTAGAGTAATAGCTACATATGCCGGTTTGAAACCAAGAAAAATCTACGGTGAACTCAGTTGTCCTTTTGATAATGTTTCGTGTAGTTCATTTGGTGATGTTTTGAACTGTTTGGAACGAAATTTTGAACATTATTTTGATGATTGAAATCAAAAAAACATATATATTTTCTGTTTAATGGTCTAAAAAGAGATACGGTTGATTTTGAAAGGCTGCTTGCTGTACTGAAAAAATTAAGAAAAGATAATTTTTCGATAATTTTTTTAGACCAGAATAATGCCTCAGCTCCCAGTGAAAAATTAAATAATAATATATACATTATTCATGAGTATGAAAAACTAACTACTCCAGACTGGGTAGGAGAGCTGTTTGCAGGCAAATATCCTGCTGCAGAGTCTAATGTTCAAAAACTTAGGGCAATAATCAAATAGCTAGACAGTTGTTTTCTTCTCTTCGATTTCTTTGATTAGACTTTCGAGAATATCGCAGCAGTCAGCAACCATCGTTGAGCAGTGCTGTTTTCTTTCGGGAGAGTGAAAATCGAAGTTGGCAGTCAACACACGACAGCAGGTTACTTTGTGTTTTGCTTTAAATCTGTCTATAAGTTCTTTTGCAATTGCTCTGACATTTTCTGTTGAGTTATAAGCGTTTTCTCTTCCGTAACGGTGACCTATGACAAGCTGGCTTGCAGCAACGGCACCGCAAAGGCAGCCTGATGACATTGCACCTGAGAACGAGCCTGCAATCGTGAGCAGGTTTTCTTTTGTTAATCCGCATTCATAAGCAGCCAGCGCTACTGACTCGGAGCAAGAGTAACCTTTTTTCAAAAAATTTTCAACCGCTTTTTCTTTTAGCATAATAACACCGCCTTATTTTATTTTTTCACCAACCAATAATCCACCGTCATATTCAACATAGTATGTTTTGTAGTCAGGATGATTTTCTGCTGCGTCAAGAAATTCCTGAACTGATTTTTTGTGAGATATGACATTATCTGCAACGAACATGCCGCCCGGTTTGAGCATCGGATGGAGCAGTTCGAAGTATTTTATGTATTCTTTTTTGTTTGCATCAATCAAAACAAAATCAAGAGGATTTGTTTTATCGATTTTTTTGAGGGAGTCAAGTGCAGAACCTTGAATTATGTCGACATATTCTCTCAGCGAACAATATTCTAGATTTGCCTCAGCAAGGACAATTCGTTTTTCCCAGAATTCAAAAGATGTGATATGCCCCCCTGTCTGTTTTGCCGCCATAGCAAGCCAAATTGTTGAATATCCGTTTGAAGTGCCTATTTCGAATATATTTTTGTAGTTGTTTTCAGTAATATATTTGAAGATTAACTCGGCGCTTTCTCTTGCAATATTCCAGAATTCTTTTTTCGTTTGTTCGAGTTCGTGCAGTTTGCTTTCTGTTTTTTCGTCCATTTTTTGCCTGTTTACTTATATTTTTTTGATACGATAACTTTGTTTATGCTGATATCTATAGGATATTTCTTGAGGACAATATCTTTTTGCAAATCGAGAAGGATATATTCTTTGATATTTGCACTTGTGATAAATGCTCTTGTCGCAGAAGGGAGAACTGTGATTCTTCTCGGGAACCCTCCTGAAGATAGAGGAACGTCTTTTATTTTTTGATTTGCAGCTATATCAATTACGCTCACCGAGTCTGATTCTGCATTCAGAACATAAGCTTCAGAGCCTATGAGGACTATATCAACAGGTTTTTCTCCGACAGGGATTGATATTACAGGCTTTTTGGTTGTTATGCTGAAAATATCCATCTGATTCTTGTTTCTGTTGATTATATAAAGCAGGTTATTTTGCTCAAGGAATTTTGAGAGCGAAGAAATTTGAGTGATGTAGTTATTTCTTTCTTCGTCTTTCATTGTATCATCGAGAATGTATTCATATACTTTACCGGAGACAGAATCGGCGTAGATGAGTTTTTTTCTGTCATAGGATAAAATCATCTTTGATGGGCGACCTGTTACTGTATATGTGTTTATCAGCTCCATTTCCGAGAGGTCTATTACGCTTATTGTTGATGAGTTTTGGTTTGATACATATGCAAGTTTATTCAGCGAATCTATGGCTATTGAAGATGGATATTGACCTATTTCGATTTCTTTAATCATTCTGTTCTGTAGCAGGTCTATAATATACAATTTGTTTGAGGCAATAGTTGATACGAGAAGATATCTTTCATCAGGTGTCTGAACTATGTCTGTAGGAATTGATTTTACGGGAATTTGATAGAGGTCACGTCCTGTTTCAGGGTTAACTATGTGCACGCTGTTTGTTTCAAGGTTTGTAATGTAATAAGCTTTTTCTTTCACCTCTGGTGCTGTGTTTGCGAAAATGGACGGGAGCTTTTTGGCTGGAGTTTTTGTTGTTGACGGTTTTTTGTTTATGTTGAAGAATTCATCGAAGTCGTTGAAAGTTTTGAATTCATCAGGTCTTTCTTTGATTGGTATAACCAAATCTCCGAGGATAACTCTCAGGCTTTCTGGAATTACAAGGTTTTCAGGAACGAGCAAATCCTGAGGAAGGATGCCTAGTTTTACCGTCAGCGGCATGTTATTGTCATCTATTACTGTCGGTTTTGAGTTTGGAGATTTGATAATTTTCAACAGCGCAAAGTTGTTATCAAAAAGAATCATATCAGGTTTATTTTTGAGCGGAGTGTTTGCAGGTATTGTTTGTTTTATTTTTACCGGCCCGCTGCTTTTGATGAGGTTAACAGGAAATACCGGCAGATACTGGGTTTTATCAGGCAATTCGATAAAACCGTCAAAGCGCACGTTTACTCCGGGGAAATCTTTTTTCAGTTCTTTCAGCACTCCATCAGGTATCTTTGTTGCAAAAGCCATAGTGGCAGGCAGGAGCAGAAATGAAAGAATCAAAAAGATATTTAGCAGGAGTTTTTTCATATTTTAACGACTTATAGCCTCTTTAAACTTGCTCAGCAGCGACTCGCTTTGTTTTTCTTTTGACTGTTTTTCTATTTCAAGAAGCCGTCTGTAGAGTTTTTCTTCTTCCTGAGATATTTTCTTTGGAGTCAACAGTTTTATTTTAACAAAAATATCACCTTTTTGGGTCGGATTGTTAAGATATGGAACGCCCTCTCCTTTAATTTTCAATGTGTCGCCATCCTGTATGCCAGAGGGAATTTTCAGTTTTGTTAATCTATCCCCCGGAAGCGGGATGTCAACTTCGTCACCCAATGCCGCCTGAGCAAGGCTAACCGGGTAATTGATGAATAAATTTATATTATTTCTCTGGAAAATTTTGTGAGGTTTAATTCTGATGAATACGAATAAATCTCCTGAAGGACCGCCGTTTTTGCCACAGTCGCCCTCTTGAGATACACGCATTTTCATACCTGTATCGATGCCTTGAGGGATTTTTATTGAGATTGTTTTCTTTGCCATGCTCTGTCCGCTTCCCTTGCATTTTTTGCAGGGATGAGGATTCATTTGCCCTGTTCCTGAACAATTCGGGCAGGGAACTATTTGCGTAATATTTCCGAGAATAGTCCGTGATACTTTTTTGATATGTCCGCTTCCTTTGCAGGTTGTACAGGTTTCTTTTTTGTAACCCGCTTCTACCCCGCTTCCTGAACACACTTTGCAGGGTTCAAGGTGTTCAAGGGGAATATCTTTTTCGGCGCCGAAAATTGCTTCTTCGAAGTCTATTTCAAGCTGGTAGCTCAGGTCGCTTCCTCTTTGAGGAGCATTCGGGTCGACTCTGCGTGAAGAAAAACCTCCCATATCGCCGAAGAAGGATGAGAATATCTCATCAAGCCCGCCAAAGCCAAAGTCAAAAGGTCCCTGCTGCGAATAACCAGCACCGTTGAGTCCTTCTTCTCCATACTGGTCATATAAGGCGCGTTTTTCGTCATCCATAAGCACTTCGTATGCTTTACCGAGTTCTTTGAATTTTTCTTCGGCATCAGGTGCTTTGTTGACGTCAGGGTGGAGTTTGATTGCTTTTTTCCTGAACGCTGATTTTATTTCTTCTTTTGTTGCTGTTTTCTCTATTTCTAATATTTCATAATAATTGGCAGACATTGTTTTTTACTTTACCTTTATTGTTCGGTTGCTACATTAACCATAGCCGGTCTTATCACTCTGTCATCGAGTCTGTAACCTTTTTGAAGTTCTGCTATGATTGTATTTTCTTCATAATCTGATGTCGGTGTTTGCATGACCGCTTCATGGAAGTTCGGGTCAAATTTCTGGTCTTTTGTATCTATAACTTTGAGTCCCATTTTATCCACAGTATCAGAAAGCTGTTTGTAGATTACGTCCACGCAGTCTTTAATTTTTGAAATTTCTGTTTCTTCATCAAAGCATTTTTGCGCTCTATCAAAGGTATCAAGAAGAGGGAGGAGTTTTTTGAGAGTGTCTTCTTTACCGTATTTGAGTAGAGATTCTCTTTCCTGTGCCTGACGTTTTCTGTAGTTATCAAAATCGGCAGCCATTCTTATATAAAGGCTGTTGAGTTCTTCGAGTTCTTTTTTCAGCTTTTCAGTTTCTTCAGATTTTGCAGAATCGGTTGAAGTTTCAGCTTTTTCTGCGTTTTGTTCGTCTGTTTTTTTGTTTGTGTCTTCTTCAGTATTTTTATTTTCTTCGGAAAACGGATTATTATCTTGTTTCATTATTATGCCCTCTTTTCATATAATATGAAATCGTATATTAATATTGTACCTAAAGAATTGAGAAAAAGCCTTAAGAATTAAAAAAAACTTAATGTTTCAAATTCAGATTTCTCTTCTTCCTTCCATTGCCCGGGCTAGTGTCAGCTCATCAACATATTCAAGTTCAGAGCCAATAGGCAATCCGAAGGCGATTCTTGTGAGTTTTACACCGAAAGGTTTGAGAAGTTTGCTCAAATAGAGTGTTGTCGCATCACCTTCTATAGAAGGATTAATAGCGAAGATAACTTCTTTGACTTCATCATCAGCAACTCTTTGGAGTAGTTCTTTTATTCTCAAATCTTCGGGCGTAATTCCATCGATAGGGGATATAAGTCCCTGCAGCACATGATAGACACCTTTGAACTCATGTGTTTTTTCGATTGCAGTGAGGTCTTTTGTTTCTGCAACGACACAGATTGTATCTTTTGTTCTTTTATGCGAAGAACAAATTTCGCATGGGTCTTGAGATGACATATTGAAGCAGATATGGCAGTATTTTATTTGTTTTTTTGCTTCAATCAGGGTTGTTGCAAATTTTTCAACTTCCGAAAGAGGCATTTTGAGCATAAAAAACGCCATTCTCTGCGCTGATTTCGGACCTATCCCGGGTAGTTTCTGGAATTGGTCTATCAGTTGTGCCAGTGGTTTTGTATATTCCATGGTTTACAGAAACTTTCCTATTCCGCCGCCGAAGCCGCCAGTTATTGCATTAATCTGATTTGAGATGGGAGAAAGTTTTTCTTTTGATATTTTTGCCGCTTTTTCTGAAGCATCGATAATAGCAGAAGAAATCAAGTCTTCAAGAGTTTCGATTGTTTCTCTGTCTACAGATTCAGGATTGTCAGGATTGATTGCTTCAGGTTTAATTTTTATACCGAGGAAAGCGCCCTGAGCGTTTGCTTTTACTTCGACAAGCGAGCCGCCAGAAGAGCCTAATACTTCCGTATTTTTGAGTTCTTCCTGAACGTTTTCCATTTGTTTTTGCATTTTTTGAGCTTGTTGCATTACTTTTGCTATGTTAAACATTTTTTTAATCTCCTCCAGTTTTTTTATTTTGCATTATTTATTATAATAATAGAATAAACATATCGTATGCGTAAGACAAGAATTTAATAAAATGGAAAATGTTACATATTTAGATTATTGCCTGAAAAATAATACTCTCATGCGCTGGCCTGATAGTTGTATGCCTCTGACTGTATATATTGCGCCTTTTCAGTGGTATAAAGCTAAGGGAAGCGATGTTTATACTTATAAACAGATGGTTATGGATGCTTTTGATTTGTGGAGTAAGGCGACAGGGGGAAAAGTTTCTTTCAGAATAGTCAGCACGCTGCATGAGTCGCAGATTAATATAAGCTGGAAGAGAGTTGACAGGAAAGCTTTAGGGATGTGTTATTTCAACTATGATAAGCAAAACAGGCTTTATTCTGCTGAGGTAGAGATTGGTTTATCCGATGGTATTTTGCATGCAAAATACCAAGACCAAAATGAAGTTATGCACACGATTGTCCATGAGATAGGTCATGCTTTAGGGTTGCAGCATAGTCCATATAAGAATGATATAATGTATGTTCCTCATCAGTTCGGGGTTTATAACGTGACTCAGAGGGATAAAGATACGCTCAAGTGGATGTACTCGCTTCCTTACGGGATGCCTGTATCTGAGATGGCTGCATTGTATTCCATGCCTGGAGTTACGAGTGTTGATCAAATAGTTAGAAATCTTTTATCGAGGTCAACATCAGAATTTGAACATGTAAAATCTGATGTTCAGGCACAGCGTCCATCAAGAGATTTGCTGCAGGAGCAGGATATGCTTGCGAATATGAATCTTTATAATTTCACTGTGCAGAATGTGAATTTATCTCAGGATGTAAAAAAATATCTGGATGATTTGAGAAGAAAGTCTTAGAAAAAAGCTCTGTTATTCAACAGAGCTTTTTGTTTGCTTAGATATTTATTGCTATTTTATATTTGTTTGTTTTCTTTTCAGGTTTTTCGTCTTTTGCTTTGAATTCTTTGTCAAAAGACTGTGTGAGGTTGAGTCGTTTCTTTCTGAAGAGCATATCGGTAAATGCTTCAAGACGTGTGATGAAGCCGGCTTCTCCCGTGTGTTCGTCGATTGTCAGGTTAAGAAGAGGTTTGCCGAATTTTTTTGAAAAACGGGTCATTCTTTCAATCATAATTGAGTCAGGACCGCATCCAAAGGCTGTTACTGTGATAACGCCGTCGATGTGGTCATCTTTCATGTAGTAGCCTGCTGCTCCGGTCATTTCATATTCATTTGCCCAGTAGATATCCGTTTCGAGATTTCTGAAGCCTTCTTTCATCTCTTCTTGAGTTAATCTGTCAGCTGTATAAGTTTTTACCCCAAGTTTATTCAATTTTGAGAGAATTTTCATACTTGAGTGGTCGTCATGCAGATTGTAACCATGTGAGATTACAGCGACGTTTATCGGATATTCCTCTTCTTCTTTGAGGATAACGACTTTGCCTTCGATAGCGTATCTCAGAGCTTTTTCGAAGCTTACGCCCGAGTGTATCATCATATTGAAGTTATTCTGAGCTTTCCAGCCTACTTTTGACGCTCTTTTTATTGCTTCTTTATCGGTAATTCCAAGGTCTTTAACTGATTCTTCGAGGTAATCATAGAAGGTTTTATCTTTATCTGATTTATCAAGAGTCGGTTCTATCAGCAGGAAATCCTGTTTGATGACATTTCTGATAAGGTCAGGCAACCCTCTGATTTTTGAGCAGTTGTAGATTTTGTAGTCTATTGATTGAATGCTTGGAGTGTAGATTGCGTCTACTTTTTTGTTCTGGAGCAAATCAAGAACATGCCCGACGTAGATTTTGACAGGCAGACAGGTTTCAGTAACAACAAGAGCGCTTCCAGAAGATACTATGCTTTTTGTTGTTTTTCCTGATAAAACAACTTCAAATCCCAAATTTGTGAAAAAACCATGCCAGAAGGGATAGTAGTTGTAAAAACTTAATGCTCGTGGAATACCTATTCTCATTGATTAATTATGCTCCTTGAAATTTTATATAACAAATTAACTTACATCATTATATAATAAACGACAAAAAATATCTCAAAAGATAATCTATTGTTAACTTTTTCTTATAGAGTATTTACACCCGCAGTAGTTTTGCCTGAACAAGTTGTATTCTTTTGATATTTCGAGGCTTTTTTTGAATCCGTCATTTTTTTTGAAATCAACATCAACATAGGATAGAGAAAACTCTTCTGCCAGTTTGTTCCCTATTTCAGATATAACTTTATATGACTTATGCGGGCTGATGGTGAGCGAGGTGGAAAAATAAGGATAGCCGTTATCTTTTGCAAATTTTGCTGTTTGTCTGAGTCTGATATCAAAGCATACTGAACATCTTGCTCCCCGTTCAGGTTCCTGAGCATAGGCTTCTGTTTTTTTGAGCCAGTCATCAAAGCCGCTGTCTTCAATAATCAGTTCATAATTTTTTTTCTTTGAAAACTCGATGAGTTCATCTCGGCGTTTTTCATATTCTTCCATTGGGTGGATATTCGGGTTGAAAAAATAAATCGCAGGTGAATATCCCATCTCTTTAATTTTTTCTATCGAATAGCTGACACATGGCGCACAGCAGGTGTGGAGGAGCAGTTTTTTAGTCATGGGTGTGTGCATAATCCGCTTTTTTCAGCGTTCCTCCGTTTTTGAGAACCAGCTCCTCAAGCTGGCTATATTCTGGCAGCGCCTGATAAATTCTTCCGTTAATTTCGAATACCGGTGTAGCGTTGAGTCCCATTTTGATAGCCTGTTCGATATCTTTTTGAAGGTCTTCCTCTACTTCTTTTGAGTAAGCATCATGCTTGAGCTGATGAACATTAAGTCCGGCCTGTTTTCCGAGTTCAATCAATTTATCTTCCGTGAATATTTCGTCGTTATTATCAAATAGCAAAGAAGAATATTCCCAGAATTTACCCTGTTTTTTGGCGGCTATAGCAAACCTTGACGCAAGACAAGAACCGATATGGAAATCGCTTGTCAGCAATCTGTTGCATTCTTTATCGAGAGGGAAGTGGTGGTGGATTATTTTGACGTTGTCAACATTTGATACGAGTTCATGGAGCTGGATATTGAAAACGGCACAGAACGGGCACATATAATCAGTATATTCATGAATAACAACTTTTGCGTTTTCATCTCCGAGAGTATTGCCTTTTACTAACAGGATAGCCGGAGTTGCAGCCTTTTGTATATCAGGTCTTGTCGGTTTGAAGATTTCATATTGGTTTATCAAAAGAACAAAAATCAGGAAGAAGACAACTGCTGCTGCAAACAGCTTTTTGTTGAAGTTATCTTTGAGGAATTCTCCAAGGTCTTCGAAGCCTGTTTTGATAGATTTGAAAATATTTCTTCCCCATCCTGATGTGAGAGCTATCAAACCGTTGACAACATATGTCCCGCAGCATAGAGTGCAGATTTTATGGATTACAAAATAAGAAAGTGCTCCTAGTCCGATTGAGATAAAGAAAGCGAGCAGAGAAAAATCAAAGACATAATCCATCGGATTTTTGCAGGCTTTCAGAAAGTTAAAAATTTTGATGTTTGATATTTTATCGATAAAAGTCAGAAAAATTAAGAATAAATAAAGGAATATACCCCACAGAGAAAGAGGTATGCCTATAAACATCGAATATTGAGATTGGGCAACTCCATCGCAGTTTATGACATTATTGATAGTGCAAAAACTAGGCGGTGCACCTACTACGAAGTTTGCGTTTATATAAACCTGTGTCAGCTTGATGGAAAGAATTAGCCCTATCAAAGCCAATATGAAAATTATAACTCTTCTTATCATTCCAGAATTCCCCTGTTGTCCAATATGAATTTTTGATTTCTTCCTATATACTATTTTAACTTAAAATGTATAAAATACATAATTAGTTAGTGCAATTTTATTTCAGGTCCTTTTTGGTTATTTTACCTGCTGCTGCAGAGATGGCAGCACTTTTCTCAGGTCAGATGCTTCATTGCAGCCGACAATAACTTTCCACCCCGGTAGTTCTTCTTCTGTTTCTTCTTTCAAGACATCAACGAACCCCGGGATGATGATGTTTTTATGGTTTATTTTTTTCTCTAGCTCGCTTGTGTTCACTGCTTTTGCGATAGTTTCTCCCGTAAGTTTTGAGGCAGACCAGGCTGTGAGCACGCTCATGCCGTCAGCATCGGTGATGAGCAGATAAGAAGGCAGATTTAAGCTTTCAAGTTCATTTCTCATCGCAAAATAAGTTAGGGCAAAATTTGTTGTGACAAAAACAAGAGAGTCTTCTTTCGGGTCTGCGATTTCGTACAGCCCCGGTTTGACCTGAAGAGGAACCTGCGGGTCAATGAATATGCTCTGTCTCAGGGTAAGAAGAGATGAGAGTACTTCAGGCGAAATATCAGGAAGGACTATTATGTTTGCATATTTGCAGAGGAATACCGATGATAGGATTGAGAGTTCGAATTTATCAGAACTCTCAGATAATTTTATCATCGTCGGAAAACCGAGGGTTTCTTTTTTGTTCTGGATACTTTCATATCTGATTTCTGTCAGCAATGATGCCGCTTTTAGAATATTTGACTCATCTATATTCAGGACGATGTTTTCAATGCCTTCTTTCAAAAGCGATTCTGTTTTTTTCTCGAAATCGGAGGTTGAACTTCCGTTTATAACAAAAGGCTGGTCTTTATCTTTGTTTTTTTCATTGTCTAGAAGGAATTTTTTATGTTTCAGTTTTTCGATAACTTTTTTTGTCCCATCTTCTGTTGTTGTGGTTGCAATAATCGGAAAATCAAGGAACTCTGCCTCTGCAATCAGGGCTTCGAATTTTTGAGGGTCATCTTCGACTATGTTGATTGCAGAAATTCCAAAAGTTTCTCCTACCCGTTCAATTGAATAATTTTTGATTTTTTGGAGTTTTTCTTTGTAGTTTTCTGATGATGAAACTCTGATTGCTATTGTTGTCTGGTTGATGAACTTTTTCTCATGTCTGAACAGAACATTTTCTCCGCCTATTTTTAGAGGGTTTGTTGTTCCTAGTTGAATTTCTTTCTGAGGTTTTTTGAATGATTCTGATAACAGTGCTTTTGCTTCTTCAGAAATATAAGGGCAGGTATCAGGCGATACCTGATTTTTAACAAGTTTCATTGCAAAAGCCATGCATGTCGGGCATGAGCATTTTTTGCAGTTTGCGTTTTCTTGTTTCAGCCCGCCTGGAAGGTATTTGAATATTTGAAGTGCTGTTAATGCCATGGTCTTATTGCTCCTTGAAAACTTTGTTGAAATATTCTATGCTCTTTGGATTTGCAAGAGTAACTATATTTGCGCCTGCAGAGATGAATGCCGATGCTGTTGAAAGCTCCCATATCAATGCTCTGTCCTTGAGATTACCCCAGCTTTCAGGGAAGTCTTCTGATTTTGTTTCTTTTGCTCGATAAACTTCTTCGGCGCACATGGAGATTATCGGGAGATTGAGAGTTGTATCACCGTTCAGGGCTGCAAATTTGATGCGTTCGATTATGCTGTAAGCGTAGTCAAGACCATATCCGAGTGCTGCAGCTGTCGGGTCTATTATCAATCTGTCGAGAGAAAATCCCATATCTCTTATCAGGATATTGAGTTCTTTTGTCAGGTTAATATCGATGGGTGTTCTTGCGATGATGAGATGTTTTGTATCAATCAGGTGCGGGATTATTTCCTTGTAGTTCGCTTCTTCTATTCCTGCGAAAATAAGCGGTGATTGTACTGTTTTTGCAAGATGCAGAATGATATCAAGTTTATTTTCTGTTGTTGAAAGAGTTGAGATTATGATTGGAAGCATTGTTTCTTCGATGATTTTTGAGATAATATCTGTTTGCTCGTTGAGAAATTTTTGTTTATTCTCAATCTTTTCAACATTAATTTTGTAGCTCAGCATATCTGCGTTGTTGTTTTTGGCTGAAATTGCATCAGCTAGCGGTGTGTTTATTTTATCTTTCAAAATTTCAGGGATAACTCCGTCTTTTGATGAATATATCTCCTGAGCAAGGACAAAGTTCTGTTTTTGCGAGGTGAATGTGAGAGTTTTCTCATCTTCGGTAAGTTGTTTGTTATTTAGATTTAATCCTTTTATCGGGGTATCATATGTCGGTATCATTGTTTTGCTGAAATCTCCATAAGTCTTTTTATTGTAGAGTCAAAATCTGTTTTATCATCAATTGTTTGTTGAAGGAAGGAATTTATGTCATCCATAAGCCTGAGTGCTCTATCGACGTTTTTGTCGCTGCCTCTTACATAAGCTCCTATGTTAATTAGGTCAGCGTTCTTGTTGTACACTGAGAGGAGATTTCTCAGGTCGCCTGCTGCTTTTTTGTGCTCAGGTGTCGCTATTTCTGACATAACACGGCTGATACTCTGCAAGACATCAACGGCAGGATAATGATTTTTATGCGCAAGCTCTCTTGATAGCATAATATGACCATCAAGTATGCTCCTGACTGTATCTGATATCGGCTCATTGAAATCATCACCTTCGACGAGAACCGTGTATAGCCCTGTTATGGTTCCTTTATCAGATGTTCCTGTTCTTTCAAGAATTTTGGGCATAAGTGCAAATACTGATGGAGTGTAGCCTCTTGTTGCAGGAGGTTCACCTATAGCAAGACCGACTTCACGCTGCGCCATGGCTATACGGGTGACTGAGTCGAGCATAAAAAGAACGTCTTTTCCCTGATCTCTAAAATATTCTGCTATGGTGGTTGCAACGAAGGCTGCTTTAATTTTTACAAGAGAAGGCTGCTCAGATGTTGCAACAACGACAACCGAGCGTTTCAAACCGTCATCTCCGAGAGTTTTTTCAATAAACTCCCTGACTTCACGTCCTCTTTCTCCGATTAGGGCGATGACATTTACATCTGCATCGGTGTTGCGTGCCATCATTGCCATTGTGGTGCTTTTCCCGACTCCGCTGCCTGCAAATATACCCATTCTTTGCCCTTTTCCAACAGTAGAAAACGCATCAACCGACCTGATGCCAAGAGTTATGACTTCATCTATAGGTTTTCTGACCAGAGGGTTTGATATTTTTTGAGATGTGCTGTAGTAAATATTTGATTTTATCTCTCCTTTTGAGTCAATCGGTTCTCCAAGACCGTCAAGAACTCTGCCAAGGAGCATATCACCGACTTTGATTTTCATTGATTCTTTTGTATTGGTGACGATTGCGCCGGGTTTCAGTCCTTCCATACTGCCAAGAGGCATAAGAAGAATTTTCTTTTCCTGAAATCCTACAACTTCTGCAAAAACAGGTTTGTCGTTCATTGAGTTGAAGATATAGCACAAATCACCGATACTTGCCTCAGGGCCGTCAGCTTCGATAACAAGACCGATTATGCGGAGAACCTTTCCTACTTTTTCTCCTGAGGGAAGATTTTTGACTGTATTTATGAATTTGTCGAGGTTGCAGAGAGTTGTCATTTTATTCAAGTATTTCCAGATTATCGGGGATAATTCTTGTTGTTTGAGCTTCTTTTTTCAGCGCTTTAAGGATTTCCTCCACTCTTGTTCTGAAGCTTGCATCTATTCTTGATTCTTCTGTTTCGATTATCAGTCCGTCTTCTGCGAGCATTTTATCCTCAAGAATTTTTATATTTTTCAGGCTGAGAATTCTTTTTTTGAGTTCATCGGTAATTGAGTAGAGATTTCTTGCCATTGAAGGATGGACTGTTATGGTGAGGTTTTCTTTTTCTTTAAGCTCGCTGCTCGCTTCTGTGATGAGGTTCAGGAGCAGGTTTTTGTTTTCTTTCAGTTTATCGCAGGTGAGTTTTTCTGCAATTGTGACAACGAACTCAAGAAGTTCTTCCTGCGCTTCTTTATAAATATTATTTTTTGATTTCATGACCAGTTCGATAAATTCTTCAAAATGCTGTATTTTTTGAGTAAGCTCAGAGTTTATCTTATTGAGTCCGTCTTTCTCTCCTCTATCGAAGCCTTCGTTGTATCCTTTTTCAGAGGCTTCGACATAGGCTGTTTGTTTCAGCTTTTCTGCTTCTATTTTCGCATTTTCTATGATTTGAGAAGCTTCTTTGCTTGCGTTATCAAGAATTTTCTGGATGCCAGCCTGCATCTCATCAGAAAGCGAGGAGAGGAAGTTTTTATCGGTTATATCAATTTTTTCTATTTTTTCTTCTTGTTTTCCGAAGACAAAAGAGTCTCCTAATTTTATATCAGAACTTTTGATTCTACTCAATATATTCATCCTCCACGCCGGATCTGAGAACAACGATTTCTCCTGAGGATTCGAGCATTCTTATTATGCCGACAATTTTTGATTGACATTCCTGAACGTCTTTTGCACGAACCGGTCCCATATATTCCATATCATCAGTAAGCATTGTTCTTGCTCTTTCTGACATATTTTTGAAGATTTTATCTTTAACTTCCTGATTAGAGCCTTTCAAGCTCATAGCCAGGTCTTTATTATCGACTTCTCTAAGTATACGCTGAATAGCTCTATCTTCGAGTTTTACGATATCTTCGAATACGAACATCAGGTCTTTGATTTGTTCTACAAGGTCTTTGTCTCTTGCTTCGATAGATTCCATAATTTTCTTTTCTGTAGCGCGGTCTACACGGTTAAGGATAGTTGCAAGAGATTCTACGCCGCCTGCTTTTGAGAAGTCCTGAATAACGACTGATGAGAATTTATTTTCGACGATTTTTTCTATATCAGCAATAATCTCAGGGTTTGTTGATTCCATCTCTGCAATTTTGAAAGCAACGGCTGTTTGTACCTCCGGCGGTAAGAAGTTTAGGACGGCTGCTGATTTTTCAGGTTTAAGATAAGCGAGAATCAGCGCAATAAGCTGAGGGTTTTCGTTCTGGAATGATGTTGCAAGCTGCTGGGCATCGGCGTCGTTAAAGAACTGAAACGGAGTGCTGTTGAGGATTGTTACCAGTTTATCCAGAATATTGCTTGCTTTATCAGGTCCATAGGCTTCTTCGAGGAGGATTTTGGCATAATCAATACCGCCTCTAGAGATAAATCCGCTTGCCTGAAAGATAGAATAAAACTCTTCGAGTATCTGGTCTAGGGTTTCCATAGGAACTTTATTCAGATTTGCGATATCAAGAGTAATTTGTTCAATCAAGTCTTCATCAGGAATATTTTTCAGAATTTCCGTTGCGGCTTTTGGACCAAGGACGATTAAGAGTGCAGCGACCTTTTGGGTTGCGTTCATATTAGATAAGTTAAGTTGTTTTATAGCAGCCATTTTGGTTTTATTTCCTTATTATTCTTTGATGAAGGTTAATATAAGTCTTGCAGCGTCAGCAGGATCAGAAAGAATCATATCATTCAGTTCCGTTTTCATTTTTTCAAGCTGAGGATCGAGTTTTGTTTCAATCAACGGAGGCATTTCTATATCAAGCAGACCGGCTGCATCCTCATCAGCTCCAATTTCAGGGAAGGATTTTGAAGAAGAGCCTGCAGTAACTTCGTATCCTTCGAGCGGCTTTTTAATCATGTTGTTGATGATAACGAGAGCTGTTATTCCGAGGATGAGGATTACTGCCATCGGAGCGAGTTTGCCGACAATCATATCCGTCATTGATTGTTTTTGAACTTCTTCGAGCAATTTTGCCTGATTTTCAGCATCTGTTTGAGCGAACTGCATGCTTGTTATGTTGATGACGTCACCTCTTTCGAAGTTTACACCGCCTGATGATGCGATAAGGTTTGTGAGTTCTTCTTTTTCTGTGCTTGTAAGAACTTTATTCAATGCGATACCTACAGTAAGTCTTTTTACTTCTCCAGGGGCATAGACGACCTGTCTTATTTCTTTTGAGACGTTGTAGTTGTTATAGGCTTTTGTCTTCTGGTAGTTAAGACGTTTTGTTTTCTTATTTTCGTCTTTTGTTGTTTCATCTTCTACGACTTCTTCTTCGCCGTTTTCATTTTCTTTTTTGACGATAACTCTGTTTGCGCCGTTTTCATAGATTTCCTGCTCTGTTTGAGAAGAAGTAAGAACTCCCGCTCCATCTTCGTTTATTGGTTTGTATGTTTCGATGGTTGCTCTTGCAGAGTCGAAGTTCATTTCAGCAGAAACCTGTACGTTTACGTTTCCTCTGCCTACTATTTGTTCGAGGACTTCCGTAATTTTCTTTGCTGTTTTTTCTTCGTAGTTTGTTTTATAACTTTCGATGTCTGTTGAGTTTTTGCTCAAGTCTTCTGAGAGGTTGTTTCCGTTCTGGTCGGTTATGAATACTTTTTCAGGTTTCAATCTCGGAACAGAGTATGCTACGAGGTTTTTAATTGCTGTAACCTGAGGTGTTTTCAATCTATAACCCGGTTCGAGAACAAGCATTACAGAGGCTGATGGAGATTCATCGTTGTCTTCGAACACTGAGCGTTCAGGTTCAGCTATTTGGACACGGGCTTTTCTTATTCCGCTGATTCTTTCTATTGTTCTTGTAAGTTCACCCTGAAATATTCTTTGACGTGTCATTTTGTTGTGGAAATCAGTTGCTCCGAAGTTCATTTTATCTAGAAGTTCAAAGCCGGGGTTGCTGTCCTGAATGATATCGTTTTCGGCAATCATCAGTCTAAGGTCTTCTTTGACAGAGGCAGGGACAAAGATTGCTTTTTTATCATCGCTGAGTTTGTATGGATAACCGCCTTTTTTGAGGTTTTCGACAATAGCGACAACATCAGGTTCGTTCAAATCGCTGTATAGCACAGACCAGTTCGGTTCTGTTGCTTTGCCGGCGAAGTAAGCGCCTGCAAAAACAGTTATAACAATAAGAGCTGAGATTATGATTTTTTGAGTAAAATCAAGTCCAGTCCAAATACGTTTTATATCATATAGCAGTAGTTTTAAGTAGTTCCCCAATTTATTTACCTCTAAAACAGTCTAGTTTAATTCTACAAATAAATGAATAATCTTTCAAAAATGTAAAAAATGTTAATCAAACACTCATCCTGAAAATCTCGTTATAAGCCTGAATTGCTTTATTGCGCACCTGCATTGCCATCTGCAAGCTGAGGTTTGCCTTTTGTGATGCAATCATAACCGTGTGGACATCGATGTCGCCGCCTGCAAGAAAAGTTTCTTTTGCAGCATTTGCCTGTTTATCTAGTTCTGTTACTTCATCAAGACTTTTTTTCAATGCATCGGCGAAGGAGTCGCAGGTTTTATCCGTTTGAGTTGCAGCGTTCAGCTCATTCAGGTCATTTTGAAGCTCCTTATCAGAAGAGATAAGGTTTGGATCTATTTGAAATTTTTCGATGCCACCTTCTAGAAGTTTTGTGTTGTTGTTAACTTCTCTTAGGTTTTGGTCGAAAATATTTTGATAATTTCCTATAGGATTATAGCTGAAGTCGTTCATTGTTCATCTCCTAGATTTGCAGCGCCGATCTAATCATTGATTTTGCGGCTTCTGCAGCGGTTACGTTTGCTTCGTAGGCTCTTGATGCTACCATAAGATTAACCATTTCAGTGACGGCGTTTATGTTTGGCATTTTGACATATCCTTCTTCATCGGCGTCAGGATGGCTCGGGTCATATATCATTTTGTAGGGTTCTTTATCTTCTTCTATTTGCTGGACTTCTACGCCGTTTGATACATTGCGTGAGTCAAAAGATATTCTTCCTTTGAGACCCATTGATTCCGTTTCTTTGTTATATTCAGGATGGACTCCACCAAATGGGAAGTCAGGTCCTGATGTCGCTTTGTCGTAGACAGCTTTGAAGACGACATTCTTTTTGATGTAGGGATTAACATTTCCGTTTTCATCCCTTGTTGTGTTAACGTTTGCTATATTGCTCGAGATAGTATCCATTCTGAGTCTTTGAGCATGAAGACCTGATGCGCTTATGTCAAATGAACTGAAACTCATACTATTGTGCTCCCTTTATTACGTCTGATAATTTTGTGAATGATCTGCTCTCAAGTTCAGAGAGAACCATAAACTTTGAGGCATTTTTTGATAATTCAGCCATTTCTTGCTCTATGTTGACGTTATTTCCATCTCCGGTAACCGGTTCGTTGAGGTCATCAACAGCCATCGGTTTGAAATCTTCGTAAGAATTTTTTGCAAGAATAGCCTGAACAGTTTTTGTATTCACATCGAGGTTGCCTCCAGGGATAAATGTGTGTTGCACCTGAAGAGGCATTCCTGAAGAGTTTGCTTTTTTGATATTTTCTTTGAGGTTTTCCTGCTGCATGATTTTTACGAGCTGGTCTTCAAAGATAACATCTTTTCTCTGATATCCGGGAGTTTCTGCATTAGCAATGTTTGCTGCGATGACTTTTTGTCTTGCCATCAGTCCGTCCATGGCTAACTCTGTCAGATTCATAGTTCTGTCTGTTAAGAAATCCATATATTACCTCCTCCCGTTGTTTAGTTTATCGGTAAGAATATACCGAAAGTACTCCCTGTATCCCCTGTTGAAATAAGTTTCAAATCTCCGTTGTGAGCCTGTATTATTTTTCGTGATTCATACAGTCCGATGCCCGTTCCAGTTTTTTTTGTTGTGAAAAACGGAGTGAATAATTTATTTTGATTTTCTTCTTTTATTCCTATTCCATTATCCTCTATTTTTATCAAGAGATAATCCTTAATTTTCAGTATTTCTATGAAAATTTTTCCGTTTTCTTTTGATGCTTCGAGAGCATTTTTTATGAGATTCAGGAGTGCTCTTGAAAACATTATTTTATCGAGTTTTATCTCTGATATGCCTGAATCATTTGTTTTGATTATTTCAATTTGTTTTTCTTTTGTTTGTGCTGAGAGCATATTTATAGCAGTGTTTATCTCGTTATCTACATTTTCTTTTGAGAGATTCAGTTTGTAATCTTTTGAAAAAGCAGAGAGGTTATTTGCAATTTCGTTCAGCAAAAATATTGATTTTTGGATTGCCTGATAGAAATTTTCTGCTTTTTCTTTGAGTTCTGTATCAGAAATGTTTTTATCGAAATATTTTTTCAAAAGATTTGAGTTCAGGTCTATTATGCTGATGGGTGTTCTCAGCTCGTGTGCAATGGTTGAGTAGCTCATGTTATCTTTTGATGAGTTATCTATTTTCAAATCCATACACATAAGTTCTTTTTCTACTTCGTCGTTCAATTCGATTAATTTTGAAAAGATATCGTTTATATTTTTATTTTGTCTTCTATCCATTTTCAAGCCGGAGAGAATATTTTCAAGTTTTTGATTTTTGCTTTGATTTTGGAGATATTCGATTATTGAAAAAATTTCTTCTCCATTCAAAGAGGAATAAAATTCAACTATATTATTTTGAATTTCCTTCCAGTATATGCAAATTGAAAAACGTTCAGATAAGATTATGAGAAATTCATCATCTTTGAGATTTTTGTTTTGAATTTCGACGGTTTTGAAAGAGAATGGAAAGCTGTTGCAGTAAGAAAAAGTTTCTATATTGTTGTTGTGTTCAAGTCTGCTCAGGACTCCTGAAAAATTTTTTGTTTCAGTGCTTTTGAACAGGACTGTCGATTGTTCATTTTGTTCCATAGTTGTTTCAAGCAGCACACGAAACAGACCTTTGATGGTCTGTTTCGCAAACACTTTCGGCTCTTTGTTGAGAAAAAGAGAAGATATAGATCCTTTGTATGTTTTGAATTGTCTCTTCATTTTACTCTTACCGCCGTATTTTTGTAATCAGTGAACTTAAGCTGTGGCTTTTACTTTTCTTCTGTTGCCTATGCCATGGTTCAGAGCATAAAGAACAGCTTGAGTTCTGTCATTTACCTGCAATTTTTGGAATATATTGTTGACGTGGGTTTTTACTGTTGTTTCGCTGATAAACAGTTTGCTTGCTACGCCTTTGTAAGTTATTCCATGAGTCAATAATTCAAGAACTTCTTCTTCTCTTTGTGTCAGGTAATTCAAGAGGTTATCCTCATCGTTTATTCCGGCATCGTTGTCTTCGTTCAGAGCTTTTTGGAAGTGTTCAAAGAATTTTGAAGCAAGTACTGTCGGAAGATAAATTTTTCCGCTGAGAATTTCTTCTATGGCATAAATAAGCTGTGATGAAGCCATTGTTTTGAGAATGTAGCCGTTTGCTCCGACTTTCATTGTTCGATAAATAAGGTCAGCATCGTCATAACCTGTCAGAGCGATAATTTTTACATCAGTGTTAAATTTTCTGATTTTTTGGATAGCTGTGATTCCGTCTACATCAGGCATGTTGATATCCATCAATACCAAATCAGGATTGTTCTTTTTGATTAGCGATATAGCTACATCACTGTTTGCTGCGACGCCTACCACATTGCAAGGGCTTTCAAGATTCACGAGTTCCTTAATACCCATAGCGTGTTCAAAGTTGTCATCTACGACTACTACTTTTGCAGCTCCTTTAAGATCTAATCTTCTCATTAACTACTCCCCCATTTTTTATTTTCATACTTTCAATGTATTTCTCAGGTTGTTTACATTTAGATATTACCTTCTTTCAGAGGAGTTTCTCATCGACTATAGGGTTTATATTTACTGAATTTGGGGTGCATACAAAGGTTTAGACCATGTGGTCTATTGTCTTTTAAAGTCTTGTGAGAGTAAACAAAAACTGTCAATACTCTTTTTAGGGCGGTGTATCTTTGGTGTAAATCAAATGCATGAGCATCCTGTCTTTGGATGAAAAAACAGCCCTGTTCTTAATGAACAAAGCTGCTTGTTTGAGTTGAATAATCTTGTTTTTGCAGTTTTTTAGACGTTAGCTGTCTGTTTATGTCTTGATGGGACATCCTGCATAAGCAAACCGAAGGTTATACTTTCTGTCAGTGAAATATAAGCTGCCTCAACTATATTCACGCTGACTCCGACTGTATCCCAAACGCTGTAGCCGTTTGTTGATTCAATATGGACTCTTGTTTTTGCTGCTGTGCCGTCTTTACCATCGATAATTCTTACTTTGAAGTCTTTGAGTCTGAAATTTGAAATTTCAGGATAAAGAGGCAGAAGTGCTTTTCTTACGGCATAATCAAGAGCGTTGACAGGTCCTGAGCCTTCGCTTACGGTATGGAATATGTCATCTCCGACTTTAAGTTTTATTGAGGCTTCCGAGTTTATATCACTCATTGCATCGTGGAATGTGTCTGTAATAACCCTGAAACCCATCAGCTCGAAATATTTCGGACGAGTTCCGAGGACTTCCGTCAGCATAATTTCAAAAGAAGCATCTGCATCTTCAAACGACATACCGTCTGATTCTCTTTTTTTTATTTCTTCGATTATTTTGGGTAAATCTTCGTCATGGACGACTGTTCCGAGTTTCAGATTTTTGATTTTTTCCCGAAGGGTTGCAATGCCTGATTGGTCGCTAACGAGAATTTTTCTAGTATTTCCGATAGCTTCAGGCGGGACATGTTCGTAGGTGCTTGAGAATTTTCTTACTCCGCTTGCATGGATGCCTGCCTTGTGCGAAAAAGAGCTTCTTCCGACATAAGGTGTGTGCTCATAGAGGTTTTTGTTGGCTATTTCGCTTATTTTTTTTGCTGCATGCGTAAGTTTTTTGATGTTATCCCCGATGATGTCAATATCCATTTTGAGTTGAATAGTCGGGATAACAGAGCAGAGGTTTGCATTTCCGCATCTTTCGCCATATCCGTTAAATGTTCCCTGTATTTGAAAAACTCCTGCACTCATGGCTGCTATAGCGTTGGCAACAGCCATATCGCTGTCGTTGTGGGTATGGATACCAAACTTTGCATCAGGAAATTTTTTGCACATTTCATGAGAAATTTTGTAGATTTCGGTGTTTATGCAGCCGCCGTTTGTATCACAGAAGATAATTCTGTCTGCACCTGCTTTGTATGCTGTTTCTATCGTTTTTTCAGCATATTGAGGGTTATTTCTGTAGCCGTCGAAGAAGTGTTCAGCGTCGAAGAAAACTCTTTTTCCTTTTGATTTAAGATATTTTATGCTGTCTGAAATCATGTTGAGATTTTCTTCAAGCGTTGTATTGAGGGCGTGTTCTACGTGAAAATCCCAGGTTTTTCCAAAGATTGTAATAACTTCTGTATCAGCCTCAAGCAATCCGTTTAGGATTTTATCTTCTTGCGGCGGGGTATTTGGTTTTCTCGTGCAACCAAATGCTGCGATTGTTGAGTGTTTAAGCGGAAGTGTTTTTAGGATTTCAAAGAGCTCTGCGTCTTTTGGATTTGCTCCAGGCCAGCCGGCTTCGATGTAGTCAATTTTCATATCATCCAAAATAGAAATAATTTTCAACTTATCATTTACCGAGAAAGAAATTCCCTCTGCCTGTGCTCCATCACGAAGAGTTGTGTCATAGATTTCTATTTTTTGATTCATAATTGACTCCATATAGGCTTTTCAATATTAGTTATTTTAATCAAGTTATGGAAAAATAGCAAATAAAAAAGCGTCTGATATTTATATCAAACGCTTTTTGTGAAATTTCTTTGAAGAAGGATTTATTTTTCTTCGTTCCAAGAATACATTTTTCTGAGCTCTTTACCAACTTGTTCGAGCTGGTGTTCAGCTTTCAATCTTCTTGTTGCATTGAAGTGAGCACGTCCTGATTTATTTTCTGCAATCCATTTTGCAGCGAATGTACCGTCTTGAATTTCTGAGAGAACTTTTTTCATTTCTTTTTTTGTTTCTTCGGTAATCATTCTCTTGCCTGTTTCATAGTCGCCGAATTCAGCAGTATCTGAGATGGAGTATCTCATTTTTGAGAATCCGCCTTCATAAATCAAGTCTACAATCAGCTTCATTTCATGGATACATTCAAAGTATGCGTTAGCCGGGTCATAACCTGCTTCGACGAGAGTTTCAAAACCTGCCTGCATCAGAGCGGTAACACCGCCGCACAATACAGCTTGTTCACCGAAGAGGTCAGTTTCTGTTTCAACTCTGAAAGTTGTTTCAAGAACGCCTGCACGAGCTCCGCCGATGCCTGCAGCATAAGCAAGACCGATGTCAAAAGCTCTTCCGGTAGCGTTTTGATAAACAGCGATAAGGCAAGGAACGCCTTTTCCTGCAACATATTCTGAACGAACGGTATGTCCAGGGCCTTTTGGCGCAATCATAATTACATCAACATCTTTAGGAGGAACTATTTGTGCGAAGTGGATGTTGAAACCATGTGCAAAAGCGATAGTTTTTCCTGCGCTCAAGTATGGGGCAATTTGTTCTTTGTATATATCAGCCTGTTTTTCATCAGGGAGCAATATCATAATGATATCAGCAGCTTTAGAAGCTTCTGCAACAGTTGCCACTTTCAATCCTGCTTCTTCTGCTTTTTTCCAGGATTTTGAACCTTCGTACAATCCGACTATAACATTAACTCCGCTGTCATGAAGGTTAAGAGCATGAGCATGTCCCTGGCTTCCATAGCCGATTATTGCAACTGTTTTCCCATCGAGAAGACTGAGGTTACAATCACTTGCGTAATAGATTTTTGCCATAATAAAGGCCTCCTTAAATTTTTTATTCTCTTCTATAAACACTTTGAATTTATTTGTTTATTTTGCTTATAGTGTAAACTTTAATAGCGAGTCAGTCAACAACAAGATTGTATTTTTTATAAAGTTGGATGTAATATTATAAATCAAAGAGGAATAAAAATATGAATATAAATAATGAATTGAGAAGTCTGGTTATTTATCGCAATTTGCTTGATGATGAGATAATCCAAAATTTGATTGATATTTTTGATATATTGAATGACCCTGAGAATTCTTTTTTTGAGGAGTGTGTTTCTCTATATTCGGACTTATGTTCAAAGCTTTTTGAGAAGGAGATTTCTCTTTCTGATTATATTCTTGATTTGATTTTGTATGATGAGAATATTTTTTCGAAACAGTGCTCAAAGGTAGGATTTGTGAATGTGAAAAAAAATCTCAGAGATGCTGCGTTTCATGATTTGGATATTTTATTTTCTCTTTGTGCACTCAGTGCAAAAGATTTGAAGGATGAGATAAGAATTTCTTTCCCGAAAGAAAAAGATTTTGTTTCAGGACTTTGCGAGTATGCAATAACTGATATTTTGTATGATAAAGAAGCTGTAGGTGAGTTTTATGAAAAAAATTCATTCGGTGTATTTGCAAAATACAGGGCATTTTTATTTAATAGTGATAAATCCTTGAAACCTGTTTCAAATCTTGATGACATCAAATTGTCCGATTTGAAATTATATGAAGCTCAAAGGGAAAAAGTTATACACAACACACTCTGCCTGCTAGAGGGAACACCATGTTGCAATGTGTTGTTATATGGAGATAGGGGAACAGGAAAGTCCTCGACTGTTAAGGCAGTATTAAACGAGTATTCTTCAAAAGGTTTGAGAATGGTTCAGCTTGTGAAAGATAACATAATGCTCTTACCTGATTTGATGGAGAGGCTCGGAGAAATTCCCTTGAAGTTTATTATTTTTGTGGATGATTTGACTTTTAATGAAAATGATTATAACTTCGGGGCGATGAAGACAGTTTTGGAAGGGTCTTTGAACAAACAACCGTCAAATATTGCAATCTATGTTACGACAAACAGAAGACATTTGATAAAAGAAACTTTCTCTTCAAGAGAGGGAGATGAGATACATCGTGCCGATACGATTGATGATACGATATCGTTATCAGAAAGATTCGGTTTGACCATAACTTTTTCCATTCCGAATAAAGACAATTATTTGGAAATAGTCAGACAGATAGCTGAAGATAGAAATCTTCCTGTTGAGAATGATGAATTGTTCAAAGGTGCTGAGCGATTTGCTCTGCTCAAAAACGGAAGAACTCCAAGAATTGCAAGACAGTATGTTGACAGTGTCGAGTCAAATTTGAAATTGTCTGCAGGAGTAAAATAGTTTTAATGTTTTTTGTGTTCTCTGTCTGCTTTGGCTTTCATCATAGCAAGCTCGTTGAAATCAAGTTCTTTCGGGATAATTGAATCTGCCGGAATATATAGAAATTCAGAGTTTTCATTGTTTGATGGCTCTTTTTCTCTCTCATGAATATAGGCAGCTTTTGTATAATCCATAAAAGCCTGTTTTAATTCGATATTTTCATTATCCCCGCTTGAGCGCAAACCTGTTTGTTTGAAGACTCTGTCTATATTTTCATATTTAGGAGGAATGTTTTTGTTGTCCATTGCTTTATAGCACAGGTCTTCTATATCTTTGAGTCGTGCAACATCTCTTCCTAGGATTTGGAGTTCTCCGACAAAACCGTCTTTCAACTCCATAAGCATGTGAATAGCCATATAACCTGAGGATGTTTCCTGCATGGTATTTTTGAAATTCCATACACCCTTTTCTTTTGAAACCTTTGCAAGAGTATTCAGCTTTGACTGGCTTGCATATTGATATTTTGTGTTTGGTCTGTAGTGTTCAATTTCGATAATTTTAATTTTATTCTCTTTGACACCTTTGATTAGTCTGTCAACAACCTGATTGCCGCCGCCTTCTGAGGCATCGCCCAATATGACACGAGCTCCGATTATGTCAGTCAATCCTTCTTTGATAGCCTTTTTGGTTCTCATATTTTTCTGGCAGGCTTTTTCCATGATGGATTGTTCGCTTTTTATTCTGTATTCGATTTTATCTATAGGGTGATTTTTTCTGTCATGGGTGACAACAAGAGGACTCAGGAGTGAGTCGATATTATATTTGAATAAACCGAAAGAATATTTCGCATCTTTTATTATGTTTGCAGCTACGTTTCTGCTGCCCATGTTTGATTTGTCTACGAGTTTTTTTGCATCTCTTGATTTAGGTGATTTTTCTACTGCATCTTCTTTAGAAATAATCGGTTTTGAAGATGTCCTTGCAGAGAAAGAAATTGTATCGGCAGACAGCGGGCGCAGATTCGGGTATTGATTTTTGTTTGATTGCTGCGTTTGATTTTTGTTGAATATTTGAGTTTTTGCAATTTGATTAAAGTTTATGAGGCTTATCATAATATATTCATAATCCGCATATTAAAGTAAACTGTTTATACAAAACAGATGAAGCAAAATTTTTGTTATGATATTAACAAAAATTAATGAATACTATTTATCTGTAGCGCCTATGCCTAGTTTCTGGTTGAGGCTGATAAACTGATTTTCCCTTGAGATTGCGACTTTTCCTGAACGGACTATTTCTTTGATACCAATAGGACGAAGGAGTTCTATCAAAGAGGTTATTTGTCTGTTGTCGCCGATTGCTTCTATTGTATAAGTTTTGGGTGAAACATCGATTATTTGTGCATGGAAAATTTCTGCAATACGCAGAATTTCGGAACGGTCTTCATCTTTAGCCGTAACTTTGCACAAGATTAGTTCTCTATCGATGCAGTCATCGCCAGATAGTTCAACGACTTTGATTGTATTAATCAATCTGTTGAGCTGCTTGCTAATCTGTTCGATTACTGCATTATCTCCGGTTGTAACAATGGTTATTCTCGAGAAAGCGTTGTCTATAGTAGGAGCAACGGTAAGACTTTCTATGTTGTAACCTCTGCCCGAGAAAAGACCTGATATACTTGATAATACACCGGCTTCGTTTTTTACTAATATAGATAAAGTATGACGCATTTTGTTTTACTCCTAACTAAGCAATCGGACTATCATTTGAGAGAAGAACTTTATTGAGAGGGCTTCCTGCAAGAACCCAGGGATAAACCATCTCAAAAGGCTCTACGACAAAATCCATCAGGACAGGTCCGTTGTATGCAATAGCTTTATCTAGAGCTTCATCAATTTCTTCTTCTTTTGTTATTCTCAAACCCAGTGCGCCGTAAGCTTCTGCAAGTTTTACAAAATCAGGGCTTGTGATGTGTGTTTGAGAATAATGTTTGTTGTAGAGTTTTTCCTGCCATTGTCTGACCATACCGAGGTAACCGTTGTTGATAATGGCAACTTTAACTGGTATGTTGTAGTCTATACAGGTCATAAGCTCCTGTATATTCATCTGTATGCTGCCATCTCCCGCTATGTTGAAGACTAGTTTGTCTTTTTTTCCTATTTGTGCTCCCATTGCGGCAGGAAAACCAAAGCCCATTGTCCCGAGACCTCCTGAGGTAATCAGCTGGCGGGGTTTATTGAATTTATACAACTGGGCAGTCCACATCTGATGTTGACCGACTTCTGTTGCAATGATTGCATCTTTGTCTTTTGTTTTTTCATAAATCTTTTGAATAACAGTCTGAGGATTAATCTTATCAGAGTGAATAACTGGCATGGCTCGTTTTTCTTTCCAGGCATTAATCTGTGATAACCACACTTCTTTTATTTCTTTTTGAGGGTTGTATTTGCCTGTTTCAAATTCTTTGAGCATAATTTTAAGAACATTTTTTGCGTTACCTACGATAGGAATGTCAACAGGTACGTTCTTGCTGATTGAACAGGGGTCTATATCAACGTGAATAACCTGTGCATCTTTGCAAAAGCGTTTCAAACACCCTGTTATTCTGTCGTTAAATCTTGTTCCTACTGCAAACAATACATCACAGCTGCTTACTGCGAGGTTTGCCCAATAATTTCCATGCATACCGAGCATTCCTAAAGAAAGCTCATCATCCTGCGGAAATGTACCTATTCCCATAAGCGTTGTTGCTGTAGGGATACCAAGTTTTTGAGATAATTCTGTGATTTCTTCAGCGGCATCAGAGTGGATGATACCTCCTCCTGAGATGATGACGGGTCTTTCAGCTTCGCATAATAATTTCAATGCTTTTTTGCACTGTATGGGGTGACCGTCATATTTGGGGTTATACCCCGGTAAGTCTATCTTATCAGGATAGTGAAATTCCATTTTTGCCGTCAAAATATCTTTTGGCAGATCTACGACAACAGGACCGGGTTTCCCTGTTGTTGCAATATGGAAAGCTTCTTTGATAACACGTGGTAAGTCTTTGACATTTTTGACCAGATAGTTATGTTTGCAGCAAGAACGAGTAATCCCGACAATATCTGCTTCCTGAAAAGCATCGTTGCCTATCTGGCTTGATGCTACCTGACCTGTGAATACAACGAGCGGATAGCTGTCATAGTAGGCATTTGCAATACCAGTAATAGTATTACATGCACCAGGTCCTGATGTTACTAAAGCAACTCCTGGGCGTCCCGTCACTCTTGCATATCCTTCAGCGGCATGCACGGCTGCCTGTTCATGTCTTACGAGATAGTGTTTGATAAAATCACAGTTATATAACTCATCATAGATGTTGAGGATTACTCCGCCCGGGTATCCGAAAATTTCGTCTACGCCTTCTTCTCTAAGACATTCTAAGAATATTTTTGCTCCAGTGAGCTTTTCTGTTTTTGTTTCCTGCATTATTTCCGTGCTCATCATTATCTCCACTGTTGTATTTTATTTTTTCAGCAATTTTGCAAAATTTCTTTTCCCTGCTTGTAATATTACCTCATTTTTTGTCGAAAACATAATTTTTTTCATAATATCATTAACTTTTTCTTCATCTAATTTGACTCCCCCGCCTTGTATGAGTCGTTTTGCTTCGCCTTTGCTCTTTACAAATCCGCAGTCAAGAATTACATCAACGAGCATTTTGCCTTCTTCTGTTTCTACAGAGTGGATATCTTCAGGAATTCCTTTATTTTGAACTACGTTAACAAAGTTATCCTGAGCTTTTTTTGCTGCCTCAGCTCCGTTATATAATTCGGTGATTGTATAAGCGAGCTGCATTTTTATATCTCTCGGGTTTGTTGATGATTTTTCCAGCAGTAATTTGATTTCATTGAGTTTTTCCGTCGGGATATCAGTGAGAAGTTCATAATATTTGAGAATAAGACTATCAGGTATTGACATGAGTTTGCCATACATATTATTCGGGTCTTCTGTCAGGCTTATACAGTGTTCCGGATAAGTTTTTGACATTTTGACCAACCCGTCTGTACCCTCAATCAAAGGTAGAAGCATAACAAGCTGAGGGTCTTCTTTGCCGTAAGCAAGCTGGATTTCTCTTCCCATCAACACGTTAAATCTCTGGTCTGTTCCTCCCAGTTCGATGTCTGCGTCTATTTCAACAGAGTCATAAGCCTGCAGAAGCGGGTAGAAAAATTCATGCACGCTGATTGGTTTTCCCTCTGCATAACGTTTTGCAAAATCATCACGTGCCATCATCTGAGCAACTGTAACATTTGAGGCTAATCTCAAAAGTTCAGCAAGTTTCATCGGATGCAGCCAGTCTGCGTTGTTGTGGACTTCTGCTTTATCGATATCAACAATTTTGCTCATCTGCTCAAAATAGGTCTTTGCATTTGTTTCAACCTGTTCTTTTGAGAGGCTCGGTCTTGTTTCTGATTTTCCAGAAGGGTCACCTATCATTGCAGTTGCACCGCCAACAATCAGAACAACCTTGTGCCCTGCATCCTGAAATTGTTTGAGCTTTCTCATTACAACGCTGTGGCCGAGGTGCAAATCAGGACGAGTCGGGTCAAGTCCGAGTTTTACACGGAGAGGTTTATTATTTTTTTCAGCTTTTTCCAATTTTTTTGCAAGTTCAAGAACTCCTCCCGGGAGAATTTCTGTTCCTCTTGCAATAAATTTTGCCTGTTCTATAAACTTTTGATTGATTTTGTTTGCAACTTCCATCTGTTTTACCCTAAAAATACTAATAGTTGATTATCTATTTTAACGCTTAAATATTTTAGTGCAAATATAATTACGAAATTTTTACCGTTGATTTTAAATTTTGCCATTATTTTTTGTCGGTGATAAAATTTTTTTATCGGATATACAGTTAATTTTATGAAAAAGAGGAGCAGAAGATGCAGGTTATTTTACCGGATAATAGTGTCCTAGAATTTGAAAAAAATCCATCAGCCTATGAAGTGGCTCAAAAAATCAGTCAAGGTTTAGCAAAAAATGCAGTTGCAGCTAAGGTAAACGGTGAGATAACAGGTTTAACCGCTACTCTTCAGGATAAAGATAAGCTTGAAATTTTGACATCTTCAAATACTGAGGCCTTGAGCGTTTTGAGACACTCAACAGCTCATATTATGGCGCAGGCAGTACAAAATCTTTTCCCGAATGCAAAACTTGCAATCGGGCCGAGTATAGAGAACGGTTTTTATTATGACTTTGATATAGACGGTCATACACTGAACGCTGAAGACCTTGAAGCTATCGAAAAAGAAATGCATGAAATTTTGAAAAACGAACTCTTCTTTGAACAGCATAAAATAGAAGATGTTGATGCTGAAATCAAAAAATTCAGAGAACAGGGTGAGATTTATAAAGCAGAGCTGATAGAAGAGCATAAGAACGAAGCACCGACTTTGTATTATACAAAAGATAAAGACGGAAAAATTCTCTGGAATGATTTTTGCAGGGGACCTCATCTGATGAGCACAAAGCCGATTAAGGCATTCAAACTTTTGAACGTTGCGGGTGCTTACTGGAGAGGTGATGAGCATAATAAAATGCTTCAAAGAATTTATGCAACGGCATTTTTCTCTCAGAAAGAACTCGATGCTTATCTTACTCAGCTTGAAGAAGCTCAAAAGAGAGATCACAGAAAACTCGGTACACAGCTTGATTTGTTCAGCGTAAGAGAAGAAGTCGGCGCTGGTTTGGTGCTCTGGCATCCTAATCTCGGGGTTGTTCGTGAGCAGCTCGAGAATTACTGGCGTTCTGAACACAGAAAAAGAGGGTATGATATCGTTTATACCCCTCACATAGCAAAATCGAAGCTTTGGGAAATCTCAGGACATATGGCTCATTATAAAGACAATATGTTCTTCATCACCTCAGAGGAAGAAGAGTTTGTCCTGAAGCCGATGAACTGTCCTTTTCATATATTGATTTATCAGGCAAACAGACACAGCTATCGTGATTTGCCTTTGCGATTGGCTGAGTTGGGAACTGTTTACAGAAAAGAGCGTTCGGGTGCTTTGCAGGGGTTGACCCGTGTTCAGGGATTTACTCAGGATGATTCCCATATTTTCCTGACACCTGAGCAGCTTGTTGATGAGATAAATAATATTATAGATTTTGTTGATGATATTCTCAAAAAATTCGGTATGACTTATGAAGTTGAACTTTCAACCCGTCCTGATGACTTCACGGGAACAATCGAAAACTGGGAAAGAGCAGAAGCTGGTTTGAAAGAAGCTCTTGATAAACGAGGATTGAAATATGATATCAACGAAGGCGACGGAGCATTTTACGGACCGAAGATAGATTTCAAACTGAAAGATGCAATAGGTCGTATATGGCAGTGTGCAACAATTCAGCTTGATTTTAACCTTCCTGAGCGTTTTGATATCAAATATCAGGATAAAGACGGTCAGTTGAAAACTCCTGTAATGATACACAGAGTTGTCCTCGGGTCTATAGAAAGATTTGTAGGTATTTTGATAGAGCACTATGCAGGAGCGTTCCCGCTCTGGTTAGCTCCCGAGCAGGTAACAATTATTCCGATAGCAGACAGACATGCTGATTATGCTTATGAAGTTTTGAAAAAGCTGAAAGCACAGAATATCAGAGCAAGAGTTGATGACCGCAGCGAAAGTATGAACTACAAAATCAGAGAAGCACAGAACAAGAAAGTTCCTTATATGCTTGTGATGGGCGATAAAGAAATTGCCGAGTCCAAAGTTGCCGTAAGAAAACGAGGCGAGGGACAAATCGGTGTGTTTGGAGTTGATGAATTCATAGCGAAACTTAACTCAGAGATTTAGTTTTATGACAAAGAAAAACTTTTTTACGATATTAATATGCGTTATGATTCTCATAATCGCAGCGGGCGGGTTTATACAAATTACCCCCGGAGTTGTAAAAAAGTTTTCTTTTTTGAATTTTCTTAACACTCAGGAGCAGAATAGGGAGTTTTATTCTCAAGCTTTGTCTTTTGAAAAAACCGGGGAGTATAAGAAGGCGTACGATACATACCAACTTGTTTCAGGAGCTTATGCAGCTTATGAAGGCGGATTATTTCATCAGGCGCAGTGTCTTGAAAAACTCTCTGATGAAAGAGGTGCCGAAAAAAAATACAAGCAGCTTTTATTTGAACGCAGCAAATCAAAACTTGTGCCGGTTACGAGATATCGCCTCGGACAGTTGTATATGCGTCAGAAAAAATATGAGCAGGCAGAAAAAGAGTTCGATGTTTTAATCAAAAAATATCCGAATGAAAAATATGCAATAGGTGCAAATTATTATTTGGGAGTAGCTGAAAAAGAAAAAAATCCGGAGAAATCAAGGGGATATTTCTTTGAATATTTGAAAGAGTCACCATCAGGTATTTTTGCAGGCGAGTGCATAAAGGAACTTTCGAAATATTCCTCAGGATTTTCGAAAGAAGAGAATTTATATTACGGTGCTGCATTATATCATGCGCATTCATATCAGGAGGCGATACCTTATCTCGCAGCTGCGGCGATAAAAAATTCATGGTATTACAAGGTGAAAGCTCTTTTTGCAGCAGGGGAAAAAGAGCAGGCTTTTGCCGTAATCGAAAACGGGCTTAGAAATTATGCGTCTTATTTGAGTGAAAAAGAACTCGAAGAGATGATGAATTTATATGTGCGTCTTGACGGGCGCTCCTCTTTGATGAGCTGGAGCCACCTGTGTGATATAACATCAGGAAAGAAGGCTCATGATTATGCTTTATACAACAGGGCGTTGAGGGAGTCAGAAATTTCTTCTTTGAAGACATATAAGATAATCGCAGATAAGTATCCTCATGGGGATTATTCATCAGAATCTTTATGGAATTTATTTTTTGACAGGTATAAAAATGGGGATTATGTCGGAGCTTTAGAGCTTGCATCAACTCATATTGACAGATATAAAAACACCAAAGCGTCACCTGCTGTTTTGTTCTGGAGCGGGAAGATAAAAGAAAAACTGAATAAGAAGAAAGAGGCAATCGGATTTTATCGCAGAGTAATTACTGATTATCCTGATAGTTATTATGCTCTTCGTGCTTTTGGCAGAAAAAGCGCACTTGAGGGGCGGAATGATTTTATGTGGAAATCAGCGTATTTTGAGAATATAGATGAAGATTTGTTTGTTGATTCTATGAAGCAAACAGCGCAGGAGCTGAAATCAGAGTACGGGAATTTTATTTCTGAACTGGCTGTTGTTGATGATTTTGACACTATTTTGCTTATTGATGATAAGGATAAAATTTTTCTCAGTTTAGCCGCATTGAAAAAGGGGCAGGGCGCTTCGTCTTGCTTCTATGCAAGGACATATCTTGATGATATTGAAGAAAAGCCTGAGAAGAAGAGTATTATATGGCTGCTTGGATATCCTGTTCATTATGCAGAGAAGATAAATAATTCAGCAAGATATCACAAGATTGACCCTTATTTGGTGATAGCATTGATGAGAGAGGAGAGTCATTTTAATCCAAGTGCAATCAGTTCTGCTAATGCTTATGGTCTTATGCAGATTTTGCCAGGTACTGCAAATGATGTTGCAAAGTGGAACAAACTGCCGCCAATTGCTCCTGCCGAGTTGTTAAAACCTGATACAAACATAAGATTTTCGACGACATATTTAAGTTTTTTGAAAAATAAATTCAACGGAAATATGGCGTTTGCCGTTGCATCTTATAACGGCGGATACGGGTCTGTTCAGAGATGGATAGATAAAAATGATTATAATCTGGATATAGATGAGTTTGTTGAGAATATTCCTTATCCTGAAACGCAAAATTATGTGAAGAAAGTGTTCAGATCTTATTGGAATTATATGAGAATTTATAAACGCTGATTATAACAGGTCATCAGGGTCTGCATCGAGGTTATTCAGCTTATCAAAGACATCCGCAGGAATTTGCAGAAAGGCATCAACGACTGCCGGATTAAATTGAGTCCCTGACATTTCTTTTATAATTTCAAGAGCTTTATCATGGCTTAGTTTTTCTTTGTATGGTCTGTTTGAAATTATACTGTCGTATGTGTCTGATATAGCTATAATCATGGAACCAATAGGAATTTCGTCGCCTTTTATGCCATAAGGGTATCCTGTTCCGTCATATTTTTCGTGGTGATATTTGATAATATCCAAAACCGGAGCGAGCTGTTTAATATCTTTGAGAATATAGATACCGTAGTTTACATGATTTTTGATGATACCGTATTCCTCATCAGTCAGCGGTGTTGTTTTGTTCAAAATACTCTCAGGAACTCCAATCATACCTATA
Organism: Candidatus Adamsella avium; assembly: GCA_904420445.1. GTDB lineage: Bacteria > Cyanobacteriota > Vampirovibrionia > Gastranaerophilales > CAJFVJ01 > Adamsella > Adamsella avium. The sequence continues at coordinate 221,456 of CAJFVJ010000003.1, read as the reverse complement.
TTGTGCAAAAGTGCAGCGAGGCATATTTTGCTGCCTTCTATTTCAGAGAGGTTCATCTGTTTGAGAAGATGAACGACAAGGAATGTAACTCTTTTGCTGCGACCCAGGGTATAAGAATCTTTTGCATCAAGTGCTTCGATAATAGCAGAGATGGTTCCAGCAAACAGTTCGTTATAGCTGTTGATTATGTTTATGTTATCAATTTTCAGTTTATTTTTGGTAACAAGCGAGTCAATAATCTGTTTAAGTTCTTCATGGTTATAAGGTTTTTTGATGAACTGATTGATTTTACCTGAGTTGATAGCATCAATCAAAATAGCTGAGTCGGTATAAGTTGTTATGAGTATTCTTATTGTATCCGGATATTTTTCGTAGACTTCTTTCAAAAATTCAACACCGTTGAGATGCGGAAGTTTGTAGTCTGTTATTACTATATTTATCGGATATTCTTCAAGAAGAGAGAACGCTTCATCATAATTCAGTGCTGTATATACCGTATAGTTTTGACTGAAAGTATTTTTCAGCAAATCCAAATTATTTATATCGTCATCTAGGAATAATATACTGTAAGTTTGCTGCTTGCTCATTTTTTCTTATACCCATTATCTACAGAGAATTAAGCCTGTTTTTTTTCAGGTTTCTTTTCCATTTTTATCGGAAGAGTCAACGAGATAGTTGTTCCTTCGTTCAATTTACTCTTAACATCTATTTTACCGTTATGAGTTGAGATTACTTTGTAGGATATTGACATTCCAAGACCGGTTCCTGAACCGATAGGTTTTGTTGTGAAGAAGGGTTCAAAGATTTTTTCTTTTTGCTCTTCTGTCATACCCTTTCCGTCATCCTGGATTTCTATGACGACATTTTGACCTTCCTGTTTTGTTCTTATATAAATATTACCTGTTTTCTTCACTTCTTTGATGGCGCCTATTGCGTTATCAAGAATGTTTACAAAAACTTGGTTTAATTGTCCGCCGTAGGCTTCGATGTTTGGAACATGAGAAAATTCTTCATGTATTTCAATTACATTTTTATATTTGTTATGGAGGATATTCAGAGCTGTCTGGAGTTCTTTTTCTACATTAATTTCTGAAATCAGCATCTCTTCCATTCTTGAGAAGTTTTTCAAATCCATAACAATGTTTCTTGTTCTTTCTGTACCTTCCTGACAGCTGCCGATTAGTTTCGGGAGGTCTTCTTTGAGGTATTCATAATCAAGTTCTTCAAGAAGGGCAGATATTTCTTCTTTATCTTGCTCAGGAAGTTTTTCTGTATATTCTTTCAGCTTGTCGATTATTTCAATCAAATCATGAGAATAATTTTTCAGGTGGACAAGATTGCCGTGTATAAAGTTTACGGGGTTGTTTATTTCATGTGTGATACCTGAAACCATTTCTCCAAGTGATCTCATTTTTTCTGAGTGAACCATCATTGACTGGGTGTCTTTGAGTTCAGTATAAACTTTTTCGAGTTCTTTGTTTTTTGTATCGAGTTCTTGCGTTCTTTGTTTAACTTTTTCTTCAAGAGACATATATATTTTTTTCAATTCATAAGACATTATATTCAATGAAGTTACAAGCTGGTTCATCTCCCGATAACCTGTTCTCGGGATGAAGTTATCAAAGTTTCCTTTTGATATGAATTCAGCCTGCTGAGAAAGATTCTTGAGAGGCGAAACTACTTTTTCTGCAAATATAGCTATTGTTATAAGCGAGATTATGAGAACTATAAGCACTGCGAATTTGCTTATATTCAAAAATTTTGTGATGTTAAGATCACTTGTTTTTGGAAAAGTGATAAAAATTATATTAGTATCAGTGTTTACGAGAATAGTATTCTCATTATCTCCGGCTGCTTTCATATATTTTTGCAGAGTAATTTTATTTTTAATAAGATTTTCGTTTGTAGACCAAATTATATTAGGATTATCTTTTTTAAAGAAGCTGACCTGTTCTACGAGGTTTTTATTTTTTAGTTTTGTGGCGACGTCTTCGAAGTTTTGATATTGACCTTTTGCCATCAGTTTGTTGTTATCGTTTATTACGATATCAGTTATAGTTCGTTTCAGAAACTCTTTGTCCAATTTGTGAGAAAGATCCAATTTTGATGTTAAATCAAGGTAAAAAAGCGACAATAATATAACTATTGTTGCAATACCTATTGATGAAATTAGTGCCAGATGCACACCGAATTTTTTTTCACCTAAATAACTGTTAAAAACTTTTTTAATTTTTGTCAGCACTTTTCTTCTCAGCCTCTTTTTCTTTTTTTTCTATTCCTATATCATACACGAGCAGGTCTTTTATTAAAAGGTCATCATTCTTCAGAGTATGTTTATTTTCTTGCGTATTTATTTTATCTTTTTTTGAATTTTCAATTATACGTCCCATAAAATATCCGAGGATACCAAAAACTACAGCTCCGCCGCCTGCTACTTTCATAAAGTAAAAAAATACATCAAGATTCAAATAAGTTGATTTTAGCATAATATTTGAACCGAGTATTATAAGGGCAACACTTCCAAAAAACAGAGCTAAAGATACTGGCATTTATTTTTGTTCTCCTTGATTTTTTTGAAATATTCCCGTCTGTTCTCCAAGTACTTTTTTACTAAAGCTATTTTATCAGGATTTTTATTTTTTTTAAACTTTCCTGATAATAAAAATGTATTTGATGTATTTTTCTTTGATTCTATCACTGTATATTCATCAAATATTATATCATTATCACAGTTTATACAAACATTAAGCGACGAATTTTTGGGGATATCAGTCTGCGACATTACCTGCATTCCTTCTTCGCTTATGTTTGTGCTGATTGCATTTTGATTTGTTGAGTCTATATACAATTTTACGGGTAGTGATATTTTTATTCTCGGATATTTTCGTCTTTCTTCCATTTTTCTTTACTCCTTATGCCCTTTGGGCTACTTTTACCATTCCCACTGATTTTGCCGCTATATTCTGAGGAATTTCCGTATAAGCCATAACGCTTATTTGAGGATAAGTTCTTTCTATCAGTCTTCTGAAAGCAAGTCTTATAGGGGAGCTGCAGAGAATTACCGGCTGGTTGCCTGTTGATGTCAGTGCTTTTTCTATTTCAAGGTTGAGATTATCTATTAATGACCTTGTGAAATTCGGATCAAGACTGAGATTTTGCCCGTCATGGCTTATTCCTGAAGCAATTGTATTCTCTACATCAGGTGATAGTGTTATGGCAAGAAGCTCTCCTGTATCAGATAAATTTTGTTTGCAAATACTTCTTGATAATTTTGCTCTGCACTGTTCTGTCAGAAAGTCTGTGTTGTTGTTGATTTTTGAATAAGTACTAAGTGTTTCGAGTATTGATTCCAAATCTCTTACTGAAATTCTTTCCTGCAGCAGATTTTGCATAACTATCTGCAGTTGGGCGATATTTATGTCTTTGATTAGTGCTTCTGCCATATCTTCATTTTGTTTTTTCAGATTATCAAGAAGTGATTGGACATCTCCTCTTGTAAGGATGTCAGCAGCATTTTTCTTTATTACTTCAGTCAGGTGGGTTGAGATTACGGCTGATGGTGTTACAACCGTATAGCCGATTATTTCAGCGTTTTCTTTATCCGCTTCATCTATCCAGAGAGCAGGCAGTCCAAATGCCGGTTCGACAGCTTTAATTCCCTTTATCGGAGAGTTCTCTTCAGAAATATTTGCTGCATTCATTGCAAGATATTTCTCTGGATAAACCTCTCCTGACTCGATAGCCACGCCTTTGAGTTTAATTTGATAAGTATTTGGTGCAAGCTGCAGATTATCACGCACTCTTATTGAGGGGAGTATAATTCCTAAATCAAGAGCGGTTTGCCGTCTTATCTGAGCGATTCTTTCAAGCAAATCGCCTCCTTTCTCAACATCGAGGAGAGGTACAAGGCGATAGCCTATTTCTATTTCCATAGGTTCAACAGTGAGCAGCTCCATTACATTTTCTCTGCTTGCTTTTTTCTGTTGATTTTTGGGTTTCAGAGCTTCTTTTTCTTTTCTTATTTTCTCCTGTTCTTCTTGAAGTTTTTTTTGTTTTTTTTCTTTATCCTTCAAAAAAGCTATATAACCTACTACAAGAGCGCATATTCCGAATGGGATTGTCGGAAACCCGGGGACTATGCCGACGACAAACAAAAATCCTGAGAGAATATACAATATTCTCGGATCGGAGAACATTTCTCTTCCGATATCAGCACTCAGCGAGTTATCCTGTCCGGCTGCTCTGCTGACAATCAAGCCTGTTGCTGCTGATATCAAAAGCGCAGGCAGCTGGGAAACAAGACCGTCGCCGACCGTTAATCTCGTGAAAGTTGACAACGCATCCATAAAGTCCATATGCTGCTGCCACATACCGATAATTAAGCCGCCGACGATATTTATAACAGTGATAATAATCCCTGCTATTGCATCACCTTTGACGAACTTCGAAGCACCATCCATGGTACCGTAGAAATCAGCTTCTCTTTCAAGTTTTTTTCTGCGGGCTTTTGCCTGTTCTTCAGTGATAAGGCCGGCATTTAGGTCAGAGTCTATGCTCAGTTGTTTACCAGGCATACTATCGAGAGTAAATCTAGCTGAAACTTCAGCAACTCTTGTTGCTCCGCCTGTAATAACCATAAAGTTGATTATGACAAGGATTGCAAAGACGACGGTACCGACAACGTAGTTGCCTCCGATTGCTACAGAGCCGAAGGCTTCGATTACCTGTCCGGCGTTTCCGTATAAAAGTATAAGTCTTGTAGAGCTTACATTCAAAGCAAGTCTGAACAGGGTTGATATCAAAAGCATTGTTGGAAATGATGAATATTCAAGCGGTTCTGTCGTGTATAGACAGACAAGAAGAATAATCACCGAAAGAGAAATGTTGATTATGAGCAAGAAATCAAGAAGCGGAGAAGGGACAGGGATGACCATCATGGCTACGATAAGTATTACACCTATTGCCAGAACAATATCATTATTTTTTAATACATCCGCCAGTTTAAATTTTTGCATATCGCTCTATATTCCCCTGTTCTTTTCATTATATACAAAAGCCAAGACTTCTGCCACTGCTAAATATAATTCCGGAGGAATTATGTGATCGACCTTCACAAGTTTATACAGACTTCTTGCAAGAGGTTTGTTTTCTACAATTGGTATGTTGTTATTTTTTGCTATTTCTCTGATTTTGAATGCCATGAAATCAGCACCTTTCGCAATAACCTGAGGCGCCGGAGCAATTTGGGTGTTATATCTGATTGCAACTGCAAAATGCGTCGGGTTTGTTACGACAACATCAGCTTTTGGAACTGCTGCGATTGTCTTTTGCCTGAGAAATTGCATTTGAGCTGCTTTTATTTTTGATTTAATTTCAGGGTTTCCATCGATGTCTTTTCTTTCGTCTTTGATTTCCTGTTTTGTCATCTTGATTGATTTTTCATATTCATAGTCCTGATATTTCTTATCAAGAATCCCCATAACTATCATTGCAATACATATATCAGTTACCATCTGCGCAACGATTGAGCTTATTGTAGAGAAAGCAGCTTCGATAGGCACTCCCAAAAGAAGCAGCAGCTCTTCTTTCCTTGCGTTGATGACCATATATCCTACACAGCCGATAATTGCAATTTTCAGGATTGATTTTGCAAGTTCAACCAATTTTTTGGGACTGAATATATTGAAATTATTTTTGAAGTTTTCCATAAACTTCATGGGGGAAATTTTTTCAAACTTCGGGGCAATTGCTTTGACAGAAAATAACGGACCTACCTGCCACCTTACAACTATTATTGCCACTATAAAAGTAGCCAGCAAAAAAGGCAGAACCGTCTGCATAAGCACATGCAGAAAAGGGATAAGTATTCCACCGAGGTTTTCAGCGTTTATTGTATCAGGGTTTAGGTTTGAGAGAGTGAGTTCTGTCATCTGCATAAAAACTTTCAGCATAAAAGCAGACATTGCAAAGAATATGCCGAAAGCTGCGCTCAAAATCAGCGCTGAATTCAAATCGGTGCTTTTTGATATTTGTCCTTTTTCTCTTGCTTTCTCCCGCCTCCGGGGAGTAGCTTCTTCCGTTCTTTCCTGAGCCATATTCCCCTCTTATGTAAATATTGCGCTGACGTGGATTAGCATATCATTTATTACATTTGACAGATAAGTGTAAGTTTTTATTGTAAACATAATCATCAAAACAAAACCGATGTAGATTTTTATCGGAAGAGAAACAACAAAGATATTCATCGTAGGCATCATCTTCGACATAAAACCGAGCAGAATATCAGCAACCAGAAGTACAGCAAAAATCGGCATAATTATGTTGAAAGAGATGACAAATATCTGAGATGTAAATCTAATCACCTCTTCTATCAGCTCTCCTGAGAAAATAAACTCTCCTCCTATCGGCATCGATACATAACTTTCAAACACGCTTGTGAAAAGATAGTGATGGCCGTTTATGCCAAGGAATAGAATCATCGCCATATACAAATATAACTGACCCATAATCGGCACCTGATGCCTTGTTACGGGATCCAGAACGTTTGATATAGCAAGCCCCATCTGCATGCTCAGAAGATGGCCCGCCATCTGTATTGCTATGAAAATTATGTTTATGCAAAATCCAATCATCGCACCTATCATAATCTCTCTGCAGACCATCCATCCAAGCCCCAGCATGTTGTTTGGAATCATGTTTTCAGGTGTAATCGAGGCAATTATCGGATAAGTCAGAAATGCAATGAGCGCAATCAATCCCGCTTTGACAGGCGTGGGTATCGGAAAAGTCGAAAAAAGAGGCGCAGTGATAAACATCCCGCTGAGTCTTGATACAACGAGGATGAATATAATTATTTTTACGGGTGTTATGTATGGTAGTATGTCTACAAACATCTATATTGTCGCCATTTTTTCGAATATTTGCCGTACGTTATCTGTAAATACCTGCAGCATCCAGGGGAAGGTCACAATCAAGACAACAATTCCTGCAATTATTTTCGGAACGAAAGTGATTGTTGATTCCTGAATTTGAGTAACCGCTTGCAGGATGCTTATAATCAGACCGACAAACATGCTGACTGCAAGAACAGGGGTTGCAAGAATCAGTACGAGAATCATTGTTTGCTGCAATATTGATATAAATTCTATTTGTTCCATTATAAAATCCTTCTTCAGCTACCGTAGAAATCCCTCGACAAGAGACTTTGCTATCAGATGCCACCCGTCAACCATTACAAAGAGAATAATCTTGAACGGCATGGAAATTGTTGTCGGAGGAAGAAACAACATCCCCATAGAAACGAGAATACTTGATACAACGATGTCTATAACAAGAAACGGAATGAAAATCATAAAACCTATTTTGAAGGCTGTTTTCAGCTCGCTCAAAATAAAAGAAGGAAGCAGAACATAGGTTGGGACATCGTCTTTATTGGCAGGTTTTTGGATTTTTGCCATTTTGACAAACATTGCAAGTTCTTTTTCATCCGTATATTTGAACATAAAATCTCTCATAGGCTCTATTCCTCGTTTGAGAGCTTCCTGCTGGGTGATTTTATTTTCCATATAAGGATTGTAAGCGGTGTCATAAATCTTGTTGATGGTCGGCGACATGACAAAGAATGTCAAAATCAATGCAAGTCCTACAATAACCTGATTGGGCGGAAGTTGTGCCGTACCTATAGCCTGTCTTGTGAGAGAAAGGACTATTACTATTCTTGTGAAAGAGGTCGTAAGTATGATTATGCTTGGCGCAAGTGTCAGAATAGTCAGCAGAATGAGAATTTGTATTCCTTTGCTGAATTCATCAGGGGTGTTTGCGCTTTGAAAGCCGATGTTTATGGACGGCAGAGTTACCTCAGCCGAAGCAGTCAGAGTGTTTAGACCGGAAAAAATAAAACCGGCAAAACCCAAACACAGCCATTTATAAAATTTATGCATTCCCGAATGCTCCTCCGATTTAGATATATTTATTGCTATTCTACTTAATTCTACACTAATCGGGCTGTGTGTCTAAATTCTTAACGTTGCTTAAAATATTATCAGCAGGTATTTACAGTATAAAGTTTTTCAAGTGCTTTTTACTCGGTCGGATGAATGACATTATTCACCATAGGTGATTGCTATTTTCAGGCAGTTATCAACTTTATTTTCGAAGAGTTCATAGGCGTGTTTTATATTCTCAAGAGGTATTTTTTTGCTTATGAGAAAATCTGTAGAAATTTTTCCCTCTTCAATTAGTTTGATAAGCTTTTCACAGTGAACGGCATCAACACCGCCTGTTTTGAAGATGAGGTTTTTACCGTACATTTCAGGCAGCGGTAATATTTGAGGCTGTTCATACATAGCAACAAGTGCAACTACTGCATTCGGTCTTGCTATTTTCCATGCCGTTTCGAAGGTGTTCTCTCCTCCTGCCGCTTCTATTACGCAGTCGGCTCCTCTTGATGAAGTTAAGTCTTTTATTGCTTTTTCAGGATTTATTCTTGATGGATTGATTATGAAGTCAGCCAGCGATTCTCTTTTTGCAACTTCAAGACGTGAGTCATCGATATCAAGAGCAATAATTCTTTCTGCGCCAAGGACTCTTGCGCAAGCCATTGAGCACAAACCAACAGGACCTGCGCCGATTACTGCTACAGTATCTCCCTTTTTGATTTCGCATAATTCTGCTCCGAAATATCCGCTTGATAGTATATCTCCGACAAACAGTGCATTTTCATAAGATACGTTTTCCGGAAGTTTTGTCAATCCGTTATCAGCGTAAGGTACCCGTATATATTCAGCCTGACATCCGTCAATCTTACATCCGAGATGCCATCCTCCATATTCACAGTTGTTGATATAACCTCTTTTGCAGAAAAAACATTCCCCGCAGAAAGTTTCGCAGTTTGCGGCAACTCTGTCACCGACCTTGATTCTTTTGATGTTTTTGCCTGTATCAACAACTTCCCCGACAAATTCATGTCCGAGTGTTGTTTCTGGGATTGCCTGAGGCACTGCGTTGTGTATTATATGCAAATCGCTTGTGCAGATGCTTGATAGCGTAACTTTGACTATGGCGTCATCAGGATGTTGAATTTTCGGGATATCCTTTTCTACAAGATGTATTGAGCCGTCTTTTTTCCAGATTAGAGCTTTCATTTTATTATTCATATTTTCACCTCTTTTTTATTTTACAAGAGGTTTTCAGATTTGTATATTTTTTACTCTAAGGCTACGAAGAGAATTGAGTACGGCAAGCAGAGCAACACCGACATCTGCAAACACTGCTCCCCACATAGTCATAAATCCGAAAGCGCCGAGGAGAAGGAACAGAGCCTTAACTCCGAGGGCGAAGATTATGTTTTGTTTTACTATAAGCATTGTTTTTTGTGCAATTTTTACGGCGTTATAAATTTTTGATGGCTTATCATCCATAATCACAACGTCGGCAGCTTCGATTGCCGCATCAGACCCCATAGCCCCCATTGCAATGCCTACATCTGCTCTTGTAAGAACAGGCGCATCGTTTATGCCGTCGCCTATGAATATAACGTTTTTATCTTTCTGTTTTTCAGCGATTATATTCTCAAGTTTTTCAACTTTATCCTGAGGTAGCAGCTGAGAATAAACTTGTTGAATCCCGAGTCTTTCTGATATTCTTTTTGCCGCAGCTTCTGAGTCGCCTGTCAGCATAACGGTTTTTCCGACCACTTTTTTGAGCTCTTTGATTGCAAGAGGAGAATCTTCTTTTATTTCATCTGATATAACAATATATCCTATATATTCACCGTTTTTTGCACAGTAAACAACAGTTCCTTCATCAGAATGTTCAGGGATATTAATCTGAAATTTTTCCATAAGAGCAGAATTCCCAGCAAGAATTTCTTCTCCGTTGATATCAGCTTTTACGCCGTTGCCTGCAAATTCTGATACATTGCTGATTTTTGATGTGTCGATGTCTTTTTTGTAAGCTTTCTTCAAAGACAGTGCAATAGGATGGTTTGAGTAGTTTTCCGCATAAGCTGCGTATTCAACCAGCTGTTCTCCTGATATTCCATTCTGAGGTGATATTTTTGTTACTTCAAAAGAGCCTTTTGTCAAAGTGCCTGTTTTGTCAAAGACGACAGAGTCAGGCTTTGAGAGAGCTTCGAGGTAATTGCTTCCTTTTATCAAAATTCCGCATTTTGAAGCTCCTCCTATGCCTCCAAAGAAGCCTAGAGGAATTGAGATTACAAGAGCGCATGGACATGAGATGACAAGGAAGGTGAGCGCTCTTTTGAGCCATATACTGAACTGAGCATCAGGCAAAAGCAGTGGAGGAAGAACAGCAAGCATAAGAGCAGCCGCAACTACGGCAGGAGTGTAGTATCCTGCAAATCTTGTGATGAAGTTTTCCGTTCTTGATTTTTTTGAACTTGCATGTTCGATAAGTTTGAGAATTTTTGATACGGTTGATTCTCCATATTTTTTCGTAACTTTGATTTTTATTACACCATTTGTGTTGATACATCCGCTTATTGCCGTATCACCGATTTTTACTGTTTTGGGAACGGATTCTCCAGTCAGAGCTGAAGTGTCGAGGATAGCAGAACCTTCTGTTATAACTCCGTCAAGAGGAATTTTTTCTCCTGTTTTTACGAGGATTATATCTCCTGTGTTTATTTCTTCAGGGGAGTATTTGATGATTTTACCGTTTTCTTCTTTGTAAGCATAATCAGGTCTTATATCCATCAGTTCAAGGATTGAGCGGCGTGATTTTTTGACTGCACGGTGCTGAAAATATTCTCCAAGTTGATATAAAACCATAACCATAACCGCTTCAGGGTATTCTTTTATGGCAAGAGCTCCGAGAGTAGCCAGACCCATAAGAAAATTTTCGTCAAAAATTCGTCCTTTGATGATATTTTTGATTGCGGTGTATAAAATATCATAACCTGCAAGTAAATAAGCAAATAAAAAACAGCAGATTTTGATATTGTTAGGGATGTTCGAAAATACAGCAAATAAGAGTATAAGAAAAGCTATAGATATTCTTATCAATGTTAAACTTTCATTTTTATGTTCATTTTTGCTGTTATGACTGTGATGGCAATGGTTACACATAGAATCCTCGATTGAATAATTGTTCAACTATGTTATTAGTATAATTGAACAACTATTCAATTGTCAATCTTTTTATTTTTTATCTTTACATAATTTGACAATTGAACAATTATTCATATATTATGTAGGTATAAATATGGAGCAGGGATATTTTATGGATAACAAACGTAGTGATTGCGAGGCTATAAATATTGATATAGTCAACAGAGTGAAACCCAACATGCCTGAGATGAAGCTTTTGTATGAGCTCTCTGATTTTTTCAAAGTTATGGGTGACAGCACACGCATACAACTTCTGTGGGCTTTAGAAGAAAGCGAGATGTGCGTGGGGGACCTTGCTGTTTTGTTGAATATGACAAAATCAGCTGTTTCTCATCAACTGAAAGTTCTCCGGACAGCAAAACTTGTTCGTGCTGAAAAAAAAGGAAAAAATGTCTATTATGCTCTTGATGACCATCATGTGAAGGATATTCTCGAGAAAGCCCTCGGGCATGTTTGCGAGTAATTTTGACGGTCTTTGATAACAGACATTTTTAATTATTTTTACACTGATTTTCCTAAGATATATGCTTGCTTTGGTAAATCGGTTTTGTTGACATCTCCCATCTTCCAGACACCTGTAGCGTAGATTATGTGTTTTTCTTTTGCGTTTTCAAGGCAGTCCAAAAATCCTCTGAAACTTTCGACTGTTCTTTCAAGAGATGTCTTTTCAGTGTCAGCTGATGTCAGGATGAAATAGAAGTCTTTATTTTTTATTTGAGTATATCTTGCACAGCATCTGTCAATAAGTGTTTTCATCTGTGCACTCATTGCATAAAAATAAATTGGAGTTGCAAGAATTATGACATCTGAATTGATTATTTTGTTTAGAACTTCCGTCATATCATCATTTTGAGAACAGCCTGTATTGCCATTTTCGACACATAAACCGCATCCTGTGCAGTAGTTTATTTTTTTATCTTTCAAAAAAATTTTTTCTACCTGATTATTTGATTCTTTTGCACCTCTTGCAAATTCATCACACAGTGTATCAGAGTTTCCTCCTTTTCTTGGAGAGGAGGAGATTATCAAAACTTTTCTTGGCATTTTTATTCTCCTATTTATATTCTTTATCGGAAACAGGTTCAAGCCAGGTTGTTTCGTTGTTTGGCAGATTTGTTTCTATTGAAATATGCGAAAACCAGCTATCAGGCGCAGCGCCATGCCAGTGTTCAACATTGAGAGGAATTCTCACAACATCACCTTTTTTCAGAATTTGAACAGGTTTTCCTTTTTCCTGATATCTGCCTTCGCCAGCAGTGACAAGAAGAATTTGACCTCCTGAGTGTTTATGCCAGTTTGTTCTTGCTTTTGGTTCAAATGTAACATTTGCGATAGAAGAATTCCAGATGGAATCATTTTCGCTAAGTCTTGTCAGGTAAGTTGTTCCTGTGAAAAATTTGTTGTAGGGATTTATATCACCTTTTTTGAAGGGTTGTTCGAGTTCTTCTGACATAGCGAGATTTCCTCCTGTAATAAATATTGTCAATACTAATAACATCAATAGTTTTTTCATCATAATAAATACTTTTTATTATCTGAACTTATGTTTTTAGTTTAGCTCTTGATAGCGGCTATCAGTCAAGAATATTTTTGATGATTAAAATTTATTTTATATAGCAAAATCAATCAAAAATGTCCAGAACAACGTTATACCAGGCATTAGCAAAGTATCTGAACAAAAAAATTCTTCGGACTAAATCCATTAGAATGACGGACTTTTATCAGTATCTGTAGAATTTGCTATATAAGTTCCTAATTTTTTAACTTTGAATTAAATAAAAAATGTGATACAATATTTTGACGAGGATAAGGAAAGATCAGGTGGAAATCCTGCGCTGGTCCGCAGCCGTTACAGCCGGAATGCTTATTCTTTTCTATATTGACTTACGTGACTAAGAGGGGGTTGTAATTATGGAAAATGTGTCAAAAAAAGACAAAAGTTTGTCTGAAGTTTTTTCATCCGAGATTGTATCAAATGCAGTTGAGAATACAAATCTTATAAAATATAAGATGGATGAAAAAGGTATTAAAACCGATAATAATATCGTAATAATTAGTTCTTCGCCCAAACTGGATGCTGTAAAAGTAATCAAAAAAGACGGCACCGTAGGCAGTTATAATGTCAAAAAAGTAGTGAATGCCGTCAAAAAATCTGCTGAACGTATGCTGATAAAATTCAGCGATGCTGATATAGAAAAAATCTGCTCTCTTGTGAACAAAAGAGTGCTGGAACTAGGCAGCGAAGAGATTTATGTTTCGCAGATGCATAATATTGTGGAATCTGTTCTTGAGGATGTTAATCCGAAAGTTGCAAAATCATATAGAGATTATAGAAACTACAAAATAGACTTTGTTCAGATGCTTGATAAAGTTTATCAAGAAAGTCAGAAAATTATGTATATCGGTGATAAGGAAAATTCAAATGCCGATTCGACTCTTGTTTCAACAAAACGTTCGTTGATTTTCAACCAGCTGAATAAAGAGCTGTATAAAAAATTCTTTTTGAACGTAGATGAGCTTCAGGCAATCCGTGACGGATACATCTACATCCATGATATGTCAGCAAGAAGAGATACGATGAACTGCTGTTTGTTTGACATTGCAAATGTGCTGAAAGGCGGATTTGAAATGGGCAATCTCTGGTATAACGAGCCAAAGACTCTCCGTGTTGCTTTTGATGTTATCGGAGATGTTACTATGGCGGCGGCAGGACAGCAATATGGCGGTTTTACTCTGCCAGAAGTTGATAAAGTCCTTGCACCGTATGCAGAGAAGTCTTATAAAGTTTATTACGAAAAATATGTATGTCTTGGTGTCCCGTTTGAAAAAGCCAGAGAAGAAGCGCTGAAAGATGTTCAACGTGATATGGAGCAAGGTTTCCAGGGATGGGAATATAAATTCAACTCTGTAGCCTCATGCAGGGGGGATTATCCCTTCATCGCCATAACTGCAGGACTTGGAACAGGTGAGTTTGAGAAAATGGCAACTCATGCAATGTTGAAAGTCAGAATGAACGGACAGGGCAAGAGTGACTGCAAAAAGCCTGTATTATTCCCGAAAATTGTTTTCTTATACGACAAAGACCTCCATGGAGAGGGCAAAGTTTCAGAAGATTTATTCAAAGCAGGTGTTGAATGCTCGAAAAAATCCATGTATCCTGATTGGTTATCTCTAACAGGAGAAGGTTATGTTGCTAGTATGTATAAGAAATACAAAAGAGTTGTATCACCTATGGGGTGCCGTGCATTCTTATCTCCATGGTTTGAAAGAGGCGGTTTGACTCCTGCTGATGAGAATGACAAACCCGTTTTTGTCGGAAGATTTAACGTCGGAGCGATTAGTCTACATCTCCCGATGATTTATGCAAAAGCGAAAAGAGAGAGCAAAGATTTCTACAAAGAGCTTGATTATTATATGGAGATGATAAGAAACCTTCATAGAAGGACTCTTGATTATCTCGGAGAGATGAAAGCATCTGTCAATCCTCTTGCTTATTGCGAGGGCGGTTTCTTGGGAGGTCATCTCGGTATTCATGATAAAATTAAGCCGCTTTTGAAATACACTACAGCTTCATTCGGAATTACCGCATTGAATGAGCTTCAGCAGATTTATAACGGCAAATCAATAGCAGAAGACGGCGAATTTGCTCTTGAGGTAATGAAATATATCAACGAAAAAATAGAGCAGTATAAAAAAGAAGACGGTTATCTCTATGCAATATACGGCACTCCTGCTGAGAATTTGTGCGGTTTGCAAATAAAACAATTCCGCAAAAAATACGGCATAGTTGAAAATGTTTCAGACAGAGGATATGTTTCCAACAGCTTCCACTGCCATGTAAGCGAAAATATTACGCCGATTGAAAAACAAAATCTCGAAAAAAGGTTCTGGGATTTGTTCAACGGCGGAAAAATCCAGTATGTAAAATATCCGATTTCTTATAACACCGAGGCAATAGAAGTCTTGATAAAAAGAGCCATGGATATGGGATTTTATGAAGGAGTTAATCTCTCGCTCACCTACTGCGATGACTGCGGGCATCAGGAGTTGAATATGGATGTCTGTACAAAATGCGGCAGCTCTAATCTTACCAAAATAGAGCGTATGAACGGATATCTCTCTTATTCGAGAGTGAAGGGTGATACCCGTTTGAACGAAGCAAAGATGGAAGAAATTAAAGACAGAGTGAGTATGTAGAGATGAACTATCATAATATAACAAAAGACGATATGCTCAATGGTGACGGGCTTAGGGTTGTCTTGTGGGTAGCAGGATGCACCCACCACTGCAAAAACTGTCAAAACCAGATAACCTGGGATGTGGCAGGCGGGCTGCCTTTTGATAAGGAGGCTGAAGACGAGCTTTTTGAAGCATTGGATAAACCTTATATTTCAGGTATAACTTTCAGCGGGGGAGATCCTCTGCATTTTCTCAACAGAGATGAAGTGTTCAGACTTGTGAAAAAATGCCGTGAAATGTTCCCTGAAAAGACCATCTGGATTTATACCGGTTATTCCTGGGATGATGTGAAGGACTGCAAGGGCTTGGAACTGGCAGATGTTCTTGTTGACGGGGAATTTGAAGAAGCTCTCAAAGACAACAATCTGCACTGGGTCGGAAGTTCAAATCAGAAGATTATTGATATAAAACAATCTCTCAAAACAGGTGAAATTGTTTTGTATCATACAACTTCTTATCAGGAAGCATAAAAAATAAAAAGACAGGAAAATCCTGTCTTTTTATTAGAACTGGTCTTTCATCTTTCTAATCTCTCCGAAAGAGAGATTTAAATCTCTTGCAATATCAAGATTCATAAGGTTTTCGTTATTCAGGTTATATGCTGTCGGCTCTTTTGAGTAGTTATATTTTGCTACAAGCTCACTTGATATCATTTTTCGTTCAGTGTCGAAGACTTTTGAATAATTCAAGCCTTCTTTCCTGCAAAAAGGGATTGTCAGTTTGCCGTATTTATTTTCGCTTATGACCCCGAAGGTTCTGCAGATGAGAGGTCTGTATTTGTAGAGTGCACATTTTTTGTCGACAAGAAACGGGCATCTGTGCAGGCGTTCATCAGAGTTTTTTATCTCTTCTATTGTTTTGTTTATTTTTTTCTGCAAATCTGCATCAAGGGACTTGAACCCGTACATAAGATATTCAAACTCAAGATCAGATACAGGATATTCTCCCTGCTCACAGCAGAGAGAACACCCCTCTTTGCAGCAGAGATATTCTTTTTCTCTTTCAAAAATTGTATGCAGAGTACCGTCAAGAATAAACAAAAACTTTTCGTATTCCTTAAGCTGATGCATATTCTGCCTCTATCTGATAAAGTTTGTCGTAATTTTTTCAGGCAAAACAGGATGATTTATGCCTTCTTTTTTTGCAGCTTCAAATGCTCTCAGGTACCAGGTCATATTTTCTGCAAGAATTTGCATAATCTGTATCCCTTCTTTATCTTCGTATACATCTTCTGCTTTTGAACCATGCACCATATTCCAATAATTTGATGAAACAACGGGCATGTTGTTTATGGTAAAGTGTTTGTTTATTACGTCAAAAGAAGCTGTTGTTCCTGCTCTTCTTGCAGAGAGAACGGCTGCGGCAGGTTTAAATTTGAAATATTCTCCTCCTGCAAAGAAAGCTCTATCCATAACCGATAATAATCTTCCTGTCGGGTGTCCGTAGTATACGGGCGAGCCGAAGACAAAACCGTCTGCTGTTTTTGCTTTTTCAATCAGGGTATTTACAATGTCATCATCAAACACGCATTTTCCGCTGTTGTTTTTTCTGCAGGCATAACATCCGATACAGTCCCTTAAAGGTGCTGCACCGAGCTGGATTATCTCTGTATCAATTTCGTTTTTATTCAAAACTTTTGCAACTTCAGACAGTGCTGTATAGGTACATCCATTTTGATGTGCGCTGCTGTTAATCAATAGTACTTTCATATTATTTCCTCCATTACATTTATCCGTTATTTTGTTGCTGCATCCGCTCAAAAGAGCCATTGCGCTGATTGTGATTATGGAATTTTTCAAAAACTCCCTTCTTTTCATTTGTCCATACTTCCTGAGCGAAACCCCTCAAGGTCAAGGGTAATATAGTGAAATCCTGCGGATTTTAGTTCATTGGTTATTTTTTCTCTGTTTTTCAGTAATTTATCGAATTTATTTTTTTCGATTTCTATTCTTGCTACATCTCCATGCATTCTCAATCTGTTTTGCAAAAAGCCGTTGGTTTTGAGAATTTTTTCTCCTGTTTTTACCTGCTCTATTTTAGGCGATTCAAGCAGGGTGCCATAAGGAAATCTCGTTGCAAGACAGGGAGTTGAAGGTTTGTCAAAAATTTCTATTTTGCATTCTTTGGCATAGAGTCTTATTTCTTCCTTGGTTATTTTATGCTCTGCAAAAGGAGAGATAATATTCATTTCTTTTAAGGCTTTTAACCCCGGTCTGTATTCTTTCAGGTCATCATAGTTTGTTCCGTCAAGTATATTTTTCAGATTGTTTTCTTCTGCGTATGATTTGATTTGCTCGAAGAACATTTTTTTGCAGTGATAGCATCTGTCTTTAGGATTATTTTTAATAATTTCATTATCAAGCGGGTTAAGTTCGAGAACAGTATGTTTGATGTTATAGTGTTTACAGAGTTGTTTTGTGAACGCTGTTTCTTCTTCAGGCTGGAATATGGAAGAGAATGTTACCGCATGCAGGTTCATATCTTTGCAGAGATATAAAAGAAGCGTACTGTCTATACCACCTGAGAAAGCAAGACAGATGCCTTGCTTTCCTAAGTTTTCAAGATTATTTCTAAGTTTTTGAAATTTATTATTCATATATTTCAACTGTTTTGTAAGATAACATATATCCGACAGCTGCCATAAGAAGTGCTGTGATTATTATGCCGGATATATTTGCTGCTATGGGCTGTATTTGTGCGAGAACAGCTGTTTTTGCCTGTATTGATTCAGAGATGGAATATAAGATGCCCTGAGTCTGCATAACCATAGAATCAGACATCTTGAGCAAAGACCACTCGAGTCCGTCAGGTTTTTGAGAAGCATATTGTGCTAAGAAAGCTCCGATAACAAGAGCTGATACAGAGAAAACAGATGTAAGTATGCTTTGGCGGATTTTACCGTTCATAACCGCATATACAACAGCAGCAGTAAACAATCCTTCGGCAGCTCCTATAGCAAGATGTATCCCCTGCATAAGAGCGGCAAACGATGCTATGTTTGAAGTTATTGAACCTGAGAGATATGCTTCTGCCACAACTGCAACAGACCCTAGCTGCAGTGCTGCAACGGATGAGAGAAATGCACCGAGAGCATATTTTTTGTTATCGACGACAAGAGGCTTATAAACAAGAGGGTATACGACAAAGCATGCAAGAAATCCCATATTGAATATATTGCAGCCTAGTGCCATTAGACCGCCGTCAGCAAAGAACACAGCCTGCACTGTCAGGATTGCACACATCGCAAGAAATGCAGCATATGGTCCGAGAAGCGCAGAAAGCAAAACAGCTCCGATAATATGCCCGCTCGACCCTGTCGATGGTATTGTAAAGTTAATCATCTGCAATGCAAAGACAAACGCTGTCAGAGCTGCAGCCTGCGGGATATTTTCTTTTTTGAAATCTTTTCTTGCTTTTTTTAATGCCCAGATTGCTGATACCCCTGCTATTGCCAGCATTGGGATACCTGTTATCGGGCAAATTATACCGTTTCCTAAATGCATATGTATTCTCCTTTATTCTATCTTATGACCATAACTCGAAGAAGAGGATTTTCATATTTCCTCTTTCCTGCTCCATAACCTGTTTTTTCTATAACAAATTGTTCTGGCAGTTTTTCATCCGTGTATAGTGCGGCAGCTATTGCTGCGCCTGTCGGTGTAACCATTTCTCCTTCATTATCGGTAATTCTGAGAGGAAGTTTATATTTCGCTGCTATTTCACAGACTGCAGGGACAGGAACAGGCAGTTTACCATGCTGGCAGGTAATAAATCCACGCCCTTCAGTAAGTGTTGAAAAGAAAGTCTTTTCAGGATTCAAATCATCGTATAAAACAGCAAAACTGACTATATCAGCAATTGAATCAATTGCTCCGACTTCATGAAAGTGGACTTCTGAAATATTTCTGTTGTGAACTTTTGCTTCCGCTTCCGCTACTATTTTGAATATCTTTTTGGCAAGAGCCTTAGCGGAGTCTGATATATCCGCTCTGTCTATAATTTTGTTCACATCATCGAGGTTTCTGTGTTCATGGTGATGATGGTGCTCATGATTGTGATGGTGTTTGAGAGTAACATCAAAATCAGTTGCATGGATTGAGTTGATGAGAACATCAGAAATTTTGAAAGAAAATTCATCATCAAGTTTCATTGAATCAAGAGCTTTTTCGAGTTTTTCTCTATCTGCTCCCAAATCAAGCAATGCTGCTACCGACATATCTCCGCTTATTCCTGACGCACACTCAAAGTATAAATTCATTCTATTTTGCCCCCGATATTTTTCTGTTAATCTGACTTGCGCTGTATCCTGCATTGAATCCGTTATCTATGTTTACAACAGTCATTCCCTCGGCACAAGAGTTAAGCATAGTTAACAAGGCAGACAACCCCTTGAACGACGAACCGTACCCGACTGATGTAGGTACTGCAATGACAGGAATGTCTACAAGACCTGCAATAATTCCTCCCAAAGCTCCCTCCATGCCTGCTACAGCGATTATGACATTTGCCTTTTTGATTTCATCTATGTTTGAGAGCAGGCGATGAATGCCTGCAACACCTATATCATAGTATTTTTTTGTGTTGCTTCCGAAAAATTCCGCTACGGCTCTTGCTTCTTCTGCCACCGGAATATCTCCTGTTCCTCCTGTGCAGATTGCAATTTCTCCGACTTTTTCAACAGGATTTTGAATAAGTGTTATGACTCTTGCTGCTTCGTTGTATTCAAGATTGTTGAATTTGTTTTTGAGAAATTCGAATTGTTCGATACAAGCTCTTGTTCCGATTATGTTTGAGTTGTTGTTTTTGAACGCCGTGAAGATTGTTTCGAGCTGTTCGTTTGTTTTGCACTCGCAAAAAACAGCTTCCGATGCTCCTCTTCTTTTGAACCTGTCTATGTCCAATTTTGCAAATTCCAGGTCGATGTATTTTTCATTCTTATCCATAATTTTATCTTATAATTTGATAGCAACTATCAGTCAAGAAAAAATTTTTTTATTTTCTTCTTGCGAAGAAAAGCCCCAGTTCAAAAAGCATATAAGTGGGGAGTGCTAAAAGTATTTGGCTGACAACATCCGGCGGGGTCAAAATTCCTGCCATGATGAGGATGCCCACTATCACATAAGAACGTTTATCGCTGATTGATTCATAGGGGATTATGTCTGATTTTATGAGTGAATATGTAATCAAAGGAAGCTGGAACATCAATCCGAAAGATATGGACATCCATAAAGAGAGATTAATTATGTTTGATATTCCAAATACTGCCTTAATATTTGATGAAGAAAAGCTCATTCCGAATTTTATTATCAAAGGAAGTATGAAAAAAATGCAGAATAAAACTCCTGAAACGAAGAGAGTCGTTGAGGTGAGAACAGTTGTTTTTATGAACTTTCTTTCATTTTCATATAATGCAGGGAGAATAAAGTCCCATATTTTCTTTGCTATATAGGGAAAGCAAACAATCAAATCGAGTACTGCTGCTGTTTTAATCTGGATGATGAAAACTTCTGCAGGTGAAAAATAATTCAAGGTGACGTTGCTGTCTGATATGATTATATCAGTGAGGCATTCCAAAACCTTCGGTGCTGCAAAGAGCATAAAAGGGAATACCAGACCAAGCACAATCAAACACTTCAAAAGCGTTTCCCGAAGTGCCTCAAGGTGTGCTATCAAGCTCTCGTCGTTATCCTGATTGGTCATGGGTTAGACATCTTTTGGTTTGTATTCTTCAGGTTTTTCGCCTGCGTCTTCTATTGCATCTTTCAGTCCTTGAGCTTCTGTTTTTATGATATCTTTTGCTTTTTTGTATTCATAGGAGGCTCTGCCTAGAGCTCTTGCAAGTTCTGGGATGCGTTTCCCACCGAATAATAGAACTACTACGACAAGTATCAGTATTATTTCAGTTATACCAAGTGACATTTGTTTTCTCCTTAAGATAATAAATTTATTATATTACTCTTTGTTCTTTTACTGCAAATATTTCAATTGCATCAAATTTGCAGGCATTTTTGCAGGCTCCGCATCCGATACACTTTGAGGCGTCCAAAACCGGAAATTCTCCGTCTTTTTTTGATATGGCGCCTGCAGGGCAATCAATTGCGCATATCCCGCATTTTGTGCATAATTCATTGTTGATATAAGCCATGGCTATTCTTGTTTTTTTCTTTTCATCAAGAGTTAGTCTTTTTATGGCGCCTGATGGGCAAACTCTTGAGCATTCATGGCAGTCATATTTGCAGAAATTGTTAGAATAATCAATATATACAGCTCCGAATTTATTATCCGCTTTTTTGATAATTTTTTGAGGACAGTGCTCTACGCAGAGGTTGCAGTTGATGCATTTATTCAGAAATCTTTCAGGCGAACCGCCGCCTGGAGGCAGAATAATTTCGGAAATTTTTTCTGATATTTTATTTTTGAATTCTATGCCGGCTTTCAGTGCTGCACCGAACAATACAACAGCTGAAGATGCAAGTATAAGACTTCTTCTTTTGATGCTGAATTTGACCGGTACTTTTTTTTCAATACCGTATTGCACACCGTGTCTTGGACATGAGTCAAGACATTTGAGACATTTGATGCAGGTTTCGTTGTCGACTGTTTTATCTTTCGGGTTTATGCTTCCTGTCGGACAATTTGTTGCGCATTTTCCGCAGGATACGCAGATATCTTTCGGAAGATAGATTTTATTCAACGAATATTTTGATAAAAGTCCCAAAAGAGTCCCGACAGGGCATATATTTGAGCAGAAAAATCTGTTTTTAAAGAAGACTATAGAAAGAACAACAACTGCTGCAACTATCCCCGCAAGTGATAAGGTCATTGCTGAGCCAAAAAGTGTATACGGGTCGAGATATCTTATCACAAGAGCGCTGCCACCTGTCAGAACACCAAAACATACGGCTGCGATAAAGTATTTAAAAGGATAGTTTTTTTGAGTTTTGTTCTTTCTTCTGAAAATTAAGGCAGCGAGTTCCTGAAATATTCCGAAAGGACAAATCAAAGAACAATAAAACCTTCCAAAAAGAAGAGTCAAAAGAACAACAACACCCAATAAAACAGATGTAAGCAGTGAAAAATCAACAAATGCTTTTTGCAGGACAGGTGTGAACTGTATATCAAATATCTTTAGGGGATAAAATATCCCAAAGATACCAAGTATTGCCAGGATAAAAACAGCAGATGCTATGACCAGTCTGATTTTGTATGCATATTTCATTATGCCATACCCTTTTCTGCTTCCTTAACTTCTTTTTCAACTGTTTTCAATAACTCTGGTATGTTCAAATTTTGAGGACAGTTTTTGTTGCATAATTTACAGTCAATGCATTTGTCTGCTTTTTCCGATTCTTTAAGGGCTTTGTAGTTATAAACAAACATAAATGACCTGTTTGGCTGGGTGCTACCCTTGTACATGTTGTAAAGACCAAAGATTGCAGGGATGTTTATGCCTCTTGGGCAAACCTCCATACAATATTTGCAGGCCGTACAGCTTATAGCGCCCTGAGATTGAATAATCTGAGCAATTTCATGAGCAATTTTTTCTTCTTCTTTGCTGAATGCTCTGTAGTTTACAAAAGTGTCGATGTTTTCTTTCACCTGCTGAAGATTGCTCATCCCGCTCAGAATAGTGAATACTCTTTCTTTTCCTGCAACCCAGCGCAGACCGAAAGAGGCTTGAGTATCTTCAGGACATTTTTCTTTGAGAGTTTTGGCTGCTTTCTCAGGGAGATTGCAAAGAACTCCGCCACGCAGCGGTTCCATAACAATAACAGGCACTCCCGCTTCGTCTGCTATTTGATACAGGTCATCAGCATTCACAACTTCCCAGTCGAGATAATTCAGCTGAAGCTGGCAGAAATCCCACTTGTGTTCGTTGATTACCTCTTTGAGCATTTGAGGGTCTCCATGGAAAGAAAATCCGAGGTGTTTGATTTTTCCTTCTTTTTTCAGTTTGAGGATTTCGCCGTACATATCATTATCTCTGTAGTTTGAGAGAGTGTTCTGGTTGATATTGTGAACCATATAGTTATCAAAGTATTCGACCTGACATTTTTTCAGCTGTTCTTCAAAGAGTCTGCGGACATCTTCAGGTTTATTTACTAGATAAGCAGGACACTTATCTGCGAGTATAAAACTTTCTCTCGGGTATTTTTTGAGAATTTCGCCTATAGCGTTTTCTGATTTACCTTCGACGTACATATAAGCCGTATCAAAATAGTTTGCGCCATGAGCCATTGCATATTCGACCATTTTGTCGAGTTCAACCATATCTATTTTCCCGTTGCGCATAGGAAGTCGCATGCACCCGAGAGCAATCAAAGGAGTATCAGTATTGTCAAATTTACGTCTTACGACCTGATTTTGTGCTTTTTTGATTTCTTTTTTTGAACATCCTGAAAGAAGGGCTGCTCCTCCTACTGCCAGAGCTGAATTGATGATAAAATCACGGCGTTTCATATATAAAAGTTCTCCTATATTATTCCATAAACCATTTATTTAATTTTACAATACAATCTGATAGTTACTATCAGTCAAGAAGAATTTTTCTTAATAATAAAAAAATTTTAACGTAAAAAGTTATCGATGATAAAAATAAAATAATTCAATTTGTTAAGATTTTTTGATTTGTTTTTTAAGATAAAAATAAATTGGTATAAATAAAATGTATATTTATTTATATGGTATATAAAAAATGATTGATAATCAAAGACATTCAGGCGTTTTTATTCCTGCAAAATTTGCAAACTTCTATAGACAGCAGACAGCTGAAATAGTTCGTAAACTTGAAATTCAGAGAATAATGAGTATTGTTTTTGCTGTTTTGATGTACATAATATTTTTGCCTCTGGTAGTTTGTGCATTTTTGATGTCTTTTAAAATTATCAAGATATCTTCAGAAATAGTGATAAATCCTGAAGTTTTTGGCGTTATAGGTATAGTCCTTTTAATGTTTGTAACTGCTGTTGCTCCATTAAAAATGTCCGGTTATGAGTTTAATGCGGAGTCTTTGATGTTTAATAAAATTTTGTCTTTTTTAGGCAGCTTTGAATACAGTTCTTGCGTATTTGATTTTTCTCGTATTCCTGCAGAATATCTAAAATCACTTTGTCTATTTGATAATTTTGATGATTACAAAGTAAAAAGTATCATTGAAGGAAAGTCTAATGGTATAGATGTCAAAATAGAAGATATAATACTAAAGGATAAAGTTGAATATAAACCGTATTATCTGATAAAGAGCAAACAGCTAACTATTGAGTTGATGAATATACCAAATGCGTTATGCGGACTTGTCAAAACCATAAAAGCAAACATTCATGCCGCTAAAGGGTTATTTATGATGTTTTCTTTGCAAAAAGAAATAAACGGAAAAATTTTGATTATGCCGAATGGAAAAATATTCAACAAAGACAGAACAAAAAATCTTCATAAAGTTCAAATTGGAACACCAGAGTTTAATAAATTATTCAGAGTTTATTCAGATAATCAGGAAGCTATCAAAGACTTGTTGACTCCTGATTTTATGCAGCATCTTGTCTATATTGCAAAAAAATATTCAGGCTTAAAAATCTCCTGTTCTTTTGAGGGAAAATATCTTAATGTGTTTATACAGGGGAAATTATTGAAAAATTGGTGCAAAGTTTCTGTCTGGCAGTCTATAGACAGGCTTAAAGAGTATCAAAAACAGATTGGTTTGACAGCATCATTTTTATCACTTGCAGACGCTGCAAAATTTCCGGATGAAGCTGCTGGTTAAATAGTATAATTCACTACGAAATAACATCCGATTAATAAGAACAATATTATCAAAAGAGCTATCAACAGTTTGTATAGAATATTATTTTTTTGTTTATTGTCTTTCTTTAAGAAGAATATATCATTATTAAGTTTATTGACATCCATATTCTCGGCTGCGTTCAAAAGTTCTTCGTATTTTTTATCGAGTTCCGAGGCTTTTTTGATATTTTCAAGTCCACCCTGTTTATCTTTGAGGATAAAGAGTTTTATTTCTCCAAGAAGAACCTGCATCTCAGCATTTGCAGGATAAACTTTCAGGATGTTTTCTATTTCATTTTTTATTTCAGATACGGTTTCTTCAGAGAGAGAGCCGCTGCTGCACAAAAATTCCGCTTTCTTTTGAACGGCAGGTATATAAAAAGGATTTTGTCCGATAGCTTTGTTGTAGCAATCGATTATGGTTTGAAAATTTTGTTTTTTATATTTATCTTTTTCTCCGAACTTTAGTTCATACAACATCCCCAGTTCATAAAAATCAGTTTCTTCTCCAGCACCGTATTTCAGTTCTTCTTCTAAAGCTTCAAGTCTGTTTGATATTTCATGTTTGTTCATATTCAAAATTCCTCTATCGTTCAACTATTATACATAAAAATTTTTGAAATACCCTATATGGCGATGAAAAAAATTTTTGTTTTTATTTATCCTAAAAACAGTAATGATATGGATAAGGAGTTTTTTATGTCTGATAAAAGCATATTGATAATAACAACAAATACATCAAAGGTAAACGAAGAAATCTCTACGGGAGTTTGGTTAGAAGAATTTGCCGTTCCATATCTTGTTTTTAGAGACACAGGGTATGATATAACTGTTGCAAGTCCTCTCGGCGGGATATCTCCAGTTGATGAAAAAAGTTATTCTTGTTCAAACCCTGAAGAATGGGATACGACAAAGAAGTTTCTTGATAATACAGTAAGGCTTAGTACCGTAAATTACACTGAATTTGACTGTGTATATTTCCCCGGAGGACACGGACCGATGTTTGACCTTCCTCAAAATGATATGGTCAGAGAAGTTGTCGAATATTTTTATAGAGAGAACAAGGTTGTTGCAGCTGTCTGTCATGGACCATGTGCACTTTTATCAGCAAAAAAAGAAAACGGTGAATCAATCTTGAAAGGCAAGAGAGTAACATCTTTTACTAACAGGGAAGAAAATATTGTAAAGATGGATGAATTTATGCCATTTCTTCTTCAAAGCCGTATAGAAGAACTTGGAGCAGAGTTTGAAGAAGAAACTCCTTGGAGTGAACATGTGGAAGTTGACGGAAATCTTATAACAGGGCAAAATCAAAATTCCGCTCTTTTAATAGCAGAGGCGGTAGTTGATAAACTATAAAAATTTATAATTAAATGTAAACTTTTATACAAAATATTATTCATATGATATCATCATACATATGGTAAGGAAATCCTGTGAAATTCAGGAACTGTGCCGCAGCTGTAAAGTCAGAACACTTACCGTTGGAATATTTCGCGAGCACGAGGTTTATGATGATTAAAAAATTATTTCTTTCTTCCCTGTTCTTGGTATGTGCACTATCTCAAATTGCTTCAGCTGTTGAAGATTTAGAGAACAAGAAAAGTGAGGAAGAAACAACAAGGCTTTTCGGGCAGGTCGGCGAAAAGCAAATTTATTCTCTTGATAATATCGTTGAATCAAAAGAAAGTGCAAGTGCAAACATCGATGTTGTTACACTCGAAGATATAAAAGAGCAGGGTTCTCCTATGCTCACTGAAATACTTAATCAGCTTGGCAGTGTAACTATACAAACATCAGGGTCAACAGGTGATATTACTTCTTTTCGTATCAGAGGAACAGACAGAGTCAGGGTGACAATTGACGGAATCAG
Source organism: Candidatus Adamsella avium (assembly GCA_904420445.1). Classification (GTDB taxonomy): domain Bacteria; phylum Cyanobacteriota; class Vampirovibrionia; order Gastranaerophilales; family CAJFVJ01; genus Adamsella; species Adamsella avium. Next base: position 194,435 of record CAJFVJ010000003.1, on the reverse strand, counting down.
AGCTGACAGTCCGGTTGATAATAAATTTTATCTCAACAACTATCTTAGCGATGATATAGAACGCATTGAGGTAATCAAAGGACCTCAGGGGAATATCGGAGGGGTGAATGCCTCTGGCGGATTGGTCAGCATGAGTACAAGAAGAGGGTATGGAAAACCTTCAATTGAAATAGAATCAGGCATGGGCAATCTCGGAACTTTCAAAGAACGTTTTGCTGTAATGGGAGGAGATGAGGACAAGGACTTTTATCTCGGTGTAAACTGGCTAAAGACTGACGGAGGACTCAGAATTAATGAAGGAGAGAAAATAAAAAACGATGATTATAACTCTTTGAGTGTTACAGCTAACGTAGGAAAAAGACTTCTTGAAGGTAAGGCTGAGATACGTGATATTTTGAGATTTTCAAATTCAAGAAAAAATGTAGGAATTAACGGTTTTGGAGATTATATTCTTCAGGACCCGAATGATTACAGCAGAAATGTTGATGTATTTAATACAACGGTATTCAACTATAAGCCAAATGACTGGTATGATTCATCTACACGTTTCGGGGTGTTCAGTACCGTCAATAACTTTTATCAAAGACCTGACGGGTATGATACGGGGATAGGCAGCGATAAATTCAGAAGTACAAGACTGAGTTTTATATCTCAGCACAATCTTCACTACAAAGATTGGAACACTCTGTCTTTTGGGTACAATCTTGAGTCGAACTTTTTCAACTCGGTATCTGATTACTCTCTTGACCCTTACTGGCCGTCATATAACGGATTCAGCGGTGATACTCTTCAGAATGATGTATATGTCAATGATGTAATCAATATCAAAGACAGATTATTTCTCCGAGGCGGCGCAAGGCTTACGCACCATTCGCAGTTTGGCACTTATGTCAGTCCGAACGGGTCTGCTGCTTTGATACTACCTTCATACAAAATGGAAGGGGATTATACAAAATTCAGGTCTTCCTGGGGACAGAGCATCAATACTCCTACGTTATATCAGATGTTCGGACGTTTGGCAGGCATGATGGATCCGAATCCGAATTTGAAAGCTGAAAAACTCAATGGTTGGGATGTCGGAGTTGAGCAAACATTTTTTAACAAGAAATTGAGTGTTGATTTCGGATATTTCTCAAATTCTTATAATGATTATATCGGCTGGCAGAGTGACCCTGTTACATGGATAGGGACTTATATGAACGTTGATGAGGCAAAAATCAGAGGATATGAAGCCAGTATAAAATGGCAGCCGAATTTGAAGTTTAAAACAATATTAAACTACACCTACACAGACTCTGAAGATTCAAACACGGGTTATCAACTGGTGGGTGTTCCCAAAAACAGGCTGAATGCCACTGTTGTTTACACACCCAAAGAACGATTCAGCGCTTATGCAAGAGTAGAAACATCATCTGATAGAGTTTATTCTGGCAATGACAGAGTCGGAGGATATACAAATGTTTCTCTCGGAACAATAATCAGGCTATTCAGCATAAAGAACGTCCATGTTTATCTCAAAGCGCAGATGTATAATCTGCTTGATCATAAAATATCAATGTACAAAAATTATTACCAGCCTGGGATACATTTTATGACAGGAATTTTTATGAAAGTGAACACGGGAAAAGATTCATTATGATATAATAGAATAGCTGGATGACGGGGTTAGGGATGAGAAAAAATAAAATACTTTCTATTGTTATTCTTTTATTTTTGTTTCTGGGATGTTTTTATCTTTCAGTTTTTGCCTCTCATGACGGATTTGGCGTTGACCTTTTTTTGAAGTCTTTTCATCTTAATGATAGTTCTGAGGATGCTGTTATTCTCGAGCTTATACGCTATCCGAGAGCTATTAAGGCTGTAGTTGCCGGAGTGTGCCTTGCTCTTGCAGGTTTGTTTTTGCAGACCGTATCAAAAAATCCTCTTGCAGAACCTTATATTACCGGTATATCATCTGGGGCTGGGCTCGGGATTGTTTTGTCAGTATTGTTTTTTAACAGTGCAAATTATTCTTTCTTCGGTTTTCTAGGGGCGATGGTTTCTTCTTTGCTTGTTATCTCTTTTGCAGGGCTGCGCAAGTTTTCGATTACCAAGTTAATTCTTGTCGGCTTATCCATAAACATCTTTGTCAGTGCGTTGATATCAATGATTATACTTATGAACTCAGAGAAGTCTTATTCCATGTTGTATATCCTATCAGGCAATTTGACGGAGAATAACCTTGTATCAGACAGGTATCTTTTGTTGATATTTCTTGTAATATTAATTTTTTCGGCGTTTCTTATTCCCAAATTGAATTTTTTGAGGCTTGATGAGGGGATGTTTTTTTCATCAATAAAACATAAAAATATGTATTCGATATTATTCATTGTCTGCTCGGCGCTTTTGACCTCCTTGAGTGTTTTAGCTGCGGGAATTTTGGGATTTATCGGGATTATATCCCCCTTGATTTCGAAGATGATTGTCGGACAGGATTTCAGATATTTATTTTTTGTGAACATATTCTTAGGGGCATCGCTTATTTTATTTGCGGATTTTTTATCAAGGACATTGATTTATCCGATGCAGATACCTCTCGGGCTTGTTGTGGCGTTTATCGGCGCTCCTGTTTTTGTTTTCTTTTTGACAAGGAAGGGAGATATTCTCAATGATTGATATAAAAAATTTGTATCTGAAATTTGAAGATAATATCTTTTTTGAAGATGTCGAACTTTCTCTGCGTGAGCATAAGATTAATGTAATTCTCGGTCCAAACGGTGCAGGAAAAACTACCGTTCTGAAAATTCTTACGGGGCTTCTAAAGCCTGATAAGGTTTCAGAATTTGGTCTGTTATCAAAAAAAATATTTTATCTTCCTCAAAAAATCAGCTATCCAAAAGGGCTTGATGTTGAGGAATATATTTCGTCAGTTTTTTTCAAAGACAGTATGGTCAAATGGTTTTTGACAAAGGAGGAGAAAAGACTGCTTAATGAAATTATCGAAAAACTTGAATTGAGCCATATCAAAAATTTGTCTATGGAAAAACTTAGCGCAGGCGAGCTGCAAAAAACAAATATTGCGATAGGGCTGCTATCTGGTGCAGAAGTTTTTTTTCTTGATGAGCCTACTTCCAATATGGATTTGATAAACCAGATAAAAATCCTTGATATGATAAAAAAACTTACCGAACAAAAAGAAATTACGGCTGTTGTAATCCTCCATGATTTGAATCTTGCAGAGTCTTACGGGGATTATTTTATCGGGATAACAAAAGAACATAAAATTTTCTGCAAATCAAAAGAGGGATTCTTTACCAAAGATATGCTAAAAAATATCTACGGGATAAACTTTAGAATAACAGATGATGGTGAAAGGCTTTATGTTCGGGTTGATAAGTAAAATAATCTGTTTGTTTTTCGGCGTATTTTTTTTCTGCTCATATGCTTATGCGGAGAAGACAACTTATGTCAGCCTAACACCGTCGATAACAGAGATAGTTTATGCTCTCGAAGCTCAGGATAATTTGATAGGCGTATCAACAGAATGTAATTATCCTATTGAAGCTTCCCTGAAAACAAAGATAGGGAATACCTTTTTTGTCGACAGAGAAAAAATAATAAGATTAAATCCCTCCTATATTTTTTCGATGGATTCAACGCAATATCTCCTTGCAAGCTTTAGATATTCGGACATAAAACCCGTATTCTTCAAATTTGATACAATCAATGATGTGTACAAAAACATAGAATACATAGGTAAACTGACAGATAAAACGCAACAAGCAGGAGAACTTATATCTTCAATAAAAGAGCAAATATCGAAGATAAAAACAAATTCTCCGAAGAAAATACTCTATCTCGTTCAGGTAAATCCAATGATTTCCATAGGTAAGAAGAGCTTCATCACTGATGTAATACAAAAATCAGGACAACTTTCCGTTACATCTAATTTGAATGCGTATTATCCTACAATATCAGAAGAGTTTGCAGTGAAATCCTCTCCTGATATTGTGGTCGTAAATTTTTTCGACGATACAAGACGTCTTAGGCAGCTGTTTCCTCATTCAAAGATAATAATCTTATCCAAAGAAGAAAGAGATGTCATAAACCGTCCCGGACCGAGAGTTTATAAAAGTGTGCAATATTTTTCAAAACTTTAATGCAGAAATTTCTTTTTTCTTATAGCTTCCTCAAAAATGTCTTCCATTGAACATTCTAGCAGATGGCATATTCTCAAAAGATTTTTGTAATTCGGTTGGGTTTTATTCCACGCCCAACTGTATACAGTCTGTTGTGGAAGGTCAAGTTCCTGAGCAAGCTTGTAGATGCTCCAGCCTTTAGTCTTCATTGCTACTTCTTTGATACTGTTTTTAACTGCGTTATTAGCCATGTTTCTATCCTCTCTTTGTACAATGGGCAAATTCCCTTTCTTTGAAATCCCTTCCATATCTTGATAAAAAAACATCCACACGGGCTATACAACAAATTAAAATAGTATATTTGTACCTATTTCAACTTATTGTTGTCTTGTAAATATATCTTTTATCCCCTAAAATAGGCTTAGGGAATAAGATAGTAAATTTATTCAGATAAATTTACCTATATTTTAAGAAAAGTGCTTCTTGAATTTATTCTCAACATACAAAAGTGAATTCTTTTTTAATTTACCCGTTAGTTATATATTACACAATTGTGAAAGAAATATCAACCCTTTTGTGTAAATTATTATAAGTTAGTTTAAATTAGAGTAAAAAATGTTTAATGAAAATCTTCGAAAACTCAGAAAATACTTGAATTTTACGGTTGAAGAATTTGCGGAAAAACTGGAGGTTCCACCAAGAACCCTCGGAGCTTATGAACGTCTTGAGAGGACACCTTCAATTGAGCTGGCTGTTTTGTTGAATAAAAAATTCAACGTCAATATCAACTGGCTGATAAGCTCAAAGGGAAATATGTTCCAAAACGCAAACACTTTGATGTTTTCTGTTTCCCAAGAAAAAGTAAAACCCGTGAAAAACTGGGGAAGAAGACTCCAAAAAATTCAAACTTCAAACAAAATGACAGATGAAGAGTTCTCGAAACTTCTTGATATATCTCAATCAAGGCTCTGTGATTTGTGTTTGCACAGCAAGCTGCCGAGGGCTGAGGAGTTATATAAATTAAAAGAACATTTTGACATTTCTGTTGACTGGTTGTTGTTTGATGAAGGAGAAATAAATCCTCAAAAAAATAAGTTGAACTCTCTTGGGCTCAGCGAAAAACAACTCTCAAAATTGAGAGAAATGCTCAACGATTAGTTTTGGTGTTGTTTATGACACGACCCTGTTTTGTTTCTATTTCAACATCAAATATATCCTGAAGTGATCTCGTTGTGTTGAAATATCTGAAATCCACTTTTTGTTCGGTTTCTTTCTGATGATTTGAGATTGCTTTGACTTCTTCTCTGAGTTTCAAGATATGGAATAATAATATTCCAAAACAAATAAGTATTATTAAAGCCAGCCTGTTTATTTTATCAGATAAGACTTGTTTGGTACTTTTCTCTATCAAATAGACAACATCTTCCATTAAATAACCCTTTCATGACTAATAAACAATAATATCATTTATCAAAATTCTTATTAGACAAAAAAGATACTCAGAATGAGTATCTTTTTTGTCTAAAGTTTTAGTTTTCTGCGACGACTATTGACTCAGGTTCTCCATAGATGTTTACATGCCCGCCTAGTTTTTCAACTGTATATTTACCGTTTTTGAGGCTTTTGATGGCTTCTTCTGCTGCGTCAATAGCTTCGTCTATATCGTCAAATTCTCCGATTAAATTTTTTGAAAAAGCGTCTTTTTCCTGTGCATAAACCTGATACATCTTAATCTCCTTATAAAAAGTATTAAGTACTTCTATATATTACCCTAAAATCATTGAAAAAAATATATTAAAATTTTGTAAAAAAAATTTGAAAAAATTCTACGCTTGTAGTATTCTTCTCTTGCGATTTCTGATGATTTGAGGAGATTTGATTTGAATATTACCCCGATACAAAATTTTTCCATGAAAAATACTTCTGCTTACCCCCATGCTCAACAAAGGAATACTGCTGATAAAGCTCTTGAGAAAAACGAATATAAATCATTTCCTCTGCTTGATACAAACTATAGTCAGCTTCTTGTCAAATCATCTCCAATAACTTTCAAACAAAAATCGCAGGGCAGCATAAAAGATATGCTACTTGATGAAAAACTCAGCACCGCATCATCAATTCTTGCTCCAAATGAGATTGTTCTTGCAGGAAAAAGTCTGGATGAAGCAAAAGCAAATTTGCTTGATTCTCTGCCAGCTTTTCCTGATTTGATATCAAAGATTTATTTTGTCGAAGATGAGAACCTCAGCGGTTCTTTTGCAATAGGTTTGCAGAATGGAGATATCCCTTATATCAGAAATCTTTCGAAGGAACCTATTTTCGGAGAGGTTGAAGAGAAGAACTTTTTTATCAATAAAGGGGAAACAAGATTTATCTATGAGAATTCGAGGTTTAAATCAGGTGCTGCAGGTGAGCCTTTCTCAATTAATTACGGACTTGATGTGAATAAAAACAGTCTTGATGAAACAGGCATCAGAGTTTTTGATTTTTCTGATATGGACAGCAAAACAGTCCAGGAGCTGAATAAGAAACATATCCAGGGCATTTCAACAGGGATTGAAGAGGAAAAAAAAGAAGTCAAAAAAATTACTTTTGCTGATGTCGGAGGACAGGATAAGGCTATAGATGAAATCAAAAAATCAGTAATCTACCCGCTTAAATACCCGAAAGCGTTCAAAGTTATGAACCATGGCGTTATGCTTGTCGGCAGCCCTGGGACAGGGAAATCGCTTCTTGCAGAGGCAGTGGCAAATGAATCAGGCGCTAGTTTTATCAAACTGAACGGTCTTGAAATGGAATCAAAATGGGTCGGAGAATCAGAAGAAAACTGGAGAGTCTTGTTTGCTTCGGCAAAAGAAAATCAGCCGAGTATTATTTTTATTGATGAAATAGATGCTGTTGCAAAACAAAGAGAAGGCTCAACGACCTCCCGCCATGATGATAAAGTCGTAAACCAGCTCCTTACCCTGATGAGCGACCTTGAAAAAGACGGTGATAATATTTTTGTTATCGGCGCAACAAACAAAGATGATTTGCTTGATGAGGCTCTTGTCCGCTCAGGACGTTTCGGGAAAATGATTTCCGTTCCCAATCCTGATTTAGAAGGGTGCAGAATGATTTTTGATATACATTCAAAAGATAAAAAACTTTCTGATGATTTTGATAGGGATTTGTTCTCAAAAAAACTCTATGACGCAGGAGTAAACGGCGCTGATATAGCTGCTGTTGTCGAAGATGCACAGACAAATGCTTATTTAAGAAACGGAATTTTTGATAAGATGGAAAACGGAACTTTTGACTATTCTGATATCGAAGAGCTGACTATTGAACCTGAAGACTTTGAATTTGCACTTGATGCTATCAAAGCTCAGAAAAAATCTTCGAAAAAGAATCCTATAGGCTTTATTGCACCGTCAAAATAAGCTTAGACTCTCTTTGATATACTGATAACAAGGGTATCAGTTTTTGATATAAGCTTTAGAAAATTTTTGTAGAAAAAATTGAGAACAGGATTGTCTAACTTTTTCCAAACGTTATGCCCTCCTTTTTCTCCTCTTAGCAGCCAGTATAAGTGGTTTGCAAACCCGTATCTTTGAACTGGTTTGATGTAGTTAATTTTTGCACCTGTATTTTCAAGTAGTCTTTTTAGAGTTTTTTGGTTAAAAGAATACAAATGACAGCTCCAGTGCGTAAAATCAGCGAACTTTTTGCAGGCATAAAGACTCAAGAGAGCATCATCTTCATTTGGCACTTCGATTATCAACTTACCATCGTCTTTGAGCTTGTTGAGAAGTTCTTTTATGACGGATTTCGGGTCAGGAAGATGTTCTAGTACATGGAACATTGTTATGACATCAAATTTGTCATGTATTTCATCAGGATTATCAAAGATATCCAGATTTTTTTCATTGAAAAGAGCTCTCAGGGCGTCTTGTTTTTCGACTCCTGCAACTTTTGAGGCATAATCTTTTGCCATCATCAAAAAACCTCCGGCGCCGCAGCCAAAGTCGAGAAGTTTTTTCCCTTTGATAATCTTCTTTAACATCAAAAAACGCCGCCTGTCGTCGTCATAAGATGCCTCTAACCACCTCTTATGGTCGAAATTGCCGGAGTGCATTTTTCCGTCTTTATAAAAATCTTTGTTTATATGCTCAAAAGATGAAAGAAAAACTAAAGAACATCTCTTGCATCTGAGCACTTTGATTGTCTCATCATCTCTCAGAGAATATCCTGTGTCTTCTATTTCGCTGCTGCCGCAAATATAACACTTTTTATTTTCAGAACTCTCCATAACAGGCTAATTTTAGGCTATTTGGAAAACAAAGTCAAACTTCAAATATTTATGAAAAAAAGTGCAAGAAACAAACTCAGAAATAATGCAAACAGCTGTAAGTTTGAATAGAAGGAGAGTTTTTCATAAGAAACATATTTCCCGATAACAAACGGTATAATAACAAAGAAAACAAGACTCAACACCATATATTCTTTGGCAAATAAGGCAGCAAACGAGGCGGTCAATATAGCTGCAAAATATATCAAAAATAAAACAGCTAACAAAACCGAATACCACGCCATTAACTTGGGCTGTTTTTGAGTGTTAATGAAGTTGGTAGCTATGATGAACACTACAATCAACAAAAGATTTATCAAAGCTAACAAGGATAAGACAGTGTTCACAGACATACCTCTGCTCTCGGTTTTATGCAGCCTCTCAAAAACTCTGCTGAAGCTTTGAACACATCTTCTCTTTCGTTGTCATGAATAACCAGATGATAACTGTTTTGCAAAACAATCAGCTTTTTTTGACTCGAAGAAATTTTTTCAAAAACAAGCTCGGCACTCTTCACGCTTGTCAAATCATCATGTTTTGAGTGGATTAACAATACAGGTGAGGTTATTTTTCTGAGATATTTTCTCGTAAGTTTTGACAGCCTCAGAAGTTCATATATTGCATTCATCGGATAGTGATCAAGAGCAACATTGTTTTTTGCTGAAAGCTTTTGGATTAGCCGTCTGTAACTCTCGTTTTTTATCCCGAAAGGCTCTCTTTCAGGAAATGTATAGTAATAACGCAAAATCGTATACAAGCCGATTGGCATCAGAAAATTGTATTTTGGTATACTCCATCCGTCAAGAAACAAGGTTGTAGACAGACATATTATCCCTGATATATCAGTGAATATTTCGCATAAATTCAAAGAAATAACAGCTCCCAAACACAAACCGCCAAGGAAGAAATAATCGTATTTGTCTCGAAGTTCTCTATATTTCATCTTCGAAAACTCAATCCAATCCTTCCATCTGACGCAGTATATGCTGATAGGATGGTTCCCGTGCCCCGGTAAACAGTAGCAGTACACATCAAAACCTTGTTTAAACAAAAAAGATGCATATTTTTTCATCTCAAAGGGGGTGCCCGTCATACCGTGAAAAAGCAAAATTCCTATATTTGACCTGATATCATGCACAAGTTCAAAATCAAAAGAAGAAATCATTCAAACCTCGCAAAAAGCTGGTCAAGCAAAATCAGTGCCATATCTATTTCTTCATCAGAGATAACAACTGATGGGACAAGAGTTATAACATTTTTGTAATACCCTCCGTTGTTCAAAACAATTCCGCAGCGTTGATTTTTATATGTCAGATGCCCCCTGAGTCCTTCTTCAAGAATTTCATCGCATAACTTTTTATTCGGTGTAAAACCGTCTTCTTCACAGCACTCTATTCTCAAGGCAAGCCCTAATCCGTCAACGTTGCCTATTTTCTTGTATTTTGCTTTGAGCTGTTTCAGCCCGTCCAAAAATTTTTCGCCTTTTCTTTTTATTTCTCTTTCAAAAAATTCTTCTTTCTCTTCAAATATGCTCATAACTTCATAACCTGCCCTTGTTCCTATCGGATTTGATGAATAAGTCGAATGAGTTCTCCCTGAGGGCCATATCTGCGGGTTTATCATCTCTTCTTTTGCCCACAGACCTCCAAGCGGATTCATTCCGTTTGTCAATGACTTTCCGAAGGTGATAATATCTGGCACCACTCCAAAATGCTCAATTGCCCACAGCTTACCGGTTCTATAAAATCCCATCTGTATTTCATCAACAACAAGAAGTATTCCGAAGTTATCAAGAACCCTCTTGAGCTCTTTGAAATATCCTTTAGGGGGGATAATATATCCTCCTGTTCCGAGAACAGGCTCTGCAATAAATGCGACATACTCTGCTTTCTTTGTTGCCGGGTCATAAAATGAGTGATACTCATTCTCAAAGTTTTTCTCAAATTGTTTTACGCAATAAAAGTCACAGCTCTCGCACTTCTTACCGTAGTGGCATCTGAAGCAATAAGGATATGGAACAAAATGTGCTCTATCTCCAAAATGACCATAATTTTCTCTGTATCTGAAACTCGAGGTTACACCTGAAACTCCGATAGTTCTCCCGTGATACCCGCCCATGAAGGCAAATAAAAGATTCTTCCCAGTAAAATTCCTGACAACTTTGAGCGCATCTTCAACTGCCTGCGCACCGCCGACATTAAAATGCACCCTGCCTTTTTCCCCGAATCTTTTTTCGCAGGCTTCGGAAATTTTTTGAGAAAGCAGCACTTTGTAATCATACAAAAATCTTGAAGCTATCTGAGGAAGAGTATTAATCTGCTCAACTACGGCATCAGACACCCTTTTGTTTTTATAACCCAAATTGCAGGAAGCATACCACATCTGCAAATCAAGATAAGGGATATCTTCAGAGTCAAACATAAAATTTCCGCCGCATCCTCTGAATACTTTCGGATTTTTTGAATAATGAACGGTGTCGCCATGCGAACAGTATTTTTCATCTAAAATATGAATTTCTTCATCTGATACGAATCCCCTCAACTTTTGCATTAAAGCCTCCTCTGTCTGCAAAAACGTTCAAAATATCTTTGAACGAATCAAAAGACACATAATCTATTTTGTTTTCATCGCAATATTTTTTCAGATTATGTTTAGCAAACAATGTTTGAGCTTTTTTTGCAATGCACACATCGGATATACCATCTCCGATATAATAAAAATCCGGTCGGGTAATTTTTGAACACTTGCAGGTGCCTGATGAACGCAGGCAATTTGGATTTGAGTTCGGAAAATCAACAGACAGCTTGCAGTCTTCAATTTTTAGCGCATTTGAATAAAACAAAATTTCAGATAAGTTATATCTCTTCAACACTCTCTCGATGAATAAATCAAAACCGTCGCTTAAGATTACAAAATCATAGTTCATGGATTTTATAAACTCATAAAACTCGCAGAAATATTCATCTATTTCTATTGTTGAAAGAAAATCTTCAAGTTCTTTCTCTGATATGTGTTCTATCAAATTCAACTCTGAAATAAGACATTCTTGCGAGCTGATTTGCCCTTTTGACCACAATTGTTCGGCTTCCAGCCATCTATCGCCTGTGAATAAGGTAAAAAATTTTCTCAATGTATCTTCCTTGGTGATTGTTCCGTCAAAATCGCAATAGATTATCTTTTTCATTAAGTTTGCTCCCATGAGTTTTACAAGTTCTTAATAATTATATCTTCTATTATCAAAAAAAAATATTCATCGCTTTAAACCAATAGAAGACACTGTGAGGCTGCATTATGATTAACAATAAAGACCGCTCTGTAGGTCTTTCTAACTATTTTAGAACAGGTTTATACAATAATTTTCAAATAAAAAATCCTAACCCACACTATCCGTTTTTGGAAAAAACAGACTCTTTTGAAAGAAGTCTTCAAACTTCTCCTATTCAGCTGATAAGAAATAAAAATGTTATCAGTATCAACTTTGCAGGTACATTGAAAGACCCCCGCTACCCCGGGATACAGATGAGAGTCAGAGGGGTTTCTCAACACCAGAAAGGTTCTTTGGGAGCTAGTCCGAATGCAAAAGATAAATCAGTAATCAAACTTGCTGAGAGCAACTGGAGAGACGGGCAAAAACTGAACTACAAAATTGTCACTTCTTCTGATAATGAAAAAGTTATTTTTCTTGAAGATTCAAAATTCGGAGAAATAGGGCGTGTGCCTGATGAGATTACACCTTATATCTCAAAGATGATAGAAAAACATCCGAATGATTTCAGGTTTGAACTCTCAAATGTCGTTGCTGGAACTTCAAAAGGGGCGGCGACGATTGGACTTCGTGCAAATCTTTTATATACAGGCAAAGATGAGAAGATGAAACAAAAAGTCGATAGGACTTTTGACAGGCTTCTCAACTCTGATGATAAAGAAATAAAAGATGTTATAATCCCTTATCAGCCAAAAGCTTCTCCAAAAGAAGTTTTGCAGAGAATTTTTGATATAGAAGCTCAAAAAAACGGTACTCAGGCTGCAAAAGCGATTGAGGATACAATTGATACAATAGTAGATGAAATAAACAACCCTAATAATAAAAATATTTTACTCATCGGTCATTGTCTGCCTGATGGGGATACCCTCGGATGTGTTCTTGGTATGCATGCGGCTATCAAAGGAGCTTATCCTGATAGAAGAGTTGACTGCACCGTAGATGATAAAATCCCTGGGTTATTCAGGGATAAAATGCCCGGTATAGAAAATGTGAAAAGACCTTTCAATCAAGAAAAAATAAACGAACTTGAAGAAAATATAAAAAGACTTAAATCAGAAAAGAATACAAAACAAAATTATGAGCAGCGGAGAATTTTTGAAAAAGAACTTGCAGCACTGAAAAAGAGCAGAAATTTGTTTGACCCGGATGCCGCAAAAGGTGAAGCACCGACAAAATATGATTTGGTAATTCTCATGGACATTCCGACTCCAAGTAGGTTTAGTGCTGCTTACAAAGACTATATTGAGAATGCGGGCAAAGTTATCTATATAGACCATCACCCTTATCGACCCTCAGAATGGAATGAGGCAAAAGATAAAACAGGCGTGGATATGAAAAAAATCGAAAAAAATAATCTCTCCCTCGTCTGCGAAGCTGTTCCATCAGCAACTCAACTTGTTACCGTTGTTGCTGATAGAGCAGGCATACTCAACGGTGTTTTGAAGAATAATCTTGATTATGCAAAACAATTTGTCGCAAGTATCATAACAGGAACTTCAACGGATACGGGTTCTTTTATCAGAAGCGCAAACCTTACGCCTGAAGATATCAAAAAACCTGTCAAAGAACGTCCGAATTTTCTCCCTGAGGGTATGTCAAAATGGTTAATTTCAAGACTCGGAAACAAGGTTGATAAAAAATGGCTCAGAGAACATATTGTCTATGACATATCTGATAGCAATGCTTCTGCAGCAATCGGCTCATCTCCGAGAGAAACAATGATAAAATATTCTCTCAGCGGACTCTCTGTTTCTCAAGATGCAGGCGTAGGTTTTGTTGAAGTAGATTATGACAAAATGTATGAAGTCTGGCAGGAAGCAATGAAAACTGATAAGAAGGTTACTCTTCTTGATGTTCAAAATAGTTTTAAATACTCTGAAGTTATGAGTGCTTTAAGAGAAAATCCTATTTTCAATGAAAAAAACAAAAATGATTGCCAGAATGGTCTGAAAAAGTTTATAGAAGCATATCGCTCTCCATATGAAGATGATAAAATAGCCGTTTTGATGATACAGGATAAAAAAGAAGGCTGCATTGATGAAAAATCAAATATAGCTGACCAAAACGGTATAAGACTGTCTTTCAGGTCACAACCAGGTACAATTTATGCTGAATTGCTTGCCAATTTATTTGGCGGCGGAGGTCACGGCGGTGCAGCAGGCGGCAGAATTGACCTTGATGGTGTAACTCTAAATTCTCCTCTTGTTGTGAAAATTGATGGAAAAACAGAAAAAGACCCTCAAAAAATTTATCAAACGCTGAAAGAAAACTATGACATAAATCATGATAGTTCAATATCTCACAGTGAAAAAGAAACGTTGAAAAAAGACATCTCTTTGGCAATAGACAACAGTGGAGAAAGGGCACGACACCTCATAGTTGATCTGGTTAGAGAAATAAGAAAAGACAGTGATAATTAAACTCTGTTTTTGAGTGAGTTTCCGACAACAAAACCGCTGCTCCAGCAGTTCTGCAAATTGAATCCGCCTGTCAGACCGTCAATATTCAAAATTTCTCCGCAGAAAAAGAGATTTTTGATAATTTTTGATTCTAATGTTTTGGGATTAAGTTCATTCAAATCGACTCCTCCTGCCGTAACAACTTCTCCTCCCTGATGTGTTTTGATTGCATTAAGCTCAAAACAGCACAGAGTTGAGGCTATTTTTCTTCTTGTAGCCTTGTTTACTTCAGATACTTTTTTTTCACAGTCTTCATCAAGTGAGTTTAAGACCGCCTTTGCTAAACTTTTTGGAATATATTCAGAAATAACATTAAGCAGAGATTTTTTCCCGTTGTTCAAAAAATTCAATGCCAAAATTTTATCAAACTCATCTTCAGCTTTGTTAACAAGGTTGAGTTTTATATTCAGCGGTGTAAGCTCTGAATAATCAAAGAAAGCAGAGTATGAACTTATCTTATAAACAAGCGGACCGCTTACTCCAAAATGTGTGAACAAAAAATCACCGCTCTGCGTAAACTGTTTTTCTCCGCCAAAATACACATCAGCTTTGATATTTTTCAATGTAAGCCCGCTCAATTCTTTGAATGTGCTTTCTTTTATAACAAGCGAGCACAGCGCAGGTCTCAGGGGGGTGATTGAGTGTGACAATTTTTTTGCCAGTTTATGCCCGTTGCCACGTCCTCCTGTTGAGATTACAAGATTGTCAAACTCCATTGCTTTTCCGTTTTGGGCAATAAGATGGAATTTGTTGTTTGAATATTCTACATCTGATATTGAAGTTTTTTCTGTTTTTATATTCGGCTTGTTGAGAGCCTTCAGAAGGGCATTTCTGATATCTGATGCTTTGTTTGATTTCGGGAAGATTCTGTTATCAGGTTGAGTATAAGTTTCGACACCTAAGTTTTTGAAAAATTCAACGCTATCTTCAACAGAAAACTGTGAGAAAACAGAGAGGAGAAACTTTCCGCCTCTTGGGTAAAATTTTGCAAGCTCTCTGTTATCAAACTCTGCATAAGAAAGATTGCACCGTCCCCCGCCCGTGCAGAGGAGTGTTTGCAGCAGAGAAGATTTATCGAATAATGTAATTTGATTTGCGGCATTTTCTGATGCGATGATAGCAGCCATTGCACCTGATGGACCTGCGCCGATTATTGCTATATTGTTCATTCTTATATTCTAGCGTGAGAGAAGAAAAATATAAATATGGGGATTTATATAGCAAAATTTCTAAAACAACGTCATACTGAGCGTTAGCAAAATCAGAAAGGATTCTTCGGGCAAAAGCCCTCAGAATGACGGACTTTTAATAGTATCTGAGGAATTTGCTATATAAGTTCCTAAATATGGTACTTGACATTGAGCTGTGGTGTTAATAAAATGAAAAATGTCACAGACGCAATGGGGCGTCGCCAAGTGGTAAGGCAGCTGGTTTTGGTCCAGCCATTCCGGAGGTTCGAATCCTTCCGCCCCAGTTTTTAAAAGACCTGTTCTAAAGAACAGGTTTTTTATTTGGTTTATCAAAAATTTTATACCTAAAAATAACATGATTGTGCTATAATCTTTAGCGTAACAAATGCGGACGTAATTCAGTGGTAGAATGCAACCTTCCCAAGGTTGACGTCGCGAGTTCGAGCCTCGTCGTCCGCTCCATTTGAAAATTTTACTAAACCTGCGTCGTAACCCCATGTTTGATGGTCTTCACAACAAAATGTTTTGCATTTTCTATCTCGGGCATTGAGAACTTATCTGATAAAATCCCGAACACAGATGACCCGCTTCCTGACATCAGCGCATTTTTACATCCTGCTGCAATCAACAGACTCTTGATTTCCCCTATTCTCGGATAATCCCTCAATATCGGCAGCTCAAAGTGATTCAAAAGCAGATGAGATATATCTTCATGCCTGTTCAGTGCCATAAAAACTTTTAGCGTATTATTCGTCTTTGGTTTGTCTTCTAATTCTGAGAATTTCTGATAAGCCTCTTTTGTCGATATTGACACATCATCAGGCTTTACTATAACAATGTCGCAATCGGCTGATTCGACACGTTCAAGGATTTCTCCCCGTCCTGACGCAAGTTTTGCACCGCCGAACAAACAAAAACTTACATCAGACCCGATTTGAGCGGCGAGAGCAGAAAGCTCTGTCCCCGATAGAGGAAGTCCGAAAATTTTGTTTAAACCATGCAGCACTCCTGCTGCATTCGAACTGCCGCCTGCAAGCCCCGCTTCAACAGGGATATGTTTTTCTATGTATATATCAACATTTTTTCCGCTTATGCCAGTTTTTTCAAAAAACAATGAGGCTGCCTTATGAGCAATATTTCTCGAGTCATAAGGTATTTCCATGCTGTTCCCTGAGATTGAAATTTTGTTTTCTTCACTATCTTCAATATTAATTGTAATAAAATCAAACAAGCTGACTGCCTGCATAATACTCTGGATGTTGTGAAATCCGTCAGTACGCTTGTTAAGAATCTCTAAGGTAAGATTGATTTTAGCGGGAGTTTTAACCTTTATACTTTGCATAAGACACCTCTACAACTTTTGAGATAAGTTTTTGAAATCTTCTATCGATAAATTTTCGGCTCTGATATTTTCGCTGAACCCTAATTCAGCGAGTGCCGATTTTATTTTTTCTTTCGGAAACCCTGAAGAAGAAAGAGAGTTCACAAGAGTCTTTCTCCTCATGGCGAAAGCGCCTTTTATTACTCTTCTGAATTTTTTGGGGTCATCAAGTTCAAAGAGCGGAGTTTTTCTTATTCTCAGACGAACAAGAGCCGAGTCAACCTTCGGCTTCGGATAAAAAGCAGAAGCAGGCACAGTTTCAAGCAGCTCTGTTTCTGCCCAGAAATTGCACAAAATCGAAAGCAAACCATAATCCTTTGACCTGCTATCATTTGTTGCAACAATTCTCTTTGCAACTTCATATTGCACCATAAGAATAATTTCAGAAATCAGGTTTCTGTTCTTGTTTGTTTGTTCATCGATTTCCCCGAGCAGATGCACAAGAATCGGTGATGTAATATAATATGGAATATTTGCAATGATTTTTACACGTTCATCACTAAGCTCTGAAAAGTCCGTTTGTAAAATATCTTTGTTTATAATATCAATATTATTGAACGGCAAATCAGAGAGGACATCTATGGCATCTTCATCAATTTCGACTGCGATTAGTCTTTTGACTTCGGGTGCCGCTTTTTCGGTTACAAAACCTATTCCGGGACCGATTTCAAGGACTGTATCGTCTTTTGAGAGGTTGGCATATTTGATAATCGAGTTGATTACCTGTCCGCTTATCAAAAAATTTTGTCCTAGTTTCTTTTTTGTTCTGAAACTTCTCGCTCTTGAGAAATAATCCATCTCAGCCCCCGTGAGGATAATGTAAACAAATAATATTTTACGATAAAAATAACTTAGAATAAAAAAAGTCAGCAATCCATGAAAGAAACCCTTGAAAAAAATAAAATTATCAAACATAAATCACAACTCTGCGAGATATTCTACAGCGGTATAAAATCTCCTGACAAATTTAAAATCGGCGCCGAATATGAAAAACTTGCAGTAAAGAAAAAGAATTATAAAGCTGTTGACTACAAAGAAATCAAAGAGTATCTTCAAACGCTCAAAGAGAAAATCAATGCGGAAGACATAGCAGAAAATAAACATCTCCTTGGATTGCAAACAGAAAATGAAAAAATTTCTCTCGAACCGGGGGCGCAGGTCGAATTGAGCCTTGCGCCGTATCAAACCATTCATGAGTGCAAAGCAAAAATAGACAGTTATAATATGCTTACCGATGAGATAGCTGATGAAATGGGTTTTCTGTGGCTCGGGTACGGCATACAGCCTTTTTCAACTTATGAGAATATCAATCTTATTCCAAAGATGAGATACCGCCTTATGGACAGCTATTTCAAATCAATCGGTACAAATGCAGAAATTATGATGAGAGAAACAGCAGGTCTTCAGGTGAATATTGATTATTCTTCAGAAGAGGATGCCATAAACAAACTCAGATGCGCCACATTCTTATCACCGATAGTCAGTGCAATGTTCGCAAACTCGCCGATAAGAGGAGGTAAACTCTCAAATTACAGGTCTTGCAGAACAAATGCCTGGCTGCATGTGGACGAAAACAGATGCGGGCTGATTGACAGCAGACTATTCCATAGAGAACTCGAATACTCTTTTGAAAATTACTGCAATCTGCTTCTTGCAAAACCTGTCATATACAATCAAAAAACGGGTAAAAACTCAAAATCAACGTTCAAGGAACTTCTGAATCGTGGCGAAGTTGATATGGACGATTGGTTTATGCATATGAGCTTATATTTTCCTGATGTCCGTCTTAAAGATGTTATCGAAATAAGAAACTGCGACTGTCAGAACACTGATTTGATGTATTCGTTCTTTGCTCTGTGGAAAGGGCTTATGTATGATGAGGAGACTCTTGATGAGGCTTTCTCAACGGTAGAAGACTTTAACTGGATAACAATCAATATCCTTCGAAAATCCCTTCCTCATATCGGTTTGAACGTAAATTTTATGGGTGTAAATCTCTTTGATATTGCAAATAATCTTGTTGATATTGCAAAAAAATCTCTCAAAAAACAGGCAGAAGAGGGAGGATATAGGGATGAGAGCATATATTTAACCCCGATTGAAAAACTTGTTTCTCACAGACAGACTCAAGCTGATATCATTGCAAAAAAATGGACTTATGAGTGGAATAAAGACCCAGATAAATTTATTGACTACATAAGAATAAGAATATAAGTATAACTCCGGCTGGTAAGAAGATGAAAAGATATAAAAGCGTAATATTTGATTTTAACGGCACTCTCGTTTTTGATACGGCAAACCATGACAGAGCGTGGAAGATTATTACCTCAAAATACAGAGAGAAACCTTTCTCTGATGAAGAACTCGAAAAAAATATCCACGGCAGGACAAACAAGGCTATTTTCGAATATATTACCGGAAGAGAACTCAATGCTGCTGAGGTAGACAAATTTTCAACAGAAAAAGAACTCATCTATCAAAAGCTGTGTCGTGAGGATAAAAACTTCCGGCTGATTCGGGGAGCAGAAGACTTTTTGAACTATCTTCGGGATAATAAAATACCACGAACCATAGCAACGGCGTCAAATCGTATGAATGTTGATTTTTATGTCGAGATGCTTCATCTTGAAAGATGGTTTGATTTGGATAAAATTGTCTACGACGACGGAACACTCGAGGGTAAGCCCAGTCCCGATATCTATGAAAAAGCAGCAAAAATCCTTCAAACAAAACCTGAAGATTGCATAGTGTTTGAAGATGCAATCCTCGGAATTGAATCAGCCTCAAGAGCGGGGATAGGAAAGATTATTGCGGTGGTCGGGGATAAATCCAAACAACTGAGCGGCGAAGAAAAATTCGGAGTCAAAGAGAGAATTGAAAATTTCTCGGATTTTGAGAGAAATAAACTTCTTTTTGACATATAATAAAGAACATGAAAATTGATGAAATAATGCAACTCTTGAAAAAAGAAGATTCACCACGGAGTGAATTTGTCAAATACATGGAAGATGTCCATGATCCTTTTCTTGTGCTTATATCCTGTATCCTGAGTCTTCGAACAAAAGACGAAACGACATATCCTGCGACTTTGAGGATGCTCAAACTCGGAAGAACTCCGAAAGACTTTGCTTCGATGGATGAAGAAATTCTCTCTCAGGCTATATATCCTGTCGGATTTTACAGGAATAAAGCAAGGCAGATTATTGAATTATCAAAAGAACTTGTCGAAAAATACGACTCAAAAGTTCCCTCTGAGATTGATGAGCTTGTGAAATTCAACGGCGTCGGACGCAAAACAGCGAACCTTACGCTCGCAAAAGGTTTTCAAATCCCTGCGATATGCGTTGATGTCCATGTTCACAGGATATCAAACCGTCTCGGGTATGTAAGCACCAAAACTCCTGATGAAACAGAAATGGAGTTGAGGAAAAAACTTCCGAAAAAATACTGGTTAGATATAAACACAATCCTCGTTACTCACGGTCAGAATATTTGCAAACCTCAAAGACCGCTCTGTGAGAAATGCTGTATTTCAAAATACTGCAAAACTTTCAATTCATCTAAGCCTTAAGCTTCTCAAGAATTTTTTCTATTTCTTCTCTTTCTTTTACATCGGGAGTATCAAACTGGAGATAGTCTTCGAAAAATTCCGCTGCGCTGTCTTTGTCATCCTGCGCCATATAGCATAATCCGAGTTTCTTATATGAGGGGTAATACATCTCATTCTTGGAAATTGAACGGAGATAAGCAAATATCGCCTTATCAAGGTTGCCTGCCGCTGCATAAGACTCACCCAGCCAGAAGAAAATATCGGCATTCTCAAGTTTTTCGCTTATGCTTTCATAATATTCGGCTGCCTCATCATATGAACCTTCATCATAATAAATCTTTGCAAGCTCATATTTAGCTTCGAGGTTATCAGGGTTATGGTCGAGAATTTTTTGCAGCTCATCAACGGCTATATCCTGATGACAGTCTTTGATGTAAAGCTTTGCAAGAGCATATCTGAGATAATCTTCATCAGGCATTGCTGATACTGCGTCTTGAAGAATACCTATTGCACTCATGACGTCACCTTTTTCGACATAAATATCAGAGATGTTTTTATAGAGCTGTTTGAGCTCTCTATCAGCTCTCAAACCTCTTTGGTAAAACTCGAGAGCTTTATCAAGATTTCCTAGTTTGAAATAACATGTTCCGATATTATTCAAAAGTCCCGCATTCTCTTCTTCTTCAAGCAGTCTTTCAAAAATTTCGAGCGCTTCTTTATATTCCATCTTCTGAAAATGGTCGAGCGCTTTTTTTATATCTTCGTTCATCTCTTTACTCCCCGAGTTTATTTTCCTTAAAAATTTTAACAATCAAATAGTGAAATGTAAAATTTTTATATTAAAATAAAACTTATCAGATAGAAAATAGGGGAAAAACTATGTCAGGACATTCAAAGTGGTCAACCATTAAACATAAAAAAGCCAAAATAGATGCACAAAAAGGTGTTGCTTTCGCAAAATTTTCAAGAGAAATCACTGTAGCTGCCAAAATCGGCGGCCCTGATCCTGATAGCAACTTCAGGTTGAGAACAGCTATCGATAAAGCTAAAGAATCAGGCTTGCCGAATGATAACATCAAACGAGCCATCGAAAAAGCGCAAGGCTCCGGTTCATCAGATAATATAGAAGAAATTTCTTACGAAGGCTACGGTCCTGGCGGTGTGGCAATATTTATCGAAGCAATGACCGACAACAGAAACAGAACGGTCGGAGATATCAGAAGTTATTTCAGAAAATTCAACGGTAACCTTGGAGAATCTGGCTGCGTAGGCTGGATGTTCAAACCTCAGGGTGAGATTTTTATTTCAAAAGAAGGATGTGATTTTGATAAACTCTTTGAAGATGCTATCAACGCAGGAGCAGAGGACATCGAAGAGGAAGAAGAGGATTACAAAATAGTTACAACAACCGATACTCTTCAGGCTGTTGCAGAAGAACTCGAGAAAGCCGGGTATAAATATCATCGGGCTGAGTTCACAAGAGTTCCCGAGAATACAATCGAAATCACTGACCCATCGACAGCTCAGACACTTTTGCGCCTGATGGATGCAATCGAGAATCATGATGATGTTCAAAATGTCTATGCAAACTTCGATATGAGCGATGACTTGATTCAGGAATAAATTTTTCGCAGAGAACTTTTGTATCAAGTCAGATTGGACACAAGCGTGCCCGCCTTGTCACTCTGAGCGAAGCGAAGAGTCTTTTTGGGGGCGGCAACTAAAATAGAGTGACCTGGTATTTTGTTCATTTCTTTCTTTTTGTTGCGAGCAAAAAGAAAGAAATGCAACCAAAGAAAGAAAAAACGCCTCAGAAACGAAATCTCGAATTTTTCTTCTGAAACTCTGAAAAGTCGCATAGCTCCTCAGAGTTTCAACAAAAAAATTCC
The DNA here is from genome assembly GCA_904420445.1 of Candidatus Adamsella avium. Taxonomy (GTDB): domain Bacteria; phylum Cyanobacteriota; class Vampirovibrionia; order Gastranaerophilales; family CAJFVJ01; genus Adamsella; species Adamsella avium. The sequence continues at coordinate 172,253 of CAJFVJ010000003.1, read as the reverse complement.
GATTTCGTAATCATATCTACAACCAGACTATGTTTGAAAGAGAAATATCCTGTCACTCTTCTGCATAGACTCAACGATAAACAGAGGCAGAAAAAGACGTGGATGTGAGCAAACAACCCCCCGCCTTGTCACTCTGAATTTGAATGACAGGGATAGCAAAAATATGCTAAAATAATTTATATTTTTGTTCGGTTTAATCGGGGTATGTCTGAGTGTACAAGAAGTTTTTGAAGAAAGTTCTATTATTATTACTAATTTTATTAGTAAGTATAACCCTATCAAATTGTGCATATTCTTCAAAAGAAAAAGGCGGATATTTTAAAAAACTACATAGTGATATTCCTGTAGCAGGAAGTGCCAGAAAGGTGAATGATGGTAGAATATTAATCTATGGAGAAGTTGGTAATATTATTTTTGACCCCAAAACAGATACTTTCAGAAAAACAGTACTGGCTAAAAAGGGTATAGGGCTTGTATCATCAGTATCATTAGCAGATGGGAGAGTATTATTTGTAGGACCAAATGCTATAGAAGATGCACCGACTGATGAACTTAAGCTATATTCATTAGTTGCGGATGATTTATTTAAAAAAAGATTGAAAAAATACAGAATAGTTGAATCAACTCTAACAGATTCGGAAATAAGAAATCTAAGAAGACAGGTATATCTTGAGGAGTATGCTTCACTATATGAAGATGAAAGAGAAAAATTATTACTTCCTTATCTGAAAAAGAATCCTGAGTTGATGAAAAAGTATAATGATTGCGTTGCAGAGTATGAACAATCAATGCATGGGCAGATATATGACCCTGTAACGGAAACTTTTGAATATACCAAAGGAAAGTTAAATATACGAAGATCCGATACAAACCTTGTACTGTTGAAAAACGGAAATGTCCTGATAATGGGTGGAAAAACTCCACGTGATCGAAAGATACCTATAGGAATTGCTGATGAAGGTATGAGTACAAGAGCCGGCAGGATGGAAATTTATAATCCGGAAACAGAAACCTTTTCTTTGGTCAACAATACTACTCCTATATATAATGTAGTAGATGCATTTCTCCTTAAAGACGGACGGGTATTTATTATTTATTCAGGTAAATATACTATCTATGACCCTGAAAAGAATATTTTTTCAGAAACAGGGTGTCTTATTAAGTATAAACAACATTTAAAATTAAGTGATGATAAAATATTATTTTTTGTAGGTCCTGATACTACATTTGAGACATTCAAACTGCCCCAACATTCTCACAATCATCAATCATATTTATATTATTTTAAACAATACAACATTTCAGAAATTGTCATCTATGACATTAATAAAAAAGAATATAAATATGGAGGACATTTGCTTATTCCTCGAGGAGCCCCATTTGGTTTGATAGAGTTGAAAGATGGAAATATTTTAGTTTTCGGAGGGGAAGATAAGGCAGAAGAAAGAAAATTAGGTGATACAGTCTTAGAAAAAAAAGATGCCGAAATTTATAATCCAAAGACAGGTATATCTAAAGTTATAAAAAAAATGAACTACGGAAGAGTCAATGATGAGGCTATTTTGCTTGATGATGGACGAGTCCTTTTATATGGTGGCAACTATTTAAAACCAAAAAGAATAGAACTATATATTCCTGAAAAATAATAAATAAGGAGAGTATAATATGGCTTCAAAATATGCAAAAAATACTATCGAATGTGTAGCAAAAGAACAGGGAAAATAAATAATTAAGGTATTTTTATGGACATAGTAACTTTTTTTCAAAATTGAAATATTATGAATTAAACTCCTCAAACATCGCTTTCAAAAACTTGTAACCCTTCTCATAAGATGCGATATCAATCTTCTCTTCAGGCGAGTGCATATTGTAAATATCTGCAACACCAAGCAGCACGGGCTTGAAATTTTTGCCGTATTTGTTCTTCTCATTCGCATAAATATGTGTTTCTGCTCCTGCATGAAATGACCCTATGCTCAGCGGAATGTTTGTCGTTGCAGACGCCTTTTTTGCTGTTTCGATGAGATATTCGTCATTTGACTTTTCAAAAGCCTTGAGATGTTCTGATACTTCTATTTCACAGCGTGCAAGACCGTCATATTTACGGTTGAAATCTGCTGCAATATTTTTTATTTCTTCGATAAGCATCTGCTCAGCTGCCTCCTCAGAACTTCTGATGGAATAATGCGCCTGTGCCCTTTGATTAATCAGGTTAGACATGGAATTTCTTGCAATATAGTTAGTATACTCATTTGAAGGGATATTTGCAGGAAGATTGCTGATTGCTGATTCGACGCCTCCTCCGATTATCGAACCTATGTTGATTGACGTAACAACGCCGTATTCATCTTTTTTATAAACACCCTGAGGAATTTGGCAAATCAGCTCCGCTATCAATTTTGCAGCGTTGAGTCTTGTTTTATCATCGATATCCAATCCAGAATGCCCGCCTTTCGGGGTTGTAACAACGAGATCCAGTTTTGTATAGCTTGCACCTGAGATTTCAAGTCTTGCAAGTTTATCAGAGTCAAGGACAAGAACATATTCTGACTCAAGGGAACCAAATTGAAGGTGGTGTATGCCGCTCATATCATGTTCTTCATCTTTTGTGAAAACAAGCTCCAGTCCGCCATGAGAAAGCTCTGTGTTTTTGATGACATCTTTTGCAAGCATTATTGCTGCAGCGACACCTGCTTTATCATCAGCGCCGAGAGTTCGTTTCTTATCAGTTTCAAAAAATCTGCCGTCATCACTTTTTTGGATAACAACAGGTGAGTCATCCCCGACAACATCCATGTGAGCCGAGAGAAGAAGAGGTTTCTTCATCTGTGATGTCGGAGCTATTTTTGCAATGACATTGCCAAAGGTATCTTTCTTAGCGTTTATATTTGAGTTTAAAAGAATTTCTATAATTTTATTCGCAACTGAATCCTCTCTCAGTGAGGGGGACGGTATTTTTGCAAGTTCGAGAAATATATCGTTCAGTTCGTTGTTCATAAGAAAGCTCCCTTGTGATGTGTTTATTTTTTATTATCTGTTTTTTTACGAACATATTCAAGTGGGAATTGAAAACTTTTCAAAAAGGAAACTGCCGACCGTATCTATAGGTATCCCCGAAAACGGGTGCCCTATCCATAGTCGACAGCTTACTTCTAGTATAGCAGATTTGAAAGAGTTTGTTAAGATAGCGTTCCAATGCTCTGATACTATGAATATAACAAAGGAACAATCCTTTTTGTTTAGATATTTCGCAAAGGCTCAGTATGACGTTGTTTTGGAAATTTTTGGTGGAATTGGCTATATAAATCCCAAAACAAAGGGGTTGATTTTTGTTTTTTAGCGTTTAATAATAATTGTACAGAAATTCATCGCGGGATGGAGCAGTCTGGTAGCTCGTCGGGCTCATAACCCGAAGGTCATAGGTTCAAATCCTATTCCCGCAACCAAGTATATCAAGGGTTTCAAGGTTTTGCTTAAAACCCTTTTTTTATTCTTGCCCCCTATTTGCCCGCCCCGTGTAACTGATACTCAAAATGCGATTTCAGCTCACCTTTTTTTGCTGTCTCATCAGCGTCCTGAGTTGTCATTGGTCCGTCACTTCTTAGAATCTCTGCGGCTTCATTGCATTTGTTGATTAATTCAGGATTATCAACATTTTTCATTTCCATAGCATTAGCGAGAGCTTTTGGAAGATTCAGTCCGTAACCGTTTGCGAGCTGGGAGAAATAGAATCTTTCATAATCGGAAGGTATTCTGACAGTCCAGTTATCCGGATGGGCTTTACCTGAGATATTCACACGCTCTGACATCCCGAACATATCAGGAAGGGTAAAGAACTGTTTTGAAGTTGTATAAATTTCAGCAAGTTTTGCTGTCCTAAAATCTTCCTGTATTTTTTGTTCTTTGCTTTGAGCCTGATAGCCTTCATCTTCAAACGCAAGTTTTGATGTATCCAAATCATAATCACGCTTCATCCCTGAGATATGGAGTTTCCTTTTATGAGTATCTTTAGCCATATTTACAAGTGAATCGTTGTCGTGACATCCTACTCCGACATAAAATTTACCGTCTTTATATCCTTTTTCCCGAAATTTTTCAGGTGTTTCATCATATTCAGCGTATGCTGTTGTGTAAAGATGAGGATAAGTATTCAGCGTCATCTCCCTGCTCTTGCCTGCAGAAATTCCGACAAGTTCGAGCATAATATTATCGGGATTATTTTCGTCAAACTTATCACCGAGAGTATTTTTTGCGGCAGCTTTCATAATATTAAATATGGTAAAATTTATTTCAGGCAATTTGAACTCTTCATAATTCCCGTTTACTGCCTGATAAATAAACGGCGTCACAAACTGCCATGCGGCATCCATTCTTATTCCGTCATAGCGCTTAAAGAATGTGGAATATTTGTCGTATAAAAATTTTCCGACTTCGCCAAGTTTTGATAAGTCGCCATCTTCGCCGCATTCTCCGAGTTTTGTATAGTCAAGCGCAGGCAATCCCCAGACCTGGATATTATTTGTCTCCGGGCACCCGGGGTCTGGACCTCCATAGTATAAATTTTTTCTGAAACAATCTATGTTTGCCCACATTTCGCCTTGAGAAAAGCCTATCAGACAATCGCCATAGAGCTTTATATTTTCAGCATTCAATGACTTACGGCTATCCTGTTGTTGTTTGTCTGCAATAAACTGCTTAAAGTTTTCAAAATCAATAATATCAGAGTACTCTTTTTCTATTTCCGATATTCGTTGATTTCTTGATGATTCAGGCGTTTTGGAGCTGTATAGGAGTCTGTCTTTTTCTTTCCATTTTGAAATATCCTGTGTAGAATAATGCTTTGATAAGGCTGCAAATAATCCATTCTTCTGAAGCCAGTCAGAATTTTCTGATTTGAAGATTTCAAAATCAGCTTTTAGTTTATCATTTGATAAAAAAGCAGCATAAGCTTTCTTCAATAAAGCTTCCTGTACATTGAGGGCATAATCATAATCAGTCTTGTATTCTCTTGTCTGTTTATCTTTCGAATAGTCTTCATCGGCTTTTTGAATATCATCTAATGTTAATAACTCGCCGTATTCAGGCAGGGTTAATTTTCTTAAGTCTATAATATGCTCACCGTAAGCATAATTCGTTCCAGAATAAGGCGATTTATTAGTTGGTGTAATTTTCCCCTGCGGCTGCAGCTGAATGGAAGTTATACCTGCCATTGTTTTGAGAAAATCTGTAAATTTTTGCATGGACTCGGAGAATGTTGTGCCTATTCCGATATTATATCCCTGTTCTGATGGAACATTGAAATCAAAAATAATCGCAGTTGTATCTTCTATCCCCAAAGCAGATTTTGAGTCTTTAATCAAATTTGAATATGATTTTTTCTCTTCTGTTGTTAACGCTCTCCCGAAATTGGCAGCATAAACATTGCTATTTGGACTTATTCGCATAATTTCCCTATCAATAACTCTCTGAGTTATTATTATAAAATCGATGAAGAAAAAAATTTGCTAATGTCCGCATACAAATAATAAAATAAATTACAGCAAATCTTTCAGCTTTTCTGCGATAACTTCCTCTTTTTCTCCTCTGTAGTTAATATGAGAAGAAGTTACGGGCTGTTTATAGTCAGCTTTCAAAATTGACCTCGGTTCAACAATAACTGAAGGAGGAAGCAGCGTCCATTTGAAGAGTGCTCTTGACATCCTGTGATAGAATTTATCAAGCCATTGTGTTTTTTGCTCTTTTGATACCCTATTTTTCTTCTCATACAAAAATTCTGAGTTCAGCATATCAGAATAACTCTCATGCTTATTTTCAATTCGCCATATAACTTCATCAAGAAATTCATAAGGCATAAGTGCATCTTCTGCAATGAGAGGTTTGCCTGTTTTCGGGTTGATAGCAAGTTCTGCTCCGGGTTTCTTTTTGATAATAACTTCAGGGATAGCATTTTTTTGAGCACGATTTTTGTTGAGCCAGCGGGCAAAGGCAAAGAGTTTTGTCTTCGGAACATCTGCAATCGGGGCAAAACCACCTGACATATCACCGTTTATTGTGGCATATCCCATATAAAGCTCTGATTTATCAGAGGTCGCAATCGGTACACATTTGGCAAACTCATTGCTGACACCCCACAGGAACATAGCTCTGGAACGAGCCTGTATATTATCCTGAGTGAATGTTTCCTTATACCTGCAGCTCCATTTGTCTTCCACCTGAGAGAATAAGTCGTTAAGAGCGTCATTTGTCGTCACAACCATATTTTTTATTGATGTTTCAGCAAAGTTTATGCCAAGATTGTTTGCCAAATCTCTTGCGTCGTTCCTGCTCTCAGAGCTTGTAATCTTCGATGGCATACTGACACCGAAGACGTTCTCGGCTCCGAGTGCATCAGCCATCAAAACAGCGCTGACAGTAGAGTCAAGACCTCCTGATAAACCTAGTACAGCCCGTTCAAAACCGTTTTTTCTGAAATAATCTCTTATCCCCTGAATGATGGTTTTGTAGGTCCTTTCTAAATCAGGTTCATAATTAAGCGTAAAGACTTTTTCTTCAGTCAGTGTTTCTTCAAGACCTTGAGGAAGAGGATAAACAGTTCCGAAAGAAAGTTTCGGATTGATTATCATGAATTGTTCTTCGAAAGATTTTGCTCTTGCAAAAAGTTTTCCATCCTTATCAAAAGCTCTGCTTGCACCGTCAAAAGAACTGTCATCTATAGCTCCTACCTGATTGACATAAACTACGGGCGTTTTATATTTATCAGAGATGAAGGATAACATATTATGCTTGAGTTGTTCTTTTTTTGCTCTTGATGGTGAAGCGGAGCAGTTTATCAAAACATCGGGGTTATCTTTGCATAACTCTGATACAGGGTCTTTTTTGTAGAGAGGATTTGAGAAAAATTCGTCATTATTCCAGCAATCTTCACAAACTGATATCCCGTAAGATATGCCGTGAATGTTATTTGTTTTGGGCATATTTACAACATTGTCGGGAGAAAATTTTCCGAGTGTTTCAGGGCTCTGGTTACCGGCAACAGGAGAGGGTTCAATATACCGGTAGTCATTGAATTCTGAATAGGTGGGAAGAAGAGATTTTCTGATTATACCTCTTATTTTCCCTTCTCCTAGAACAGCGAGTGAGTTATAATACCTCTTTCCACGACCATCGGTTCTTGGTTCGATAAAGCCGACTACCGCATAAGTGTTTTTTGTCAGTTTTGCTATTTCCTTGAGCCATTTAACATTCTCTTCGACAATCACAGGATGTCTGTCGATGGTGTCCTGGATAGGATAACCCATAAGAGCAAGCTCAGGAAATACAATCAAATCAACGCCTATTGAGGTTGCCGAGTTTATGTATTTCATAACTTTTTTCGAATTATATTCAATATTTCCTACAATAGGATTTATTTGTGCAAGTGCGATGTATCCGCCGTTATTTTTCAGTAGTTTATGCAGAGATTCAAGAAGAGTGTTTTTTTCTTCGAGATATTGGTTTTCATCCAATTTCTCCTGTAAAAATAAATCAAGTATCCCGCAGAGTTCAGATATCGAATTTTGTGCCGTTAATACTTTTATTTTGCTGTTTAATTCCTGTTTTGATAATTCCATATTCCCAAAGCCTTAAAGATTTTTACCAAAGATATTATAGGATAAAAAAACAAAATCATCTATTTGAACCATTTTCTCTTCTTTTCAAGAGGTGTCAATATGTTGTATAATAAGGCTCAAAAGGAGGCTAATATGGAAAAGAGCAAACAAAAATACAGATTAGTGACAAGAAGTGATTTCGATGGTTTGGTTTGTGCCGTACTTTTGAAAGAACTTGATTTAATTAATGATATAAAATTCGTCCACCCGAAAGATATGCAGGATGGAAAAATTGAAATAACAAATATGGATATCACAACAAACCTGCCTTATGTTGACGGTGTGCATCTTGCATTTGACCACCATTTGAGTGAGACAATCAGAGCAAACGGCAAAAAATCAAATCACATTATATATCCTGATGCTCCCTCAGCTGCCCGTGTTGTATACAACTACTACGGAGGCGAAAATCGTTTCCCGAGAGAATGGGATCCGATGATGCTTGCAGTTGATAAAGCTGATGCCGCTCAATTTACCGTTGACGAAATTCTTAATCCGAAAGATTGGGTTTTATTGAATTATTTGATGGATCCAAGAACCGGTCTCGGGAGATTCAGAAATTTCAGAATTTCGAACTATTCATTGATGATGGAACTGATTGACTACTGCAAAAATCATACAATCGATGAAATTATGAAAGTTCCTGACGTGCAGGAAAGAATCAAGTTGTATTTTGAGCAGGCTGAAGAATTTAAAGCTCAAATAGAAAGATGTTCAAAAATTTATGGAAATCTGATTGTTCTTGATTTGAAAAACGAAGAAGTTATCCACGCCGGAAACAGATTTATGATTTATGCTCTTCATCCTGAGTGTAATATCTCAATCCACTGTATGTGGGGGCTTAAGAAGCAAAATACGGTATTTGCAGTCGGCAAATCAATTGTCAACAGAACATCGAAAACAAATATCGGAGAACTAATGCTAAAATACGGCGGCGGCGGACACGTCAACGCAGGAACATGTCAGGTTGATAATGATAAAGCCGACGATGTTTTGAAAGAGTTAATCAAAAAGATTAACGCTGACGGGTAAAAATAGGTAAACAAGAAGAAAAGAACTGCCTGTTTTCAGGCAGTTCTTTTTTATGCATAGATTCTTCGCTTGCGCTCAGAATGAGTTTATAAGTATTTGAAGAGCAAGATTATGATTGTTTTATCATAAAATTAACAAAATGTAATAAAAGTTATATAATCAAGCAATAAATTTTATTTATATGTTTTTATAAAAATATAAATTATTTAGTATGATATTAGAGAAAAAAGAGGAGAGAACACATGGGAAACTTTATTTCAAACATCGGTAATACACTTGCTAATAATACTGCTATCGGCAGAATGGTTACTAAAGGTGAAAACTTTATGGAAGCACATGTCAATGCAAGCAAAGAAAATTTAGAGGGCATTGGAGAATTTGTTTCTGACCATACTATTCCTGGCCGAATGGCAACAAAAGGCGAAAATATTTTCGAAGCTCATGTTAATACATACAAAGAAAATGCAGGGCTTGCCGTACAAAATTTAGCAGATTTAGGTGAAACTTTTGCAGACAGTACAGTATTTGGCCGAATGGCAACAAAAGGCGAAAATATTTTTGAAGCTCAGATGAATACATTCAAAGAAAATGCCGGTCTTGTAGGAGAAGTTATTGTAGACAATATGTCAGAAGCATAGAAGCATAAGCAAAATAATTTTATAGAAAAGAGGACTTCTTATGAAGTTCTCTTTTCGTTTATACTAAACGGCTTTAGCGCTCTATCAAGAATGCCTAAACACTTGGCAATAGTTATACCGTAGTTTGTAATAGGCACCCCCGAGTCATAAGCTTTCATAATACGGGATAGTACTTCTCTTCTGTTGGTCATACAGGCGCCGCAGTGGATTATCAGCTTATAATCAGATAAATTCTCTGGGAAATCATGTCCTCTTGAATACTCAAAGATAAGTTCTTTTTGAGTATATTTTCTCAATAAATTCGGTATTTTTACCCTTGCAATATCATCTTCTATCTGATGATGGGTACAAGACTCACTGATAAGTATTCTATCGCCGTTTTGAAGAGCATCTATGGAGTTTGCCCCGCAGGCAAAAGATTTCAAATCTCCCTTCAATCTGGCAAAAGCAATTGAAAAAGAAGTCATCAAAACATCCTGAGGCACAATCTCAGACACCGTTTTGAAAGCCTGGGAATCTGTTACAACAAGTTTGGGACGGACTTTCAGCATATCAAAAGATTTTTTCAGTTCTGTTTCTTTCACGACAAGACATATTGCATTTTTATCGAGGACATCTCTGATAGTTTGCACCTGAGGAAGAATAAGACGCCCTCTCGGAGCTTCTTTATCAATCGGGGTAACAAGGAGGCAGATATCGCCTTCGTCCAACAAGTCAGAAACTATTTGAGGATTATCAAGATATTCCTGAGGAACTGAGTCAATAATTTTCTTTTTCAACTCATTTATTGAAATCTGATTGTTTGCTGAAACGGATATGAAGTTTGATGTGATGTTTTTTATTTCTTCGAGTTTTTCAGGTTGGATATTTTTTATATCATTCTTATTAATTACAATTACAGCAGGTATTTTTCTTTTGGCAAATTCATCAAATAACTCTTGTTCAAAATTGCCAAAACCGTCATAATCACAAACAATCAGAGCCAAATCCGTGCGTTCATATGCTTGTTTTGTTTTTTCAATTCTCTTTTTTCCAAGAGCTCCTTCATCATCAATCCCTGCCGTATCAAGGAACAAAACAGGTCCTAAAGGGAGCATTTCCATTGATTTTTGCACGACATCGGTGGTTGTTCCTGCGATATCAGAAACAATTGAGAGCTCCTGACCTGTCAATGAATTTATGATACTTGATTTGCCTACATTCCTGCGCCCAAAAACGCCTATATGCAGCCTCATCCCTCTTTGAGTATTATTCAATATTTTATCCTCTTATATTCTTTTATCATCAAAAATATTAGAGCCCTTTTTAAGGGCTCAGTATAAATTTATTATTATCTTAGAGATACATCAATCATTCGGCAGATTCTTCTTTTGCGTGCCTGATTTTGAGAATTGGCATCATTCAATCTGCAATAATTATTATTGGAAATAACGGTTATTCTATCTATAAGGTTGTTTTCTTCAAGATAGCGTCTGTCATTTTCGTTGATAGCAGCAAGCCTTCTTTGGACACATTTGTTTGCCTCATCTGTATCAACTCCGTCTTGTTTTCCTGAACAGGTATCAACACCGCATTGAGCAGGATTATTAAAATCATCCTTATGATGAGTTCTGAAAGATATAAACTCAAGTCTGTTTTTGACAGCAAGCGCCCTTCTATAAGGTATTTTGAAGAACAAAACATTTGCATCATTCATCTGTTTTTGTCTGTAATCAGGGATAGCTATTGTTTTTGCCTGAGTTTGACCGTTTTCATCAGTTTCTACAGGTACTTCATTATCCTGAAAACCGACCCGGCAGAACATACCGAATTCACAGAAAGTTCCGTTTGCATCGTTTGTTGTGACGGGTTCAACAAAACTCACAGCTGTAGCAGGTTTTGTTTGAGGAGTTTTACCTTTATCTGTTGTTGTAAAATAGTTCAGCGTATCTGTGTTATGAAACTGCAAAGGCTCATCGCCTTTATTTTCTTTATTCCTGATATCACAGTTATTGCAATCATGTATGGCATGTTCTATAACAGCAGCAAGCAAGTCTACGTGTGTTCTATAGGCATCATCGACAGAATCAACAATAACATCAACGGTAACCATATCGGCAGCCACCCCGTAAGGTGTAATACGAGTACCGTCTGCGCCTGTAACTGTTTCAATCATCGGTTCAACATCACCGTTTTCATAAATATTAAACCCGAAATGGTCTACAGGACCATTGGGAGAGGCTATATTCCCGGTTTTGTTTATTTCTCCGGCAGATCTAAACATAGGGGTGTCATTTGCATCCTGTTTGATAGACACATAGACTTTTATGCATTGACGGCCGTCCCAGCAGGTAGTAGGAGCATTTGCAAGTCCTATAATATACATTTCATTGCCGATATCACCGCCGCCTTTTTGTTGTCTATTGTTTACTGTACGAGTCACATTACACCACTGGGCGCTGTCTCTTGTCGGGTTTGCTATCTTTTTGAAAGCATCGCAATAAGAACCATTGCCAGTACCTCCAAAGGCAGGGAGTTTTTTCTCTCCGGGGATGAAACTTTGTTCTATATCAATACCTTCACCGGCATTATAAACGGATCTATCATCATACCCTGATCTTTTTTCCTGCGGATTACGAACAAGAATTTCTGCATTTATTGCCTTCAGGTTGTTATACATACTCTGCGGTAATTTTCTCTGCGCATAATCTTTGCTCATCAGCCTGACTGCAATTAGCCCAAAAGCTACCAGAATACCGATTATTACAATAACGACCAGCAGCTCCATCAGGGTCATACCGCTTTTTTTGTTGTTATATTTTATCAAAATATTCACCTCTTATTTGATTAGTTTTTCTTCAAGTTTTGATATTCTTGCTTCAAGATCATCTTCCTGCTTATCAAGTTCTTTTACGGCGTTTACCATCGCCATATCAATATATTGATACTGAACGCCATAATAACCGTTATCATCAACTACAGCCTCAGGGATAACTTTTTTCAAGTCCTGGGCGATTACTCCGACATGTCTTTTTGAGCCGATTTTTTCATCTTTCATATAATAAGTTACGGGTTTTATCTTGAGAATTTCCTCCAAACCTCTTTCATAGATGCCTTGTATATCTTTCATTCTGGCATCTGAATAAGTAATTTTTGCTTTTGCCTGAATATTATTTACATGAAGATTTCTTGTCCACATTATATAATATGCTGTTGTGGTTGAATTAAAGGCTGCTCCTGCTGCGGCAGTTCTCGCAGCATCAGGATACATCAGCAAAAGCGGTGTTTTATAAAGAGTAGACTGAGATTGTTCACCCAATATATTTTGTTCTGGAGATGTCGTCGGACCGTTTGAAATAAGAATCATACCGCTGACATTATCAGTACCGCGGGGAGAAGCGTTAGCCCCGATGAAAATATTGTAGTTGCCGGTTGAAATCCCCTGAGCTATAACACACTCATCTGCTGCGTCAATACCAGCACACAACCCGGGGTCACCTGTTGTCCAGTTATTTTCTCTAATTACAGCCCCTCCGGCGTTCGCTCCGATGAAAATATTGCCGCTGCCGGTTGAAAGAGTTCTGCCGGCATTGTTTCCGATAAAAATATTGTCACTTCCGAGTTCAAGACCGCCGCCTGCTCCGCTGCCGACAGCGTAGTTACCTTTGCCTGCTTCAACAAGAGCAAGCGCCTCACTGCCAATTGCTACGTTTTGGAAATCATCATGATTAGCTCCGGCATCATCAGTGCCCAATCTTGCAAGTGTGTTTGAGCCGATTGCAATATGCGCCATACCGTTGATATTACCCTCAGAGTTGAGAATTGTATTTTCCTTAATAGAACTCAGAGCGTTTGTACCGATTGCTATATTGTTTTTAGATGCTATATTATCTTCAGATTCAAGATTTGATAGAACATTGCGCCCTATACCAATATTTGATCTTTTATCAAACATAACCTTGCTCATATTTGCAAATTGGTTGACTTCATGTTCTTCTGCATCGAGCGGAATACCATCACCGAGAAGTCCGAGAACAGTCCAGTTGCTCACTGATGACTGCAATATGACATCAGCTGTTCTTCCTTCAAGAGTCTTGCTTCTCCAGGGAGAACCTTCAACAGTCAAACGGGAGCCTTTTGCATCAGTACCAATTGAAACATCCTGTTCGTTCGGATTTGCCGATGACGGGCTGTAGGTGATATTATATGGCATAATACCGTAGTCCCATTTTTCGCTGGCGTCTGAATTCTTTTGTCTTGTTATTGCAGGCATTGTAAGAGCAAGTACAATACCGATTACAAGCATTGAAACCAATACTTCTACCAGTGTAAAACCTCTTTTTGTATTTTTATTTATCATCAAAAGTATCCTTTTTTATTAAATATTTACTCATTGACATGCACAAGTTTTTGATTCAGATACAATTTTTTTGAGTTTTTCAACTCTTTGCTTCAACTCTTTGTTTCTTTTTTGCAGGTCTTTTACTGCATTGAGAGTTGCCATATTTATATAATCATAATTAACCATATAAATATCTTTTTTACCTCTTGTCGTAACTGCATCAGGAAAGACACTTTTTATTTCCTGTGCAATAACTCCCGAAGATTCAAGACCGTCAGGTCCGTCTGATTTATATTTGTATCTGTAGACAGAAATTTTTTCCAAGTCATCAAGAGATTTTTTGTATTCACCGACTATATTTTTATATCTTTTATCTGAAAGTTCGTATTCCTTAAGGCTTGATGTATTTGTATATACATTGTTAGCTTCAACATCAGCATACCTTATGGTGGTAGAGTTACCGTTTATATCTATCACACCGCCTACAATACGACCTTTCGCTGTTTGGCGCAAGGAAGTACCATCCATTGCCCCCCAAACCGGTTTCCCTGTCTCTTCTGAGTTCTGTGGGGCATTCGGATACTGTATCAAATTCATTCCTGAAACATAAGAACCTGTTTGTGTTTCTGAGCCGTAGCTGCCGATTACTATTCTGCCTGAACCGCTGGAACCGCCATAACTTGCATAGTTGCCGATTACAATATTGCTGCTATGCGAGCCGTTTGTACAGGTAGAATTTCCTATGCAAATATTTTCACTTCTAAGGCTGTTGTTTGCACCGGCTTCATCTCCTATGAGGATATTTCTCATAGATGAAGCTTTTATATCTCCGATACGATGATCTGCGATTATGTAGTTTCTGGCTATGGTGGATGGATAATTAAAAGCTGCCCCCTCTGCGATATTACCGCCGATAATGACATTACCGTCTGTTTTAACCGCATCTTTATAGGTATTTTCTCCGATAATAACATTATCTGCAGAGTTTTCCATATTTCTCATTGCATTCACGCCAATTGCAACAGAGTTTGTAGGATTTTTTCCGTCAATACCCATATTGTTTGCCGCTCCTGCACCTATTGCAATGGAGTTGCCGTTTGTTGTCGTTGCGGCAAGACGTCCTACTTCGTTCAGGTTGCTGTCAGCAAACACAAAGTTGACAGAATGAACACCTGTGTTGTTGGCTGCCCGAATGGTCATTACAGGTGTTCTAGGTCTATCTTCGTAGCCTCTGACATGGAGTCTTGCTCTTGGTGTTGTTGTTCCAATTCCGACTTTCAAACTATCTTTCGGAGAACCATAAAAAACATCAGCACCGCTTTGACTTCTGTTCCATTTCTCGATATGCCCGTAGTTTTTCTGAACGGTAAGAATTGGAACCGAGGCAACCATTACTATACATGATATTACAAGTGCAAGAAGCACTTCCATTATTGTGAAACCTGATTTATTTCGAGAATTCATCATATTATTTCAACCTTATAAAACTGAGAAATTTATCAAACAATGATTGTTTTTTGCAGCTGCATAAAGAAAATGAAGGGTCGTTTACCTGTTTTTCGAGTTCATCAAGTTCTGCGCTGAGGGCATCATTTTCTTTCTTGATATCTTTTGCTGCATTAACCATCGCCATATTTATATAGGCATAATTTACGACATATCTGTTTTCTTCATTCAACGAAACAGCCTCTGGCATAATTTTCTTCAAATCCTGGGCGAGGATACCGACTTTCATCGGTTCGCCTTTTTCATCAGATTTATAAAAGAAGTTGTAGGTTTTGAGATTTGCAAGTTCTTCTATACCTTTTGTATAAGGTTTTATGTCTTTTTTGAGGCGGACATCCGAGGAAGTTACGTTGTTTCTGTAATATAAAACCCCGCGGCTATCACCGGTGCCTCTTATGTTGAAGTTTGGTGTCTTAAAATAAAGGTCTTCTTGATGAAAATTGCCGTTGTTTGGTGAAAAACGCCCTACGATTTTATCTCCGATGTTCAAGTAAGCTCCTCCAGCAACAGGAGCAGCTACACCGGAAGGGATACCTATATCTTCTCCGATAAAAACATTCCCACCGCTTGCACTGCCTGTTGATTTAAGAAGATGTTGACGGCCTGTAGATAGGAAAACGTTATATTGGGTATTAATAGATTTATTGATTTGACCTATTGAAACGTTGCTGTTTCCGCATATATTTTGAGAAGATAGTGTAGCAATAGTAACATTATTCTCAACATTGTTGCAGCTTGCCATTGCATCAGCTCCAAGAGCAACGTTGTTGCTGCCTGTTTGAAGATTTCTCAAAGCATCATGGCCTATTGCAATGTTTCCTGTTCCGTCACGAAGATTTCGAAGGGTTCTATATCCGAGAGCTATGTTGTTTTGAGTTTTTAGATAGTCGCTGTTTTCATCAGAGGCATTGCCCGCTCCTGATGCGGTAATATTACGATTTAGAGCTTCTTTTCCAAAGCCTATGTTGTTTACTTCAGAGTTCAGATAAAAATCAACATTTTGTGCATTTATACTAAATCGGAGAAGCGGTGCCCGTGTTGTTGATTCTAATATCATATCGGCACCTTTTTTCTGAACATTTTGACCGTCAGTATCACATAATTCGCCGCAGTCATCTATAATTCGTTTTGCGCTTACGACATGCAGTCTTGCCTTCGGAGAAGGTGTTCCTATTCCGACATTGCTTGAATTTGCTCTTGTTCCGAAAAAGACGTTAAGATTGCTTGAATACAACCATTTTTCGCCGCCGCCTGTTTGTTTTTTTACGGTAAGCCATGGCACGGCAACAGCCATAAGAATAGCCGTTACGAGTAAAATAACAAGAGCTTCTATCAAAGAAAAACCTCTTTGGCATTTTTTATTATTCATATTATAGAAATATCCCTTTTTCTGTATATATACATATAATTTTAATAACGTACTCAAATAAAGACAACAAATAATATTGCCATGGTTATTATCGACAGATTATTTCTCAACTTTAAGGATTTCAACTAAAGTGTAGCATTTCTTAACAAATTTTTTATGTAATTGCCGATATGCTCTCCCATGGAAAAACAATTTGGCTGTATTCTCAGGGCGCTTTGAGCATAAAAATCAGCGCCGATACATCTTCCAATGACAAAGAGATTTTTTACATATCTGTTCAAGCAGCATTCATATGGAGCGCCGAATTGTTTTCTTTCCTGCGATATAGTTTTATCTTTTTGATGAATATCTGAGGGATAATCGCTTTCAAAAATATTTTTATCAAAAATTTTTCCACTTTCTATATCATTCTTTCTCAAAATATATTCGGAACAAATCCTGCGTGAATCTCTTATTCCGAGTTCATGAGCAACTGATGATACGAAAGATTCTTTAAATCCCGGTATATAGTTTCTGAAAAATTTTTCAAGACGCACTATAGCTGCTCTTCCTTTTATAAGCGCTTTTGTTGTATCTTCCGATGAGAGAGGATTTAGCGGAGAATTTATTCTGGGAGCGTTGAATGACAGCATTCCACTTTTCCCAGGAATTGAAAAAAATTGGATATAATTTACATCATCTTCATTAATGATACCATCTTCGATTGCTTTATCGATAAGCTTATTTATCGCTGGGTAAGGAGATTTTTTTTCCCCGTAAGAAAAGCCGATAGAAAGATATATTTCCCTTTCATTCTTGCAAAAAACATTCGATACATCATCATCAATTTTTTGTTCTATCATCCAGTTTGCAAGTAGTTTGATATCAACACCTCCCATCTCAAAACGAAGCGACATAAATTGATTCTTTCCATCAAGACCGTTTTCAAATTTAACGCCGCTCATAGCAGCAAGAGTCGCATCACCCGTTGCATCAACAAAGTATTTTGCCCTGTACTCTGATGTTATACCTTTATAAAAGGTTTTTATTCCGCTTATTATATCTCCTTCTTTTACAACATCAACTACAACAGTGTCATAAAGAATTTTTACTCCTGATTTTATTGCAAAAGATTCAAGTACAAATTTCATTTTTTCAGGATTAAACCACCCGGGATTTCCGTCTTTGTAAACAACACCATCTCCTGATGAGTATAATGTTGATAATATCTCCGCCAGAATTGAGGACTTATAATCTTCTTTTCTGAAAGAAATATTATTCATCATCGGCATCACAAGCTGAGAAGTCATTGCACCGCCAAGATAAGATTTTTTTTCGATGAGTAATGTTTTTATGCCGTTTCTCGCTGCTGAAATTGCTGCTGCCGCACCTGATGTTCCTCCGCCAATTACAATCAAATCATAAAACTTTTCTTTGTTACTATTCACTTTAAAATATCCTTATTTTTATTTTTAAAACTTTTTAGATAGCTGCTTGAGGAAGCAAGAGAAGAATTTTTTACTTCTTCTTCCCTCCTTTTGATAATTTCATCATGATTTTGAACCAAGCCTTCATCATGATAAACAATACCCGCTCGTGTTTTTAATAAACCAATTTCTTCCTCTGAAAGCGGTATTTGAGAAAACTCTTTTGAAAGAGAAGCAAAAGTCCCCGATGTTTTTCTGTTCTCTGAAGAAATTTTTGAAACATGAAAACCGCTCTGAATTAATGCAGCCCTCACAGGCGCACTTGATGAATAAGTTGTAATATTCCCTGATGAAGATATAATTCTTTTTAGCTCGTTAAAAAACTCATAACTCCATAATACAGACTGCTTTGCCGGTGTAAAACCATCATGAAATATAAAATCATACCTGCCTTCAAGATGTTTAATAGAAGTGCGGGCATCATCAAAAAAAACTCGAAGCCTATTTTGAGAGGATTTCAATCGACTTTTCGGAGGATATTTATTTCTATTAGACATATACTTATAATATATATTATGTATTTTTTGATTATTTTGATGTCTACCCATTAATTCTATCTCGGAGAATTTGTTCCCCACGAAAAACAGGGCTAATTTTTCATCCAAAAATTGACAAATTTCATCATCCTCAAGAAGCTCAATCATGCATTTTGTGATAAGGGGATTATCAAAAAATTTTTCAAGAAGAAAATAATGCACGTCATAATCAATTTTCTCAACCTTGTACAAAAGCCCGAAAGAAAAGACGTAAGAATCAATTTCAAGACAGTCTATTTCTATATCACATTCTGGATTAACCCTGAACACGGCATCAACTACAGCTTTCAGGTTGTAACCCATTCCTGAGCATATATCAAGAATTTTTATTTTATTATGAGTTTGCAAAAAACTTTCTAACCCTGATGGTTTGATAAACTTCTCAACGGCTTCGTTATAAGCTCCGTAAGTACTATGGTAAATATCGTCAACTTCTTTATTATATAAGCCGATTGAACCGTCATTTGTTAGTTTTACGCTAAAGTTCAATTTCATGAAAACATTCTTCTTTTTTACAAATATTATTCATAAAAATTATAAGACAAAACTTTTTTAAAGACAGAAGATTAAGTTTACGTCATAATTCATACTTAAGTTTACGTCATTATTAATTTAAAAATTCCTTAATATTTACGTATTATTTTTAATATAAAAATATTTACGTGAACATAATTTTGTGTTAAAATTTAAAAATAAAATATGAAAGGATAATCAAAATGGATATAGAAACACAATCAATCTTAGATCCCTCAAGATTAGAAAATTTATTGAAAGAAGCAGAAAGCGAGCTGTCAAAAATAAAACCCGAAATAGAGTATCTTGAAGAGTGCGTAAAAAAAATACACGCACTAAAAGAAAAAGAACACAAACTTAATTCTTTAATTATTAGCCTGAAAAGTATTCAAGGAACTTCTGGCACAAACATAAATACAGACATAAATAATTCATATATTCAAACTCAAAATACAAGTTCAAAACAACTTAACAAAATAGACACAATATATCAAAATGAACGTAAAATATTTATCCCGGAAGTTGCGTTAAATGACGTCAAAAAATCACTCAGAACAAAAAATAATTTGAACTACGAAATCTATAAAGCTGTTGTCTTCAACACAGGCACAGCGACAACCGAACAAATCAAAGAATATCTCATAAAACACAAAATAAAACAGCCCAAAACCCAAAAAGGCTTTGAAAACACTGAATTGAAAGAAATTTCATCAAGGGCAAATTATCTTGTGAGAAAAAATCTTCTTATATCTCTTACTCCAGGAGTTTTCTCAACTGTTTACGGATGGCAGGAAGCTGACTAAAAACACCTCTATTGCTTTAGTGGATAATAGAAACCCTACCAATGAAAAGCCTTGTCTTAGCTTCTACAATTTTAGTGGTACATACACACAGTTAGAAGAGAGAGAGACAATGGAAGGCAAAACAAAAATTCTTATGGTCGAAGACCACAAACTTCTAAGAATGGGGCTGAAATCCATACTCGAAAAATATCCCTCAATCGAAGTCATCGGAGAAGCAGAAGACGGAGAAGAAGCTATAGAAATGGCAAAACGTCTGAAACCCGATGTAATTCTCATGGATATAGGTCTTCCCAAAATAGATGGTCTTCAGGCTACAAAAAAAATAAAAGAATCAAACCCTAATATAAAAATAATAATCTTAACATCACATACGGACAGAAAAGATGTCTTGCAGGCTATATCCTATGGCGCAAGCGCATACGCAGTAAAAGACATCAAAACTGACTACCTCATTATGGTAATCAACTCCGTTAAAGAAGGCGCTATCTGGTTTGATCCGGCAATTGCTCCTATTGTTCGTTCAAAAAATATGTCAGACTCCTCTGATAAAGTAAGTTCTCGCTCAGCTTTTAAAGCAGAACATGCAAACCTGACAGAAAGAGAATATGAAGTTCTGAAACTAGTCGTCGACGGCAGGTCTAATGCTGAAATAGCTGATGAGCTAAAAATAAGCGAACATACAGCAAAAGCTCATGTCTGCAATATTATCCAAAAACTGGTTGTGGACGACAGAACACAGGCGGCAGTGAAAGCAATCAAAGAAGGTCTTGTATAAATATAACACCTTAATCACGGTCTATATCGTGAAAAGAATGTATCTCAGGCTCATGATAATGATGTTCCTGCGATGCGTCCAAAACCGAAAAGAAATTCGAAATCCGCAAAACTATTGCCATAAATATCAGCAAAAGAGCTATAACAGTGAAATATAAATTCTGTGAATGGACAAATATTGCAGCTATCGCACCTGCAGAAACAGCAGTCACAACAAATACAAAAACTGTATTATTATGAGAAACCCCAAGGTGAATGAGTTTATGATGAATATGCTCTGAATCAGCCTTAAAGGGGTTTTTCCCTTTTAAAATTCTCCTTAAAACCGCATATGTTATATCTAATATCGGAACGGCAAAAATAAATATAGGAAGAAATACACTGAATGTAACAGTCTTCATAAGCCCCACAACAGAAAGCGAAGCAAGTGTAAACCCTGTGAACAACGCCCCTGAATCTCCCATAAATATCTTCGCAGGATTAAAATTGAACATAAGAAAACCAATCATCGCTCCTGCCAAAATTACTGCCAACAAAGCGGCAATCGGCTGAGGATGTACGGTAGAAACAGCAAGCACAGCAAGAGAAACGGCTCCGATAGCTGATACAGTTCCGGCTAAGCCGTCTACACCATCGATAAAGTTCATCGCATTGCTCAACCCTACTATCCAGATTAAGGTAATAGGAATGGCAAATATGCCAAGGTGTATAACAGAGCCAAAAGGATTCCACAGCTCATCTATCCTTACACCGAGCAAAACTGCTATCAATGCAGCGCCAAATTGTATAAACAACTTATACTTCGGCGGTAAGTCATAGATATCATCAACCAGCCCCATCAAAAAGATTATGCTTCCGCCGATAAGAATACCCGATAAACCGTTGCCGTAAGGATATTTTGTAAAAAGAACAATCATAAAGAATGATATAATTGTCCCTAACCAAATTGCGACCCCTCCAAGACGAGGGATAGGCTCTTTGTGTATCTTTCTTGAATTTGGCATATCAACATAGCCTCTGGCAAGGCAAAAAGCACGCACCTGAGGAACAATCAATACGGTAACAACAAATGCTATTACAAATCCCAAT
This sequence comes from Candidatus Adamsella avium, assembly GCA_904420445.1. Taxonomy (GTDB): domain Bacteria; phylum Cyanobacteriota; class Vampirovibrionia; order Gastranaerophilales; family CAJFVJ01; genus Adamsella; species Adamsella avium. The sequence continues at coordinate 150,557 of CAJFVJ010000003.1, read as the reverse complement.
ATATGAAGTTCATTAATGTTTAAAATCGTTCTATCTCCTATAAATTCGGATATAGCGGATATTTCTTACAAAGAGCCATAGAGCGTTCTTTCAATGACTTGAGGACTTCTTCGTTGTCATGATTTTTGATTGCTCCGGCTATAATTTGACCTACCTCAACCATATCATCTTCCTTAAAGCCTCTTGTCGTAACAGCAGGGGTTCCTATTCTTATCCCGCTTGTTACAAAAGGACTCTGCGGGTCATTCGGAACAGTATTTTTGTTTGCTGTAATACCGACTTTTTCAAGCATATTTGCCATATCTTTCCCTGTAAGACCCAATTTTCTCAAATCAATCGTCATAAGATGATTATCAGTTCCTCCGCTTACAATATCAATTCCGTTATCCATAAGCGTCTGAGCAAGAGTTTTTGCATTTTTTACAACCTGTTTTGCATAATCGGTAAATGACGGGTCAAGAGCTTCTTTTAGTGCAACTGCTTTAGCGGCAATAATATGCTCAAGTGGTCCGCCCTGAATGCCTGGGAATACAGCTTTATCTATTCCGAGGGCATGTTCTTCATCACACATAATCATACCGCCTCTTGGACCTCTGAGCGTCTTGTGAGTGGTTGTGGTGACAAAATGTGCATAACCTGCCGGAGATGGATGAACACCTGTTGCAACAAGAGCGGCAATATGAGCGATATCAGCCATCAAATACGCACCGACCTTGTCAGCTATCTCTCTGAATCTTTTGAAATCAATAATTCTCGGATAGTTGCTGGCACCGCAGATTATCAACTTAGGCTTGTGTTCCATTGCCATCTTTTCGACATCATCATAGTCAATATAACCGTTTTCATCAACACCGTAGCTTAAAACGTTGAAATATAATCCGGAGAAATTCACAGGAGAGCCATGCGTCAGGTGACCGCCGTTTGATAAGTCCATCCCCAAAATTGTATCACCGGGTTTCAATGCATAAAGAAATACCGCCATATTTGCCTGTGCCCCGCTGTGAGGCTGGACATTCACATGAGGCATATTAAAGAGCTTCTTTGCTCTTTCCTGTGCCAAAGCTTCTATTTTATCAACAACTTCGCATCCGTTATAAAAACGTTTCCCGGGTTTTCCTTCCGCATATTTATTTGTCAGGACAGTGCCTGCTGCTGCCATAACAGCTTCTGAAACAATATTTTCACTCGCAATCAGCTCAATTGTTGTTCTTTGTCTTTCAAGTTCGTCTGATATAAGCTCAGCTACTTCTCTATCCGTATCAGCTATTTTATTTGTATCCATCAACATCATCTCCGCAGGTCCTCATAATTGTGTACTATATATATTTTCTATGAAAAAAGGATTAATGTACAAAATATGTACTTTTTTTAAGCTATGGTAACTGTATTTGTAAATAGGATTTTTAGCAAAAAATATAAAATTCTTAAAATCTTAAAAATACAATGTTTTTACATAAGATATCTTATTGGTATATTTCTTTTAGATATATTTTCTTGTAAAGAATTTGTAAAAAAAATTTTTTTTGCAAAAATTTTTGGAAATTTTTATTGATATGATTTCTTTTTTAAGATAACTTTTATGTATATATGTTAACAAAAAATTATCTGATAGAGCCTGCTGATGCCTCAATACGACAAAAAAAGTTTAAAACACTTAGCAGATCAATTCAAAATTTCCTCTGGGCTGGATAGCGTACAGCACATAGAGCTTCTTGACCAAATTAAGCAGTACCCTCAACAGGAAGCCGTCCAAATTATTAATTACTTCGCATCTATCGAAACTAATCCTGATATCTTATACTACCTTTTGAAGAGGATTGAAGCATATAAAGACCCTTCATCTATAGATGTTCTAAGCGATTTATTACTTTCAAAAAGCGGAAATGCTCATATTGTCGAAAATATGAGCCAGTATGTAAAAATACGTTCTCTCGCAGCCAAGGTTTTAAGCTCCTTCAAAGATAACAAAGCCGTGCTGCCTTTGTTATACATCCTGAACAGCAAAGACGAAGACTACAAACTCCGCCTCAACTGTGCAGAAGCACTCGGAAAACTCGGTAATAACTACGCTGTATCCCCTCTTATTGACATTGTTTCAGATAAAACAGAACAATCAATCTACCTCAAAGAATCAGCAACAAAAGCCCTTGGAATGATTGGAGATATGAGAGCAGTAGAACCGCTCGTTGCAATTCTCGAGTCAAATGAAAGTTTTATCAGCAAATTCAGCTTTCTGAAAGAAAGAATTCTTGAAACCCTTAGAAAAATAGGCTCAAAAGATGACAGAACCTTCAAGGCTATCAAAAAATCACTCCTTGATAATTCTCCTTTTGTTAGAATTGATGCAATAGAAGCACTCTCGGAACTTGATGATGACAGAGTTATCCCTCTCATAGAAGACCGTCTTTTTGATGAGGATGAAGAAGTAGCCAAAAGCGCAGTTGTTGCATTATATAACATTCTCGGAGAAGAATACCTCTTTGAGATGAGAAAACGTCCAGACATCCCTCTATGCTGCATAGAAGAAGCTGAAGCAATATTAGATGATAATGAAGAAGAATACAATGAAGACTAAAAAATCAATAATCCTGCTCTCATCAGGTCTTGATTCAGCTGTGAGTCTTGCTCTTTTGAAAGACTCTCACAACATCAAACTTGCACTGACATTTGACTACGGACAAAGAGCAGCAAAAAAAGAATTGGAAGCCTCAAAAAAGCTCTGTGACTACTATCAGATAGAACAAAAAATCTTATCAATAAACTGGTTAAAGGATATAACTAAAACATCTCTTTTAAATGAAGAAGAAAACGTTCCGACTCCTCAGGTCGATGAGCTTGATAACTTTGATAAATCCTCCCAAAGCGCACAAAATGTGTGGATACCAAATCGAAACGGACTATTTCTGAATATAGCGGCAAGTTTTGCTGATGCTGATGAGTTTACTCATATAATCTTCGGCGCAAACAAAGAAGAAGGAACAACGTTCCCTGATAATACACAGGAATTTATGGATAGAATAAATAAAACATTTGAATACTCAACACTTCAGCAGCCCAAAGTTATTGCTCCATTGATAGGTTTTGACAAAACAGAAATAGTCAAAAAAGCTCTCGAGATAAACTTCCCCTTCGAGCTTATACAAAGTTGTTATTTCTCTAAAGAAAAGCATTGCGGAAAATGTGAATCTTGTATAAGATTAAAAAGAGCATTGATAAATAATAATGCAGAAGATATTTTAGGAAAAATTTTTGAATGAAGAGCGCATATATAAACAGAGATATTACATATACAGGCGCAGAACTTGCACCTCATTGGATATATAAAAATCATAACCTGCAAGGTGATGCAATTGTAGCATTTGAGGGCAAATGTGATGTAGCACTCTCAGAGATGGTGGATATTGCTGATGTTATTGAAAACAGCCCTATATACAGTGAAAGAATGCTGAATTTCATCATTGAACACTTCAATATGCCTCTTCTTGAAGGTGTTTCAAGACAAAGACTTTTTGTTTGCATAATCAAAGAACAGGTTGAAAAAGCAACCGGTTTGCAGCTTGAAAGAGATGGAGATGATTTGTTTTTCAACGGAGGAAAGCTCTCTGTTTCTATAGCAACAAAATCACCAACTTCAGTACTAATACACACTGCACTGAATATTATATCAGACAACACACCTGTGAAAGCAGCAGGATTAAGCAGTGATATGAATTTCTTTGATATAAAAGAGCTTGCATACAGTATTTTGAATGCATACACAAAAGAACATGAAGAAATAATAATGGCGTCGACAAAAGTAAGAGGAGTTATTTAGGGATATGGTAAACTACGACGACTACGACTATGACTACAATCAACCGCCCAAGAAGAAAAAATCAAAAAAGAAAAAAAATAACGTTGCAAAACTGTTATTTATATTTATATCAACATTCTTTGGAGTGCTGATTATATTTTTGCTTCTGGCAAAAATGCTGACACCTGCTGTTGATATTCCGGAAGTTGCAAGCGGCAACAATAATATTCCTCAGCCTTCAGAGGAAGACTCTTTCAGACAGAGAATTGACTCAAGTCTTGTTGATATTTTTAACGACGAAAAATTCCCTCAGGCTCTCGTTCCTAACGAAGACCAAACTCAAAAACAACAGGATGAAAGCCCTGAAGATAAAAATACAGAGCTGAATGATAAACAAACACAACCTCAAAATCCTTTTGAGGATGACTTCTTTAAAGATGATTATAATAATTCCTCAAAGAATACAGAAGATACATCAAGTTCAAGTTCGCAAAGGGCGTCCGTTCCAATGCCTCCTGCTCCGGTACCATCTCCAAAACAAATAGAACCTGCTCAACCGCAAAAAATAATAGCACCGACATATAAAGTACTGGTAGGTTCTTTTGCAACACCTGAAGAAGCACGCCTCCTTGCAAAAGAAATGTCTTCTGACGGTTATAGTGTTACTCCGTTCATAAGATTAATCAACGGAAAATATGCAGTACAAGCAGGTTCATTCAACGATGTAGAAAGAGCAAGAGCCACTGCAAATACTCTAAATCATTATTATGACGGCGTAAAAATAATCGAAGAGTTTTAATTAAGTTGATAAGTTGAATATACCTCAAAAACTTCTTATGAAGCACCTTTGAGCGCATGTTTACAAATAGTTCCATTCAACTTGACACAGCACAATTTTTAAAAAAATAATATTTAAATAAATCAAGAAAGATTGCAGGTAGAAAATATGTATAAAAAACTCTTATCTTCAATATTGGCTACAAGTATGCTTATGAGCTATTCAGCTGCCTTTGCATCAGATGAAAGCGTTAATAAAAATACATCTCAAAAAACACATCTGAATGCAATTAAAGAAAATATTAAAAATAAACTTCCCATAAAATCAGCTGAAACAGTAGAACAAGCTCCTGTTGAAAATGTTCTTATTCCAAAAAAACTTGAAGAATCTATGAAAGCTTCAATATCTCATATCTATGGAAAAGAACAGGTTGATATAATCTACCCCAAAATAGTAAAAATAATTGAAAAAGCAAAATCTGAAAGAAATCCTGAACTCTTACAGGATGACTTCAATAGAGCCTCTGATTGGTATAAAGATGAAGTTGTCTACATGTTCTATCCTGATCAGTTTGGTGTGGATGGCAGCGGGAAACCTGCAACTTTCAAAACAGCAATCGGTATGCTTGATTATCTCAAAGATTTAGGGGTGACAACTATATATGTTCTCCCTTTTGCTGATTCTCCGATGAATGACTCTGGATTTGATGTTAAAGACCCGAAAAATGTCCGTGCTGACCTTGGAGGAATGCCTGAGTTCAAAGAATTTGCGCATGCCGCAAGAAAAAAAGGCTTCAAACTTAAAGCAGACTTAATCCTGAACCACTTCTCTGACCAGCATGAATGGTTTCAGCAGGCACTTAAAGGTGATTTAGAAAAACTTCACTATTTCATAGTTCGTGAAGATATGCCTGAATACAAACAATACAAAGACCCAAAATACGGCTATATGGTCGAATATAAGGAAAAAGATGGCACTATCACAAAAAGAAGACTTATCTTCCCAGAAATCAACGACAATCATTACAGAAAAGTTACCATCAATAACAAAGACTACTATGTATACCACACATTCTACCCATTCCAGCCTGATGTAAACTGGGAAAACCCTGAAGTACTGTATTATATGTTAGATACAATATCATTCTGGGCAAATTTGGGAATTGATATATTTAGAATGGATGCTATTCCTTACTACATCAAAGAAGAAGGAACAACTGCAGAAAACCTGCCAAAAACACATGAAATAATCCAGCTCATAAGCTCATTCCTTCAAACAATTGCTCCTCGCTCCGTAATACAGGCCGAAGCTTGCCAGCAGCCAAAGAAAATACTTCCTTATTTCGGAACCGAGAAAAAAGTAGAACATGTTATAAACAACAAACCAAAAGAAATCACAAGAACAAATGAAGTCCAAATAGCCTATCACTTCCCTTACATGCCGGCAATATGGGCGTCTTTAATTTCGGCTGATAATTCTTATTTCTGGAAAGCATACAAACAAACTCCAAAAATTCCTGACTCAGCAGCCTGGGGTATATTCTTGAGAGTTCATGACGAACTCACTCTCGAGATGGTGAACGAAAAAACAAGAGAACTTATATACGAAGGTCTTGTACCCAAAGGTGCCGAATTTAGAAAAGGTTATGGCGTAAGCGGAAGACTCGCAAATTTCCTTGATAACAATCCTGAACGCATAGGAATGGCTTTTTCTATCCTTCTATCTATGCCAGGCGTGCCTATAATCTACTACGGTGATGAAATAGGGGTGCAAAATAACTTCTATAATGCAAAAAAATCAGCAAAAATCAGAGAAGCAAAAGAAAAACAAAAAAATCAGGAAAACAAAGTCAAAATGCTCAGCTACTTTGACAGCCGGGATATAAACAGAGGTCCTATTGCACAGACAACATTCTATAATGCAATGAAAAACTCAAACTCTTATAATCACAAAGTGTATGAAAGAGTTCAAAAACTCATAAAAATCAGAAAACAAAACCCTGTTATGAGAAGAGGAACCTTTACAGAGATAAAAACTGACTCGCCTGAAGTGTTTGCCTATGTCAGAGGACTTGAGAACAACCGTGTTGTTGTAATTAACAACCTTTCAGACAACAGAGTCAGAGCTTCTGTCAACTTCATTGATGATGATTTTGGCAAAAAAAGCAAAGACGTATTCATGCTTAACCTGCTAACAGGGAAAATGGTCAGAGTAAAAGTCCAAAACAAAAAACTTACGGTAAGACTTAAACCTTATGACGCCCTGTGGTTGAAACTCTAATAAATATTTTGTTTTACACTAAAAAAGAGTTCTTGAAATCCAAGAACTCTTTTTTTATTTCTAAACTTCAGCCTGCTTCTTAAAAAGGCTGTGAACTTTCTTTATCAAAACACCGATATATGTCGAAACAATAACGGTTACAACAAAATAAAAATATGTATTCTGAACGGGATTGTAAATCCAGTAAATATCATGACTGTTTTTTTCTTCTATAGATATTCCGTTTATTTTAAGAAAAAATGCAGTAAGAATATACATAACAAGCAAATGATTTGCCATAATATGATATGTGTTTTCTCCGACCAAACGTAAAAATTTTATGTCTTTTATATATGGATATAAAAGTTTTATAACGAATAAGGAAGCCCATATCCCTGTTATAGCGGTAATAATCGGAACAATTAACTGTTGGTCAAACCTTGCCCATACAAGAACATAACTCAACCCTATTCCCTGCACAGGTGAATAATCCCTGTTGAATAGCCATAAAACTGCCTGCAAAACAATCACAGCCCCGGCCCACTTTGGAGTAAAAATATCAATCTTATCTTCAACAAAATGTCTGTAATAATACCCGAGATAAACAAACAACAAAGAAAACATTGTCCTGACAACAACAAGAGCAACAGGGGTCATTGATATAATCTTTGAAAGAGGAATTGCGCTCACTCCTATTAACCCGAAGATAATAAGATGAAAATATCTGCTGTCTTTTATTTTCTTCAGCCCTCGAAATAAAAACAAAAACACCATCAATGTCATAAACAGCTGTGTTACAAACCATAGAGGACAGGATAAATCAAACTGATGACCGTTTAAAAAAGGTGTAATGAAAAAGTTTTTCAATGATATCTCCATACCCCAGAATTTTCCCGTAAATTTTGCAATAACAACTGTTACCACGAGATAAAATAAATTATACAAAAAATAAGGGGCTAAAAGACTGTTCATTCTTCTGCTCACGAATGTTACTACATCATCAAGATATTTATCTTTGAATAAATACCCTGATATAAAGAAAAATAAAGCTATCTGAAAAGAATACGGCGTAAACATCCCCAAAAGAGAAAACTCAAGATGACCTGACACAACAAGCAATATAGCTAGCGCCTTCAACATATTTACTTTATTTGAAAATACCTCAGACATAACATCTCCACTACCATATCAGCTTAATCCAGAATGATATTCTTTCTCAAAAATACTTTTTTTGCAATCTTTTAGTACAGGGGTTTATATAGCAACACCCCAAATTTCCAGAACAACGTCATACTGAGCGTTAGCGAAGTATCTAAACAAAAAAGATTCTTCTTGCTAAAGCCCTCAGAATGACGGACGTTTAATAGTACCCTAGGACTTTGCTATATAAGGTTCTTAGTACTCTCTATCCGGATTTTTGGCAGCCCACCCCTTCTTCACACGCTCCTCCTGTTCAAACAACTCTTTTATTGACCACAGGCATGTAAAACCTGTTATCGACAACAAAGAAGAAAGTATATGATTCTCTACAAACAAACATAAAACAAGACAGAATATACCGGCAACAAGAAACACCCGCCAAATACTCTTAGAAAAATAATACTCTCCCTTCACAACAAGCGGATGAAAAAGTCCTATGAGCAAAAAAGTTCCTAAACCGATTATGATACTCTCAAAATTCATATTCTCTCCCGTTATATTTTGTGATAATAATTTTATTATAATAATTGATATCACAAAATTTAAGAGACACATAACTATGAAACTGGCAGTATTTGATTTTGACTCAACCTTGATGGATGGAGAAACCATAGAATTTTTGGCGCAGGAACTGAATCTCAAAGAACAGGTAGCTGAGATTACGGCAAAAGCCATGAATGGTGAGCTTGACTTTTTCGAAAGCCTTACATATAGAGTAAAGTTATTAAAAGGACTGCCTGTTTCAAAAGTGGATAAAATATGCCATAACCTCCCTATGATGAAAGGCGGAAAAGAAACTATATCAGAGCTGAAAAAAGCAGGCTTAACAGTCCTCTGCTTCAGCGGAGGTTTCAAAAATGCAACAGAATACGCTCAAAATATCCTCGGATATGATGCGTCTTTCTCAAATATTTTGCACTCAAAAGATAACACCCTCACAGGTCTGGTCGGAGGCGAGATGATGTTTTCTTCAAGTAAGGGATATATGCTGAAAAAAATGCAGTCAATTCTCAAGATAACGCCTGAAGAAACTATGGTTGTGGGTGATGGTGCAAACGACCTGAGCATGTTTGAATATGCTTCCCTTAAAGTCGCTTTTTGCGCAAAAGAAATTCTTCAAAAAGCGGCAACTATAAAAATTAATGAAAAAAATCTTACAAAAATACTTGATAATATTTCTTTATAAGCTTCTTTTTACTCCTAAAATCTCTGCGTCAGAAAGAAATAAATATTAACATTTGTAACAGAATATTTATCAATAATTAAAGTTTTTGAAACTCCTTACCGATAACAAACATATATAAAAGTTTGTTAGGAATGGTGTATTTTTTTTTAGCTTAAGAAAAAAGTAAAAACATAAGGAGTATCAAAATGGGAAACGATTACTTATCAGGTTTAGGTCAGGATTTTTTGAAAAAGATCCAGCTTGATAAAGCACAAGAAGCAGCAAAAGAAAAAATTAACAACGATGGCAATCTTGATTTCAACGAAACTCAAGAATTGGCAGGTTCCGTATTTTCTATAGGCGAAGACGGAACAGTATCAGTTGAAGATTCAACAATAAACAATCTTCTTTCTGATTTGGGTGTTGATAAACAAAGCGCTGACTATGACCAGCTTGTAGAAGAGACAAGAAATGAACTAATGACTAATGTCCAGGATGTTGTTTCTCAAAACGAAGAACAAATAACAACAGAAGAAGGACAAACAGAATATGATTTAATCGTTGCAAACTACGGTGAATATTTAGAATCAATCGGCGTTGATATTGATGATTACTCTGCCGATGACGAAGACTGGTCAGCTATCAGCCAGATAATCGCTGATGCAAACCCTGACTTAAATGTTGCATGGGGCGAAGAAATTCCTGCCGGTACTCAAATCAATCTTCCTAAAATTAAAATCGACGAAAACGGAAAACTTGTTCAAGCTCCGGATGAAGAAACAAGCAGCGTAGATGAAGAAACTAAAAACGAATATCTAGAACGTATAGAAGACTTGATGGCTGATAAAGACGGTATCAAAGGAACTGATGATGACCTAGATATGATACCTGATGATATCTCAGTCGAAATAGACGGTCAAACTTATGATAAAACAGCTATACAAGAATTGTTTGATCCGGCAAATCTCAAGAACAGCGACATTTCAGGTGAAACTATAGAAAAAATTTATAATGTACTGGCATCAGGAGATCTTGACGGTCCTGGAAATGGCACAGACTCAATGGGAGCTCTAAAAGACGCTATCAGCTCTGTTGTATCCGAATATAACGGTGAAGCACAAAACTATGATGGTGAAGGAATAGAAGGATTTGAAAATACAACAGGCTTGATTGATAACGGTGATGGTACATATTCTGTAGAAGTTCAGGAATGGGGCTCAGATGCTCTTGATGGAAATGAATATGCAAATGATGCTCTTTCTAGAATAATCGCCAACTACTACCCTGATGTTGAAATGTATTCTGAAGAATACGATAAAGTTCTTGAAGAAATTATGTCAAGAAACGAACAAATCACCGATCCAAACCTGATTCAAACAGGTGACAAAATCGAACTGCCGGTACCTGAATACGATGAAAGCGGAGCTATTACAGGTTTCAAAACCCCTGAAGAAGTACAGGCTGCTAATGAATCTCAAGAGTCTGAAACGACCGAAGTTACAGGTGAAGTAGACAGTACAGAAGCAACTGATGGAACAAGCGGAGTTGATGGCACAAATACAACCTCAACAACTCCAACACCGACACCAAGCTCTTATGAAGGCACCGATAGTGCAGTTCAAACAGAAATAAGCGATGAAGTCAAAGAAGACCTCGAAGCTCTCGGTATGGATCCTGATAAAGTCGAAATACAAACAGATATAATGGGTAATACTAATTACTATCAACCCAGCGAAGATAATGAAAATACAGGTGTGGCTATAAGTTATAATGACTACGGCGAAATCACAAAAAGTTTCTACGAAAACGGTAATCTTATAGCAGCAGAATACTATGACGAAAATAATACACTTACTGGCAAAAGCTTTAACTACGAAGACGGTTCTACTATGTCAGAAGTATATAATGAAGATGGCAAAGTAGCAGCAAGAACACGTTTTGATGCAAACGGACAGTTGATATCAAGTGAAACTTTCCAATATGGCGATGATGGTTCATATACTATGACAACAACAGATGAAACAACAGGCGAAGAAACAACTGCAACATATGAAGCATCTCCGACTGAACCAACGGAAAGTCCTGATTTGATATCTGAAGAAGAGTCTTCAGGAACAACAACAAATCCAGAAGCAAGCACAAATCCTGGCACTACGACAGACCCCGGAACGACAACAGATCCTGAAACAAGCACCGACCCAGGTACGACAACAAACCCTGGAACAACAACAGATCCTGGAATAGAAGCTGATCCTGTAACCGTATCACCGGGAGTAACTATCGACCCTGGAGAAACGGAAGCTGAACCGGGATTATATGATCCTGAAATAACGGAAGACCAGACAACTGAGGCTGAACCGGAAGCTGCAGCAGCAGAAGAAGACGTAATCTCTGATGAGAAAGCTGAGAGATTGGCAGAAGAGCTTCACAGTGCAATGGAAGGATGGGGTACTGACGACGAAGCAGTCAAAAATATCCTACAAAATGAGAAAATCTCTGATGCTGACTTGATTAAAATAATGAAAAATTATCCAGGCGATGAAGGTCTGACAAGAGATATTCAGGGCGACTTCTCAGGTAAAACAGAAGATGAACTGACATCAAGAATAACTGACGCTCTATCAAGCGAAGATCCGCTGACAGAAGAAACAGCAGACTTGATTGCAAAAGAACTCTATCAGGCAACTGGTGCTCACTTGGGAACAAATGAACAGTTCGTTGAAGAAATGTTCGAAAAACTTTCACCTGAAGCTCTGGCATTGGTTAATGAAAGATACTCAACAGTCAACGAAGGACGTACTCTCAAAGAAGATATCAAAGGTGACTTCTCCTTCGGTGCTGAAGATGACTTAATCAAAAAATTGAATGACGCAACAATGTCAGGTCTTAAGAGTGAAAATATGACCGAAGAACAGGCTAAACAATATGCTCAAGAACTCTTTAATGCAATGGATGGACTGGGTACTGATGAAGAAACAGTAGAAAGCATTATAGAAAACGTCACACCTGAAAACTTGGTCAAAATAATGCAACAATACCCTGCTGATAGCTTGGTAAGAGATATTCAGGGCGACTTCTCAGGAGGTGCTGAAGATTCATTGATTTCTCAAATCACTGACAAGCTCACAGCTCAAGATCCAATAACAGAAGAAACAGCAGACGTGATTGCAAAAGAACTCTATCAGGCAACAGCAGCTCACTTAGGTACAAATGAACAGTTCGTCGAAGAGATATTCGAAAAACTCTCGCCAGAATCACTCTCTTATGTCAATACGAGATATTCTGTAGTCAACGAAGAAAGAACACTCTCTGATGACATCAAAGGCGACTTCTCCTTCGGAAAAGAAGATGAACTGCTTAAACTTCTCTACGAAGCTGATATGGACTAATTAACTGACTAAAAAGCCTGGGGATAATTATCCTCAGGCTTTTTATGTAAATTTTTTATGTAGAAATATTACAGAATAACATTTTACCCTAAAGTTATAAATATTATTTACCGATAACTTTAATATATAACTAAGTTACAGGAGCAAGTATAATGGCTAGATTAGACAGAATAGAAAATGGTAATGATTATGATAAATTTTCAACAAATGAGCTATACCTAAGACAGGAAGCTGTTCAAGATGATACTCAAAAAATATATTTCGATGCAAATAACGAAAAAGAACAAAGCCAAATAAAAGCCATACAGGAAATGGGGCTTGAATTAACAGACGGCGAAGATGGACAGTATATAACAATTGCTCAACTTGTTGAACTTAATGAAATAGTTGAAAAAGAAAAATTCAGCAATAAAAATGAATATGATGATGAGCAAGTTCAAGTAGTTGTTGATATGATAGATGAAGTCGTTCAACAAACAAAAACAGACGCAAATACTCAATACGGACAAGATGCCCTAACTGCTGAACAAAAAGCCAGAGCAGAACTATACATGGGTGAAGGTGCCGAAAACGTAAAAAATATATACCTGAAAAATGCTGAAATCTTAAGAGACAAAGGTTATTGGAGCGATGCAACAATAAATGAACGTCTTGAAGACATAATGAACGGCGACCGCCTAATCGGTGAATCATACGGAGTTATGATGGATGAACTTCAAGAATATGGCGTAACTGATAGCAACAATAATATAATTGCAGACTGGTATACAGATGAAGAAAGCGGCGTAAACAGCTATAAAGCTGAAACAAATCTTAATTTAAGCGAAGAAAACCAGTCCTGGACAAATGCTCCGACCTATATAAATGATAGTCCTGAAGCACAGGGTTATGATGATTCAAGCGAAGATAACTCTGCTACAATAACGGATATCAAAAACTTGTTATATGGAGATGGTAACGCTGAAACAACAGGAGATAATGCTGTCAGAACTGATGCAAAAATAAAATTTACAACTGATAATGATGAAGAAGTAGAAGTTAGTGTTGATAAGTTCTTCTCAGAAGAAAATCTTAGCGGACTGGATAAAGATACTCTATCATCCCTGAAATCAGCACTTGAAGAAGCACAAAATGCAGCAGGAAAAATTAATCTATCCAAAATTGATTCTGAAGTATTAAATAATGTATATAAACAATCATCAACAAATCCTGAGAGCGTAGAAACAGAAAAGATAGAAGATCTTCTGAGCACAAGATTGTCTGAACTGGCAAATGAAGATGACTATTATCAAGCATACGTTGATGCCCTCAACAATGGAGAAATGACAGCTCAGGAAATCATCGACGAACTCAATGCTGAGGATCCTGAATTGCTTGGAGATTTGGAAGAACAACTACAAAACAACAAAATTTCTGCTCAAGCAGAAGAACTTCTTTCAGAAGTTTTAGGTAATGAGGATGAAGGCATAAAAAGCGCTATTGCTGATTTAGAAAAATTATCACAAGCAGGATTAAAAGGTGATGCATATAAAAATAATTTAAAAAATATTCTTGGATCAATAGACGACGAATTGTCAAAACTCACACCGAAAGAGGGTGCATCTGAAGAAGAAATAGCTGTTATGAATGAAGCAAGAAAAAAACTGCTTGATGAACTATCAGATGATGACCTAAAAACTATCAACAATGTACTAAATACAGAACTGGAAGCAAACGAAAAATTTTTGGGATTCTTGTGGGAAACAAAACCAGCTGTATATGCCGGTGATCAATATAAAAATATCGCAGAACTTTTCACAAATCCTGATTTAACAAATGTAGAGCAAATAACAAGACTTAATGACTTCTATAAAAACAACGAAGATGCTTGGGGCTCCGATAAATTTCATAATAACCTCGGAGAGATGCTGGCAGACAGCGAAAATAAAGAGATACACAACCTGAGCAAAAATGATAAACAAACTTTATTAAATATGTTTACTTTAGATGACATAGAAATTGGAACATATTTGGGTGATACACCTGTATCAAGCATTTTCACGAATATTCTAAAACCTGATACAAGCAATCCTCAAAGTGTTATAGATTCTATTGATTTAAGACATTATTATATCGGACGCTTAAATGCTTCTCCGAATATAGTGAACAAAGAATCGGTCAAAACTATAATAAACACACCATTAAAAGAAACTCTTGAAAATATCTCAGATACTGAAACAATCAAAAATATTATTATAACAAAAGGCGAAGGCAGTATTCCTTGGCTCGAAGAACAACTGAAAGACATCGTCGGAGATAATTATAGTGAAACTGTCGGCGGTGTACTATTCGAGGCCGACGGCGAATTAGAAGCTGATGAGAATTATGACCTATACGCTTCTTCAAAAAAAGAAGAGGACGAGGAAGAGGAAGATAATTAGAAAATAATGAGAATTGTAAACTATACACCTCTTCTAAAAAGAATAATAAACATCTGACAAAAAAGAACTCCCTGTATAAGGGAGTTCTTTTTGCTGTTTTCACGCTTAAATAATACTGATATAATATACCCATGAAAAAAATAACAAAAACTCTTGCAAAAAAACTTCTCCCAAAACGACCTGATGACTCAAATAAAGGAACCTTTGGAAAAGTACTCAACATAGCAGGCTCAGTATATTATCAGGGAGCTGCTTATCTTGCATCACTTACCCCGCTCAAAATCGGAGCGGGACTTTCTACCCTCGCCTCAATTGAACCCGTAATAAACAACCTCGCATCGTCATCGCCTTGCGTCACTTTTCTTCCGTTAAAAGACTATCAAAAAAAATGCATATCATCGGAGGCTTTTGATGATGAGCTCAAAAATTACATCAAAAACTACAATGTTATATCAACAGGCCCCGGACTTTCTGATCATGAACAGGTAAAAATTTTTATATCAAAACTGATAGAGTTTCTCTCAGAGGAAAATAAACCTGCAATTTTTGACGCCGATGCCCTGAACTGCCTTGCAAAAATCAAACCGTCAAAACTTCCTTCAAATTTTCTCATAACACCTCACCCGATGGAACTTTCAAGACTGATAGAAATTCCTCTCGAAGAAATTCAAGCAAACAGAGAAAAATATGCCAAATATACAGCAGAAAAACTGAACTGCAATGTCATACTCAAAGGACACAAAACTATTGTCTGCACAAAATCACTCGAATTATACGAAAACACAACAGGAAACTCAGCTCTTGCAAAAGCAGGAAGCGGAGATGTTCTGACAGGCATAATCTCAGGGCTGTGTTCTCAAAACATGCCTCTTGAACATGCTGCAATTCTTGGAGTCTTTATACATGGACTATGCGGTGATATCGCATCAAAAGACCTGACAAACTACTGTGTTCTATCATCTGATCAGATTAAATATATTCCTGAAGCACTTAAACACATATTAACCTGAAATTAAAAACTCCTATATCCAACAGAATTAATTATCTTGCTGCTACCATGAGTTGTAACAAGATGTAAACATTTATTTGTACCAGTGACAAAAAATTTTGTTTAAAGTATTTATGCTAATAGAGAGAGATTATGAGATTTGGTTATCATGACAATCAACATTCACGACTATAGAGGAAAGCAACATATTTATAACTCTTTTAGACAAACTTCAACACATCCTAAACACCTTTATAATGATTCAAGAAAATATAGATATCACAAAGAACACAAAACAGAAGCGGCAACACAGCTCAAGATTGCCGCAGGCTCGATTGTCGGCACTCTCATCCCGATGATTTTTCTTGCCAAAAGACAAAACCCGCAAAAACAGCTATCATCAATCAAAGACCTTTTCAAAATAGACTACGGCGTAAAAGAAATGATATCAATAAGCGCAGGCAGCATTGCCGGCGGTGTTGGAACTGGTCTTATTGTTGATAAAAATGCCGATAAAAAAAGAAAACTTAACGAAGGTGTTTTTCAATTCTTGAATGCCTCTGTTCCCCCGATATTTGTAGGCGGACTTCTGAAAATAACTGAAAAAACAAAACACCTCAACAATATTCCCGGAAAAATTGCAGCCACAGCTATCGGACTTCTTGGCGGTATACCTGTTGCAACAACGCTGGCAAATAAAATAAATGACCCTAAAAACCTTGAACCGGACAGAAAAGTTACTCTCAAAGACTCTATAGCCAATATAGATGACGCTCTTGGAATATTTGCCATGGCAAAATTTCCTGTAGTCGATAAAATTCCGTTTGAAAAAATTCTCCCTGCAGTATATGCCCTATGCGGATTTAGAGCAGGGCAAAGCAACTAGAAAATCTTGGACATATTTTTTGATGATACACTCTTTGACAACATTCAAATTCAACCAACAGTCAAACATAGCTAAAACTCAACAACATTCGAAGAAATATCCAAAAACATCTAAAACAACGACTGCTTCAATATCAACGTCATCAAATTACTCTGCAAATTTGATTCAGCAAAATTTTAGAGGAATAAAAATCTTCAACGCAAACCTCATAGATAAGCTCAAAGAAAAATTTATCCCTGCAACAGCTACAAAACTTGACTTTCAAGATGATGCAAAAGTCATGCAACACCTCAGAAAATCCTGGGGAGATAGTAATACCGACTATATAGACGGCATCGCTGATACCTTCAAAAGCCAAAAAGGTTCCTTCTCCACTATTTCCATTGAAGATACATCAAAACCTTTTTCTGATAACATAAAAAGCATAATTAAAACCGACATAGAAAATGACACTATGTTCATCGATTTTCTCCAGTCCGCTCCAGATATAGCAGACAACGCACAAAGTAAAATCAGAGGCGCAGGGGAACTTGCCGTATATTCAGCAGTCAAAGAGGCAAAAGAAAAAGGTCTAAAAAAAATCGAACTCACTTCTGGAAGTGCAACAAGCAACACATTCTACGATAAAATAGGCTTCGACTGCGTATATGTATCTTATGACCCGGACAGCAGACTAAGACATGGAAAAGGGCTTGGCGATTTAATTGCAATAGGCGGGTGCTATGAGCTGCCATCAGAAAAATTTGACTCATTCATCAATCGTGTTGAAGCAAAATATAATATAAAAAACTGATATAAAATCTAAAATATTCTTTTTAAGACTATAAATATATCCCAGAGGGAATACCTTGGGGAGGATAAAAAAAGTAATAATAAATCATATTATCATTACCTGAAGTGTATAAGCATAGAAAAGAAAGGTAATAATATGACTTTTAATCCTCTGAAAGAAAAAGGTATTCCCGTAGAAAAACAGCTGAGAACCTGGAAAGAAATCGCAGGTAAACCATATAATAAAACCGAAATAGATTGCTATTCAAGAACAAGACAAATTCTTATGAACGGGATAGAAATTGAAGCCTGGAATTTCAAACATCACTTTGCAAGAATATCAGATAACACTGAAGTAAACAAAATACTTGCCATTACAAGACGCATCGAAGATATGCAGCAAACAACCATAAACTGGCTTGCCCCAAAAGACCAATCAGTACTGGAAACAACTCTCGGTTATGAACAGGTCGCTGTAGATTTAACCGCCTGGTTGGCGCAAAATGAACCTGATGACTATGTCAAAGAAACTTTTGATTTCGGACTTCTCGAAGACTTTGACCACCTCTATCGATACAGCCAGTGGGCTTATATGATGGAAGGAATAAAACCTGATGCAATAGTTCAGGGGCAAACTGATATTATTATAGGCAGACCGACCCAGAACCACCACAACGACAATGCTATGAGATTGAGAAAACACTACGACAAAAACACGGCAGACCCGAAAACCAAAGTAAACATCCTGACACTTGTATCAGGCGAACAACAAACGCATAACTACTACGCAGAACATGGATTTGCCTATGGAAATAATATCCTCAGACAAACTTACTCGGAAATAAAAGACGTCGAAGAAGAACATGTAACTATGTATGAATCCCTTATTGACCCGACTGAGAGTATCTACGAAAAACTCCTGCTCCATGAATTCACGGAAGTCTGCAACTACTACACCTGTGTAGAAGACGAAGTTGATGACAAACTGAAAATTATCTGGGAAATGTTCCTTGAATACGAAATAGAACACCTCAAAATTGCAGCCGCACTGGTTGAAAAATACGAAAAACGTGACCCGCAGGAAATTATAGGCAACAAAGTAGTCCTTCCTTGCAGATTTAAATCTCAGAAAGAATATGTTTCAAAAGTTCTGAGAGAAGAAATAAACAAACGTCTCGACGGCAAACCAGAAATGGGATATACAACAACAGATAAACTTTCTCCTGAGTGGGAAAGCTACAGAGTTCAGGAAAAAGTAGGCAAAGACGGTTCTCCAACAGAACAAACAACAAGAATAATTACTCTGCATAAAGGACGGGATATCGTAAAAGCTGATGATAAACTAAAAGAACAGGAAGTCGAACTCTTATCAAAAGGACTGGAAGAAAAATCTCTTGCCCCAAATACCCTTAAACCAAAAGAGATGGAAACAATAATTACTGACTATAACTCGAAAAAAAATAATTAAAAAACAAAACTTTTCATAAAAAAACTCTTATTTTTTTTATAAAAAAATGAGAGTTTTTTAGTATATTGTAAAATTTTGTTAAAAATTCATTCTTTTTTTTATACAAACATATCAAATTATTTTATTCAGAAGTTATATAATTCAAAGAAGAACTTAGTTTATTATTAGATACAATTTTGAAAGGATTAATTATCATGATTAACAAAGTAGGGATGTTTAATCAACCAAAGTCTTACTCACTAAACAACCAACCTGTGCCAACAGCACCTCAGGAACCAGTTACAGCTCCTGCACCGGCTCCTGTTGACGGTCAAAAATTATCATCAGCGCTCAAAGCTATGAATAATATATCTTTCGGTAAAGTCACAGAAGCAAAACCAAATCCGAACAATCCGGCTATAAAATATATTCAAAGCACGGAAATTCTAGTCCCTAATTTGTTTGATCTTGAAGAAAACATAGACCTTCCACGTGTTGATACTCCGAAAGAAAGCAAAAAACTCAACGCAGCAGGACTCAATATTCAAACAGAAGATATTGAAGACAACAAAAGAAAAGTGTCTATAAGCAATGACAGAGGTCATATTATCTTTGTCGGACAAGTTGATAAAGGCGCTGATATACCTACAGTAGAATACCGTCAGGGAAAATTCTTGCCAGAAGTAACAATCTCTGACCCATCTCTTGACGGCAAAAAAATAAAAATGTTCGCAGGCAGCGAAGTCGAAGGAAACGGCTTCAAATTCAGAATGCCAGGAACCTATGACTCTGTTGATACAGCCTCTGAAATGAAAAATATCAGAATAAGAAACATCGACACTGACGTTTCTTTCTCAGGAAGAGCTGTAATATCTACTCTGAATAAAGAACCAAGAACTTTGGAAGCTGTTGATAAATACAGCCAGTCAGGACTTCAGGCAGAAGCCATCCCCGGTGACTATGCCGATGAGGTCAAAGAAAATGACCCGACTATTATGGTTCCGGCAGGAGGATTCGGCGAAAGATTTTCAAATATGTCAGGAGTAGAAAACAAACCATCTTCAAAACTTCCGACAGATGACCGTTATAGAATCATCGCAACGACTCTCAATATGGCAGCTTCAGGCGGCATTCTCGACGGTGAAAATGACCACATATCTTATCTGAGCCAAAACAACCAAATCGAAGGCGAAAACATCTACCCGGTAAATCGCTATAAAACAGATGGCGGTGCTATTGCAGAAGGTTTGACAAGAGATATTATTCCAAACGACAAAGATTTGGTAATTTTGAACGCAGATATATTTACAAATGCTGATATGACAAGAACTTATCACGCTCTAAAATCATTACCTGATGCAGCTCTTGTTATACCTTATTATCCTGTTAACGGTGAAAGGGCAAAAGCCTTCGGACTTCTTGGTGTTGAACAGGATGAAAACGGTAACCTTGCAATTAAATCATTTGTAGAAAAACCATCTTATACAACGGATGCTCCTCTTCCAACAGACTTTGAAATCCCTGGTGATTACGACAAAGCAATGGATAAGTTCGATAAAGTCCAAACAGCACGTAACCCTGAAAACGAAGACCAGTTCCTCGCTAACCCGGGTATGTACTTCCTCAGCAAAGAAGCTGCAAAAGTTCTCATGGCATCAGGAATAGTTGACCCCTCAAAAACAGGTTTGGGCGGCGATGTTATGCCTAAAATTGTTGAAATGTGCAACAACGGCGACCTGAAAACAAAAGACGGCAAACCAATGAAAGTCTACACCGTTCCTCTCGAAGCTAAAGGCGGCAAACCTGCAGTTTGGGATGATATCGGTACTGCTGAAGCATACCTTGGACTTGTCAAAGACGTATCAAGAGAAACAATGCTCCATGGAACAAGCGAAGCCAACAAATACTACGGTATGCCAGAGTTTGTACTCAATGACTTCGTTAAAAATACAGACCTTGAAAGAGGTATCGTATTTGACTCACAAGAGGCAAGAACAGCCCTTCATAACTTTGAAGATAAATACAATGCTAAGGTTACAGGCAATACTTATCTCGCTGAATAAAAAACAACTCAAAAATCAAAGAAGCAGGATGTCAAAATCCTGCTTCTTTTGTCTTTTTACGTAGAATATTTGTCTTAATCAAGAGTCAGCTCTATGCCTTCTATCATATTCTTCAGCTTATCGAGAGCTTCTTTATTATTCAAAGACTCAACAGCCAATCTGACAAATTCTATTTTCTTAGGAAATTGTGTAAAATTATGCAAATTTTGAGATATAACTCTCAAATCATCATCAATTTTCTTTGAGAGATTATCTTTTGCTGTTTTTATTCTTCCATCAGGAAAATAAGTTTCAACTTTATAAACTTCATCATCTTCGACATATCTCACAGTTACCGGTTTGTTAATGCTTTTCGAAATATTTAACGCAGACGTTTCAATATGATCTGATTCCAAATTCTTAGTGTCTTCATCACTGAGAATATTATCATCAGCATGGTTCATATTTTCAAGACTGATTAAATTCCCTGACTTTACGGCACGGAAAACGGCTATATTATCTGTACCGGTAAGAAGCATTTCAACATCTTCCAACTCGAAGTCAAAGAGTTGATCAAAACTAACGCCCAGTGCAAAATATAATCTTTCAAGAGTTTCTGATGATACAAAACTCCGGCCGACTTCTATTCTCGTTAGCTGTCGTTGGTTAACACCTATCATTTCGGCAAGTTTTTCCTGCGTAAGATGTTTCTTTTTTCTTAATTTCTTTAAATTTTGACCAAATGCTATTGTAAGCCTGTTCATAAAAACCCCTAGCCTCGCAATTAAATTAATTATTACATCTTCAATTCATCTACATAAGGTCTTTATATGATGTTATTATCAAATAAAAATCAAAACAAACAACATATCATGTTGTATTTTTATATTAAGTAGCTCTAAAAAGTTACTTAATAATATTTTATTAATCTTTTTTTATTTGGCAACTTAAAATATTTTTGAACTTTATACTCTATATCTTATAATAAAAGAGGGGCATAAATATGGCTTTATCTGCAAATATCCAAAATATTGCATCAACTTATTCAACACCACCTGTGCAGGCACCAAAGAAATATAACCCGTCTATATTTGATAAACTGAGCACAAATATAAAAAACTCTCGAGATGTAAACGACACCGTAACGGTTCCAAGATGTATATTCAAAGGATACTTGTGTTTTATGCTCGGGACTACATCCTCTTCTATCGCCTCTCTTGCAAAAAATCACCTGAAAAAAGCGGGCAAATATCTTTCTCCTGTTCTAAATACGCTTGCAGTCGGACTTAGCGCTTATGGAACTTACAACTTTGTAAAACCTTATTTATTCAAAAACTCAAAATAAACAGAAAAAACACCCTTAAAATTACGTATATGGAAAACTCAAAATTTTTGTTAAAATAAAAATAAAAAACTAGAGGAAACAAAATATGACTAAGAAAAAAGCTTTCACATTTGTAGAAGTTATGATTACTATTGCCATACTTGGAATTATTGCAGCACTCATCATTCCGACATTACTTGCAGGAATCAACGAACGAAGATGGATAACAGGCTGCAAAAAAGCTTATACAACACTATCTCAGGCAACAGATGCGGCAATTCTTGATAGAGGTCCTCTGAAAGACTGGCCGGGAGCTGACGCTGACTCTGAGAAAGTTTATCGCTACTTTGCACAACACCTCAATATAACAAAAGAATGCCTGCAAAAATCAGGCTGCTGGACAAGAAACATAAAAGGCCTCAACGGCTCGGCATCACCATTCTCTGATCAAGGTTATGGCTCGCCCGCAATATCTTTCAAAACAGCGGACGGAATGAATATGACATTTGATATACAACCTGCCAGCGGAGGTACATGGCAGGGAGTCAGAAGGGACTATAACATAACAAACAGTGCCGATAAAAACCAGGCTATGTACATTTTCTTTGTTGACGTAAATGGAGATCAGGGACCGAATGTAATCGGAAAAGACATCTACAACTTTGTTGTAACCCAAAAGGGACTTGTGCCAGCAGGAGATAAAGGTTCAGAAGATAACGGATGCAACAAAAACACAGATGGAATGAGGTGTGCAGCAAGAGTTCTTGGAGAAGGCAAAATGTCTTACCTGCATGAATAAACAATAAACTTAAAACTCAAAAAAGATTGCCTAAGGCAGTCTTTTTTTGTTAGATATACTGCAATATTGTTACCACCATGACCCCTATTTGAAACATACAAACAAATGCACATCGTACCCGATAACAAATTAAATTCAAAGTTGATAAGATGCAGAAATAAGTTCAGAAAGACAAAATAGGTTACAAAAGACATTTGATGATTAAAAACATTTTTTGAAGTTAAATCGTCTGAAATGCAGATTGGAGCTTGAACAACCACTAAAAAAGAGCCTTTTCGGCTCTTGCTGTAAAATATGGAGCGTACGAGACTCGAACTCGTGACCCCAACACTGCCAGTGTTGTGCGCTACCAGCTGCGCTAACGCCCCTCGTTGAATAAATATATCATACAAAAACTCTTTTATCCATATTTTTATTGCAAAACAAGAAAAATTTTTATCAATAACACAGCACTGTCTGTCTTTTCAGTGTTTTGTTAAGAAAAATTTACCAAAAGCCATCAAACTTCTAATCCATATGTATGATTATATTTCTGATTTATATTACAAAATGATATGATGGTTGAAGCAGTGACATACGGTCTAACTCTGTTATCGGATGTCTTTTTTTGAGTCAAGGAATAGATTGGTTATATGAGTATTGTGAATAAAAAAGAAGAATATTTCATCAAAGAAACTCGCTCAGAAGTCGTAAACCTGAACCCGAAACTGGAAGCGGCAAATATCTCCGATAAAAATCTTTCTTCTTATGAATATTTGAACTCTTTCATAAAAAAAAGAGCAGAGCTTTACGGCGGATACAAGTCTTTCGGCGAATGGCTCAAAGCAACTTATGCAAATGACAGAAGACGATTCAGCGAATTTGAACATCTTTTGAAAAATAAGAGTATTCTCGATTTTAATGCAACAAACGGCGGTTTTCTGCGTCTTGCGTCTTCTGTTGCAAACAAAACGGCTGCCGTAAAATATACCCCTTATCTCGACAACGACTTCGAGCAGATGGGCATAGATATCTTCAGAAGCATTGACAGCATAGATGAACACTTTGATGTCATAACACTCTTCAACATAATAGAAAATATTCCTTCTGCCGAAGATATTCTTCAAAAACTTGCATCAAAACTCAAAAGAGGCGGGCTAATTCTTATTGAAACGCAGAATGAGCATGATGCGCTGCTTGAATATTACGAATCAAAATCTTTTGAAGCTTTCATAAACATGAACTGCAGGTCAAAACTCTTCAACATCAAATCACTGAATACAATGTTAAGAAAAGCTCACCTGAAACCGCTATCCATAAGACAAATCCAAAAATTCCCCTTTTCAAACCATCTCCACTGGCTTTTGACAAACAGACCGGACGGTCATAAAAAATGGGGACTGATTGATAAGATATTCCCGTCTTATATCTATCAATCAATACTAAAAAAATACAATACTTGTGATACACTCATTTCTGTTGTGTCTGTTTAGGACAATCAAACACATTATCTCTTTCCGAGGACTTTATCAACAAAAATTGATTCTTCCTCGGGAGTTTTTATATTTCCGTTTATTTTCTCTTTCAAAATATCTCGCAAAATTTCACCAAACAAAGGCGACGGTGTCATATTTCTCGCAATCAAATCCTTTCCGGTTGTATTTATTGTTATGAATTGCAGCTTGTTCAAATAAACATCGGCAAACTCTCGTGCACGATTATTTTTAAACAACGAAACAGCCGCTGCAACAGACTCGTTGAAATAACACTCAAAAAACTCATAAACATCAAACATAGTTTCAAATTTTGATATTTCTTCCTCATGTTTGACTATACTGTTTGTATACAACAGCACTTTCAACTCGACACCTGATAAATTCATTTTTTTCGAAAGCTCAAGTATTTGCTCTTTTTCAAGGGATGCACACATTACCCCGAGATAAATCAGCCATATATGCTCACTATCTTCCAAGTAGGCACCGTATTTCTCTATATTCTCAAATATAACCTTTCCTTCAGGCAAATTTGCAACATCAAAATCTGTACTCACAAGGCGGTATATTCCTTCACTCAAAAAACGGTCATATACACCAGCCATATTCAAGTTCAGAGTCTGCCTGAGCTCGAGTTTTATTCTATCCGTCGCAAGATTATCAAATATCCCGCTTTCAAGACATTGCTTTTCGAGATATTTTGTTTTCTCATCCGGAGAATAATCAAACCTTGCGCTGAACTTCAACCCTCGCAAAATTCTAGAAGGGTCATCAACAAAACTCAGAGGGTGGAGTATTTTCAAACTGCGGTTTTTCATATCTTCATATCCGCCGAGATAATCCACAAGATTGCCAAATGTCTGCTTATTCAATGACACAGCCATGGCATTAATCGAAAAATCACGTCTTACAACATCAGCCTCAAGAGAACATCCTATATTCTTTACAGAAGGCAGAGATGATGGATAAGGATAAGTTTCCTCCCTCGTGCTTGCTATATCTACTTGAACATCTTCTTCAACGTGAAAGAGCATTTTTACCGTCTTGAAGTCGTCATGGATTTCTTTTATGTCAACAAGCTCGCCGTATTTCTTCTTCATAAACTCAGCAAACTCAACAGCATTTTCTTCTACGGAAATATCAGTATCAACGGAGGCTTTCCCCATAATCAAATCTCTGACTACACCGCCAATCAAATACACGGGCATATTTATCTCATCAGCGGCTTTTGAACACAAACTCAGCGCTTTCTTCACTGATGAAGGCAAAATTTGCTCATATTTATGCAAAAGATTTATATAAGGCGCTGGTATACAGCTGCGTATAAACAACTTGTATTTTTCTCCGTCATAAACAAAAAACGAATGCTCGGAGACATTTTCTGCTTCTTCTTGAGAATAAATCTTTGAAGGAGAAGCAATCAAAGAAACAGGCTTGTTCTCAAACCCGAAGAAAATCATCTTATCTAGAGATTCTCTCAAAACAAAAGAAGCAAGCTCCCTGTTTTCATCAAGAATCCCAAGTGCAAAATCCTGATTCCCGACAATAACCCTGCACTCTTTTATGCTCAGATTGCCGTCTAGAGATAATATATCTTTGATTATAAAATCATCCATAAGATTATTTTATCTTAAAATCTATTTATTTTCACAGGAATATTTCCACAGGCGCTCGCCGAAGCTGGCGAATTTGATATCGGTGCATCTTATTTCGGCAAGCGATTTTTTGACCTCTTCATCCATATCAGATGACTCCATATCAGTTTCCTTCAGAAGCTTATTATCCTTGGAATAATCTTTTGCACAATGAGTACAGAGTTTTTTGTCTTTGCAATGTACATCGTACTCTACAATGCTATAATATGTGTTTTTTGCAGTATTTTCGCTCTGTTTCACATAAGCAAGACACTCCTTCTTCGAAGGTCCCGCCTGTTTTTCACAGTAGTTTGCCATCTTTGCATAAACAATTTCATTCATCGGACTCAGGTTGAGATAATACTCATTCAATTTTTTGACGGAAATTCTCTTTACATCGGCTGAAATACTCTCAACTGACGTTCCGACCCAGGTTCCGGGGACAACCTCTTTCCACTCCTGAGCCAGTGCAGTATTTATAAAGAATAATAAAACCAATAAAACTAAAACCTTCTTCACAAAATACTCCTTATTTTATTTCTTAAAAAAATATAATATCAAAAAAAACAAATTAAGTGTAAAATGTAAAGCATTAGTGCATTTTTTGTGGGAGATATCCATGTTTGATATAGCAATAATCGGCTCAGGCCCCGGGGGATATACAGCAGCAATCAAAGCAGCCCAACTCGGAGCAAAGACTTTAATCATAGAAAAAGGCCACACAGGAGGCACCTGCCTCAACAGAGGATGCATCCCGACAAAAACTCTTCTCAACTCGGCTGATAAAATCAATGACCTGAAAAAACTCCAAAAACTTGGAATATCAACTGGAGAAATTTCCTTCGACTTCTCAAAAGCTTCCAAAAGAAAAGATATCACTATCTTGAAACTGAGAAAAGGCATAGAAAATCTTATCTCAAAAAATCAGATTACTCTCATCAAAGCCTCTGCAACTATCAAAGAGGATTTTTCTCTGTTTGCTGATGAAGAAAAAATAGACTGCAAAAACCTGATTATCGCAAGCGGAACAGAACCGCAAAATCTCCCGAATATAAAACGTGACGGAGAGTTTATCCTCAACTCTGATGACATTCTAAACCTGCCTGAACTTCCAAAATCAATTCTCATTATTGGCAGCGGGGCTATCGGCATCGAATGGTCAAGAATTTTCAATGCAATGGGCGTTGATGTAACAATCATCGAAGTCGCACCAAATCTATTGCCGGCAGCTGATTTATCAGTATCTGAATTTGCAGAAAAAAACTTCAAATCACAAAAAATCAAATTCTACACAAGCACAACCATAGACAAAATTACGGATAAAACAGTATTTCTATCAAACGGAGAAACTCTAACCCCTGACCTGATTTTTCTTGCAGCAGGAAGAAAACCGAATCTTGATTTCATCAAAGCTGATATAAAAACAGAAAAAGGTTTTATCTCTGTCAACACAAACTTTCAAACCA
The DNA here is from genome assembly GCA_904420445.1 of Candidatus Adamsella avium. Classification (GTDB taxonomy): domain Bacteria; phylum Cyanobacteriota; class Vampirovibrionia; order Gastranaerophilales; family CAJFVJ01; genus Adamsella; species Adamsella avium. Next base: position 122,724 of record CAJFVJ010000003.1, on the reverse strand, counting down.
ACAAAAATAACATCTATGCAATAGGCGACGTAACAGGAAAGCTGCAGCTGGCGCATGTTGCTTCTCATCAAGGAGTTTCCGTCGTTGAACATATCCTCGAAAACAAACCTGTAGACATAAACTACAACATCGTACCGTCAATTATTTACGGAAAACCTGAAATAGCTGCAATAGGTCTTCGGGAACAGGATTTATCAGGAGAATATCAAAAATCATATTTTCCTATGTCTGTCCTTGGAAAATCAGCAGCAGACGACGAACCTGACGGTTTCATCAAAGTTCTCGCACAAAACAACATCATCAAAGGCGCTCATATCGTTTCAAAAGAGGCATCTGCACTCATTCACAACTTTAGCCTTCCGATAAAAAACGAAATCCCCGTGGATGACTTAGAACACCTGATTTTTGCACATCCGACTTATGCAGAAGGTATCCAAGAAGCAATACTGGGTCTGAATAACAAAGCAATACACTTATGAGGTAAATATGAAGCAGCGACTCCCCGAATATCTTAGAAGAGGAATCATCGACACTGATGCAACAAGAAAAGTAAGACGCCTTCTGAAAGAAAGCGGACTTACAACAGTCTGCGACGCAGCAAGATGTCCGAACAGAAATGAATGCTATTCCTGCAATAGTGCAACTTTCATGATTCTTGGCGACAGATGCACCAGAAATTGCAGATTCTGCTCTGTTACAACAGATAAACCTCTTCCTCCAAACCCTCAAGAACCTGAACTTGTTGCAAATGCAATAAAAGAACTCGGACTGAAATACGCCGTCATCACAATGGTTACAAGAGATGACCTGCCTGACGGCGGCGCTGAGCATATTTCAAAAACCATAAGAGAAATAAAAAAAATCAACCCGCAAATAAAGACAGAAGTCCTTATATCAGACATGCAAGGGAATAAAGAAGCTCTAAAAACAGTTCTTGAGGCGTCCCCTGATGTTCTCAACCACAACGTCGAAACTGTCAAAGCACTCTACAAAACAGTAAGACCTCAAGCTGACTACATACGTTCTTTAGGCGTCCTTAAATTTTCAAAAGAATATGCACCGCATATAATTACCAAAACAGGCATAATGCTCGGACTTGGAGAAACGGAACCGGAAATTCTTGAACTGTTTGATGATTTGGTTTCCGTAAAATGCGACATCCTCACAGCAGGACAATATATTCAGCCAACAAAACAACATATCGAAGTAAAAAGATATCTCGCTCCTGATGAATTTGAAAGCCTACAAAAAAAAGCTCTTGCGTCAGGACTCAAACAAGCTGTCTTTGCACCGCTTGCACGCAGCTCATATAAAGCGTCAGAAGCTTTTTACAAAATAAAATGTTAAGTAAAGATAAATTTTTTAAGTTTTTTTAAGAATCTTCGTTAAAATAAAAATAATTGGAGGTGTTGTAGATGTTTAATTTTGAAAAATTCACAAAATCTGCACAAAATACGATTCTTCTCTCTCAGGAGATAATGCATCGTTATCAAAACAATCAGATGGACGCTGAGCATGTTATGCTCGCATTTCTTGAGTCTGATGAAAATGTTGTAAAAGATATATTTGAAAAACTCAAAGTAAATGAAAATCAACTGAAAAATGATATAGAAAGAATACTCTCTCAAAAACCCAAGCTGGCAAATGCTTATGACAGCGGGCAGATATTTATTTCTCCTGCTCTGAAACGTGTTTTTGACAACGCAGCAGTGCAAGCGCAAAACTTCGGTGATACATTTATCGGAAACGAACATATCTTGCTTGCTATTCTCGAAGATAAATCGTCAGAAACGACAAAAATTCTCGACTCCCTTAATGTAACTACCCAATCTGTTTTAATCGCCTTAAAAGACATCAGAGGCAACGCAAAATTGGATTCTGAAGACGCTGAGGAAAAATATAAAGTTCTTGAAAAATACAGCGTTGATTTGACAAAACTTGCAAGAGAAGGCAAACTTGACCCCGTAATAGGCAGAAATACGGAAGTCAGAAGGATTATACAGGTTCTTAACAGAAGAACAAAAAACAACCCTGTACTGATAGGTGAACCTGGAGTCGGTAAAACTGCTATCATCGAAGGTCTTGCCCAGAGAATAGTAAAAGGCGACGTTCCTGAAACACTGAAGCATAAAAGGCTTATATCAGTAGATATAGGTGCGTTGATTGCAGGCGCAAAATTCAGAGGAGAATTCGAAGAAAGATTGAAAGCTCTCCTCAAAGAAGTTGAATCAAGCAACGGCGAAATTATTATGTTTATAGATGAGCTACATACAGTAGTAGGCGCCGGAGGTTCATCAGACGGTTCAATGGACGCAGGAAACCTTCTCAAACCTATGCTTGCAAGAGGTGTTCTGAAATGTATAGGCGCTACAACCATAAACGAATATAGAAAATATATCGAAAAAGACCCTGCTCTTGAAAGACGATTCCAGCCTATTATGGTAAATGAACCGTCAATAGAAGACACCATCAGCATTCTGCGTGGTCTTAAGGATAAATACGAAGTACACCACGGAATCAGAATCAAAGACTCTGCAATCATCGAAGCGGTAAAATTATCTGACAGATATATCACCGACAGATTTCTCCCTGATAAAGCTATCGACCTCATTGATGAAGCAGCTTCTTCTCTGAGAATAGATATAGACAGTATGCCTGCTGAAATTGATAAGCTCGTAAGAGAAAAAACTCAGCTTGAAATCGAAAGAGAAGCCCTGAAAAAAGAAACAGACGACGACTCGAAGAAAAAAGTCGGAGAGCTTGATAAAGAAATCAGTGAGCTTAATAACAAAGTGGACAAACTGAGCGCTCAATGGAAAAAAGAAAAAGAAGCAATCACACAGAGTGCATCAATAAAGGAAGAAATAGAAAAAGTAAAACAGGAAATCGATGTTGCAGAAAGAAACGCAGACCTTGAGAAAGCTGCTGAACTCAAATACGGCAAACTCATCGAACTGCAGAAACAACTTCATCAATACGAAGAAGAACTCTCAGCAAGAAATGACAAAAACACTATGCTGAAAGAAGAAGTCTCAGAAGAACAAATTGCAAAAATCGTAAGCAAATGGACGGGTATCCCTGTTAACAAACTTATCGAAAGCGAAAAACAAAAACTTCTGAATATGGAAGAATATCTGCACAAACGTGTTATAGGTCAGGATGAAGCGGTTGATGCCATTTCTGATGCAACAAGAAGAGCCTTCTCAGGACTCAAAGACCCGAAAAGACCTATCGGTTCATTCATCTTCCTTGGACCTACCGGTGTCGGAAAAACAGAACTTGCAAAAAGCTTATCAGAATTTCTCTTTAACTCTGAAGATGCAATGATAAGAATAGATATGTCAGAATATATGGAAAAACACGCAGTCGCAAGATTGATAGGTGCGCCTCCCGGTTATGTCGGATATGACGAAGGCGGTCAGCTCACAGAATACGTCAGAAGAAAACCATACAGCGTAATTCTCTTTGATGAAATCGAAAAAGCTCACCCGGACGTGTTCAACATTATGCTGCAAATCCTCGATGACGGACGTCTGACAGACTCAAAAGGAAGAACAGTTGATTTCAAAAATACCGTCATAATCATGACCAGCAACATAGGAAGTTCTTTAATCCTCGAAAATACAATGAACTCTCTATTCTCAGCTTCTGACTTTGAAAAGACAAAAGAAGAAGTTATGAATATCATGAAATCGACTTTCAAACCTGAATTTTTGAACCGTATTGATGATATTGTGTTCTTCAAAGGTTTGACACTGCCTGATTTGTCAAAAATCGTTGATATTCAGCTTAATCATCTTAAAGAACGTCTTGAAGAAAAAGACATCGAACTCTATGTCAGCGACGAAGCAAAAGAATTCATCGCAACAAGAGGCTATGACCCTGCTTATGGTGCAAGACCTCTAAAGAGAACAATAATGCAATATATAGAAAATCCTATGGCGAAAAAAATTCTTGCTAATAATGCCATAAGTAAAATCGAAATCGATGTTCACAATGATGAGCTTGATATCAAAACAGTATCCTAAGACCAGGCTGCTGATTTCTTGACATTCTCATCAATCAATTTTTCAGTAGCTTCCATATTTTGTTGAATGGCGGAATGTTGTGTTTCAAGGACTTTCAACTCAGCCTGCAAGGCTTTCTCCTTGGCCTCAATTTCCGCCAATTTTGCATAAGCATCAGGTTGAACGCCTTCAGTACCACCGTTTGTTGATGTCCTGCTATATTCGCTCATAAGCACAGCAGCATCTTGAGATAACATCTGTAAGTCTTCACTTATAATCATCATCTCATATTCTATATTTGCTGCCTGCTGGCTTAAGACCAAATCAGTTCCATGAGCAACGACATAACCCATTTTTGTTTCCTTGTTTTACACATACATTATTCGACCACATATATATAAAAACGAAATATATTATAGGATTTCAATATATACTCATAATTTAATAAATCTTTACAAAAAATAATTAATTCATAATATTGATATATTAATTTTTATTACAAACTGTTATTTTTTAGCCAAGGGATAACAAGTTGATGTATTATAAAAATGTAACCGTTATAATATCAGAGGATTTGGTATGGGATTCAAAAAAATAATACTGACGATTTTTCTTTTAATATCTTTTTGCACAACTCCTGTTTTAGCTGCATATCAGGTTGATGCACGTACTGAGAGAATACCTGCAGGCACTGTTATGAAACTGAAATTTCAGGATATGGTTAGCACAATCTCATCAGTATCAGGAGATCAATTCAACGCAACTCTTGCAGAAGATGTCATCGTCAAAGACACGGTCGTTCTCCCCGCCGGTACAATTCTTAGAGGCACGGTAAAAAAAGTTAAACATACAGGAATAGCCAAAAGACCGGGGGCTGTTGTTCTGAGCTTTGACCATGTAGTGACACCGATGGGACGACAAATTCCTATTGTTGTCAGACTCGTAAACTTTAATAATCTTACAAAAGACGGCGCAGTAAGCGGCGGCGGAAACTATTACACAAAAGTCAAAGATAACTTTGATGACAGCGTAGATCTGGTCAAATCATCAGTTGACCTCGGGTTTGACATTGGTGAATTCTGGAATGGTTATCCGAGAATCGCAACGGTTCCTATTACGGCTGTCGGCGGAACATGTGCATCCGTTCTTATGTTCGTCGGGAAATCGGCTGTTGATGTATTTATGAAAGGAAATGAGGTCACTTTGAAAAAAGGAGATGTCTTCAGTGTTATGCTGATAGACTCTTTGGATGTACCTCTCAACTAAATATGCTTAATGCTGAAATAATTACTATAGGCAACGAAATTATCTACGGGGATGTTCTCAACACCAACAGCAGATATATTTCATCAATCTTAAAAAACTTCGGAATAAACTGCCGCTTTCACCTCTCTATAAAAGATGACAAAGAAGATATCTCATCAGCAATCAACACCTCAAAAAAACGCTCAGACCTTATATTTATTACAGGCGGGCTTGGACCTACAGATGATGACATAACAATAGAATGCGCTTCATCTGCTCTGGGGTTAAATGTTGAATTTCGCTCTGATATCTTTGAAAATATCAAAGATATGTTCAAAAAACGCAATATAGAAATGCCTGAAAGCAACAAAAAACAAGCTTATGTTCCAAAAGGCGCAACGGTAATCCCGAATAAATCAGGCACCGCCCCCATGAGCATAGTCGAAAAAGAAGGCAGATATTTCATCTTCCTCCCCGGTGTTCCTGCAGAAGTTGAATACTTTTTCGAAAACTATCTGAAAAATTTCTTATCAAATATGTCAAAAGAAAAAATTATCAGCAGAATGCTCAAATTCCATAATCTATCAGAAGCCCTGATGAATGAAAAACTAAATTCACTCGAAAAAAAATCTGAAATAGAAATAGCCTACCTCCCTAATAGAGGCGAAGCACGACTCAAAATCACTGCAAGAACAAATTCTTATGAAAAGGCAAATGAACTCCTAAATGACTGCGAAACACAAATTCTCAAGCTGATAGGAGATTATTTCTACGGCAGAGATGAGCAGGAAATAGAAGAAATATTATCAGAACTTCTGAGAAAAAACTCTCTTACCGTTTCAACGGCAGAATCCTGTACAGGAGGTCTAATCAGCAAATACCTGACAGATGTATCAGGCAGTTCATCATATATCAAGCTTGATGTTGTGACCTATTCAAATCAAGCAAAAGAAAAAATCCTCAAAGTAAACTCCCAAACACTTTCAGAAAAAGGCGCCGTATGCGAGGAAGTCGCAAAACAAATGGCAGAGGGTATTAAAAAACTTGCAGAAACGGATTATGCTATCTCAACAACAGGAATAGCAGGTCCAACCGGAGGCAGTGAAGAAAAACCAGTTGGTCTTGTTTATATCGGAGTAGCCGGTCAAAAAGACACTTATGTCCTCAAAAAGAACTATCCTTCAGGTCTTCCGAGGTATGAAATCAGAGAAAGAACAGCATCAGATGCAATGCACTTTCTCAGAGAAATAATCATCAATGAGCTGAATTCTTAGGCCGCTGTCAAAAGCTGTGCTAAGAGGTCAGTGTTGTTTTGAAGCAGCGACTCTGCAAATACCTCCGGATGAACAAGAGTCAAAGACTGTGTGAGCATCTCATCGGGAAGGATGTTTATCATCTCAGCCATATCAGATGTCTCAAGAGCGTTCATACTCTGAATCATCATATCTTTCGGGAGCATCTCGACTGTAGAGAGATACGCTTCCTGAGGGAAGAGAAGCCATTTGTCTTTGTCTTTCTCAGTCAAATCCATAATGATTTTTATTTTCTCTTCTTTTTCCATCGAAACAAGAGCTTTTTTGAAGTTCTGAGGATTCATCTGCGAAAGTTCCTGAACCATAGCAGCTGACTGCTCGTCTTTGCTCATAGAAGGGTTTACGTTCTGAGGGGGTTTGCCTGTTACTGACTGTATCATCTTCGACAGAGCCTCTGGAGGCAACCCCATCAGCGATTTTAAAAGTTCTTCTTTTTTCAGACCGTCATTTGTCAAAAATTTGTCCATGTATTTCTCTGGCATCATCTTGAGCATTTCTTCTGGCGTAAAAATTTGCTGCAACATCTCAAGCAGCTTCATCTTCGGAAGCTTTTGCAGCATGGACATAAGTTTTGCAACAGTGAAAAACTGCATAATCAAAAGCATCGAACTCTTATCAAGTTCTTCTGTCAGTTTTTCAAGATAATCTCTTCCTAATAACCTCAAGAGGATATAGCGGTTGTTCGGATCATCAAGATTAAACAACTCTATCAGCTTTTTGGGATCTTTCGGTAAAATTCTCAGCGCATCTTCAAGAGATAAAGATGTATCTGTCTCCCCGCTCTCTTTTGAGGATGACGAAGAATTGACAGCAGAAGTACCTCCTATGAGGTAATAATTTTTCAGTTTTAATAATTCTTCTGTATCAATTCTAATCATAAAACAACGTATTTCCGCTATATTTTAATCCTCAATAAATTTATCGGATAAAACTCAAAAATCTTTATGATTAATACGAATATTGAAACATTTTGTTACAAAATACAATCAATCATCTTCGCTGCACAAACTTTTGAGGAATGATTCTTCTCAACGACTTCCCTGCAGGCATGGACAATTCTCTTGTATTCTTCCTCATTATTCAGGAAATAGTCTATTTTCAGGCATAAATCATCAAAAGACGAAAACATCACAAAATTTTCCCCAGGCGAAAACAACTCTTCTCCCTCTTTTCGATAATCGCTCAGAAGCAACTTTTCGCACGCCATCACCTGATATGTCCTATAATTCAAAGACCCTGCACCCTGAGCATTGTAATTAAACACAATCTTTGACTTGTTTATCACCTTTGACATCTTCTCTTCTGTATCAACAAACCCCCGATAATTTTTTTTCAAAAGCTCTTTTTCTTCATCTGAATCAAGACGCAAAAGCGCCTGCTCAAAATGCTTCTGATGAGCGAACCACCCGAAGCGCAGATGTTTGAATTTTTTCATTAGCGTTACAACAGTTCTCAATCTGAAATCACTATCAAGCCGCCCCGCAAACATAAGCTCATATTCTGTTCTTAAACCAAGATTTCTATACACCATGGTATTCACAAAATGAGGCATATAAAAAAGATTCTTTATCTCATTTTTTTTCTTCTCACACAGCTCCCTATCCCAGTAGAAGACATAGTTCTCATCCTCATTGAGAAAATCATAATACTCCCTCCAGTATTTCCCTGAATGCTCATCATCAATAACATCAGAGAAATAGTTTATGGAAGGGATTTTTAACCCGAGCTTAGTTTTGTATATTATCGCCGTATAATCATAACTCGCAACGAAATCAAAATCTTTCTCCTCAACCAAAGATTTCACCGCATCAACAGGCTCAAACAGCGTATCAAATACCTCAACATCATGACCTAAAAGCCTGAATCCGTCGAATAAACTCGAAGAAGTCAGACGACCTCCTATACTCTCAGGCATAATAGCAAGGATTTGCAGCTTCTTTGACATAAATTCACCATTTTTTGAACACAAAAAACACTGAGAGTATAATAAGCGCAAAACCTACAATATAATTCCACTTCAACCCCTCTTTCAAATAAAATACAGAGAAGAAACAGAATACAACAAGGGTTATAACCTCCTGCATGGTCTTCAGCTGCGCAGCTTCATAATACTGATGCCCTATTCTGTTTGCTGGCACCTGAAAGCAATATTCAAAAAACGCAATCATCCAGCTTGTAAGAATAACAATCCATAACGCAGCATTCTTATGTTTGAGATGCCCGTACCACGCAAACGTCATGAATATATTGGATATTGTGAGTAATACAACAGGTGTAAGATGTTTAATCATTGCTACATTTTAGTAAAAAAAAATTTCTGCTACAATCGAAAAAAATTTTTTCAAACAGAATTTGTAAATATTCTTTTACAAACTAGCAAAAAAAATTATTCATTGCATACTAATAAAATAGTAGATATTAGAGGTTTTGGTTATAAATATGGAAATTTCAAGAATTGGGGCTACCGCTTCTTTCGGTAGAGCTTTTACGACAAAAGAAAAACAAGAATGGAAACAACTCGAACAACAATCAAGACAGGAACTCGGACTTGGGAGAACTACAGCTGTTGTCTTCGACTTCAATATTCCTTCGGAACACGGATATAACACGGCAATAGGAACAACCCTTTCTGAAAACTCACAGGGTTTTATGAACTTCGTGCAGGATATGACAGGCGCAAATGCAATGCTGCTCGGTCCTCAGGGGCAAATAAGCTCATTCAACACATGTCCTTATTCAGGGACTACTTTCTCTCTCGGAGAACATCTCATTGACCTGAAACTTCTCTCAGGAGATGACTACGGCAACATATTGCCGCTTGAAAGAGTTCAGCAATTTGACAGGGACTATGACGGCGACCCGAGAAGAAGGGACAAAAAGGTTGACTACGGCTACGTAATCGGCGATAACTATGACCCCGGCGTTCAAAACATTGCTCTCAATGAAGCTTTCGAAAACTTTCAAAATCTTCCGAAACACTCAAAACTGAAAAAAGAATTTGCTCAGTTCAAAAAAGATAACACCTACTGGCTTGAAAAAGACGCACTTTACGATGCACTTGCTCAGGAACACGGTGTCACTGACTCAACAAAATGGCCTGAAAAAGACAGAGATTTGTTCTCTGGAAAATACTCAAAACATGATGTCAACAAAAGAGTCTCGGAACTAAAATCAAAATACGCTGACCTTATTGAACAAAAAGAATTCAATCAATTTTTGATAGACAAACAACAGCAGGCAGCAAAAAAACAATATAACGACAAAGGGTTCAAAACCTACGGCGACTGCCTAGTCGGATTTTCGGACAAAGAAAGATGGGCACACAAATCCTGCTTCAAAGATAATGAATACATGGGCTGCAAAAATTCTGATAAAACAGTTCAAACCTGGGGATTTCCGGCTCTTGATTATTCAAAACTCGGAACACCAGACCACCCGGGGGAAACAGGAGAACTCCTTGCCCATAAATTTGACAGCTTCTTCAAACGCTACGATGGCGTAAGAATAGACGCCGCATGGCAAATTGTCAATCCTTACACCTACACAATGAACAACGGAACACCTGAAGAAGTCAAAAATCAACCGAAACTCAGAGATAATGTCATAAAAATAATCGAAAAATCAGCTTCAAAAGCGGGCAAACTTGACAAAGACAGCCTTCTGTTCGAACTCCTCGGCGAAAATGCACAGGAAGGCATAAAACTCACTCAGGGCAAATATCCCCACATACATATCACAAGATATGCTCACAAAACCTGGGGAAGACCTGCTTATTATGAAACTCAGGGCTACAAACCGGGTGACTACACAATCGGCGTAGGCACACACGATGACATAACATTGAGAGAACTCGCTTCAAACAAAGAAACAAGACTTGAGCAGAGCGAATTTCTCTCAAAAGATTTGAAACTCAACACACATGAACTGGTCGGCAGCGAAGAAAACTTCAGAAACGCAAAAACAGCAGAGCTGTTCACTACAAAAAATCAATTCTTCACTCTGCCTGATATGTTCGGAATGTCAGAAAAAATCAACCAGCCCGGCACTCAAAACGGCGTAGATTCAAACAACTGGACTGTCAGAATTCCGACTGACTACGAATCTTTCTACTATCAGCAGCTTTCTGACGGCTACGGTATGAATATGCCTGATGCTCGTGCAAAAGCGCTGAAGGCAAAAAACAGCCATAATCAGGAACTCATAAACAAACTCCAGACAGCAGCAGCCATCTTGAGAGAAAAAGGTCCGAACACTCAAGCCGACGCAGATGCACAATATGGAGCGAATTTCTCAAAAATATCCTAAACACAAATACCTCTAATAAAAAGAGAGCCTGAAGCTCTCTTTTTCATTTTGCTTATTTTCTCTTGAGTCGATAATCTTCATTCTTCATCTCATATTCCCAAAGCTTCACTATAGCCATAAACTTGTAGTGCGCAGCTATGATGGCAAAGATGAACCCGTGAACACCATCCCTGAACCCCTGTTTGATAAAATACATCTTGATGAACTCAAGAACGGAACGGGTCACAAGAAATGTCATCGAAAAATGCTTGTTTCTCGCTGTCAATTTTTCAAGCTCAAGCGTTGTATAATAATTCCACTTGATAATAAAAGGATTCAGCTCATCAACCATCGTATGAGTGATGAATACTTCCCCTTTCTCATTCGGAATATACTCTTCTCTTCCTTTTACCTCTGGAGCGCCATGGACATGAGCCTGATAACTTACACATCCTTTTTTGAAAAATCTCAAAATCCCTCTCTTTGAATAAGAATGCAAAACTTTTCCGAGAAGCTCGTTTTTGTATGGAATTCGAACACCTTCAGCAGGATTTTCACGTTCGATGTAGGCTCTCAGATATTTCAGCAAACCGCTTGAAGCATACTCATCAGAATCAAGTATCAAAAAATAATCTGATGTCACCTGAGAGTTTGCAAAATTTCTTGCAGGCTCAGCATATCCGACATTTTCATGATATACAATCTTACAGTTGAATTTTTCTGCAATCTCAATCGTCCTGTCCTTGCTGTGCATATCGCAGATGATTATCTCATCAGCGTCTTTCACGGACTCAAGACATCTCTCGAGATATTTCTCAGAATTATATGTATGTATTACAACAGAAATCGTTTTTTTCATAAAAAATCATTCCTCTCTGAACTCATATTGATTATAACGTCCTCAAACAGAATAGTCTAGCAGTTTTGTATTTTCATACAACAACTTTTACACTCAAAGAGCAGCCTATATCTCTTGCCGTGAGAATCAACAAGAAAAAAAGGCTCCCTGTATCTGTGTTTTTTACCTTCCTTTGAACACAACCCGAGAGAAAACTTCAAACAATGCTTCGTTGTCATCAAAATCTTCCCCTCACTCTCACCTGTTTTCTCAAGAGCATACTCCCTGCATATCGCACCCCGCTTCTCATAAAACTCTTTTGCCTTCTCATTCATAATATTCGCATCATAAAACAACTCCCTCTCAAAATAAGGGCTGATAGAAACACCTTCTGATTTTTCAACTTCATAAGTGGCAAGGCGTTCTTCTTCGAGTTTTTTGAGAAGCCCCCGTCTCAGCTCGTTCAACTCTGAAACAGGAATAAAAGGATAAACTTCAACCTCAACCATCACATCTTTGATGTCAAAACAGCTATCGCCGGCTTTTTTGAGGCACTTGATTATATTATTCCTGGCAAGCTCTTGATTCATCGCCTTATCATAATTCTTGCCAGCCTCAACAACAACTCTCACACCATCTTCATCAACAACAGAAAGCTCATAGCATTGCGCCTTCTCAACAAAACGAACTGACGCCGCAATCTTTCTCAAAACTTTTGCACTTTCCAGCATCTTCGAAAACTTATGATTATAATTTCTGAAAACCTCGGCTCCCTTTCTTAGCCCGTTCATCGACTGCGGAAAAATTTTGTTTCCCTCTGCTTTGTTCACACTTGTTCCTATTAGCTCTCCTCTCTCATCAAAAAAACATATCCCGTCAGCATTGTTCAGCTCGCACCCATCAAAGAGAAAATATTTCGCAAAAACCTCTTTTACCCTTCCTGCATATTCCCCCCTCGACTTTGGAGTGTCAAAAGACGTGATGTTTTTATTTCTTCCATGCAAAAAATACTCACAATATCCCCGGTTAAAAGTCTTGCTTACATCAGGTTCAAACCCTGGAACGCTATACCCTGATGAGCTTCTTTCATATTCTGTGTTTGCTATGACTTCATCAATTTTCCTGCGATAAAAACCTACCACGTTTTTTATATAATCTTCATCCTTCAACCGCCCTTCTATCTTGAAAGAGCTGACGCCTGCGTCTATCAAATCTTTTATATCAGAGGAAAAATTCAAATCCCTCAAACACAAAAGATGCTTATCTTTTGCAACAACAACCCCTTCAGAATCAACAAGAGAATATTTTTTTCTGCAAGGCTGCGCACACTCGCCTCTGTTTGCACTTCTGCCGCCTATTGCATAACTCATATAACACTGCCCGCTGTATGACACGCACAAAGCACCATGGATAAAAGTTTCTATCTCAACATCAGTATTATCTGCAATTTTTCTTATCTCATCTAAAGACAGCTCTCTTGCAAGAATAACACGGGAAAAACCTGTTTTTTCAAGAAACTTCACCTTTTCGAGAGTCGAGTTATGGCACTGCGTGCTTGCAAACAGCTTGATTGGCGGAAGCTTGCACTCAAGCAAACCCATATCCTGAACAATGAGCGCATCAACCCCGGTATCATAAAGTTGATAAATCAACTCTACTGCCTCTTTCAGCTCATCATCTGACATAATTGTATTGATTGTCACATAAACCTTTACCCTGAACATGTGAGCATATTCAATAACCTCTTTTATATCATCAAGAGAATTTGAAGCGTTTACCCTTGCCCCGAACTTTGGAGAACCGATATAAACAGCATCAGCACCGCAGTCAATTGCTGCAAAAGCTGTCTTTTTATCCTTTGCGGGAGCTAAAAGCTCTATTGTCTTTTTTTTGTTTTTCATCTTATGAAACTCTCATTAGTAGGGGTATAACACAAAAAATATTATTGATATAACACACAAAATCCAGTTTGCGGGATTTGTTTTTTCTCTCTGTCCTGAGAACAATTTCATCAAAGGATAAGCTACAAACCCCGCCGCCATCCCGATGCCTGCGTTGTAAGTAAACACCATCAACACAATCGCAAGACATGAGGGAATATACTCTGTCGGGTCAGAAAAATCAACACGTGATATCCCGCTTATCATTAGAAGCCCGACAACAATCAATGCCGGAGCATACGCCTCGGGCGGGATTGATGTGAACAAAGGCGCAAAAAACAACCCGAGCAAAAATAAAATCCCGACAAATACGGTGCTTAAACCGGAACGGGCACCTGTTTGCACACCTGTAGCAGACTCAAGAAAAACCCCGCTTGTTGTAGTTCCAAGAATCGACGCAAGAACGGTAGTCAAAGAATCGGCAAACATAGGCTTCTTAATCTCGGGGAGATTTCCCTTTTCATCAAGAAATCCCGCTTTATAAGACACACCTATCAACGTTCCCATTGTATCAACATAAAAAACAACAAAAATTACAAACAACACGGGAAGGAATTTCAAATCAAGAGCCCCGGCTATATCAAGCTTCCCGAGGACGGGTCTTATATCAGGAGGAGCTGATATAAAAGACTCAGGTATCTCGCTGAGCCCGAAGAGAAAAGAAATAATCGTCAAAACAACTATCCCACAAAGCAGAGCCGCCTTTACTTTTTTTGCAAGCAGTACAACTATCAAAACAACACCGAACACAGCAAGCATAACCTTTGGTTCCTGCCAGTTTCCGATATGCACGGGGATTTCATGATTACCTGCTTCTACAATACCTGATTTCAACAGCCCGAGCAGTGCAAGAAAAATTCCCAGCCCGGCGCCAAAAGACATCTTCAAACTCTCTGGCATCGAGTTCACAAGCCAGGGACGGATATTCAAAGCTGTAAGCAATAAGAATACAACCCCGCTTAAGAAAACAGCCCCAAGCACCACCTGCCAGCTGAAGCCCATCAGAATGACAACAGTGTATGCAAAAAAAGCGCACTCACCGACGAGAGGAGCCACGGCAAAAGGTCTGTTTGCATAAAACCCCATAATCATACACCCGATGAATGTAGTGTAAATTACAGCCGCCATAGACGCCTCAAATGGCATCCCGGCCATCTCAAGAATTTTGGAATTTATGATAAGCATATATGCCATCGTAATAAAAGAGGTAAATCCCCCGACAAGCTCTGTTTTGATGTCGGTTCCCAAATTCTTAAGCCCGAAAAACTTTGAAATCATATTGCAAAACCTCAAAAATATCACTGCTATTATACCAGACACCCGATTATTTACATATAAAAAATATTTGACGCTCATATGATATAATATGAAATTATCAGCGTTATAAAGTGCAGCATATGAATCTCGATACAACAATAAAAGTCGCAACAGGAGAAATTCCTGCTGATTTGGTTATAAAAAATGCGAACATAATCAATGTCTTCTCTGAAGAAGTTTACCATGGCGATGTTGCTGTCGTAAACGGCAGAATTGCAGGTATAGGCGAAAACTACCACGGCAAAGAAGAAATTGATATCAACGGAGCTTATCTCTCACCATCATTTATCGACGGACATGTCCACCTCGAAAGCTCCATGATGCTGCCGACGGAATTCACAAGAGCAGTACTACCATCAGGAACAACAACGGTAATCGCTGACCCGCATGAGATATCAAACGTCCTCGGCTTGCAGGGTATAAGCTTTATGAGGGAATCAACCTATGATTTACCGCTTGATGTCTATATGATGCTACCATCATGCGTTCCTGCTACAGACCTCGAAACATCAGGCGTAGACCTTAACAGCTATGATTTGGCTCTTCTGATTGACCGCCCGTGGGTTTTAGGGATTGCAGAGATGATGAATTTCCCCGGAGTCGTTAGCTGTGATAACAGCGTGTTGAGCAAAATTAAACTCGGGCTTGAAAAAGGCAAACGAATTGACGGACATGCCCCGGGGCTAAGCGGGAAAAACCTTTGCGCTTATGTCGGTGCAGGCGTGACATCAGACCATGAATGCACAACCCCTAAAGAAGCAATGGAAAAAATGCGCCTCGGGATGTATCTTATGGTCAGAGAAGGAACAGTTGCAAAAGACCTCGATGCCCTAATTCCCGTCTTGAAAGACAGAAACACAAGAAAATGCATGTTTGTAACTGATGACAGACACCCCGCTGACCTCTTTGAACACATAAACAGTATGATAAAACACTCAGTTGAGGCAGGTGTTGACCCAATCAGCGCAATACAGATGGCAACAATCAACACGGCAGAATATTTCAAAATAGCAAACCTCGGAGCAATTGCTCCAGGGTATAAAGCTGATATGGTGGTTTTGCCGAATCTAAAAGACTTCAAACCGTCGATGGTATTCAAAGAAGGAAAACTCGTAGCTAAAGACGGCAAATTAATTCAAAACCTTGATTATGTTCATATCCCATCTGTCAGAGGGTCTGTAAACGTCAATCTTGATAAAAATGCTTTTGAGATAGAAGCAAAATCAAATTCGGTCAAAACAATCAACGTGCTTCCTCATCAGCTGATTACAAAGATGTCTGTCGAGCACATAAAAATTGATGATAACAACCTTGCTCAATCAAATATTGCTGATGATGTTTTGAAAATAGCAGTCATAGAGCGTCATAGAGCAAGCGGCAACATCGGACTCGGATTTGTAAAAGGTTTTGGACTCCAACAAGGAGCAATTGCCTCAACAGTCGCTCATGACTCGCACAATATGATTGTAATCGGAACAAATGACGAAGATATGTACTATGCTGCAAAAGAACTCGTGAAATCGCAGGGAGGAAAAATCGTTGTCAATAACTGCAAAACTCTTGCCCATCTTCCTCTTCCGATAGCGGGACTCATGTCTGATAAGCCACTTGAAGAGGTTATTAAAAAAGTCAATGAGCTGAATATAGCGGCAAAAGAAATCGGTTGCACAATCAACGACCCGTTTATGAGTATGGCATTTTTATCACTGTCGGTAATTCCCGAGCTAAAAATCACTGATAAAGGACTTATTGACGCAAATAAATTTGAAGTAACCGAATTATTCAATGTATGAAAGAGATAGAAGAGGTATATTTTTATGAATAAAAAAATCTTATCAGGTATACTCTCGGCAGGAATTTTCTTCCTTGCAGCCTCATCAGCGTTTGCACTGCCAAGGCTGTCATTTGACGAGTATGTAAGCCTGTCAAAGTCAAAGACAACAACACCGGAAATTCAGAATAAAATAGACACCATCCTGAATACACCTGTTGTTGATAACTCCTTTGGGTCAGAAGATGTTCTTCCCCATACAATGAAGGTCATAAACTGGAACCTCGAAGGCGGTGCGCAGCTGCATCAGATATCGGCATTATTTTTGAACGGGGATAAAGTTATATCACTCGCAGATGAAAAAATTCTGAAAGACAGAGAGAAAAAAATCGCCCTGCAAACTCAAATAAAAAGTCTGCAAAGACCTGATATAATATTTCTTACGGATGTTGACTGGGGAAGACCTGAAAGCGGATACAAAAATGTTGCCTATGAACTCGCTCATGCTCTCGGATATAACTACGCCTTCGGAGTGGATTTTATAGGAACAGACCCTTACACTCTCGGCGTTCAGCCTGATTATGAAGGGAAATACAACAAAGAGATAAACAAATCCCAATACAGAGGACTCTCAGGTCATGCCATCCTCTCAAAATACCCTCTGTCTAATGTAAGAATTATCAGACTTCCTGATGCTTACAACTGGTATGATGATGAAAAAGAATACGCAAAAGATATGGCATCAATGAAAGAGAAAAATCTTCCCGTCAAACCTGAACCTACGGATGTAAAAATAGGCGGAAGAATAGCTCTTCTTGCTGATGTAACTCTGCCAGGCGATGTAAAAACAACCTTGATAGCAATCGAAACAGAAGACAGAACAAA
This sequence comes from Candidatus Adamsella avium, assembly GCA_904420445.1. Taxonomy (GTDB): domain Bacteria; phylum Cyanobacteriota; class Vampirovibrionia; order Gastranaerophilales; family CAJFVJ01; genus Adamsella; species Adamsella avium. The sequence continues at coordinate 105,124 of CAJFVJ010000003.1, read as the reverse complement.
ACCAAAAAACAGAGCCATTCAGGTACAATACTTTCTTTCAAGAATTAAAGACATTTCAAATCCTGTCGTAATCGGCGCAAACCTCAACACAAACAATCAGGATACATCGCCTAATGACCCGAAGAGATTTTTCAGAAAAAATTTCGACGGACAGAATATGATTAAGAATATATCAGCAAAATTTGTACAAAACGGAAGCATAATCTCATCAGCAACAGGAATATTCAACTCTTCAAGAGTTAAAAACGACCCGACAAGCCCGAGCGTGCCGATTTTTGCAAACAACAAAGAAAAAGCCACATTTGATTTATTTCAGGATTTCAGATTTGATGATAAAGAAATTTTTGAATTCAAACGTGAACGAACTATCGGAGATAATGCAAGTTATGATAATTACCTCGGAACAACAAACGAAAGAGGGCTGAAGGGATTTGTTCCGACTTACTCGAAAAAAGCTCTGATAGGATATGAAGAATACAAACTAGACTGGTTTTTCGTAAAACCAGATGAAGTTTTATATCCTTATAATCCCAAAACGCTCGATATGTTCTCAACAGCATTCGCAAAACAAATATCTTCTCACAATCCGATGACTATCGAGCTGCATATAAAAGAAAAATAACAAACACTGTTTCATAAAATAAAAACTGAAGAGCTTTTCTTCAGTTTTTATTTTTTTATTTATAAAAAAACCGCTGTGGTTTTTGACAAAAATTATCGCTTATAATAATTATTGTCTATAATATAGTTCGCTATTGAAGTTCTAAACCTGTTAATACCTCCGAATATTTTATTGCCTATATTCATAAGCAACCTGCCTGTTGCCTTTATACTCTTGCCTCTGGTCAGAACACCGATAATACCGTATGCAACACCTGCAGCAAGTCCTATTTGTTTGTTTGTCGTCCACATAGGAGATGATGGGTCGGGTGATTCGTATTTATCAAGCGTCCGATTATCAAGAGGACGTGATGGAATATACATATCACCGTAAACAGGTGTCATAAGATTTGCTCTGAATATACTGTCAGGCGTATATAACGACATAGGATTTACGTTAATTGCCTGAGCATACCTCGTATTTTTCACTCCGTTGCTCATAACCTTGAAGTTAACCTTTCACTATAACCCTTATATTTATATAAAAACAAACAGGCATAAAAAATTGCCTGTTTGTTTCAAAAATTTATATTTTTTTATATTTTTTATTCATCAACGGGAGGAAGACCGCCCTTTACCGGAGGATGTTCATTTTGAGCGTAGTGTTTCTTTTCTTCGCTGATAGTATCTTTATCAATCACGATACCTTTTTTGGTTTTATCAATGACCATCAAAACATCTTGTTTTAGTTTTTCTATTTCTTTTTTCTTTGACTCAGGCTGTTTTTCTACCCAATCGTAGAGTTCTTTCTGGAATTCATCTGCAGTAATTATGCAATCGCCTGTTCCTACTCTATCTTTATATTTCTGTCCGAATTCTTCCAAAAAACCATCATAAGTATTGACAATCATATCGGAAACAGCATTTGCATTCTTCAAGAAAACATCAACATCAGAGTCAATTTTATCTCTCATCTTCTCTGATATATCAAGATTCCCGTTTCTTGCAGGATAGATGGATATTCTCCCTGTATTGGGACCTAATCCCATATATTGAACGGCCATTTTTGCAGTATTTGTTGCACTCTGCATATCACCTGTAATTCCCCAGCTTCCGTCCATATTGAAGAATGTTTTCTCCGCAGAATGCCCGCCAAAGGCACAAATTATATCACTGAAGACTTTTTCGAAGCTGTATTCATCATTCTCTGAATTTTTATGATACATAGCTCCGCCGTAGTCGCCTCTCGGGTCAAGTGTGATAAAGTTCACTTTATCAGGAACATGCCATGGTTTTTCCTGCTCTTTAGCGAGGTCATACATAAACTGCAGCGTCAGGGCATGACCGCCTTCATGTTTTGTCACAAGTTCTTTCCTGTGAGCAGAATCTTTAACCGATGAAACCCTGCCTGATGTTGTCTGCAAGAAAGCTTCCGTAAAATCAGATTTATCAATAGCGTCATGACCCCGTTCTTTGGCGATTATATCTGCTTTATCGAGCATATATAAAATATCAACAACAGTAAAACCGCTTGTTGTTTCGGCTGCTGATTTTATTATAGAATTTTTTTCTTCCTCGGTATCACCTGCTATTTTGAGATTATTTTTATCGGCATAATATTTTATAATATCCTCTCTGTCTTTGACATCACGAGGAGAATATATGATTACCTGATCGAGAAATTTATGCGGTTTCATAATGTCTTCATCGAGAAGTTCAGGCATATCTGTAGATCCGACGACAATAATGTTCAAATCTTCATTTTTTCTGATATTTTCCATCTCTTCTAAGAGCTGAGAAAAAGCCTTTTGTTCATAAATTGAAGAAATTCCATAAAGCGGATTTGATGCGAAGTTATCAAAGTGTTCGATAAAAATCATCGCTGTTTTATTCGGGTTTGCCTCAGCCTGTGTTCTTGCACTGTTAATAATCTTTCTGATTTTTATCTCAGAGAGTCCTGCATTTTGGGACATGGCATCGATATCTTTCATCGCAAAATCACGGGCATTAATTGTTATCATAGGAATACCAGCTTCGCCTGCTATGGCTTCGGCAGTATGACGTCTTCCACCGCCATAAGACGAACCGGTATCGAGGAAGAAAGTCATCCCTTTTGTCCCGATTCTTTTGTTTTTAATCTGATTGACAATACTCTCAGCCTCCGCTTTTGTCATAGGAGAACCTACTATATCATCAAGCGTTTTGCCTGTATTAAACACAACTTTGAACGGTTCATCAGAGTCGGTTGTTTTTGAGAGATGTTTTGTTTCATCGATATAAGTAGCAATATCTTCTGAGGTTATTTCGTCTTTTTCAACGAAATATGATGCAACATTTTTCAGAAGCTTAAGTGTTTTCTCAGGATATATACCGTCATCTGCGCTAGATAACTCAACCGCAAAAGTGATTGCATCCTCTGAAACTTGTTTCTTCACTGCTTTATCAATAAACTCAGGACTTTCTATCAGCACTTTTTTTGTATCTTCTGCGTTCATAATCGGCAATGATAGCTCGCCATAGTCATCTACGGCATTTTTTATGAGAGCATTCTGATTTGTTCCATAATAAAAATCTTTGTTTGAGAGAACCAAAAACTGAACATTTGACTCTTTATCTTTATTTTCAAGCAGTTTCAAATCTTCAAGAGTAAATAATATCCGTCCTTCCATTCCTCTTAATGTCGATGAAGAAGCCCCTGCCGTCGCCCAATCAAGAACAAAAATATGTTTTTTATCTTTATCTTTTTTGGCATCCTCATATTTTTTTGTTATGAGTTCAAAAGTAGCTTTATCATTGAAGAACGTTATATCAACATTATCTTTATTCAAATTTTTGTATGTTTGCCCGGGTTTGTTTATGAGGTTTGCAAAGCTGCGAAGAAGATATTTCGGAGCGTTTTCGTTATCTTTATCAAACAGAACAAACATATTGCGTCCGAGATCAAAGTTTCTCCAGAGGTTATCAGCTTTTTCATCATAAAAATGCAGATGTATTTTTTCTTTTTGAGGAGCTTCATCAATCATCGCAGCCTCTTGCAGTCTGTTCACAAAAGAAAGCGCTTTTGAACGGGTAGACTTGCTGTCAGAAGCAATCAGAGAGGCAAGAAGTACAGAATCATCAATCAGTGAGGTAGAAGATTGAGATGGAGCAGTTGCATCAAGTTTTTTGTTTAAGAAATAAATATCATTTATCAAAGAAGGCGACAGTGGCGGAGTGCCAAATCTTCTGACTCTTGGATTATTTTGAGCTTGTTGTGTTATAGATTTTTTGACATTGTTGATTTCATCTTTTATTACAGGTTGTATTTTTGCTCTTCCTTCTTTTTCTTTGAAGTAATCCTGAGCGAGGTATTCTTCCAAAACAGGAACAGAGCCTACATTTGAAAAAGTTTCTTCATATTTTGCACCGTTGTTCAACTCATCAATATATTTATCCAAATCAACCAGAATCGCCAGATACATATGATCTTGAGTAACAACAGGAGAGTTTAACCTTTTTGCAATACGAGTAGCATATACAAGAATTTTCTCGGTTTTTGGAGCAAAATCTTTTTTCATTGAGCGAAATCGTCTGTTTTCTTCTACCCCTTTGAAATTTATATCAAAGTAGTTTGATGCTGATAGCGCATCAACTTTTTGTTTTGAATTTTGCAAATAATTATAATTATTTGTTAAATCTGCATCAGCAGATTTTTTTGAATCAAATTTTTTCTGAGATTTTTTTGCAGAAATCCCGTTTAAGTTTATTGCCTCAATAATCATTCTTAAGTACTCTTTTGTGTCCAATCAGATGGTTTAAGTCCTTGAAGATTATTTTTTGATAGAGGCAGGCAAAATATTTACAACTCTTAAATAAAGGGATTTATATAGCAAATTTCACAGATACTATTAAAAGTCTGCCATTCTGATGGTTTTAACCAGAAGAATCCTTTTTATTGAGATACTTCGCTAAAGCTCAGTATGACGTTGTTTTGGAAATTTTTGGTGGAATTTGCTATATAAATCCCTAAAAAAAGAACATAAAAAGTAATATCAATTTATATTTATGTTCTTTTTTTATATAATCATCTTAGAGATTCATGAAAATCAGGTATCACTGAATATGGCAGTAATAAACAAAATTAACACAGCAAATAATTTTCTCTCATTTAGAGGGATAACACCTACGCAAGAAAGAAAGAGTTATACCTCTCCTACTATCAACTTGCTAAAATCACCTGATAGAGATGTATTCATACCCTCAAAACGTTCTCTTTTTTCTGACCCTGAAACAAGAGAAGCGGTAATTTTTGCAATACAAAAACATGACGGAAAATATAGAAAACACCCGACAAAAAAAATACCTTATGTCACGCACTGCATAAATGTAGGAGAAAAACTTCAAAAGGCTGGTTTCGGGAAAGATACGGTTATTGCAGGCATATTGCATGATACAGTAGAAGATACTGATACAACGTATAAAGAGCTTGAAAAAAAATTCGGTTCAAGAGTTTCCCATCTTGTTCAAGAAGTTTCTCACTCAAAAAAGAATGTAAGCTGGGAAGAAAAGCAGATTTCTTATCTGAAGCACATACAACATGCCTCAATCGATGCGCAAGCTATCTCGGCTTTTGATAAAATTGATAATATGAACTCATCTATAGAGTGCCTTGAAGAAGGCTTGAACATTTTTGCTCACATGAAAGCTACTCCCAAAAAGCAGTTGAAAAAATGGAATAATCTGAGAAAAGTTTATGAAAAAACAAATCTGCCAGATGAAATAAAAAAAGAATACAGGAATACCCTTGAAAAATTGTGTATATTAACTGCCAAAAATCATTTTCTTTACTAAAATACATAAATATCTGATTTAGGCTATAATAAGTATTATCAGTTAATTTGAGGGGATTATGAAAAAAGGACTGCCAAGAAATTTGAGAGGTAACCTGTTTGGAGGTATTACAGCCGGTGTAATTGCGCTTCCGCTTGCGCTTGCCTTCGGAGAAGCAAGCGGATTGGGTGCTATATCAGGTTTATATGGTGCAATCATAGTCGGATTATTTGCAACAATCTTCGGCGGAACACAAACCCAAATTTCAGGTCCCACAGGTCCAATGACGGTTATCGTTGCATCAATTGTTGCCACACACCCGGGTGATTTCAGATTAATATTCTGGACTATATTTTTAGGCGGTTTGTTTCAAATTTTGCTAGGAATAAGCAAAATAGGCAAACTCATCAACTACGTACCTTATCCTGTCATTTCAGGATTTATGAGCGGGATAGGCATGATTATAATCATTTTGCAGACAGGTCCTCTGCTTGGTTTTGAGTCACAGGGCACGCCTGTTCTTGCGTTTAAAGATTTCATCAAATCTTATCATAACTTGGATGTTCAAAGTGTAATATTAGGTGTTTTGACAATTTTGACGGTATTTTTTACCCCGAGAAAAATATCGCAAAAAATCCCACCTGCTTTACTTGCACTGGTTTTTGTAAGTATTTTGAGTATTATTCTTCATTTTGATGTGAAGACAATCGGAGAAATTCCCTCATCATTCCCTGATTTTCAACTTGGGAAAATACCTGTTGAAACGCTGCTTGCTCTAATTCCGACAGCATTCACTCTTGCTTTGCTCGGTTCTGTTGATTCTCTTCTTACTTCGCTTGTCGCAGATTCGATTACAAAAACAAAGCATGATTCAAACAAAGAGCTTATCGGACAGGGGATTGGTAACCTTCTTTCAGGATGTTTCGGAGGATTGCCCGGGGCAGGTGCAACAATGAGAACGGTTGTAAACATCAAATCAGGAGGAACAACAAGAGTATCAGGAGTTGTTCACTCTATGCTGTTGATATCGGTCATAATATTCCTTGCACCGTTTGCATCAAAAATACCGATTGCCGTCTTATCAGGGATTTTGATTAAGGTAGGATTTGATATCATAGACTACAAGTTCCTGAAGCTCATAAAATACATGCCAAAATATGATTTGCTTGTTATGAGCATTGTATTTTTTATTACGGTATTCTATGATTTGATTCTGGCTGTCGGTGTAGGCATAATTCTTGCCTCATTGCTGTTTGCTGCAAAAGTTGCCTCTCAGATGAATATAGATATAAAAGATGTTGAGCACTTTGAGCAGGAAGAATGTCAGGATAAAATAAAAATTCTGCACATCGACGGTATTTTCTTTTTCGGGTCAGCATCGCATATTATTGCAAAAGCAGAAGAGCTGCTTGGTGTTGAATGTCTTATTGTCGACTGCAAAAATATCAAAACAATGGATGTTTCTGCAATATTTGCTCTTGAAGATATAATCTCAAGACTTCATGATGTAAAAGCAGAGGTTATTTTAATTTTGAACAACAGGTCTTTAGCTGTTAATCTGTTGAAACTCGGACTCTCAAAGTTCATAACAAAAAAAGATATAGCCTATGACTACGAAAATGCACTCAAGAAAGCATCAGAGCGCACAAAAAGTTGTTCTTGAAAAGACCCCTCTTAAAAAGAGGGGTCTTTTCTGGTATCGATAAATAAAATCTTATTAGCCGTTAACAACAGCGATGTCTTCTGATTCAAGCTCAAATTTTTTGTGAAGAGCCTGAACGGCTTCTTTTGCATAACTCTTATCAATTACGCAGCTGATTTTGATTTCACTTGTAGAAATCATCTTGAGGTTGATGCCTTCATCAGCGATAGCTTCGAACATATCAGCTGCAATACCGGGTCTGTCAATCATGCCTGCACCGACAATGCTGACTTTTGCAATGTTTTTGTCAATAATAACTTCGCCAAATCCGACTTCTTTTCTGATTTCATCAAGGATTGATACGGCTTTTACATAATCAGAATCATCAACGGTAAATGATATATCTCTTTTGAGTGTTTTTTCACCGTAAGATTGAATAATCATATCAACGCTGATGTTGTGTTTTGCAAGCTGACCAAAGATTTTTGCGGCAAATCCAGGTTCATCAGGAACATTCAAGATTGCAATCTTAACCTGAGATAAATCAGCAGCTACACCGCTTACTGGTCTGTATATTTCCATATCATTTACTCCTATAATCAAAGTTCCTTCATCATCATGTTTAAAACTGCTTCTCACCCTCATCGGAACATTAAACTGTTTTGCTGTTTCAACTGAACGAGGATGAAGAACATTTGCACCGACTCTTGCAAGTTCAAGCATTTCTTCATAAGAAATCACATCCAATCTTGATGCTCTTGGTACTATACGAGGATCAGCAGTGTATACGGCATCAACATCTGTATAAATATCACAGCGAGTTGCATTCAATGCAGCCGCAAGAGCAACTGCCGAGGTATCAGAACCGCCTCGGCCGAGAGTAGTAATTTCTCCTTCGGGGGTTACGCCCTGGAAGCCTGCTACTACTACTATCATACCATTGTCCAGATTCTTTTTCAGTTTTTCCGTTTCTATTTTGATAATTCTTGCCTTTGAATGAACATTCTCGGTAATAATTCCCACCTGAGAAGCGTTCATGCTGATTGCTTTATATCCTGCTTCATGCAAAGCCATTGTCAATAGAGCTATTGAAACCTGCTCACCTGTTGCAAGAAGCATATCCATTTCACGTGAAGACGGTGTTTTTGAAATCTGAGATGCCAAATCTACGAGATAATCAGTTGTGTGTCCCATTGCGGATACGACGACAACAACCTGATTGCCGTTGTTGTATTCTTTAATAACAGCCTGTGCGACATTTTTGATTTTCTCTGAATCCGCAACGGAGGTTCCTCCGAATTTTTGAACAACTATACTCATTTTTTCTGCCTATTAACCTCATACTTATTTACTTATATAAAAGTATCAAATCTATCAGGAATGTCAAGTTTTTCGAGTGCTAATTTTAAATATTTATAAATAATTTCTTTTTTATCCGGATTATTCTCGAGCAATCTGAGGAAAGTTGACTCAAAATAGTCCATATCTCCAAGGCGTGCTCTGGCATATGCAATATTTGAAGAATAATCAATATTGTCAGGTTCATCCCTGAGCAGAAATTCGAGTTCTTCAACTGCTCTTGTATAAAAAGAATTGTCTTTGAGCCTATCCCCTATTTCTATCAAAGATACAGCAGAGAATAATCTGACATCACGAACTTCCGGATATTTTTCGCTTAAGCCCTTCAAAACTTCATCTGCCTCTTTATACCTTCCGAGTTCTACAAGCGACTCTATTTTGCATAAATTTGCAGGAATGAACTCAGGGTCTTTTGAGAGAATATAATCAAGCTTTTCTATACCGTCAACAAATTCGCCTGCTCTCATCAAAGTCTTGGCATAATCAAGAACAACCGAGAGGTCATCTTTATTCAGCTGATAGGCTTTTCTCATCTTCCTGATGGCTTCTTTATTATTCCCCATATAAGAATAAATCATCGCAGCATCTACATAAGACTGAATATGCTCGGGATTGTAGTCAATCATTTTATTATAATACTCAAGAGCTTTATCAAGATTGCCCTTCAGTCTGTACGCAGTCGCATAGTTGTAAAAAACCTGTGTACTGGTACGGCTTTTCTTGCGAACGGCATCAAAACATCTGATAGCCTTATCATAGTCTTTGCTCTGCAAAAACAATTTTCCCAAATCAGCAATCATCGTTAAGTCTTTAGGGTGTTTTTTCAGAGCTTTCTTCATATATTTTATTGCATCAACAACATCACAGGCTTTGGAGAGAGCAAGCGCCATATAATACTCCATAGTCACATCATCAGGACTTAATTTTTCAGCAATCTTCAGCTTATCAATTGTATCAGCATACATGCCTGCGTTGTAGAGGCACTCGGCCCAGGATAAATACAGAGCGAGATTATCAGTTTCCACTTTTTCTGCCGTTTCAAAACAACTGAGCGCTTTTTCAGTTTCACCCATACCGACATAGGATTTTGCAAGAATGATATAAGTTTCAATTTTCTGAGGGTGAATATTTATGCTCCGTTTTGCATTTTCTTCGGCTTCTTTGAATTTATTCATCTTCAAAAGAGATAAAGCCTTATAATAAAAAGCTTCATAATTTTCAGGTTCCAAACTGAGAGTTGCATCAAATTTCTCAACAGCTTCATCATATCTGTGCAGCTCTGAGCAGACCACCCCCCATAGAAAAACAGCCTGAGCGCAGGAAGAATTTATTAAATAAGCTGTTCTGAATTTATCTTCAGCCTCCTCCCTCCGGCATCGCTTTGCAAGAGAAATCCCCCAGCTTATATAAGTTTCGTAATTGTGCTTTGCAAGTTTTGTTGCACTCTCATAATACTGCCATGCCTCTTCATCCCTTCCCTGTTCTGCAAGAGCAGCAGCAAGAAGGGTATATCCTTTGACATATCGAGAGTCCATCCTGATAGATTCTTTGAACTTCAAAATAGCTTCTTCATACATTCCTTTTTTGGCAAAAGCAATCCCGAGATTTGCAACAACATCAGAAGTCTTTGATGACATCTGATTTGATATTTCAAATTTTTCGATAGCTCTATCAAGGTCGCCTAATTTTGCGAGGTAAATCCCCCAGTTCATATAAGCCTTAGCAGGCAGTGAGAGTGATTTACCAAGAGAAGTATATTCTTCAATAAATTTATTTATATTATTTATTTTTTCTCTTATATCTTTAAGAATTTTTTTCATAGTGATTGTTTAGCACACACTCCATAGAAGACTTCAAGTCTTCGTATTTATCCATAATTTTAGCACATAATTCCAGCTCTAAAGAGATATTTTTTCTAAATATATCAATATTCTGTAAATGCTCTTTTTGATATCCCTGAACATAGTTGAGCAAATCAACCTGCATATATGACGCCAAGAAAACATTGTTCATAATATTCGTCCTCAAATAAGACAAATCGTCTTTCTCTTCATCATATTTTTCCTGAAGGAAATTCAAATCAAAGTTGTCATCTTCTGCAAAATCCTTGAGTTCTTTTGTTTTTTCATGGAGATAAACAGTCTTTTGATACAACAAATCAAGAATTTCTTTCTGAGAAAACAGGTATTCATAAGCCTTTTTCGAAAACTCATCCCATTCTTTTTTTGAAGAAACAAAACCCTTGTTCAAAACCTCTTCGACACATGGAGATTTCTCTTTCAAACCTCCTAAAGCGCCCTCAGCAGTTTCATAAGTCATACCTTTCACAAGAGCACCTTTTTTTGCAGTTGATACTATTTTTTCTCCATTTGATAAAATTTCCTCAAACTGTTTGATAAAAAGAAGATAATCTTCTCTTGTCAAAATTTCTTTTCCATCAGCCGATAAAACAGGAATCAGATTTTTTTCTACCTTTATACCATTATAGTCAGAAATAAGCTTATCTTTCGAAACGATTTCAGAAAAAGCACTCTTTGCATAAGCAGTATTATCAGTCATCGCAAGGTCAAGCCCGCTATAGATTATGTTTGAAAAACCGAGTACTCTGGCTGCATAAAAAGCCAATATACTGACAGATAACGATGATTCATGAGTTTTTATATTTCCTGAAAAGTTGTTAACAAGGGCATCAGCTATCTTATCCGTGTTTGAAAAATAACAAATTTTGTATCTGAACGGACTATCGCTCAAATACCCCTGTGCTCTTCCTTCAAAAATAAGAGATATATTTTCAAGTTGTTTGCTATCAACATCTTTATACCGTGAAGTAACTGCGTTTATATCAGAAGCAACGACAAAATCAGGAGTTATTCCGTTTTCAATCAAATAAGCAAGCGCAGATGAAACAGAAAACAGAACAAACTTATCTCTTGAAGCTTTTATTTCGGCTATATCATCCTTCAAAGAAGGACCGGCTGCTGCAATTAAAGCTGTTTTACCTTCAAATGAGCCTTTGAGAGAGTCAACCGCTCTGATTTTTCCAAAGTTGTTCATATGATGGAGAATATTTTTTACCGCAGTGGAAGTTTTGTGAACGCTCAAAGTATTCATATCAACAGTTTTATTTTTTATTACATCAAAAATCTCTGTCGATAGTTTTACAAGAGTATCCTTGAACAAAACAGCGTACGACGGCAAATAGATAAACTCTATGTTATCACCGACCAGAAAATCTGATTTCAATTGTTTGAGCAAATCATCAGGCTCGTTGAATATAAACACCCTGTCATCAAGAATTTCTTTTGAAAAATCAACATACTCAAGAACAAAACGAATTATCTCTAACGACGGCTCAAAAAGAAAGACTTTTGACTTTGCGCTGACATAAGCTCGTTTGAATAAATACCCGAGACCTAAGCCAAAAACAACCTGAATATCATTATTTTTAAGCTCCTGTTTTATATTTCTGAACCATATAGACTTTGCCTCACGCATCGGGTCTTTTGTATCATGCAGAGGCACTTGTTTATAAATCAGAATATACTCGCCGTTCTCAGCTCTCGCTGCTGATATATCTTTAAGAGAGTCAGGTTTTATTTTTGCTATCCTGTCTGCAAGAGCTTTGTTTTTTATTTCAAGAGCTTCAAGATTATTTTTGAACATATTTAATCTCTCCTTAATAAATCAGAGAATCAACCACTTCACGGAAAGCGCCATGCCCGCCGCAAAAGTTTGAAACAATAATATTTTCTATTTCTTTAACTTTAAAATTCGCATCAGGTACCGTGATTGCTGTTTTTACAAACTTCAAAACTTCCAAATCATTTACATCATCACCTATATAGCAAACTTCTTCAGGAGATAGAGAATATTTTTCCAATATACTTTGAAAAACAGGGAGTTTAATCCTTATACCCTGATGAACGTCTTCTATAGAGAATCGTGCTGCTATACCGTCGATAATCTGATTTTTTTCTCCTGATATAATTCCGAGTTTATACCCGTGTCTTACAGCAAGAGCCATCCCCATAAGATCCTTAAAATTCAATTTTTTGACCTGCTCTTCGCTGTGGGTAGACACATACACCCCACCGTCAGTCAACACACCGTCGACATCCGTTATAATCATCTTTATTTTATCTTTATGCTCTAGTTGCAACATATCTCGTTTTTTACCCTTCTGAGTTTTTTCATTATTGCCTTTTCGCTCTCCAATACAGTTTTGTTTGGAGAACCCAAAATAGCAGGGATATTTCTTATATCCCTGACAAGTTTTATCAACCCTGCAGGCTCTAAACTAGCCGAATGGTCACTTCCCCACATTGTCCTATCCAAAGTTATATGTCTTTCAACAACACATGCACCGAGCAAAACAGCTGCTGTAGAGGGCATGATACCCTTTTCATGCCCGCTGTAGCCTATCGGAATATTGTATTTTTCTCTGAATGTTTGAATTACCCTGAGGTTCAATTCATTATTCTCTGCAGGATAAGTCGATGTACACTGGAGCAAAACAAGATTATCTTCACCGAGAATCTTTATAGCATGGTCAATTTCCTCTTCAGAACTCATGCCGGCAGCAAGAAGAATAGGTTTACCCTTTGATTTTGTATGAAGAAGCAGATTATCATCGGTCAATGATGCCGAGGCTATTTTATAGCAAGGGACATCAAATTGGTCAATAAAATCTACCGACTGCTCATCCCAGCATGAAGCAAACCACAGAATATCCTTCTGTCTGCAATATTCATCTATCTCTTTATATTCGTCATACCCGAATTCAAGACCTCTTTTCAAATCGCCGTTCGTTTCTCCGAATGGAGAAGTTCTCGGTCTTTCAAGCTCTTCTTTTGTGTAGACAACATCAACCGTTCTCTTCTGAAATTTGACGGCATCACAACCTGCAAACTTTGCTATATCAATAAGCTGCTTTGCTTTATCAACAGAACCGTTATGATTTATGCCAATCTCTGCAATAATAAAACAATTTTGATTATCGCCAACAAGTTTATTCCCTATTTGTACGGTTTTTCTCATTTTGCCCCCTCTTGTTTGTCGGAGATTTCTTTCAACATAACAATATCATTCGATGTAGAACCTATCAAAAGCTTCTGACCTTTTACTTCTATCAGGTGTAAATATTTGTTCTGACCTATAGGAGTTGTTGTCAAAACGGATATTGAGTTTTCTTTTGCCTCTTTTATCTTCCCTGATAACAACTTTTCTGCAGACACTCCGACAAATTTTTTATATACCCATGCAAATAAGAGTATCAGCAAAATAACTGTAAGCAGAGAACTAATAACCGAAAGATAGTTTATATCTGTCGATGATTTCTCCCCGACTTCAAAAGCAAATTCGCTATCCTTATTCTGAGAAGGAGTTTCTGTTTTTTGAGAGTCAACACCTGCATAACAAATCTGAAAAACACTCAAAAATCCGCAAATCAGAAAAAAAGCAATAAACTTTTTCAATAATCCTACCCTTGTTCTAGTCTTTTTATTTTTTTATTATAACAGCGAAAAGAGATATTGTTAAGTTAAAATGAAACTAATATAATAAGAAATAAGATTGCATGGAGTGAAAAATTGTTTCTTAAATACGCTTTATTATCAGTAATTGTATTTTTTCTTTTATCTGTTTTGTATTTCATCAAATACAGAAAACTCAAAAATGAACATATAAAACTGAAAAAATTTCTAAAGAATGTTTCAAATACAGCTAATGCGGTCAGATACGGAGATTTATCAAGACGTATTGAAAAAAGCGATATAAAACAAACTTCAACCATTGTTTCTAACATAAACAAAATGATTGAATCAATCGAAGACAGAGAATCGATGATAAAATCCTACCGCAGCGAGCTAGAAAACGAACTCAAAAACATAAACCAGGTTCATAAAGACTTCTCGGCTACTCTTATGCATGACCTGAAAGTTCCCGTTATAGCAGAAATAAACGCAATTAACTTATTTCTCAACGGAAGCTTCGGAGAAATCTCTGACATCCAAAAACAGGCGCTTGAAACAATGTTGGTCAGCTCTGAAGAATTGCTGAACCTTCTCAACAGCCTTCTTGATACTTACAAATACGAAGTCGAGGGCTTCCACTTCCAAAAAAGCACCACATGCATGAAACAACTTGTCGAAGAATGCCTGAAAGAAGTCGTATTTTTGATTAAACCCAAAAGCCAGACCATAGAACTCTCTGCACCGCAGGAAACTTATCCGATAAACTTAGATAAACTCTACTTCAAAAGAGCAGTCAAAAATCTCATAAGCAACGCTTCCTCTTATACCCCGAATAACGGCATAATCAAAATTTCTCTCGAAGAAAAAAATCACAAAATAATCCTGAAAATCGAAGACAACGGAAAAGGTATCGAACCTGAATATATCGACAAAATTTTTGATAAATATTTCTCTACATCAAAAAAATTCAGAAAAGTCGGCACAGGACTCGGTTTATATCTAACAAAAAAAATTGTTGAAAAACACAACGGAACAATCTCCGTTACAAGCAAGCCGAACGAGGGAACAAAATTTTTGATGGAAATCCCGCAAAATCTCTTTGCTAAAGAAAGCAAAATAACTTATAATAACAAACAAGTATAGGAATTTTTGAAGTGTCTGATAACAAAATAAAAATCTTAATCGTAGAAGACCACGCACTGACCAGATTCGGGCTTAAAACAGCCTTGCAGACAGTGCCTTTTATAGAAGAAATCTTCGAAGCAGAAGACGGTGAAAGCGCAATAGAAATCGCCAAACAAAACAAACCTGATATGATACTTATGGACTTGGGGTTATCAGGTATCGACGGAATAGAAACAACTTCACGCATCAAAGAAATTCTTCCAGATACAAAAATCATCATTCTCACCTCGCACAACAACCAGTCAGAAATACTTCAGGCTCTCAGTGCGGGAGCTAAAGCATATTGCATGAAAGATATAAAACCAGAAAACCTTATATCCGTCATAGAAACCGTAAAAGACGGCGCAGTATGGTTTGATCCGTCCATATCAAATTTCATTCTCGGACAAATCACTTCAGGTTCTGATTTATCTGCACCATCACCGATTTATGAACAAAACAATCAGGACGAAGATAAAATACAGCTGACAGACAGGGAAGCACAGGTTCTGAGATTGATTGTAGACGGGTACAGCAACGCAGACATAGCTAAAAAACTCTATGTAAGCATCCATACTGCAAAAGCCCATGTCTGCAATATTCTACAAAAATTATCGGTAGATGACAGAACTCAGGCAGCCATAAAAGCCCTCAAAGACAATCTCGTATAATTAATTTATTTATTTTATTCGATAAATATCTTAAAATACAGATATTGACATATTTTTCAGGATATAATGATGAACTCTTTGGCTAAAATTTTGATAGTAGACGACAACCCGAAATATTTGGAAGATGTCCTTCCCATGTACGGCTATGAAGTTGAAGTTGCTACTGACGGCATAAAAGCCCTCCAGCTTATCCAGCAGGCAAAACCTCAATATAATCTCGTATTGCTCGATGTTATGATGCCCAATTTGGACGGTTGGGAAACTCTCAAAAGAATCAGGAGCAACCAAAAAACCGAAAATCTTCCGGTTATAATGCTTACAGCAGTTGATGAAGAGCAAAAACAGGTTTTGGGCTTGAGAACAGGCGCTGATGACTACATTACAAAACCTTTTGTTCTCCCAAATCTGCTTGCAAGAATAGAATCCCTTCTAAGACGTTCCCAGTGGAAAGATGCGGAAGCAAAAGCAAAGGCAAAAATTAACATCGACTTTGAATATGATGAGAGCACAATTTCACCTCTTACTGCAAAAGAAAAAGAAATACTCTCTCTCGTTGCAAAAGGTGCAACAAATGATGATATAAGCAAAAAACTGAACTTACAGGAATCAACAATCAAAACACACCTCAACCGTGTATTCAAAAAACTCAACGTAAAAACAAGAACTCAGGCGGTATTGCTTGCGCTGCAGATGAATTTTATAGATGACTGATACAAAAAATACACTTGCTATAGGGCTTATGTCAGGCACCTCCTTAGATGGTGTCGACGCCTGTCTTGTCGAAATATCAGAATGCTGCGACGTCAAAATAAAAGAAAGCTGCTCTCTTGATTACCCGAAAGATATACAAACAAAACTTTTTGAGATGGCAAACAACAAAGGGGACATAAAAGATGTCTGCCTAATGAACTTTATCCTCGGAGAAATCTATGCTCAATGCACGTTTGAACTGCTAAAAAAAGCCTGTATTAAACCAAAAGACATCGCATATATAGCATCCCATGGACAAACAATATTTCATCATCCGCAAAAAATGAATAACAACCCTCAAACAAACAGCACGCTGCAAATAGGTGACATTTCTGTAATATCAGACAAAACAGGGATTACGACAGTCGGAGATTTCAGAACGAAAGATATGTCTGCAGGAGGACAGGGGGCGCCTCTTGTACCTTTTGCGGATGAAATTATCTTCAAAAGAAACAAAACACGTGCAATACAAAATATCGGAGGCATAGGCAACGTTACCATACTTAGTCCTGATGTAGAAACCTTCGCTTTTGATACAGGCGCAGGAAATATGATGATTGACTACTGCATGAGAAAACTTTTCCACAAGCCTTTTGATAAAGACGGAGAACATGCATTCTGCGGGCATGTAGATGAAAACTGGCTGAATTACCTTCTTGATGAACCTTACTACAAACAGCCTCCGCCAAAGACAACCGGAAGAGAGCTGTTTAGCAATAAATATATAGAAGAAAAGCTCAAAAAAGCCCCTGATAACCCCTATGACATAATTTCAACGGCAACCGCACTCACTGCACACTCAATTTTTGAAGCTTACAAAAATTTTGTCTTTCCTAAGGCAATACCTGAAGAAATTATCCTTGGCGGTGGAGGAGCACACAACAAATTTTTGATAACTTATCTTCAAAAATTATTCAAAGATATACCGATTAAAACCCATGAAGACTTTGGAATACCAAATAAATATAAAGAAGCTCTTGCTTTTGCCATCCTCGGATATTTTACGATGAAAAAACTTCCGAATAACATCCCATCATGCACGGGCGCAAAAAGACCCGTAATAATGGGCAAAGTGTCTTATCAATAGGCTTTGAAAAATCTCTGGTTTGTACCGCCTTCGCCGACTTTGATGTTTACTCTTCTCATACATCTCGGGCAAAAACCGCTGTAAGCCGTTTTATCTTTGTTTTGATAAACCCGCCCGTAGACATTGCAGCATTCAAAATATATTCCGAGATATTTTCTCGGCTCTCTTTTTGTTTCTTCTTCGCTCATAATGATAAATTATCAAACTTCTGCATTTTTTTGCAAACAGTTTACATATTTACATTTTGTAACGGGCATGACACTCATTTTCTGATATGATTGAAAAAGAGATTACTCAAAATCTTCGGGAGCTTTAATGAAAAAAATCTTATCATCAATTCTTTGTTTCCTGTTTTTGTTCTATACATCACTGCCGGCTTTTTCTTCACAGGAGGAAGGAGATTTATTCAAAATCACAAAAAACAAAAATCACCTCCACAGCCGTCTTTCAAAAAGATACACCGGGTATGTGTATGAAGTTAAAAATATTTCTTCAACTCCGATAGAAATAGAAAATATCGTCATAACAGATAATATCAGCGGAAAAAGCGCTTATTTATCGGTAAAAAGAACGGCAATCGGAGCTGCTGTTTCTACTCTGTCTGTTGGCACGGCTCTTGCGCTGCCAACGCTGTCGCTGTCAATATTCCTCTCAATAATCGCCGTTCCATTTGTCGTCGTCGGCAACTGCTTTGGCAACACAGGCGCAAGACAGGAGTCAAAAAGATATGACTATGACCTCAACATAGATGAACTTGCGCCAAATGAATCAGTAACTTTCACAACTCTCTCTGCGCACAGAGAAACACCTGATATAGACATAATCTACATCAACCCTGAAACAGAGCTGATAGAAACTTTCTGTTATAGCAAATAAAATGAAAAGACTTCTTTTTCTTACATCATCTCTTTTGATATTATTTTTTTCTCAAATCTGCCTTGGATATGAGCAAAGTAATGATTTTGTTCTCAAAATAAAAAAAGAAAAACTTTTCTTTAATGACAGGTATACAGCTTATGTCTTTGAGCTAACAAACATATCAAATGAACCAATCACCATAGAATCAATAAAAATAGATAACACCATAACAAAAGATGATATAAAAAATGAATATGACTCAACAGAAAAAGCCTCTGAACTCTGTCTGTCAATGATTGGATTAGGCATAGGAGAAGAACCCGCCAAAAATCCTGTCATCTTCGCTCCTGCAGGTATCATATCTCTGCCTTTTGCTATTATTTATGACGGCATAAAAAAATTAAGCATATCTTCAAATGCAAAGAAATACTCTTTCGAAGAACAGGAAAATATTTTTCTCAAAGATGAGAAAAAGCTTGAGTTTTCATCAATCAAGGAAACCAATTCAGCTGATAATATCCTGATAAAAATTATCTATAAAATAGACTCACAGGAAAAATCAACTGTTTTCAAGCTCTAAAATCAATACGCAATCAACACCAAATCAGCTTGAGGCAATATATTCTCGCTGCGTCTTATCATAAATTTGTATCCCAAATTCAAATCTTCAATTTTTGATTTCAAATCAAAGAAATCTTCAGGAGTATGATACATAGCAATAGCAAGAACAGGTTTATCCCTTTTTATAACCTCAAGTGCACCTTTGAATATAGCTGTTTCAAAACCTTCTGTATCAAGTTTTATTAACCCTACCGGTGAGGAAATTTCTTTGAAAGAATCAAGAGGCACTATCTCTGCCATATTTTTGTTTTCACCAAAGCAAATTTCAACAACCCCGGATTTTTCGCCCAATCCTCTTTGAACAGGAATTATTTTGTTATTGCAGTTATCTATCTTCAAAAAAGAGTTAATCTTTTCAACATTTGCAGACAGCGGCTCAAAAACATAAACAGCAGACTCCGGGAAATATTTATGGAACAACAATGCAGTATCTCCGTTCAAGCCTCCGCCATCGACAACAGTTTTTCCGTTGATACCTTCAAAAACTTCCTTCGGTAAATCAATCAGCCCGTATGCATTAGCCATCATATAAGGGTTAATATGCAAAATTTCCGGGAAAGGCTGTTTGAATGTTTTCAAAAACTCGCTGGTTTTCTTCTCTGTTTCTATATCATATTTCGTCCAGATATTTTTTCTATAGCATTTCCAGTACTCTGTAAGTTTCATAAAATGCTCAATATATTCGCATGAAATTTTATCCATACCTGTTTTCAGATTTTTCACTTTTTGTTTCATATTGTTATTTTTGAAATATTCTTCAAACTTTTCTACCCAGTAAAATTCAACAAAATCACCGAGATAAAATCTGTGGCTCATTCCTAAAAAATATACTCTTAGGTACAACTTATTTTCTTTCAAGAAAAATTTTGCTGAACAAATTTTTGAACAATTCATAATCTACTCCTCACTCCGTTTTTTATATCTTTATTATCAGATAAAAAAAGAGAGATGTAAAAACATCTCTCTTTCCTGTTTTTATACAGATTCTACTGCTTACTCAGCTTTGTTAGGTATTCTCATTGCATAGAATGATCTCCATACAAAGATTAGAGCTATTATCAATAGAACAACACCGACAATCGGAGCAATTGCTCTGAATGATTCGTTGATAGCTATCTCCATCGCAAGCAAACCAAACAATGTTGTAAATTTGATAATCGGGTTCATTGCAACTGATGAAGTATCTTTGAACGGGTCACCTACTGTATCACCGACAACAGTTGCGTCATGAAGAGGAGTGCCCTTTTCATCCAAATCAACTTCTACGATTTTCTTCGCATTATCCCAGCATCCGCCGGCATTAGCCATAAATACAGCCTGGAACAGACCGAATATAGCAATCGCAATCAGATAGCTGACGAAGAAAGAAACAGGCTTGCTGTCAAGTTCTCCGCCGCCCATCATAATCGGAGCTGAAATACATGCAAGTGCAAGTGCAAATGCAAACAATGCAATAAAGATATTGAACATACCTTTTTGTGCGTATTGTGTGCAGATTTTTACAACTTCTTTTGAGTTTTCAACAGGTGATTTTGCTGACTCTCCATCAAGTTTGATGTGCTGTTTGATATATTCGACAGCTCTGTAAGCACCTGTTGTAACAGCCTGCATAGAAGCGCCTGAGAACCAGAAGATTACTGCACCGCCTGTGAGAAGACCAAGCAATGTATATGGGTTCAGCAGGTTCAAAACAGCTTCAGGTGCAATACCGAGAGTATCTTTGATTACAAGAATCAAAGAGAAAATCATCGTTGTAGCACCGACAACAGCAGTACCAATCAAAACAGGTTTAGAAGTTGCTTTGAATGTATTGCCTGCGCCGTCGTTAGCTTCAAGATATTTTTTCGCTTTTTCGAAATCAGCATCAAAATTGTATTCTTTTTTGATGTTTTCTTTTACATCAGGAATTTCTTCAATAAGAGAGAGCTCATAAACTGATTGAGCATTATCAGTAACAGGTCCGTAGCTGTCTACGGCGATAGTTACAGGTCCCATACCGAGAAAACCGAATGCAACAAGACCAAATGCAAATACAGAAGAATAAATCATTACATCTTCAGGAATATGAATACTTGCAACATAAGCAAGCCCCATAAGAAGAACGATTACCATACCGATCCAGAAACCTGAGAAGTTTCCTGATACAAGACCTGATAGAATTGTCAAAGATGAACCGCCTTCTCTTGAAGCTGTAACAACTTCGTTAGTATGAATAGCTTTAGGACTTGTAAATATTTTTGTAAACTCAGGAATCAAAGCAGCGCCAAGAGTACCGCAGCTTATGATAAGAGAGAGTACTAACCAGAGATTGCCGCCGAGAGGAGCAAGCAAATATTTGCTTACACCGAAGGTCATAGCAATTGATAAAATTGAAGTTATCCAGACAAGATTTGTCAAAGGAGCTTCAAAATCGAATTTATCTTTGTTTGCAAACAAAACATTATTTGCAATGTTGTTTACCAAATAAGCTACAACAGATGTCACAATCATCAAAAATCTCATTGTGAATATCCATGTCAGCAGTTGAATTTGATAATCCTGAGCTACGCCCAAGAGAATAAAGCTTACAAGAGCAACACCGGTTACACCGTAAGTTTCAAAACCATCAGCAGTAGGTCCGATTGAATCACCTGCGTTATCACCGGTACAATCAGCAATAACACCGGGGTTTCTCGGGTCATCTTCTTTGATTTTGAATTGAATCTTCATCAAATCAGAACCGATATCTGCAATCTTTGTAAAAATACCGCCTGCTACACGAAGAGCAGAAGCACCAAGAGATTCACCGATTGCAAACCCGATAAAACATGCTCCTGCGAGGTGTCCCGGAACAAAAAGCAGAATAACAAGCATCATAATAAGCTCAACACTAACGAGCAAAACTCCGATGCTCATACCTGCTTTCAGAGGGATATTCAAAATATTGAGCGGATTGCCTTTCAATGCGGCAAAAGCAGTTCTTGAGTTTGCAAGTGTATTCATTCTGATACCGAACCATGCAACTGCATAAGAACCTAATATACCGATTACTGACCATGCAAGAATAATCAATACTTCTTTAGCGGACATATGCTGCAATCCGCCGAAGTAGAAACCGATACATATTGCAATCAGCACTTCAAGCAGAATAAGAAACTTACCCTGCTGAATCAAATAAGTTTTGCAAGTTTCGAAAATCAAATTTCCTATATCAGCCATAGACTTGTGTACAGGAATACTTTTGACTTTCAAATATTCAATCAATCCAAAAATCAAACCGAGTACCGAAATTACAATACCGATAATCAACAGTTGATAAGATTTTGGATCCTGGGCTATATTTGGCACAACCAAATCAGCCTCTCCCGCAAATGCGGTTCCGGTCATCACAAACAGCGAAAGCAAAAATGCCCACACCATTTTGGAAAGACCAAACAGTTTTTTCATACAAACCATTTTTTTTCTCCTTAACCTATATCTAAGAAGGAATAACTCCTTCTTTTATTCTCATTGTAATAATAGACGTAACAATTGTAAATAATACATCCATTCTAGAAAACTATCTTCTTCCGATAACTTTGATTATATGCCATCCGAATTGAGTTTTTACTGGTTGAGAAACTTGTCCCTCAGGAGTTGAAAATGCTACTTTTTCAAACTCCTGCACCATCATCCCTTTGCCAAACCAGCCCAAGTCACCGCCGTTTCTGCCTGACGGGCATTTTGAATATTCTCTTGCCGCCTGATAAAAATCTTTTTTACCATCAACAATCTCTTTTCTTATGTGAATAGCATCAACTTCTTTATCAACAAGAATATGAGCAGCTCTGACTTCTTTTACCTCTGCAAGAGCTGCACTGTCTGAAGAAGAAGTTGAAGATGTATCTGTAGAAGCTATCGTCTTCATACCATATGACGCAACGGATAGAACAAGCGCCAAAGCAATAATAAACCAAATTTTTTTCATAAAAATCTCCCCTTTTTCTAATTTCAAATATAATAATACATAATAAACCATATTTTCTCAGAGGTAAAATATTATATGAAAAATAAATTTAAAAAACTCACCATCTGGCTATTAACCATAGCAAGCATACTGTATTTTATGGCAGAATTTGCCATCACAGATAAATTCGGCTGCCAGCATATAATGACATACTCTGTTGCTGGTTTCATCCGCACTCACTTCGTAATTCCTTTGATGATTTTGATATTCTTGCATATATCACTGCATTTCTCAGACTTTTTGAAAAAATAAATTTATAAATCTATTAGATATATTCTATACTAATTGATATAATAGCGTCATTAACAAACGTAAAAAATTCAGAGGAAAATTTATGAAAAAGATTTTAACGACTTTAGTTTTGCTGATGCTCTGTCAAAATACATTTGCCGCAAACTGGTTTGAACTTGAGCCAAATCAATATATTGATGTTGATAAATCAAGCTATGGATACACTGCAAGAGGTGCAACTTTCTGGATGAAATTTTTGAATGATGGAGGAATTGGAAATATAGAGAATCAAAAGGTTTCATATGTGTTAACACAGGTAGAAATAGATTGCCCTTACAAAAAATATAGAATTCGTACTATCAAAGCTTATGGCACAAACGGACAACATCTTGGAACCTTCGATGAACCAGGAGCCTGGCAGAATATATATCCAAACTCTATTTTTGATGTAGTACGTGAAAAACTTTGTAAATAAAGTAAGCTTTTAAGCTTTACTCCTATTTTTCAAACTCTTTTCTCAGCTTTGCAAATTTCACAAGAATTATCGACAGCAATATAACACCCATAATCAACAGAGAAATTGCAAGCGCTATCCAGAAACCAAGCAAATCCATATGATAATGAAAAGCAAACAAAAAGCCGAGAGGCAGCCCCATCACCCAGTAAGCACAAAAAATTGATGCTGACACAAGCTTTGTCATCTTAAGCCCCTTCAAAATACCGCTGAATGCAACCTGCGCCCCGTCAAAAATCTGATACAGCGCAACAACATAAATCACAGGCACACTGACCATCAAAAGTTCTTTTTCGTCGGTAAATAACTTTACAAAAAACTCGGGACTTGAATTCAAGAACAAAGCACAGAACAACATAAACGCTATCGTCAGCAATACTCCTGCTATGGAAAATCTTTTCAACTCACTATAATCTCTTGCTCCGTTTGCATAACCGACTTTTATAGCTATTGCATTCGATATAGCAAGAGGAACCATAAAAGTTATGGACGAAATCGTAATGATTATGCTCTGCGCAGCTGCAAACACACCCCCCATACGTCCGACAATAATCGTTATTCCGTTAAACGCAAAAAACTCTAATGCAAGCGCTATCGAAATGGGATATCCGACCTTTATCAACTGTGTCAAATAAGACTTGCTCAGCTTTATGTTCAAATTCATCAACCGGAGCGTATACCACAACAAAATCAATCCCATAAAAGTCCTGACAGCAAGCGTAGCAATAGCCAACCCTTTAACCCCCATTGAAGGAATAAACCAGAAACCAAACACAAAAGCAAAATTCAAAACAAGGTTCAGAAAAATCCCCAAAATAGCAACCACATTCGGAAAAACAACTATCTCATAAGCTTGCAAAAACTCTTTCAGCGAAAAATGCAAATACGCCCCGAAATAAGAAAAAGCACATATAAAAATATACTCTTGAATATGATAAACAAGATGCTCTTCAAATCCCATCTTTGGAACAAGAGGCACTATCGCAAGAGTCAATATTCCGAAAAAAGCAGATAAAACTAATGAATAAACAATACTCGAATATAAATACTGCTTCGATGGCTTCCTAGCCCCTCGATAATTTGCAACAACGGGAGATATGCTCGACATAAACCCTATTCCGACAATAAAAATACACGTCATCACAGAACTGCCGATGCTTATAGAAGACAAAGTGTCCAAACTGTGCTTTGCCGCAACAAAAACATCAATTGCTCCAAGCAACACCTGAGATATGTTTCCGACAATCAATGGTATCGACAAAACAAACAACTCGAAAAAATACTTCTTATATAACTCTATCTTCTTACCCATAAAAAAAATTTGCCTCTCTGCCTCAGCTTAGATAATGTAGCCTGATAAAAATTTATAGTCAAGAGTATCAACAAAAGAGCAATTTGACACTGAGCCATGATATATTATTATAATAACTTCTAACACTACACTTCAAAGGAGAAAAGAAACATGACCTCAAATATCCTAAACTCTGAAAACTCTGTTTTGCTAATCATCGACATCCAACCACGCCTCCTCGCTGCACAGCCGAAGGGAGAAAAAATTCTCAAAAATACAAAAAAACTTGCAGCAGCGGCAAGACTCTTAAACATCAAAACAATCGTAACAGAACAATATCCGCAGGGACTGGGTGTTACGGATGAAACACTGAGCGTAGAACTGCCATCAGATACAAAAACTTTTGAAAAAAAATGCTTCAACTGCCTCGAACAACCAGAACTCAAAGAATATCTCACCGCTCTCGGCAAAAAACAGATTATTCTCTGCGGTGTGGAAACACATATATGCGTTCATCAAACAGCTGCAGCCTTAATTAACGAAGGCTTTGAAGTACATATCATCGAAGATGCCTGCGGCTCCCGCGACAAATTTGAACATAAACTCGGACTCAAAAGAATGATGAATGATGGAGCATCTCCAAGTTCTGTTGAAATAGCGCTGTTTGAACTTCTAAAAAACGCCTCTCATCCGAAGTTCAAAGAAGTTCAATCTTTAATCAAGTAACTCTATCGTCGAAGCAGCTATGTCATAATACGCTCCGACTACCTTGATTTGATTAAATTTCAAAAGGGCCGCAATATAGCGGTCTTTTTTTATGAGTTCCGATACCTGATATCTCACGTTTTCTTTTACGGCTTTGTCAATAAAATCCTTGCTTCCTGCCTCACAGCAGCTGCAAGTTTTCTTTACGGCAGGATAAATATGGTCAAGAATAGCCTGTACATTACCGGCTCCTCTTGCTTCTTCATCAGAATAAGTTTTTACAGCAGACTTCACTGCACCGCAGTTATTATGCCCGAGAATCATCACAAGTTTTACCCCGAGTTCTTGAACGGCATATTCAATACTTCCCATAACATCCTGAGATAAAGTATGCCCCGCTGTTCGCACAACAAACACCTCTCCAAAGCCGACATCAAAAATTATCTCAACTGGAACTCTCGAATCAGAGCAAGACAAAATTACAGCATAAGGTTTTTGTGCACTTTCAAGATTTTTTCTCGTTTCCTCACATCTGTTCGGATGAACGGACGCCCCGCTCACAAAACGTTTGTTTCCCTCTAACAACCTTTCTAATGCATCATCAGGTGTTGACATAACAATGTTTCCTCAAAACGCTACCTGAAAGCATTATAGAAGAAAACACCATATATTATCAATAATTTAATAAACTAATTCCAACCGTCAATTGACCTTAGTATAGAATCAGAATTTGCGTTTCCCATAGCAAGTTCTGCTTTTTCAAGCATCTTTTCTGCCTGCTCTATTGACTTTTGAGCACTTTCGATTTCTTCAGGACTGCTTGCAGCCTCAAGAGCCTGTTGAGCCTCTTCTCTTGCCTTAATCGCACTTTCCCTATCATCGCTGGATGCTTTAAAATCCTTATCTGCATTTGATGAAGAATAATTATTATCTATCTGCACTCCCTGCTGTTGAGTGGCGGCAGATGAGTCAACTTTCTCCTCATTCTCTGCACCTGATACCTGTCCGTAATCAAAATCTTTCGGTAACTCAAAAGGATTAAAACCGCTAACTTTAAAATCATCCATAATTCGAAAACCTTCTTTGCTGACATGTTTATTTATCGGTAAAAAAGAACTTTTTCTTGAATATTTGTAGCATTT
The DNA here is from genome assembly GCA_904420445.1 of Candidatus Adamsella avium. GTDB lineage: Bacteria > Cyanobacteriota > Vampirovibrionia > Gastranaerophilales > CAJFVJ01 > Adamsella > Adamsella avium. Next base: position 78,224 of record CAJFVJ010000003.1, on the reverse strand, counting down.
TTTTACAAAAATATCAGAATATGCAAGAGCAAAAACCATTATAATAAGGCTTTTGAGATTATATGTAAACTTATGTAACGAAATAAGAATATATTGAAATTCTATACTTTGAATATACTTTATATATATGTAAGCGATAAATGAAAGGTAATCGATATGACATTAGATGTTCAAAGTTTTAGTAATCTTGATTTTAACATCGCAACAAAAGGTTCTTTAAGCTCTGCAAGACCAAGTTATACAAATATACAAAGATCAGCAGGCGAATCAGGAGATGTTTATACCTTCTCTACTGGTAAAGAAGGCGAAAGCATGACTCTCTCAGAATCTGATATTCAGAATAATGTAAAAGATGCAGAAAAAGATCAAAATAAACTTGCTGAAGAACAAAATAAAACTAAAGATAAAATTTCTGAAACAATAGAAAAAATTGAAGAAACTATTGAAAATGAAATTAAAAACTACGAAAGCCAGCTTCAATCAAAAGTTTCAGCAGCTACTCAAGAATATAAAAACAGCATCAAAAACCAGGATAAAAATGAAAGAAAAAGCTTTTCAGAATTCTTGACTCAATATCTTGAAAGTTCTGTATCTGCTCCATCACTCGATGCAGTTGAAGAACTCCTTTCTCAAAAAGATACACTTGTTCAAGATATGACACAAAAAGCTGATACACTTAGCCAGGTTTCAACAGCAATCAACAGCTTGAAAGTTCAATTCAATATGAAAGATAAAGCTGATAAAAAAGATAATCCGTTCTCTACCTCTGCTAGCACAGAAGGTTCAGCAAACGAAAGCGATTTCATGAACTTTGTTGCAAGCTACAATACAGAAATTATTTCAGAAAACGCTAATTCTTCTATAAACTCAACTTTCCTGACAGTTGTTTCAAAGGCAAACTTCTCTGAAGAAGGTGAAGAAAAACAGGAAGAAAAAATAGAAGCCGAAATCAAAGAACAACAAGAAGTTGATGTAATGGCTACTGAAGAAGCAAGAATTGAATACAAAGTCGAAGAAGACGGAAAAACTTCTGAAGAAGCTAAAAAAGAAGTAAAAGAAGAAAAAGGTGAAACTGAAGAAATAGAAAGACAAGAAAAAGAAGACTTGAAAAACAGCATTATGACTACGGATGCTGAAAAAGCAGAACTTGAAAAAGAAGAAGAAACCAAATAAATAGGATTAAATAACTCAAAAAAGCCGTTAATACTTTGTATTAACGGCTTTCTGTCATGCATTAAACTTCGCCTACAAAAGGGGATTTATATAGCAAATCCCGCCAAAAAATTCCAAAACAACGTCATACTGAGCGTTATCGAAGTATCTGAATAAAAAGGATTCTTCTGGATAAAACCCTCAGAATGACAGACTTTTAATAGTATCTGTGGAATTTGCTATATAAGTTCCTGCAAAAAAGTATATCTTTAATTTTATTTTTGTTGTATATTTTATAAAAATAAAATGATGGTAGAAAGTAAGTAGCAATATGAAATTATACAATTATTCAACCGTAATTATCGGTTCAGGTATTTCAGGTTTATATACAGCACTGAAAATAAGCGAAAACCCTAACATTCAAGGAGATATTCTTCTTGTCACGAAATCATCAATCGGCGAATCAAACTCCAGATACGCTCAAGGCGGTATAGTTGCAGTTCTTCCGTCTAATACAGCTGACTCTATCGAACTCCATGTCAAAGATACCTTGAGATCAGGTGCAGGGCTCACAAGCTTCGAAGTTGCGACAGAAATTTCAAAATCAAGCGCCGAAGCTATCGACAACCTCATTCAATACGGCGTCAAATTTGATAAAGACGATGATAACAAAAACTTCTCTATTACCCTCGAAGGCGCTCACAGCGCAAGAAGAATTCTTCACTCAGGCGGTGACGCTACAGGCAGAGGGATTGAAACTGCTCTCGTCGAAAGAGTCAAACAAAATCCGAAAATAAAAGTTCTCGAAAATACTTTTGCTACAGAACTCATCAAAGATAGTGATAATAAAATACGAGGCGTCGTTTTATTCAACAACAACGAATACTCTATCGTCTACTCTTCTGCTATCGTCTTAGCTACCGGAGGATTAGGGCAAATCTTTGAATATACTACAAACCCGAAAATCGCAACCGCAGATGGTATAAGCCTCGCTCTCGAAGCAGGAGCAATCCTGCAGAACATGGAATTCATACAGTTCCACCCGACCTCAATCTCTGATGAAAAAAGCGGACACTGCTTCCTTATCTCTGAGGCGGTAAGAGGCGAAGGCGCAAAACTCAGAAACAAAAAAGGCGAGCTCTTTGCTCATAAATATGATGAAAGAGCAGACCTTGCTTCCCGTGATATAGTTACACGTGCTATTTTCACTGAAACAAACGGCAATCCATCTTTCAACGTTTTTCTTGATACCACAAAAATTGACTATCAAAAGATGAAAAAACGTTTCCCAAATATTACAAAAGCCTGCGAAGAAAAAGGTCTTGACCTCACAAAAGACTACATTCCAATCACTCCGGCAGCTCACTACAGCATGGGTGGAATCAAAGCCACTTTGAGCGGAATAACTTCTCTCGAGGGATTATACGCAGTAGGAGAAACAGCCTGCACTGGTTTGCATGGTGCAAACAGACTTGCAAGCAACTCGCTCTTGGAATGCGTCGTCGGTGCTCATAAATTGGCTGAATATTTAGGAACACAAGACCTGAGCATAAAAGAAATTCCGGTAGGGGACATCATCAGAAAATACTCAGATAACTCTCAAAAAAACAATATAGATGTCAAAACGGCAAAAGCTGCACTTAAACGAATAATGTGGCTTAAAGCAGGCATCTGCAGAAATGAAAAACTTATGCTCGAAGCACTGAATGATATCATAGAAATGGAAAGCAGATTCAAAAGTGATATATGCTCAACCATAGAAGAGTATGAACTCAAAAATATGATACTAGCTTCAAAAGCCATCCTCATAAGCGCACTGAACAGAAAAGAAAGCAGAGGCGGTCACTACAGAAGCGACTACCCGGAAACATTGCCTGATGGCAAACAAAGTTATTTGACACAAAAGGATATATTCGACTATGTTAAGCTACTTACTGCATGATTTTATAATCGAAAAACATATAAAAAGAGCTCTTGAAGAAGATATCGGCTACGGTGATATATCAACCGATTATATCGAAGCCTCTGAGCATACTCTGACTGCTGTTATAAACTCAAGAGAAGAAGGCATCGTCTGCGGTGTCGATGTAGCAAAAAAAGTCTTCAAAATCCTTGATAAAACAGTAGAAATAAACACTCTCATCGAAGACGGAGAAAAACTCAGCAAAGGTCAGGATATCGCCATCATCAAAGGAAATGCAAGAGGCATCCTCACTGCAGAAAGAACAGCTCTCAATTATATACAAAGAATGAGTGCCATCGCAACCATGACAAATAAATATGTCCAGGAACTCGAAGGCTTTAAAGCTCAAATCGTAGAAACAAGAAAAACCACTCCATGCTTCAGAATTTTTGAAAAATATGCCGTTCAAATAGGAGGAGGCGCAACTCACCGTTTCGGACTTTCTGACTGCGTTATGCTAAAAGACAATCATATTGCCCTCTGTGGAGGTATAAAACAGGCGGTCGAAAAAGTTAAAAAACATATATCTTATACCCACAAAATAGAAGTGGAAACAGATAACCTTAAACAGGTAGAAGAAGCTGTCGAAGCAGGCGTTGATATCATTATGCTTGATAATATGTCCTGCTCTGATATGGAAAAAGCCGTCAAAATAATTAATCACAGAGCTCTCGTTGAAGCAAGCGGAAATATAAAACTCAAAAATCTCAAAGAAATCGCCTCAACAGGCGTCGACTTTATTTCAACGAGCGCAACAATAGTCAAAGCAGGCGCTCTTGATATCGGACTTGATATTTACTAAGAGGATAAAATGCAACACTTTCAACAACAAATACAAACAAGAAAAGCTCTTTTGATATTCGTTCACTCAATGAACGCTCCTGTTGTTCTCTTCCTTGATGATGTTGAAGCAGAATATAAATCTTTTCAGCAAATAATCCTGAATGCCTCTCACTCAAATCCAAAGCTGATTGAGAGAACAACAAACGGTCCAATCAAAAAATTTTCAATATTGGATACTCAAATTTCAGGCGTTGCAATACAAGAAGAACCTGTTTTAAAATAACAAGTTTTAAAAAAACAAATTATAGTGTAATATAAAAAATAGTAAGACAAAGAGGTAGAAGGTTTATGGGAAAAAATTTAATCTATTTTGTAGATGTTACAAATAGAGATGGCGTTCAAACATCAAGATTAGGTCTTGCAAAACTGCAAAAAACAATTATTAATCTTATGCTTGATAATATGGGTATTACTCAATCAGAGTTTGGCTTTCCGACAACAAAACACGAATTGAATTATCTTAACGGAAACCTTGAACTTGTTGATAGAGGAGTAATTAAAAATACAATCCTCAGCGGATGGATGAGAGGGATTGCACCTGATGTAATACAATCATTCCAAAATGTTCCAAGACTCAAATACGTCAACCTCTCTGTCTCAACATCTGACCAGATGATAAACGGTAAATACGGCGGCAAAAAGACAAAAGAAGATATCATCAACATGACAAACGAAGCCGTCGAGGCTGCAAAAACCTGCGGGGCAATGATGATAGGAGTGAACGCAGAAGACGCTTCAAGAAGCGATTTGGATTATCTGATTACGTTCGCAAATGAAGCCAAAAAACACGGAGCAACAAGATTCAGATACTGCGATACGCTAGGTTATGACTCTCCGAATATTGCTTATGAAAGAATTTATACCATCGCAAAAGAAACCCAGATGGATATAGGACTTCACTTCCATAACGACCTTGGTATGGCTGTAGGTAACTCGGTTATGGGAGCAAAAGCTGCCATAGATGCCGGTGTTAATGCATATATCAATACAGCTATCAACGGAATGGGAGAAAGAGCAGGAAACGCAGACCTTGTTTCTTGCCTGCTTGCAATAAAAAAATCAAGCGGATTTGCTGACGGAAAATATGAAATAGACCCGAACATAGACCTGAGCAAAGCATGGAAACTCGCAAAATATACAGCTTACGCATTCCAAGTACCAATTCCAATAAATCAGGTAGCTGTCGGCGACAACGCTTTTGCCCATGAATCAGGCATACATGCTGACGGCGCTCTTAAAGACAGAAGAAACTACGAACTCTATGACTATGAAGAACTGGGAAGAGGAGAACCGGAAATAGTCGAAACGGGAAGAACAATTACCACAGGAGAATACGGCGGCATCAAAGGCTTCAGAGATGTTTATGACAAACTTGAACTCGAATTCAAAGATGAAGATGAGGCAAGAAATATCCTCGAATTGACAAGATATGCAAACGTCCACACCCAGCTCCCGCTTACAGACAGTGAACTCAGATTTATCTACCACTATCCTGATGTTGCTGCAAAGATTATGACCTGCACACCATACTACATCCCGACAGGAGAGTTGAAAAAACGTGTAGACAGCAATCTCACAACAATGCCCGGTTCAATTGTATAATAATATAAAGAGGAAATAACAAATTATGGGACAAACGATAGCTGAAAAAATATTATCTGCGCATACAGGGAAAGATGTTAAAGTAGGAGAACTTGTTATTGCAAAAGTCGACGTAGCTGCAGTTCAGGACGGAACAGGACCGCTTATGGTTTCTGAATTCAAAAAACTCGGCAAAAAAACTCTCGCTAACCCCTCTCGTTCTATCCTGTTCATAGACCACGCAGCACCAAGCCCGAGAAAAGAACTCTCAAACACTCATATGGTATTGAGAGAATTTGCAAAAGAAACAGGCGCAATCCTCTCTGATGTCGGCGCAGGCGTCTGCCATCAAAGACTTGTTGAAGATTATGTTAACCCTGGCGAAATTCTTGTGGGCGCTGATTCTCATACCTGCACATCAGGTGCTCTCGGTGCTTTTGCTACAGGCATGGGTTCAACAGATATTGCTGTTGCTATGGCTCTTGGAAAAACATGGATGAAGGTTCCTCCAACCTTCAAAATAGAAGTCGAAGGAGAATTTCAACCGGGAGTATACCCAAAAGATTTGATTCTACACCTCATCGGAATGATAGGTGCTGATGGTGCAACTTATAAAGCGCTTGAATTTTGCGGTTCAACTATCGAAAATATGGAGATGTCTGATAGATTTACTCTCGCCAATATGGCTGTAGAAGCAGGCGCCAAAGCGGGCTTGTTTGCTACGGATGAAAAAACACGAGCTTTCCTCAAACAACGTGGAAGAGAAGATAAATTCAAAAAAATCTGCGCTGATGAAGATGCGGTGTATGAAAGAATAATCAAAATAGATGCCTCTACACTGCAGCCGACAGTATCATGCCCGCATACAGTCGACAACACAACAACAGCTGATAAACTCTCTGATGTAAAAGTCAATCAGGTTTTCATCGGAAGCTGTACAAACGGCAGAATCGAAGACTTGAGAATAGCTGCCGCTATCCTCAAAGGACAAAAAGTCAACCCTGATGTAAGACTGCTTGTTATCCCTGCATCAAAAGATGTTATGCTGCAAGCAATAGAAGAAGGTCTCATCACAACATTTGTTGAAAGCGGAGCAGCAATCGTAGCACCCGGTTGCGGACCATGCGTGGGAGTTCATGCAGGTATTCTTGGAGATGGCGAAGTCTGTCTTTCAACACAAAACAGAAACTTCCAGGGAAGAATGGGAAACACAAACGGTTTCATATACCTTTCTTCACCTGCAACAGCTGCCTACAGCGCAATCAAAGGAGTTATCTCTGACCCGAGAGAAATTTGTAAAAAAGGAGTTTTAGCATAATGACACTAAGAGGAAAAGCCTGGAAATTCGGCGATAACATAAGCACAGATCACATAGCCCCAGGGAGGCTGTTTCACCTGCGATCAAACTTGCAGGAATTTGCAAAGCATGTACTTGAAGATGCAGATGAAAACTTCGCATCATCCATGAATAAAGGTGATTTTGTCGTAGCAGGCAACAACTTTGGTCTTGGCTCATCGAGAGAGCATGCACCGCAAATCATCAAAATAGCAGGCGTAAGCGCAGTTCTTGCAAAATCTTTCGCAAGAATTTTCTACCGTAACGCAATCAATATTGGACTGCTTTTGATTGAGTGCGATACTGATAAAATAGATGCTCAGGATGAACTTGAAATAGATATCAAAGAAGGCATAATCAAGAATCTTACCAAAAATGAAACAATCAAAATTACGCCGCTGCCTGATGTTATGATAAAACTCCTTAATGAAGGCGGTCTAATCGAACATCTGAAAAAACACGGTGATTTTGATTTGGTTTAAGAGGACAAAAATATGAAAACAATTACACTCATCCCGGGCGACGGCATAGGTCCTGAGATATCAGATGCCGTAACAAAAATTATTGATGCTGCGGGAGTAAAAATTAACTGGGAAATTCAATCAGCAGGAGCTGATGTTGCGGAAGCAGAAGGAACCCCGCTTCCTGATAGAGTAATAGACTCTATCAAAAAAAATAAGATTGCCCTCAAAGCTCCTGTCACAACACCTATCGGCAAAGGATTCAGAAGTGTAAACGTCGCACTGAGAAAATCTCTCGACCTCTATGCCTGCCTGCGTCCAGCCAAAAACATCCCCGGAATAAAAACCCGCTTTGACAACGTTGATTTGATTGTAGTAAGAGAAAATACAGAAGATCTCTATGCAGGTATTGAAAGACAAATTGACGAAAATAAAGCAGAGTCAATCAAAATCATAACAAGAGAAGCAAGCGAAAGAATTGCTGACTACGCATTTGACTATGCAGTAAAAAATAACAGAAAAAAAGTTACTGCCGTTTCAAAAGCGAACATCTGCAAACTTAGCGATGGTTTATTCCTCGAAGCGGCAAGAGCTGTTGCAAAGAAATATCCGCAGATTGAATACAACGAAATTCTTGTAGACAACCTCTGCATGCAGCTTGTTATTAACCCGTCAAAATTTGATGTACTTGTGCTGCCAAATTTATACGGTGACATCGTATCAGACCTCACATCAGGTTTGATTGGAGGTTTGGGCGTTGCCCAGGGAGCAAATATAGGAAAAGATTGTGCCGTATTTGAACCGGTCCATGGCTCAGCTCCTGACATAAAAGGACAGAATAAAGCAAATCCGACAGCACTTTTGCTCTCTGCTTGTATGATGTTAGATTATATTGAAGAAAAAGACTCTTCTCTAAAAATTAAACAAGCTCTATATAAAGTCTTAGAAGAAGGAAGAATTCTTACACAAGACCTGGGAGGAAGTGCTTCAACTACTGAATTTAGGGATGAAATAATAAAAAATCTAAGATAATACCAGTTTCAATACTAAACAGCATTAACTAAAATCAGTTACAGCTTTTTAAATGAATCAACTACATCATAAATACTATCTTCCTTATCGTTATAATCTTCAGTAAATGTCATAACGTTTTTTGAATCCTTATGTTCACAAAGAAAGGGCATTATCTCTTTAATACTTTCCATAATATTAATTTTAAAAAGTTTTCCTTGACCGCCTTCTACTGTTAGTGTTGTATATCCATCAGAAGAACGATTTCTATTATTTTCTACTTTCTTGATAATACTTGTATCTAGATAAGTAGGTTTTTCATTCTTAGATCGTTCGAAATCCCATACTGTAAAATAGTTTCCAAATGATGGTGTCTGATTTATTCTGTTAATATTCATAAAAAGTCTCCTTAAAATTATCTTGATATATAGGTAAAAATCTATAAAAATTTCGAAATAAAATAATCAAAAACTCAAAATATTGTCAGCCTCAGTAAAAAACAGCATTAACTAAAATCAGTTACGACTTTTTTCAAAAGAATCAACCACATCAGAAACTCTATCTGATCTTGGATGTTGTATTGTAAACATTTCCATCACTTTGTTTGAATCCTTGTGTTGACCAAGAGAGTCTATAACATTTTTAACTGAGCTCAAAAGATTAATTTTAAAAAGTTTCCCATGACCTCCTTCTAGGGTCAATGTTGTACCTCCGGATTCTGTTCCTACGGCCTTGATAATATTTGTATTCAAAAACACGGGATTATCTACATCTTTCTCCCCAGGTTCCCAAGCAACGAAAAAATTTCCAAATGACGGTGCTTGATTTACTCTATTGATATTCATAAAAAGTCTCCTAAAAATTAATACAGCTTTTATCTATACATACAAAAAGCTGAAAAAGATTTTTTTAAATATATTGTGGAGTGTATTTTTACAATTCGACATATAAAAAAACGAAAATAAACATACCTACTCTACTCAAAACAAATATTTTGTGTAGAATAGGTATTTAATAAAATATGAACAACTATAAAACTAGAACAACTTCGAAAAACGTTCCATAGCTTCGATAGTTTTTGCTCGATCACCAAAAGATGTAAGTCTGAAAAATCCTTCGCCGTTTTCACCGAAACCTGCACCAGGAGTTCCAACCACCTGAGCCTTTTCAAGGAGATAATCAAAGAACTCCCATGAGCTCATATTATTGGGGCACTTTAACCAGATATAAGGAGAATGAGTTCCTCCGGTAAAATAAATTCCCTTTGCTTTCAGCGTATCGGCTATAATCTTTGCATTCTCACTGTAATATGCAATATTTTCCTGAATTTGTTTTTGTCCTTCTTCAGAGAATACAGCCTCAGCACCCCTTTGTACAATATATGGAACACCATTAAATTTTGTTGTTTGTCTTCTCAGCCACATTTTGTTAAGATGAACACCATCAAAAACAAGCTCTTGAGGAACGATTGTATAGCCGCATCTTGTTCCTGTAAATCCTGCTGTTTTTGAGAAAGAACAAAATTCAATCGCACACTTTTTGGCACCTTCGATTTCAAAAATGCTGCGTGGAAGATTTTTATCTTTGATAAAGCATTCATAAGCTGCATCATAGAGGATGATTGCATTATTTTTCAAAGCATAATCAACCCATTTTTTGAGCCCTTCTTTTGTATAAACAGCACCTGTCGGGTTGTTTGGGGAGCAGATATAAATTATATCCGCTTTTATGTTTTCATCAGGCATGGGGAGGAAATCGTTTGCCTCATTTGCATCAGCAAAAACAATTTTTCTTCCTGCCATAACATTTGTATCTACATAAACGGGATACACGGGATTCGGAACAAGAACTGTATTATCCTGAGAAAATAAGTCAAGTATATTTCCTACATCACTTTTTGCTCCGTCGCTTATAAAAATTTCATCAAGTTCAAGATGAGTGTTTCTTGAAGCATAATATTTTTGTATTGCTTCTTTCAAAAAGCCATAGCCCTGCTCAGGACCATAACCTCTGAAAGATTCCTTCACTCCCATCTCTTCAACAGCTTTGTTCATAGCTTTTACAACAGCAGGAGCAAGAGGAAGTGTTACATCGCCGATACCCAGTCTTATTACTGAAGCATCAGGATTGTTCTTGGTAAACTCCGCTACTTTATGAGCGATTGTCGAAAACAGATAGCTGTCTTCCAGTTTTTGATAATTTTTATTAATCTTCATAAATCTTTTTCATCCCTAAACTGTTAACTCACAAGGATTATTATAGCTTAAAAACACAACTTTTATAAAAAATTTGCTGTTATTTTGAAAAAGTTTATAATATAATTAATTCATAAGATAAGGAAGTGAATAAAAGATATGAATTTATTATTTTATTTGAACAAAAAATCTTATTATCTTGTTAATTTATATCAAAATTTTTTAATTTTGACCCAAAATTTTGAAGACATAATAAGAACGTCGTTTTTTAAGCAAAAGCAGCTGTGTTATGTCGAATGTATAGAATATCAAAAGCACTGTTAATTTATTAACGGTGCTTTTTTAGTGCAGAAAAAAAGGAAGAAGAGAAAATGATTCAGGCAGTAAGAAATATCGGATTATTATCCCGATCAGCAAAAAACAACCCTCAAAAACATCAAACACCGTCGCTGCGTTATCAGTACAACCTCAGCAAAGATACGGTGTCTTTCGGGCTCAGCAAAAAAGATACAAAACTGTTCTCCTGCAAAGACAGCAGTGAACTTGGTGCTAATATAGCAAATGAACTCGGAATAGAGCAAAATGAATCAATATCAAAAAAGTTCAAAAACGGTGAAACTTATGTCAAACTAAACGATGATGTTGATGGAAAATCAGTCGTTGTCATCAACTCAGGAAATGACCCTGTCAATGACAATCTTATGGAGTTCAGACAGCTGATAGATGCGTCAAAAAGAAACGGAGCAGAAAAAATTACGGCTGTTGTTCCTTATCTGCCTTATTCAAGACAGGATAGACTTTCAGATGAGGGTGAATCTCTTGCAGCCAAAATGGTAGCAGAAGACTTAGAAAGGACAGGGGCTGATAAAATTATCACTGTTGACTTACATTCCCCGCAGATACAGGGTTTCTTTGATATTCCGGTAAAAAATCTCTCGGCAATCCCAATGTTTGCTGATTATTTCAAGAAAAACCATGATGATATACCAAACTCTTTTGTTGTCGTAAGCCCTGATTCAGGCGGAGAAAAAAGAGCAAAAAAACTTGCAAAAGAACTTGGAACGCCTGTTTCCGTCATCTCTAAAGAAAGAGCAGAACACAACAAAGCAGAAGCAGTATCAATTTCAGGTGATGTAAAAGATAAAAACTGCATCCTCGTAGATGATATGATAGATACTGCAGGCAGTATCACAGCAGCCGTCAAAATGCTCAAATCAAAAGGAGCAAATGATATATATATTGCGGCAACTCATGGAATATTCAGCGGAGCTGCATATGAAAACATCCAAAACTGCCCTGTTAAAGAAGTCGTTGTAACAGACTCTCTCCCTCTCAAAGAAGGTGCTCCATCAAACATAAAACAACTCTCTATCGCCGGCATGGTGGCTGATGAGTTAAACTAAGCGCCGACTCTTACATAGTGGCAGAAAATAGAATAGTTAAGATATTCTTCTCTGCAATATTGTTCTATTTTAGTACAATGTGACAGGCTTGTATTCATTATTATTAAAAATAAAAATATCCTGATACAAGAACATCAAATCAGGATATTTTTTATATACATAATAAAAAACATTGTTTTATAAGTTAAATAGAGATTCAAATTTTCAAACCAGTATTCACAAATCTTTTGTTTTTTCAATGATTTGCTTATGTAGTTTTTACTCTGATAATTTCTTCTTTCATAAAAAATTTGAATAAATATTCTCAAATAACAACTTAGAACTACCGGTCTTGAAATATTTTTCTACAACAGATACAGCTTTTTCTTTTGTCATATTTTCTTCAAAAATATTAACCAAAAAATCCGCTTCCACAAGAATTTGATAATCAATACCGTCAATATTCGAATATGTATGATGATGAGCTATCAAATAGCATACTCTATCAATTATATCTGTATCGAAACAGAGTTTTTCTAGAATTTTTTTTGCAGGATATACTCCTTCTAATTGCTGGTACTTTCCAGCACTTGAATGATATTTTTCCATACTCGGTTTAATACCAATATCATGGACAACAGCAGCAGTTTGTATCAAGAACTTTGTCCTATCATCAATATTTTCCATTTCTGCAATAAGTTTTGCAAAAGAGTGCACTTTTAAGAAATGGTTAATCCTGTTTATACAACCGCATTCATAAATAATCATCTCATTTATTATAGAGGAAATTTTATCCATATATGCGTCCTTATTAAGTTATATACTTATCTATGACATCTTTTGCTGTTTTTTTATCTTATAGGAACTCAAGCCTATTTTATCCTCCATCTTTACCTAATAATACCACCGTTTCAACATGGTGGGTGTGACAAAACATATCAACAGGCTGAACCCGTTTGATGAAAAATCCGAGTTCTTCGAGTTTTTTCAAATCCCTTCCAAGTGTTGCAGGATTACAGCTGACATAAACAATACTTCTCTTTGATAATGCTGCAACAGCTTCAAGAGCTTTTTCGGAGCAGCCTTTCCTCGGCGGGTCAATAATTACGGCATCAAAAACCTGTCCTTCTTTCACAAAATTATCAAGGACTTCTTGTGCATCTCCTTCAAAAAGAGAAATATTCTCAGCTTGATTTTTCTCAAGATTTATCTTCGCATCACAGACGGCCTGAGGATAATCCTCGACAGCAACTATTCTTTCTGCAGCATCTTTCAGCCATATAGAAAAGCTTCCTACTCCTGAATAAGCATCCAAAAGCACTGGAATTTTCTCATTAAATTGAGATTTCAACATATCTTCAGCTGTTTTGAAAATATTAAGCGCCGAGCGGGGATTAACCTGAAAGAAGCTTCCCTTTGATATATGATATATCCGACCTTCAAGGTTTTCTTCGATAAAATCATCTCCTGATATCAGCTCGAAGTTCTCTCCCATAATTACATTTGAATTTTGTTTGTTAAAATTCACACACACGCCTGATATCTGAGGGAATTTATGCCTAACTTCATCAGCTACAATCCTTAAATCAGGAGCGGTACTTTTTGAGTTAACAACAAAAATCAGAAGTATTTTTTTGTTTGTAGAACTATATCTGAACACAAAATGCCTTATCATACCTTTTTGAGTTTTTTCATCATACGCTCTGATATTCTTCTTTTGAATTGCTTCTTTCAAATACTCGCAAATTTCACCGATTATATCAGGCTGTATAGGACAGTATTTTATGTTTACAAGCTCATGAGAATTTTTCTTGAAATATCCTGCCAAAATTCTCTTTGAAGTTTTTGTCTGCGAAACAGGCATCTGCACCTTACAGCGATATTGCAGATTATCAGGAGAAGCGATGGTTCTTTCAACATAAATTTCTTTTTTCAATGCTTTTTGAAGAGTATCTTTGACTATCCGTGTCTTTACATCAAGCTGGTGTTCATAGTCCACCTGCTGCCACTGGCAGCCGCCGCATACTTTTGAGAGTTTGCATACAGGGTCAATCCTGTATTTTGAAGGTGTCAAAAGATTTTTCATACAGGCAAAAGCAAAATGTTTTTTATCAGAATAAATCTCTGCTTCTACAAAATCACCATCAACAACATCATCGACAAACACTGTTTTTCCATTGTCAAGATGCCCGACCCCGGCACCGCCGTAGACAAGAGATTTAATTTCCACCTTTTCCATAACTTATGCCATAACCGTTTCTTTGTTGAATTGAGAATAATACAGCGTTCTATAGGCGCCGTTTTCTTTTGAAAGAAGTTGTTCATGCGTTCCGACTTCAACTATCTGACCGTCGTTAACGACAGCAATTTTATCAGCATTCTGAATGGTCGAAAGTCTGTGTGCAATTACAAAGACGGTACGATTTTTCATAAGGTTTTCCAACGCCTTCTGAACAATTGCTTCAGACTTATTATCAAGAGCAGAGGTTGCTTCATCAAGAATTACAATTGCTGAGTCCTTAACCATCGCACGGGCAATCGCAACACGCTGGCGCTGACCGCCTGAAAGGGTTGTGCCTCTTTCTCCGATAACAGTATCAACTCCGTTCGGGAGTGTTGATAAAAACTCATCAAGATGAGCACCTTTTATTGCTTCTTCAAGCTTCTCTTCAGACGCATTAAAATCTCCCATCATAATATTATCCCTGATTGTTCCCGAAAATAAGAAATTATCCTGAAAAACAATAGAAATATTATTTCTCAAAGACTCAAGAGTATAATCTCTTATATCAATGCCGTCTATTTTGATACTTCCCTTATAAATATCATAAAATCTCGGAAGGAGGTTTACAAAAGTAGTCTTTCCTCCTCCTGAGTTTCCGACAAGAGCGAGAGTTTCTCCGACTTTGACATCAATAGATACATCTTTCAAAACATCTATACCTTCTTCATATTGAAAATAAACATGCTCAAAAGATACGTCATTTGAAACCCTATCAAGTGTTTTTGCCTCAGGTCTGTTTTGAATTTCAGGAACCAAATCAAAAAGTTCAAAAACACGTCCCATTGAAACAAATATTGTTTGAAGCCCCGTAAGCGTATTTCCCAATGTCTTTATGGGTTTGTACAACAATAAAAGCGATGTTACAAAAGATGCAAAACTTCCGCTTGTCATCTGCCCCGTCAAAATAAGATGGTTTCCGAAACACATAACAATAGCAATCCCGAAAGAGGCTATCAAATACATAATCGGCGACATCCATCCGACTCTTTTGGTCAGAGATATGCTCAAATCAAAAGCTTCATGAATTTGATTCTCGAGTTTGTGATATTGATAATCCTGCAAACCATAAGATGTGATTATCCTGTTCCCGCCGCAGGTTTCGTTGAAGTTTGTCGTAATAACTCCGCCTACTGTCATGCAGGCATTTGATGTCCGTTTAATACGCTTTCTGATTAAAATAGCAGGACCGCAAGCAAACACAAGAACAACAACACCGACTATAGCAAGCTGCCAAGAGTTATAAAGCATAACACCGATAAGTGCAATCGTTCCTGCTCCTGTTGCCATAAGAGTTTTTATATTATCAAGAATGCCCTTTGACGCAGTATCAGCATCCCCAAGAAAACGCCCGAGAATAATCCCTGATGAATTTATCTGAAAAAATCTTGTATCCATAGTCAAAAGTTTTTTGAATAAATCTAGTTTTATGGCATTTGTCACCTTCATGCCTGTCCAATCAGTCAGATAAGTGTTGAGATATCTGAGAGTTCCCTGGAATAAAGCAAAGAAAATTATGGCAAACGGAATCCAAAAAGCAAGCTGCTCATTGCCTTTTCCGATAACCTCATCCATATAAGGTCTGAGAGCATAAGCAACAACGCCATCAAGCAAACCTACGGGAATAGCAATCAGAAAATTCAAGAGTATTCTATCCCAATAAGGAAGGATATATTTTGATATCCTCTTAAGTAAATATCCGTATTTAAAAGAATTTTGCGCTGTTGTATCCGTTAATCTCATAAATCCCTCTATAAAAAATTCAAAGCATATTTGATATTTTACTTTAAACATTTACTTATGTCTTTATATAGACACTTTGTAACATAAAGATTTGTAAAAAAAATTTTTTATATCTAACAAATATATTTTGTAAATATACTTTATATATAATATAAGAGAGAGTTTTTAAATATGACTTACTACAATTCAATCAGAAATATTTCTCCCGTTTTTGAGGACATAAATACAAAAAAATCAGAAAATATATCACAAAACAATATTGATATATCAATTTTTCCTGAAAACAACAATACTCAACATCAATATTCAAGAAATAAAATAGAATTTGATGATGAAACAAAAACTCCGTTTATTAATAAAAATCTTAAATACATATTCAACAGTATAAAAAATAAATCACCGCTAATAGCTGAATATATTATTTCAGATAGAAATACCGGCGAACAATATAGACTTATCGAACAAAAAACATCAAATGTCCACACCAAACTAATAAAAGATATACATTCAGGAGAACGTGTTCAATTTAATCAAAACTCTTATTATGACGACAATTCTCTTGCAAATGAATATTCAATACAATACATCGGCAAAGGAGAATTTGTACAACAAGAAAAGCAGTACAATCAAGACGGTTCTTTGAGCTATGATAAATATACATACATGAATCAGGACAACAATCAACAAGATTATATATACAATTTTTATAACAATGGCGATGAATCCCAGCCTTCTTCAACTAAAATAAAAAAAGGTAATACAATAGTCGAATATAATTATAAAGAAGACGGAAGCATATCAAACAAAGATTTCTACAAACTTTCTGATGAAGGAGAAATACTTTCTCACTCACGAACAGACCAATATGGAAATACTCAGCAATTATCTTCCAGTTCATATAATGCTGATGGAAGTTTTCAAACAAACAAAAACTTCACATCTCCAAACGGAACCGAAACGAATTATTCCTACAAAAAAGCCCCGGATGGTTCTTCGTCGTTGGTTTACAACATAGTGGATAAAAACGGCAATGTTTTGATGAATACAACAAGAACTTATGAAAAAATCAGCGATAATGAAGCGATATCAACATATAACGACAAACAATATCATATCAACATAGATGACTCAATTATTACTGTCAATGACTTATCGAACAGAGAAACTACTCAAATCAACCTCGACAGACTTGTTGAAGACTCAGAAAAAAACATTACACTCAGAGAAGATGAAGATATATTTATATCATCTTCCGACAATGAAGATTTTAAAGAAATGATAAAACAACAACCAGGCGATGTTCTCATCAATATGGAAGAAGAACTGAACAAAGTTGGGAAACTAAAATTTGAAAACGGTATATACTCTCCCGTAATAGAAACTATAGCAAGCAGCGCTGATGACCATATATTCAATCATGAGCTGGGACATGCAATCGATGATATCCCTGTTGGAGAAGTTGATTCAGCACAAATTTCGAACACTGAAGAATTTTTAGAAGTGTTTGAAGCAGAAAAAGAACAATTTTTGGAAACAGCCTCAGACTCTCAAATAGATACGGCAAAATATCTGCTTGACTCTCAAGAATTTGCTGCTGAAGCAAGAATGTTAAGTACAACAAGCTCACCATCAGAGAGAGCAGAAATTCTACAAGAATATTTTCCAAAAAGTACAGCCTATATAAACATTCTCATGGACTGCATAAACCAAGTTGATACAAGAAAACAATAATAAAATATATTACCGGTACCTTTTTTGCGAGTCTTTATCAAACAGAAGAATTTTGTTCTCATCAGGAGAAAAACAGAGTTTATCTCCATAAGCTACCATGACCGAAGCTGGCAGTTTTGCACTCATATCATGATTTTGAAGTTCAAAATGGACAATTTTCTCGCTGCCTAACATTTCAACCATGCCGGCAGTAATTTCTATTTTATTACTCGAAGAACACTCAGACAATGACAAATGCTCCGGTCTGATACCAGCAATAACCTCCTTGCCAAGCAGATTATTTCTTCTGATGAGGTCAGATGTCAAATATATAGTGTTATCACCAAAGCTCAATGAATTTTCGGAAATAACTTTGACATTGATAAAATTCATCTGCGGTGAACCTATAAATCCGGCAACAAACATATTTTCAGGATAATTATAAATTTCATCAGGCGTCGCTACCTGCTGTATTTCTCCACGGTTGAGAACAGTAATCCTATCCCCCATAGTGAGAGCTTCCACCTGATCATGAGTTACATAAATAAATGTAGTATCAAGTTTTTTGTGCAAACTTCTGATTTCTGACCTCATCTGAACTCTCAATTTTGCATCCAGATTTGAAAGCGGCTCATCCATCAAAAAAACTTTCGGCTCACGAACCATTGCTCTTCCTAGAGCAACACGCTGTTTTTGACCTCCTGAGAGTTCTTTTGGCTTCCGGTTCAAATATTCGGTCAAATTCAGAGATTTTGCAACATTTTCTATTTTTTCTTTTATGAGATTTTTATCCATTTTTCTGATTTTCAAAGCAAATGCCATATTCTCATACACACTCATATGAGGATATAGAGCATAGTTCTGAAAAACCATAGCAATATCTCTGTCTTTCGGATGAAGGTTGTTCACAACTTTTTCATCTATATAAACTTCTCCGCCCTGAATATCTTCAAGACCTGCGATTATCCTAAGAAGAGTCGATTTTCCGCAGCCTGAAGGACCGACAAAGACCATAAACTCTTTATCTCTTATCGCCAAGTTCAAATCCTTGATTACAGAAACTTTCCCGTAAGATTTTGAAATATTTTTCAGAACGACGCTACTCATCTTGTCCTATTATCTTATGTATAACTATATTATGAGGTTCCTGAATAGGAATAATAAAACTGAACGTTGACCCGAGTCGTTCTTCGCTTTCTACCCAGATTACCCCTGATAACTCTTCAAGAATTTTTCTTGTTATCGCAAGGTTCAAACCATAACCTGAATACTTTTTGGAACTCTGCCTTGCCCCCATTGAGTATTCATCAAAAATACAATCCAAATCGCTCTCTGCAATTCCGACACCGGTATCAGTTATGTTAAACATCAAATATGATTTATCAGTATAATCAACAGGCACAACCATTCCCTGATATTTTACATAATCAAGATCAGGATGAGATACTCTCATCTTTATATTTCCTGTTTCAGTAAACTTCACTGCATTATCCAATACAGTCAGCAACACCTGCCTTAACATATTCTCATCAGAGAAAATTTTTCTTTTGACAACCTCCTGAGTATCCACCTCATAAACCAATTTCTTTTCTTTTGCTTTGGGTTCTATCTGCTGGTTAACAAAATTTATCAAAGATATAACATCAAATTGTTTTATATCAGGAGTCATCTGACCTGCATCGAGTTTTGCTATATCAAGCACGCTTCCCATCAAAAGTGAAAGCGAAGATGCATTTCTGTTAATAATATCAAGATACTTTGCCTGCTTCTCTGATAAATCCCCGCCGACCCCGTCTATCAAAGCCTGAGAAAAACCTATAATAGAATGCAGAGGTGTTTTTATATCGCCAGACATATCTGATATAAAACTGTTATGCAGTTTTGAACGTTCTTTTGCTGCTTTATAATCTTCTATGATATCTTTTATCATATTATGCGTTTCCGTAACATCACGGGCACACACTATAATCTTTTGATTAAGCTCGGAATCTGAAGCAGTAATCTCTACAACAATATGCTCGCCGTTTTTTGTCCTGACATTCGTAGGTATACGGCTGTGATTTATCATAGCATCATAAACAGGTTCAACACCTTCATCAAACAAAAAAGAAGCTGTCTTCCCCCGCAAATCTTTTCTCGAATATCCAAACATCATCTCTGCCCTGATGTTGCAGTCTGATATTTTCTTATCATAACCGAGAACCACTACAGCATCAGGCAAGTAGTTTATCAAATCCTGAGATTGTGTTTTCTTTATGAATTCAAACATATTTTTCTTTAGTTAACTAAACCTAACTTACTTTATTATTAAAGCATAAACATAATTTTTTGGCACATCGAATAATGAAGATATGATTTTTGAGATATCTTTTGCTGAATAACCAAGTTTATAAAGTCTTTTTGCATAAGATAAAATCTTTTCATCTTCAATTTTTGCCATTTCTTCAACATCAGAAATCAATGCAACAACAAGCTCGCCTTTCAGCACATGACTCTGATAATACTCTATCGCCTCTTTTGGTTTCAGATGCAGTATCTCTTCATTTATCTTCGTTAACTCCCTGCCGATAACAACCGTTCTGTTTGGAGAATAAGCTTCCAAAAAAGCTAATGTATCAAGCAATCTGTTTGGTGACTCAAAGAAAACAATAGTTGTATTCTTATACTTATCAAAAAGAGCTTCTCGTTCTTTGTCTGTTCTCGGCAAAAAACCTGCAAAAAAGAATTTACCTGATGGATTAAACACTCCGCTCAAAAAAGTGGTCAATGCACTTGCCCCTGGAAGCGGCACAATTTTTATATTTTCCGCCAGCAACTCCTCAAGCAAATACACTCCAGGGTCATTTATCAAAGGCGTTCCTGCATCGGATATCAACGCAAGATTCTGCCCTTCTTTCAACATAGCGAGGATTTTTGCTGATTTTTCCTTTTCACTGTATTTATGAAATGAAATTAGTCTTGTATTTATCCCGTAGTGATTTAACAACTTCGAGCTGACTCTTGTATCTTCGCATAAAATCGCATCGACCCCGGATAAAATTCTGAGGACTCTCCTTGTGATATCTTCCAAGTTGCCGATTGGTGTCGGACAAATATACAAAATTCCTGAATTATTCATTCTTAAAGTTTATCAAAAAACTCTCAACTATGAAATAAGCCATCAAATATCCTGCAACAGCAGGCACAAAAGGAGTGCTTGAGGGGGTAAACTTTTTCATTTCAATAATCTCACCATCATCAAGAACAATTTTCTCTTCTGAGAAAACTTTCTTCAACGATTTTGGTTTTTCTCTGCTTGTTACAACAGTAATTCCTGATGTAATCCCCTTATTCCTCAACATTGACAACATTCTCGATACAAAAGGGCAGTTTTTTGGTTTTATCTCTGAAATATCAGAGATATACAACTTCGTCGGGTCAAGGCGGTTTCCAGCCCCTGCCGAGCTGACTAAGCTTATACCGTTTTTGAAGCAATACTCCATCAAATCAATCTTTGAGCGGAAAGAATCTATCGCATCTGCTACAAAATCATATCGTTCTGAGAAAATATCACCGATATTTTTTTCACTCACAAAAGTATCAAAAACATGAACTTTTACCTCAGGATTAATATCCAAAAGTCTTTTTCTCAACACTTCCGTTTTTTTCTCTCCGATAGTCGAAAAAAGAGCAGGCAGCTGTCTGTTCAAATTTGACTCAGATACAACATCAAAATCAACAATTGAAAGATGACCGACTCCTGAGCGAGCAAGAGCCTCAGCACAAAAAGCACCTACACCTCCTAACCCGAAGACAGCCACATGCCTGTTTGCGAGATATTTCTGAAATTCCTCGCCCCAGTAAAATTCATTTCTTGAAAAAATCCCGCTCACGGTCAGCTGTTCTTTCTCAACTCAGCAAGCTGTTTGTATAGACCAACTTCCTGTTCCGTCAAATCTTGAGGTATAACAATTTTTATCTTAACGTTGTGATACCCTTTATCGTTCAAGCCGAGTCCTTTCAGACGCAATATTTTATCGGAAGAGGTCTTTGGAGGAACGGTAACCTTCACGATACCATGGAGTGTTTTGACCTGTTTTACCGCACCCAATACAGCTTCCTGCGGAGTAATATCAAGCTCTGATGTAACATTATTCCCATCTATGCGAAAATCGTTATTTGGAGCAAATTTCACAGTCAGATAAATATTTCCGGCATTCCCGTATTCATCATGACGTCCTTCTCCTGAAATTCTGATTTTTGCCCCTTCTTTTACGTTCTTCGGAATTTTTACATTGAGAATTTTATTAACAGGAGAAAAGCCGCTGTGAGTACAATTTGAGCATCCTCTTCCCTTGCAGTGAGAGCAGATGTCCATAAAAATAACCCTTACAGGCTTTGTAACCCCGTTAAAGACCTCCTCTGGGGTAAGCATTAAATCCTGAGTTATATCAAGACTTGCTTGCTGAGTTTTTTGTTGTTTTTGAGAGCGGGCACCTGATTGTTGATATTGAGAAAAAGCATCAGAAAAATCAGACTGTCTGAATGATGACCTTCTCTGCCTTGGCTGTGATTGTGACAAAATATCTCCGAAAATAGAAGAGAAAAAGTCACTAAAACCGCCAAACTGTTCAAAGCCTCCGCCATAAGACTGTCCGCCGCTGCCAAAATCAAATCTTATGTTTTCAAACCCTGGAGGCGGCGTAAAGTCTGCACCTTCTGACCATCCAGACCCTAAAGAATCATAACGCTGTTTCTTCGCAGGATCTGATAAAACTTCGTATGCTTCGTTTATATCTTTGAATTTTTCAGCAGCATCAGGAGCTTTGTTCACATCAGGGTGATATTTTTTTGTCATTTTTCTGTAAGCTGATTTAATCTCAGCCGGCGTAGCTTCTTTTTTGACGCCTAATATTTCATAATAATCTTTATATTTCATGGTTTGTTTTTTCTTTTGTTACATTCTACTCACATATTTTACTTTTATTATAATTATAGTCTATTATCTAATTATACTTTAATAATTTAACAATTTTATTATATTGTAATATATTTTCTTATATAATATATTGGATTGGTTATCATCCGGTCGATTATGATAGGAAACCTTCTGGAGAAGAATTTTGAAATACGTTCTATCTTTACTTCTAGCATTATTTATACTCACGGGAAATTCTTTTGCCGCAAAAGACAAGACCTTTTCAAGCATAGTAGTAAAGAGAAAAACACCTGTTCAGCAGAATAGAAATCCTATCATAAAACCAAAAGGAAAAAAGAAAACATCATCATATATAATCGACTCAATAGACCCTCTTCTTCTCAAAAACGGAGTTCCTATACCATACCCGGGGGCAAGAGGAGCAAACCAGCTGGTTATTTACACACCTAAATACGGCATAAGAACAGGGACAAACGAATTCGGAAAAGAAGCTATTGTCGAAAACGGTCGTGTCATCAGATTATCTCCGAGTGATTCTTTTATACCGTCAAATGGTTTTGTAATAAGCGGACATGGGATTGCAAAAAACTGGATAGAAAAAAATATAACGGTAGGAGCAAGAATTAATATAGATACGGAAAACAATATTCTTACCGCAATAATAGAAGATGCAAGCTTTATATTTGAAGCAGAAAGCAACTATAACGAAATAAACAGAACACTGAGCGCAATAAAAAAGACCTATGCGCAATATGATTTTTCGAGAACCGATAAATTTTTACTCAAAGCGCAAGAATACCTGCAAAAAGCAAAAGAATGCGAACAAACAAATCCAGATAGAGCAAAATCTTATGCAAAAGATGCGATTATTTATACAAACAACGCTCTTGTATATGCATTGCCTGCAAAAACAAATGAATTCAAGGGAATATGGATAAGACCTACGGAAACATCAAAATCGCAGATATGCAACACTTTGAATAAAATTCAGGAAGCAGGCATTGATAATGTTTTTCTTGAAGCATTTTATCATGGAATGACCATATACCCGAGCCGTGTTATGCAAAATTACGGGCTCATCAGAGTAAACCCCAAATTCCCTCACGATGAAGATCTTATGGAAATATGGGTTGAAGAAGCACACAAAAGGAATATGAAACTGCATGCATGGTTTCAGGCTTTTTATGTCGGGAATGCGCC
Source organism: Candidatus Adamsella avium (assembly GCA_904420445.1). Classification (GTDB taxonomy): domain Bacteria; phylum Cyanobacteriota; class Vampirovibrionia; order Gastranaerophilales; family CAJFVJ01; genus Adamsella; species Adamsella avium. Next base: position 54,448 of record CAJFVJ010000003.1, on the reverse strand, counting down.
GATAAACTCATCTCCGAAACATATTCTTGCAATTTATCCGAACTGGGCAAATATCCAAAAGCAATATGTTGCCTCCTCATCAATTGTGCCATGTGCCTCTGAACACTCCGGGTTTTTCCTCGACCCTGCAAATCCTGAAGTTCAAAAATTTCTGGTTTCAGTTCTTGCAGAACTGGTTACAAAATATGAGGTTGATGGTATAAACCTTGATTACATAAGATATCCCCGTTCTAGCCCGTCAGACTATTTCGGTTATGCTCAAACAAACTGGGGATACAGCACATACGCAAGAGGTGAATTTCAAAAGCTCTATGGTGTTGATCCTGTTACGCTTGATTCTTCTTCTCCTATGTGGAGCAGGTGGGTTGCATACAGACAGGGTAAAATAACAGATTTTATACTCAAAGCAAGGGCTGTAAAAAATAAGAAAAATAATCTGCTTCTATCTGCCGTCATCTTCCCTGACCGCTCTCAGGCAGAAATTGAAAAGCTGCAAAAATGGTCTTTGTGGGCAAGCAACGGTTATTTGGATGCTCTTACACCATTGATTATGACTAGCGGTGAAAATCTGACAAAGAACTATATTTCAACAATAAAAAATTATTCCAGAAACAGAACAAAAATATATCCGGGAATATTTCAACCATTCTCAAACAGCAGTTATATAGATATGCTAACGCAGATAAAAACCCTGAGAGAAGCCAAGGCTGATGGTATAATCATCTTTGATTATGCTCATATGAATCAGACTTATTCAAAAGCGCTCAAAGCTCGTGTATTCAGTGATTATTAGTTCTTTTTGTCAGGATTTTCAGTTCCGTCAGGAAGGTATTTATAATCATCGCTATAATCGCCGTCTTGATTAAAGTCACCTTTATCAAATCCGTCTAAGTAAGATTTTATATCCTCTCCGCATCCTGAAAGATTGTATTTAGCAAGAATATTTTCATCATTGAGGGCTGCATAAAGATTTTGAAATGCTTCAGCATTACCATAAACAAGTTCCTGTGCGTCAAGTTCAGTTTCCGGTTCTCCTGTTTTTGCTGTTTTGCCTTCTCCTTTCAAGAATGCGGCAAACTCAAAAGGCTTGTTACTCAAAGAAGCATAATCTGCAGTAGCTTCAACAATACTATCTTTTGATGTCATCTCGCTCCATGTGTCGCTTACCGTTTTAGCTTCATCTCTCCAATAATTTCCGCTATCAGGAGCTCCTGATGCACGGGTCGGTTTTGTTCCTGTTTCGTTTGCTGCAGGTTCTGCGCCACTTTCATCTTCTGCAGCAGAAGACGTTGCTGAGGTATTGTCTCCTTCGACAGTCGGTTCATATCCGAGATAAGCTGTTGCTTCTTCTTTTGTCATCGGAACATAGCCTTTATCACCGTTCTTAATCATATAATATTTGATTGTACCATCTTCCATGACAGTTCCTCCGACATCGGAGTTTTCGCCGCCGACCTGACTATCATCAATAGCCACATCATCAGAACCGTTTACAAAGCTGATAACAACACCATCTCCGAATGTTCCGTCTATAACCTGGGCATTTATCTGTACATTTGAGTTATCACCGATTTCTCCAATGTCTATGTTATATACTCTCAAAGCCTGAGCAAGCTCTATAAGCTGTTCAGGAGTAAACTGAGCCATCTGCTCCGGTGTAATTTTTGAAAGGAATAATAAACTCAAGTCATCCATTTCCTGAACGGCTTCAATTGTTTCTTCGGTAACTTCTTCAGGAGTTTTATCATTACCGCCGTTACAAGCAGTCAAGGACAATGCCATCATTGCCGCAACAGCAATTGCTACTGCTCTTGTTTTTGCTGATGATTTTGAAGAATAAACAGGAATTGTTGAATTATCTTGTTTCTGATTGTTATCTTCAGTTTTTACCGTATTTCTTTTACTAAAGATACCTGAGAAATTCATAGATGAATAATTTTGATTTATTGAGTTTACTTGCATACCATTACCTTCCATTTTCCATATACAAATAATAAACTCCTGAATAAAAATTATTGCTTTTTTTCAGGCATTTATTGAGATTTATTACAAAAAGCGGGATATAAATCCCGCTTTTGTTTGTTAAAAATAAGTATTTTGTATTACTGTTGAGCGCCTTCAGCATTACCTTCTGTTTGACCTTGCTGAGCTTGCTGCAGTGCTTCGGCGGCTGCTGCGGCATCTGCTTCGGCTCTAGCTGCTTCAGCTTCTGATGCAGCAGCGGCTTCCTGCTGTTTTTGAGCCCATTCTGCTTCCTGTTGAGCTGCTTCTTGCTGTATTCTTGCTGCTTCTGCAGCTTCTGCTTCCGCCCTTTTTGCTTCAGCTTCTGCAGCGGCAGCGGCTTCCTGCTGCTTTTTAGCCCATTCTGCTTCCTGCTCGGCTGCTTCTTGCTGTATTCTTGCTGCTTCTGCAGCTTCTGCTTCCGCTCTTTCTTTTTCAGCCTGCGCTTCTGCGTCTGCTTTAGCTTTCTGCTCTTCCCAGTATGCTTCCTCTTGTTGAGCTTCTTCAATTATTTTTTGAGCTTCTGCTTCGGCGTCAGTTTGAGCTTGTTCCCCCTGGGTTCCTTCGGTTTCACCTGTTTCACCCTGAGTTCCTTCAGTTTCACCTGTTTCGCCCTGGGTTCCTTCAGTTTCACCTGTTTCGCCCTGAGTTCCTTCAGTTTCACCTGTTTCGCCCTGAGTTCCTTCAGTTTCAGCTGTTTCGCCTTGCGTTCCTTCAGTTTCACCTGTTTCGCCTTGCGTTCCTTCGGTTTCACCTGTTTCGCCCTGAGTTCCTTCAGTTTCTCCTGTTTCGCCTTGCGTTCCTTCGGTTTCACCTGTTTCGCCCTGAGTTCCTTCAGTTTCGCCTGTTTCACCCTGAGTTCCTTCGGTTTCACCTGTTTCACCCTGAGTTCCTTCAGTTTCGCCTGTTTCACCCTGAGTTCCTTCAGTTTCACCTGTTTCGCCTTGCGTTCCTTCTTGTTCTTTTAATATTTGTTCTTCTGTTTTTGGTTTCAGAGGTTCATGTTGTTGAATATCTCCGCTGCCTTCTTCATAATCTTCGTTAGGAACATACAATCCGCCCGTTTGATTATTAGTTTGATACTTATAGTCATCTCTATAGTCACCATCATGTTTGTAGTCACCTTTATTTGGTGCTATTTCATCAAGATATTGTCTTATTGCTTCACCTGTTGCTTCAACATCTATATCTGTTCCAAAGAGTCCCATTAGAGTATCTGCTTCATAGCTTGCTTCATAAAGACGCTGGAATGTATTTGCATTTGTTTCAGTAAACGTTTTTGCATCAGTTTCGTTATCAGGAGCGCCGGATTGACCGGAAGCGCCAACAATCGCTAAATATGCAGCAAGTGCGTCGGCTTTACCTGAAAGCGGAGTATCAAGATATTCGCTTGTATAGTCAGCTATATTCTCAGGGTCAATAAGCGCAGCCCAAGCATTACTGCTGATTTGAGCCTGTGTTACCCAATAATCATTATATTCATTTGGATCTGTCGGATCTGTTGTTGGATCTGTAGTTGGATTTGTTGTTGGATCTGTAGTTGGATTTGTTGTTGGATCTGTAGTCGGATTTGTTGTTGGATCTGTCGGATCAGTCGGGTCTGTTGGATCTGTCGGATCAGTTGGATCAGTTGGATCTGTTGGATCTGTTGGATTCGTCGGTTTTGATGGATTTGTCGGATCTGTCGGTTTTGATGGATTTGTTGGAGTTGATGGGTTTGTCGATGGTTTTGGATCCGGTCCGCCATCGCCACCGCCTGTAGGTGTTGGTTTTTTACCGTCGCCATCATCGTCATCATCACCTTTCACAGGAGATGTCGGTCCTTGAGGAGGAATAGCCGCATCCTGTTCATCTTTGACAGGCGGGAGTTCTTGTCTTCTACCTTCACCATTAACTCTGCTGTTATCAATAGCAACATTTTTTGAACCGTTTATCCAGGCAAGAGTTGCATCATCACCGAATTTACCGCTGATGTCGCCTTCGTTTATCTGGATATTTTTGTCTTCACCATCAGCATCTTCGCAATCTGATGAAGAACCAGCTCCATAGATATCATATACATCGCTGTCATCAATAGCTATATTTTCAGAGCCGTTTATCCAGGCGAGAGTTGCATCATCACCGAATTCAGCATCTATATCACCGCTGTTTATCTGAACATTTGAGCCATCACCTATTTTGTCAAGATCAATATCCTGACTGCCGCCGTTGATTGCGTCAGCCATATCAAGCAATTCTTCAGAAGTAAATTCAGCCCATTGCTCATCTGAAATTTTTGATAAAAATTCAGATGTTGTAGGATCAGTAGCCTCAGCAGTTGCTGTTGCCTGAGTTGTACCTTCTTCAGGTTTATTATCAGCAGCTTTTACTTGCACAGGAGATATAGCCATCAAAGCAGCCATAACAACCGCCGTAGCTCTCGCTCTTATAGAAGCGAATTTGGATTTTTTGCGGCTGCCATCTTCCGATTGACGAACAAAAGAGTCATTTGAATCCTGCGGATTTGTATTATAAGCAGGACTTTCTTTTGTTTTTCTTCTATTAAAAATTCCCTTGAAATTTGTAGCAGACTGAGTTGAGTTGATACCGTTAATTTGCATCGTAGTCCCTTTCCCTTTTCTTTAGTTTTTATTTAATGTATTAAAATTAAGTATAAAAATAAAAAAGATTGATAATTTTCCCTACTTTTGTTTACATTTATACACAATTCATTTTGAAGATGTTTTGCTCCTTTCTGAATAATTATAAAGAATAACGTTATAATTCGCAAAGATGAAACAATAAGTAATGTTAATAAAAAAACGTTTTTCTTTAATTTGAAAAACGTTTTTTATTTTATATTTTATATCGGAATACCTGCCTGCTCTTCAGGTTGAGTCTTCATATTGTTATATTCCTGCAGAATTTGATATCCTATTTCCTCCTGAGGAGGTAAATTAACCAATTTTGTCGGAATACCGGCATGGTGAATTTTCGGAATAAGTTCCGATGCTGAAACAGTAATCGGCATATTTGTATCATCATCAGTATCATTCACTGTAAATACAACTTTGCCGTCAGCATCCTGTTGATAGCCTATAACAGTGATTTCATGCCCGCCGATTATTCTATTACTTTCATCAGCCTCAGTTATACCGATAATTACATCAGAACCGCCGTTGAGAGAATCAATAAGCTGTTTTTGAACAGCATTAAAATCATAGTTATAGCCTACTATTCTTTGATTATCATCAACTATTTGATAAGTCAGGGATATTTTCGATTCATTATTGACTATTGTTTCAACAAAAGTTTTTTCAAATTCAGTCAGACCTTCGTTATTTGTACTTAGAGGACCAAAGCGCTTATCAACAAGAGAGTTGTAGGCATCTTCACTCCCGAGATTCATCAGCGCAGACTGCATCATAACATCTACTGATGAACGTTCATTAGGGTCTTTAAAATCATTTTGTATTTGTGCTCGAATAATTGCATTCTTATCAGGTTTGATAGTTACCTCTGCAGTATTCCAGTCAAGCAATTTATAATCAGTCTTAAAATCATCCAAAATGGATAACGAATCTGCAGGTTTATCAGTGATTTTATCAAGCTGTACTTTTGTTTTAATCTCAGGATTTTGTGAAGTCAGCCCCTCTACCATTCTTGCAAACTCGGCAGGTTTTTTGTGTGCAAGGCTAAATTCAACACTTGCAGCAACACAACAGCTGCTGGCTGTCACATTGGTATCTTCAAGACTAAATGTGTTCTCAGGAGGCTGATTTTTGCCGTTAACTCCTCGAGCAAGTATGACATCACGCATTTTCTCAGGCGGAATATCTCCAAATGACTGAGTAATTATATGAGGATTTGCAAGAGTATTTATTGTCTGAGAAAGAATTTTTGATGTTTCAAGCCCGTCATGGCGCGGATTTTTCAAAATCTTATACAAATTTTCCAGCACTGAAGAACCGTCATTCGAGTTTCTTTGAAGGATTATACCGGTATCCGTAAGTTTATCAAAATTTGCTTTTGTTTCTCTATCGAGAGATTTTTCTATTTCCGAATACATCTGTTTGTCATCAGGAGATGACACATTGTTGTTGAACAGTCTTGATTTCCAGAAGGCTCCGAAACTCAGCTGTTCCAAATTTTGCCTTGAATCATAAGAAGATACACCTTTAGATTCTGTTGTTTTTTCTTGAACAGAAGCAGGTTCAATTTTGTTATTATAACTAAAATATTGATTACCTAAAGAATTAACCATAATCTTACGCTTATACCTTCTTATTTAAAATAAAAACAAAAGGATAGATTTTATTGATATTTTTCTTTAAAATTAATTAAGTAATATTAAAAATAAGCTTGATAGTTATATAATTATACTAAGTTTTCGTTATTGAGGATAGTATCATCAACAGCTCACAAGTTCTAAGAGTAAAAAAAGAAAATTCAATTTTTGAACTGAATGCAGAAAACATTGAGTTCAAAACATTGTCAGAAGAAGAAAAAAAAATAAACTTCGAGAGGCTGACCCGTTTCAAATACCCGCCTGAAAGATTGTTCCGTGTGTATTATGACATAATTTTGAAGCATCTGATTTTCCCGAAAATATCAAAAAAATTTCTTCAAAATTTATCCTTCTATGATGCCGAAAAACTTGCCTCAACAATATGGAACAATTCAATATCAGAAGGACAAACGGAGAATAATAATATCCATAGAGATATTATTATTCTGGATATTCATACTTTCAACACAAGATGTGTATTGCAAGATTTGTTTTTTACCAAATTACCTGAAGAATTCAGCTTCGAAAAAATAGCCAGAAATCCTGTTTTCTATGACTACAAACTGCAAAAAGAGGATTTCAACGGATTATTTTCTTATGATAAATTATATGAAATCATCAGAAACAGAAATATATTCCAGTTTCAAAAAACGAATAAAACACTATATAGAGCAAATCTACTGATAATTGCAGAAGGAGTAACCGAAGAACTGCTTCTTTCTGAAATAGGAAAACTCTGGGGAATTGACTTTGATGAAGCAGGAATACAAATCTATGGAGCAGGAGGCAAAAATCAGGCAGTCAAGGCATACAACGAAAATAAGGACAGACTGAATATCCCAATTCTTGTTCTGTTTGACTCTGATGCAGAAGAGAATGAAGAGCTAATAAAACCCATCCTGAGAAAAGAAGATAAAATTTATCGCATAAAAAGCGGAGAATTTGAAGATTTATTATCTGATTCATTAATTCTCAACACCATAAACGACAGATATAAAATGAATATCACCCAGCTTAAGCTTGAGGATATCAAAAAGGAAAGCCACAGAAAGACAGAAGTTCTAAACGACATCTTCAAAGACAACGGTCTTGGTGATTTCAAAAAAGCAGAATTTTCAAAGCTCATCAGCCAGCATATTATGTCAAAAGAAGATTTTTCAGCAGAAACAGACAAAATTATGACAGAAATAAAAAAAATGTACGAAAATAAACAGCTTTAACTTTCTACATATTTCCACATCAAAAGTATTTTTCTAGTAAAATAGATATAAAATAATTTTTTAAAGGATTGATTATGTCAGACAAAGAGAGAGGTCTAAAATACAAAAGAGTCCTGCTGAAACTTAGCGGAGAGGCTCTTATGGGAAATCAGGGGTTCGGGATTGACCCGGAGATGATTAACAATATAGCAAAAGAAATCAAAAACGTAGTCAGCCTCGGCGTTGAACTTGCTATTGTCGTAGGCGGCGGAAATATTTTCAGAGGCGTACAAAATAGTGCAAAACTCGGAATGGATCAAGCTTCAGGCGATTATGTCGGGATGCTTGCTACTGTTATGAATGCGTCGGTTCTCCAGGGCGTTTTGAGAAAAAACGGCGTCGAATGCCGAGTGCTGACAGCAATCACCATGAATAAAATAGCTGAGCCATATGTCAGATTCAGAGCCATCAGACACCTTGAAAAAGGCAGAGTTGTCATCTTCGCAGCTGGAACAGGAAATCCTTTTTTCACGACAGACACAGCAGCAGCACTAAGAGCAGCAGAAATAGACGCTCAAGCAATGCTTATGGCAAAAAATAAAGTTGACGGCATCTACAACAAAGATCCGAGAAAATTCCCTGATGCAAAAAAATATGACGAAATATCTTTTGATGAAGTAATCCATGAAGACCTCAAAATCATGGACACTGCAGCGGTTGCACTTTGCAAAAACAGTGATATACCTATAATTGTATTTGACTTTGAAGCAACAGGGGCAATTGAAAAAATTCTTAAAGGCGAAAAAATAGGAACAACAGTAGGAGGACATAAATAATGAGTACGGCCGAACTTATGAAAAACGGTGAAGACAAAATGCAAAAGGCAATAGCAGCCTGCAAAAAAGAATTTGCAAATGTCAGAACAGGCAGAGCAAACCCGCTTATATTAGACAAAGTACATGTTGAATACTACGGAGTTCCTACACCTCTCAGACAAATTTCAAACGTTTCAGTCCAGGACGGTCAAACTCTTGTTATACAACCTTATGACAAAGGTATTCTCTCTGAAATAGAAAAAGCTATCACTAAAGCTGATATCGGCTTGACTCCAAACAACGACGGTATGGTAATAAGACTTAAATTTCCTCAGCCGACAGAAGAAAGAAGAAAAGAACTGGTCAAAACAGTCAAAAAACTTGGAGAAGAAGCAAAGGTCGCTATCAGAAACGTCAGAAGAGATATGACCGATGACCTCAAAAAAATCGAAAAAGAAGAAAACATGCCTGAAGATACAGTAAAAGGTGTTCAGGATGATATCCAAAAACTTACTGATAAATACATCAAACAAATAGATGCAGCTATCGCAGAAAAAGAAAAAGAGGTTCTTACGGTATAGTGAAAAGAGTTATTACAGCAACTATCGGACTGACACTTCTTTTTGCGGTCTTGATATTCGGAGGAGTATATTTATTTCTGTTCCTGTGCATACTCTGCGGATTAGGTCTAAAAGAGTTTGCAGCTATGCTTCGCAAAAAAGGATTTAACCCTGCAATGCCTGTTGTTTATGCATCAGGTCTGCCGATTTTCCTTGCTGCATTATTCAACAAACCTTATCTTATTCTCGGTTTTCTTGCGGTATTCACAATAATATCATTCCTTGCAATAATGAGCAGGAACGAAAAAGCAACAACAGCAGATACAGCTCTTACCATTTTGTGTATGATTTACGGATTTTATCTCCCATCTCACCTGCTTCTGCTTAGAGGAATAAACTCTTCAAACCTTTCCTTTTTCAATCTGAACTTTTTTAACGATGGTTTCTGGTTTATTTTTATTGTCTTCCTTGTTATAAGCATATCTGATATCGCAGGTTTTTATGTCGGAACAAACTTCGGCAAACACAAGCTCTGCCCTTATCTCAGTCCTAAAAAAACAATAGAAGGCGCTCTCGGCAGCACTATTCTCGGAATACTCGCTTCCATGGGGGTTGGATATCTCGTCGGAATTGATTTGCTGAACGGATTTCTCTTTGGAACTATAACCGTTATAGCCGCCCAGCTTGGCGACCTCGCTGAATCAATGATGAAACGTGATGCCCACACAAAAGACTCGGGAGATATACTCCCAGGGCATGGCGGTATTATGGACAGGTCTGACAGCTATATGTTTACTGGTGTAGTGGCATATTATTATATTCTCTACTGCTATCCTGCAATAAAAGGAATATCGTCTTCTTTGGGCTTAATATAGATTTAGACAATGAAAATCAGCGACTCACGAAAAAAAGAACTTCTGCAATTTTTGCATAACAACAACCTGCTATGCGATAATCTCGAACTTCTCAACAAAGCGCTCACCCATAGTTCCTATACAAACGAACATAATTTGAGTTCATCTGAAAATTATGAAAGACTCGAATTTTTCGGAGATGCTGTCTTGAAACTTATATCAAGCAAATATCTCTATGAAAAATTTGAAGACTATGATGAAGGCGAACTATCAAAAATAAGAGCCGCCCTCATAAGCGACAACACTCTTGCGAAATTCGCCTTAAAAATTAACCTCGGTGAATATATGATTTTTGGTCCAGCTGAGAAAAAACTCGGAGGAGAAAAACGAAAATCAAGTCTTGCCTGCGCCTTTGAGGCACTTCTAGGAGCACTGTATCTCGATAACAAAGAAGAAATCACAAAAAATTTTCTCCTGAAATTTATCTCTGAAGAAACGCCCTACATCGAATCTCACCTTATTCAGCTTAATGCAAAATCAACTCTTCAGGAATACACTCAGGAAAAATATAAAACACTGCCTGAATATAAAATTATCAACGAAACTGGACCTGCTCACAAAAAAACTTTTGAGATACAAATTGAAATCAACGGAGAAATTATCTCAACAGCAACAGGGGACAGCAAAAAAGAAGCGCAGCAAAATGCAGCTTATCTGGCGCTTGAAAAATTGGGATTACTCAAAGAGGAAAATGAACAAAATGTCTAAAAACATTCTAATCGCACCATCAATACTATCAGCCGATTTTGCAAACCTGAAAGATGAAATCAAAAAAGTGGAACTTGCTGGTGCTGATTGGCTTCACATAGATGTCATGGATGGTCACTTTGTTCCGAATATTACAATAGGTCCGCAGGTCGTAAAATCTCTAAGAAAAGAAACCAACCTGACTTTCGATGTTCACCTCATGATAGAAAATCCTCTTAAGTACATTGACAGCTTTGCACAGGCAGGTGCAGACTATATCACAGTACACTACGAAGCCTGTGAAAACAACATCGATGAAGTCATCAACAAAATAAAGTCAAATAACATAAAAACAGGACTTTCAATAAAACCCAAAACTCCTATCAGTGTTCTCAAACCATTCCTCAATAAAATTGATTTGGTACTGATTATGAGCGTAGAACCGGGGTTTGGCGGACAAAAATATATAGAAACGAGCACCGAAAAAATCCGGCTGCTCAAAAACATATCTCCTGAAAATCTTATCCTGGAAGTTGACGGCGGAATAAATCAAGAAACGGCAAAACTCGCTGTTGAGGCAGGAGCTGATGCTCTTGTTGCAGGAGCATATGTCTATGGAGCCAACGATGTCAAACAGGCAATAAACAGCCTAAAAATCGTATAGTTAGCTGATAGAGATATTTGTGAATTCAATCATAATAAATAATAGCAAGGACAGGTTAGTATGAGTTCACAAGAAGATAAAAAATTTCTTTTTCTGACATCAGATGACAACAAGGAGCACAAAACTCCCGAAGAAGATATATCTATGCCGCAAAAAGCCGAAAAACTCTTTCCTCAGCAGGAAGGAGAAATTCCTGTCAAAAGACTAAACGACGTAGACTCAAAAATATTCGAAGATTCTGCCTACAACGCAGTTGAAGACATCTCCCTAAAACTTGAATTAAAAATGCTGCAGATGAACAAAGAACTTGATTTGATAAACGAGCAGATAGAACTTCTGAATATAGTAAACCCTGAAAATAAAGAACAAAAAATCAACGAATTCTATGAACAAATACAGAAAAGAAAAAACATATTATCAGACCTGAAAAAAGAATACAGAAATCTTGGCATTCTCTACAAAATCAACGATACAATGTCGTCAACAATAGAGTTGACGGAGCAAAATCTCAAAAAAACAAAAGAAACCATATCAAATACAGAACTTGCAAACAAATCAATCGCACTAGTTCCGTTTTTGAAGACCCGCTCTTATCTTGTAAAAACAATGGATAAACTGGGAAAAATTTACAATAAACTCGAAGAAATGAGCAACTCAAAGCAAACGCCATGGGGTGAAAGCGATGAGAGAATGGACAATTTTGTATCATTTATGCGAACTGCGAACAAACTTGACGCAAGCCTAAGCAGATTTTTCGGGCTGAAACCGCAAATAGATTCATCAAAAAAGAAAACATCTTTGTCAAATAAAATGTAAATATTCATTACAAATTTGACTTTTATTTTCACGAATATGTCAAAAAATTTTTTTCACCATATTTTTGATAAATCACACATGTCAAAAATGGGAGAATCCTCAGATTATGAAAAAAACTTTTTTATTTGCCATAAGCGCAACACTTATGATGACAACACAAGCATTTGCAATTGATGCAAACTTGAGCGGAGTTGGAGGAGGAGTAAACGTAAGCGGTCTTGACACAAATCATGCAATAGTTGATACAAACCGAATTCATGGTTCAGTAGGTGTTACTGACTGGACAAAATTCAATATAGGAAAAGGTGAAACAGTTACAAACAGATTTAATGCCCAAAATCAACACCTCTTATTCAGAGTAATCGGCGACCCGACCAAAATTAACGGAACCTGGAACTCAGCAGGTGTCGGAGCGGCAACAGGAAGAACAACCCTCATCAACCCAGCAGGTGTTATGGTAGGAAACGGAGCCGTAATCAACCTGAATGCGCTCAATATCTCAACAGTTGATGCGGTAAATAAAAAAGCAGGCAATATAAGACTCGAAAAAGGAGCCAAACTTGATGTAAACGACCTGAATGTATCTGGCGGAGCAATTTATTCAGCTGCCGATCTCCTTGGCAAATCCGTTAAATTATCAACAAAAGACGGTGTAAACTTCGAGGCAATCCCGGGAGTTGAAATCGGAGGAGTCGGAAAAGGCGATATTCTTGTAGGAAACTCAACTTATCAAACAAAAGACGGCACCCTAGTTATCACCTCAGGAAACAACCTCAAGTTCCAGAATGCTACAATCAAAAATGCAAATGCAAATTTATCAGCAAAAGGAGATATAGTTGTCGAAGCAGGATTTATTGATGATGCTGGCAAAGTCGACTACTCAATGGATAAAAGAGCAAAATTCGATAACGCAAACGTAAAAATCTCAAGCGACAACGGAAATATCTATATGAATCATATAGATAACAAAAACGGCTCTCACCTTCTCATTCAATCAAAAACAGGCAGCATAAACTCATATAACAACGTCAACTCGGGAAGATCAACTTATACTGTTGATAACAAAAGCGGTGAAATCATCACTCAAAACTTCCATAACGACGGCGGTGTATTCTCTGCAAAAACAGAAACAGGCAGACAGGTTGTAACAAATCCTGATAATAACTCTATATCTTTGATGAACATCGTATCTGACTCAGGAGATGTTTATGTTGAAGGAATGAACAACCATGAATTTTCAAAAGTTAATATCTCTACAGGTTCTGCTAAAGGAGAAAAAGCTCCGTCAGTGAACATCATCGGCAGCAAAAACGCCAAATTAAGCCAAGTTGATATAACAAACAAAAACGGTAATGTCAACATCAACCAGATTAAATCTAACGGTGCTCTATCAGTAGAAGGCAAAACCTACGTAAATATCAAAAATGACAGCGTGCTTGCAGGTGATACAAAACTGAAAGGCGGAGAGATTAACGTAACAAAATCAGTTGTATCAAATCTTACCTCACTTGAAGCTGAGAAAAATGCCTCTTTCACTGACATCAAAGGAAATATGAACATAAACGCAGGTTCAGGTTTAGGACTGGATTCAGATGTAAAAGTCGGTGAAAACTTGATAATAAAAACAGAAGATCCGACAAGCCAGGTTGATATAATCAACAATAACGGCAAAAAATCCGTTGTTTCAGTAGGCAAAAATCTCAACATAGATGCAGGTCATGTAAAAATAAAAGGTAATAACATCAACGTAGAAAAAAATCTGAACGTAAACAGCAATGGATTAGAAGTTACTGATGGCGTAAAAGTCAAAGGTGATACTGTTTTGAACGGTGAAATCCTGAAAAAATAGAACACATTCAAAAATGCAAAAACAGGTCTTAAAAAAGACCTGCTTTTTGTTGATTATTCATCCATAAGAGATACAAGTTTTTGTATGTTAGTATCTATGTTTTCAACTTTTGATTCAAGATTTTTTATTTTCAACATAACCGTATCATTCTTCTGAAGCGTATCAAGCTGCTTCAAAATCGAATCAAGTTTATCTTCAAGAACAGATATACGATTGTTATTCTCATTGATTTTTGATGATAAAACTTCATCAACTTTCTTTTCGAGAATCGCTGCTATTTCATCAGAATTAATCTGAACAGAAGAATTTTCTTTGCTTAATGCTGAAGAAACAGCATTTTTCAGCTCTTCCAAATTTTCTTTTAAGTCAGCAGCCTGAAGATTTGGCAGTTCTTTTGAGAGGAGTTCGAGAGTATTTTTCCTTATTTCCTCAAGAAGCGATGAATAATCCTCAACAGGAGCGTGAACTGATTCTGATATAGCAGATGAAATATTGAGAATATTTGCTGACATATTTGCAACAGAAATTCTCAGCTCTTCAAATTCTGATGAATAATCATGTATATCAGAAACATTTGTAATGTTTTTCAGCTCATTTATCGAGTCGGTAATTGCATCAAGTTTTTCGCCGAATAGCGAATTATTTTGATGAAAAGAGTCTATTTCCTGTGAAAATTTGCCATAATCAATTTCTTTCAAGCCGACAACATCTTCCCCGAGTTCTTCAAGAACTTTACCTGCTGATTCCATCCATTCTGCAAGGACGAGGAAAGAATTTTTTATGTTCTCAAGAGAATTTGAATTGTTCGCAGAATGCTCTGTAAAGACCTGCATTTCATGTTTTAATTCTGAAAATCGTCTATCAAAGAGTTTTATCGAATCATTGAAAGCAAAAGTCATATTTGAGAGTGTTTGTTGAATTTTATCAGGTTCACTCTTTGTAATCATATTCTTGAAATTCTCAAGATTATCTCTCAAGACATTTGTGCTGTCTTCTGATGATAAAATCAGCTTGTTTGTACACATATTCAGATTTGTGACATCTTCATTCAGCTGCTCAAATTTTTGAGCAATATTTTGAAAATCATATTTGAGGTCAACGACGCTCTCTCTTATGTTATTAATTTCTTCTTCATTTTCTGTTTTTTGAGAGAGTTCATTTATAGCAAGCCTGATTTTTGCAAAATCATCTTCAACATCCGTCAAGCTGTATTTTTCACTCTGGAAGAAAGAGAGAACACTGCCGATTCCGTTTTCAACTCCTTCAATCAAAGATTGAACATCAGATAGCCTGTTTAGTTTTTCTATAATTTCATTTAGAGTATTTTCTTCTGAAGAACCGCGAAGAGTGTTTTTAACTTCAAAAACGGCATTTTTTATCTGTCCTACATCATATCTTATCCCTTCAGAAGATTCATATATAAAATCTTTGATTTCCTCAGATTCTTCCTCGAAAGAAATATTATCAAATATTGTGACTATCTCTGATACCAAATCGCCGACAATCGAATTCACCTGACCTTTGAGTTCCTGCAAATCCTTTTGAGTTTCAACACTGCTTATTTTTGAGAGGCTGTTTTCTATTTTTGCATCGAGAGAAACTATTTCATTTTTTATTTCGTCTTTTGCTTCAGAGAAGTCTGATTTTATTGAAGAGATATCAATATTTTTTATCTCGTTCTTCAATTCGTCTTTTACTTCAGAGAGTCCGTTTTTGAGGGAAGATAAATCAATATTTTTTATTTCTTCTTTTAGCTCATCCTTTGCTTCGCTTATGCCAAGCATAATATCTGATTCAGAAAGGCCGACATTCTCTTCAAGATCAACCAAAGCTGACTTAACTTCATCCAAAAGAGCCAATACTTCATCATTTGAGTGTGCCGGCACCTGTTCATAAGTTGTGCTTATTCTTTTTTGAATATCGTCTACAGACTCTTTTACGGCAATAATAAGCTCAAGAGGGCTTTCTTCGCTCAATCCGTCCAAAAGTTCCAATACGGCATCTATTTTGACATAAATATCTTCGAATTTATTAGAATCATCAATATTATTTTTTATCTCTGAAATCGAGGTATCCAACCTGTCAATCAGCTCTTTAACTTCTTTTTTATCAGTGCCGAAGACATCTCCAAGCTCTGTTATTTTTGAAGATAAAGAACTTATTTCCTCAACAACTCTTTGATCCATAGATTCTGATGTCAGTGAAAAAGTTTTTTCCAAATCAGAAATAAGAAATTTTACATCCTCACCGTTATTTTTTAGTGTTTCTGCCGATTGTTTGAACTCAGCTATCTCATCTGTGAGTGTTTTTACACGTTCATCAAGTTCATCTCCGAGGTCTGATTTTATTCCGTTCAGAGTTGCCTCCATTCCTGAAATCAGCTCTTCAAGTGCGCTGTTATCAGGCTTGTAGTTCTCGAGCGTCGTTTTGAACTCAGCTATCTCATCTGTGAGTGTTTTTACACGTTCATCAATATTCGACCCAAGTTCATTTTTCAATACTTCAAAAGAAGTGTCGAATTTTGATATAACCTCACTGTTTGATTGTTTCAATGAGTCAATTGACAATTTGAAAGAAGAAATTTCATTTTCAAGTAATTTAACTTTTTCTTCCAGAGCAGCATTTATAGACTCTTTTGCCTCCTCCAATATTTTATCAAAGTTTGATAAAACATCCTGTATTGATGATTTATCGGGACTTATAGAATCAATTGATGTTTTCAGCGATGAGATTTCTTCGCTGAATTTTACACCAAAGTTATCCTCAAATTCGGTCATGCTTGAATTGAGTTTTGAGATTATTTCTTTCAAATCATAGCTTATAGAAGGAGCTATTTCGTCAACAGAGTTTTTTACATCAGAAAGATTTGCTTCAATTGAAGAAATAGCATCTTTCATCCCGGAAACTTTATTGTTGAAACCAGAACCGAAGTTTTTCTCAAACTCACTCAAGCCTGCATCAAATTTAAAGAGCATATCAGCAAGCTCGCTGCCCATATTTGATGAGATATCATTCATCGAAGTTTTGATGTCAGAAATAGAATTTTCTATAGATTCAATGTTTGGTTTCAAATCAGAATTTACATCTTTTTTGATATCCCTGATAGCTGAATCAACACGTGAGAAAAACTCCTTTGACTCCTTATTTGCTGAAGAAAAACTATTAAATCCGTCTTTGATAGTTGTATCAAACTCATTTTTCAGAGAGTCAAGGGCTGAATAAAGTTTATTTATCAGTTCTTTTGTTTCTTCAGAGTCACTGTGTTGGGCATTCAGGTTATCTTTGAAGTTATTATCAATATTCTCCTGAATAGTGTCTAAAGAAGAGTATAGCTTGTTTAGAAGCTCTCTTATTTCTGAATTGTTTTTGTCTATTGCTTCAAAATTATCAGAAACTCTCTCATCAAAACCTGTATGAATACTGTCAACTGATACACTCAATTTTTCTATTAAATTCTTGATATCTGATGATGATACTTCATTCAACTCTTTAAGCGAACTCATTTTATCATCCAAATCTTTGAGATTATTTTTCAGAGTATATCTAACATCAGCTCGCACCTCAGAAAGAGTTGAATTAACTCCGGATATCAAATCTTTCAGCTCTTTATTACCGTTTTGAAGAGCGGTATCTATTGTATCTTTGAAAATTAACAACTCTTTTTCAAGAGAGGTGACATTAAGTTTCAAATCATCAAAATTTATATTAGAGTCACTGCTGATACCTTTCAGCATAAGATTGTATTTTGTATCGATTTCTCCAAGAGCAGATATAATCGAATTTATTCCTTCATTGAAGGCTTTTTCATCAGGAATAAGCGGTTTCTCTTTTGAGTCAAACTCCTTAATCAAGCCAAGAAGGCTTTTCATTTTTTCATCAAGAATGTCCACTATTTTCTTGAACTCTTCATCAAAAGAAACGACATCAGGTTTGATTGACTCAATCAAATCTTTGACATCTCCGTCTATATTAAGCTGTTCAAACTCAACGACTTTAAAGTTAATGTTTATGATGATTTTCTTGAGAGCTTCGATATTTGCCGAAAAATTATTAACGACATCTTTTATGTCTTCAAGGAGTGTTACATCTATGTCTTTTTCCGGAGAATTTGCAATGAGAATTTCCAATCTTGCAACCAATTTTGCTATTTCATCAAAGTATAGAGAAATACTGTTATATTTTGACTCAATATTTTTATTTGCATCACTGATGAACAAAGGAATTTCGTCATCGCCAAATGATTCAAGCTGAGAGAGCAGTGATTCTGACTCTATTTGAGGAATGTTCGGTTCAATATCTCCAAATTCGGAATTTTTGAAAAGAGATTTTTTCACAACATCCAAAATACTACCGAGTCTTTTTCCAGAAGATTCGACCTGTTTTTCTATATTATCAAGTTTTTTTCCGTCAATCACGTCAGCTTCTCTCTCTCTTATAAATACCCTTGTAATAATTCTATCAGATTATTTTCAATAGGGTAAAAACATTAAGAAAGTTAATATTCGATTATAAAGAAATCAATTCATTTTTGATTTTTTCTATATCCTGATTGGTCAAAAAACGCGGAGAACCTTCTTTCAAGGAATGATTTCTCAAGAGATATGAGGGATGAAATATCGGTATCATCTTTGATGAATTCGGTCCGTCAAAAAATTGGCCTCTTATTTTTGATATCGGAAGTTTGGTTGAGAGCATGGATTTTACCGCAGTCATGCCGCATAAAATAATTATTTTCGGTTTAACATATTCTATTTGAGAATCCAAATACTCCCGGCATTGTTGTTTTTCAAAATCGGTTGGTACACGGTTTTCAGGAGGACGGCATTTGACAGTGTTGCAGATATAAACATCTTTTTCTCTATAGATACCATGCTCGGTAAAAATTTTCGTGAGAAGCTTTCCTGCTCTTCCGACAAAAGGCACCCCTGTTTCATCCTCGTTTGCCCCTGGAGCCTCACCGATAAGCATGATTTTAGCATGCCTGTTTCCATCTTCAAAAACAACATTTGTCCTTGTTTTTGAGAGTTCACATTTTTGGCAGCCAGTGCATTTCTTTTTCAAATCATCAAAATTTTTCATTATTTTTTCTTTTTAAAAATATTCTTAAAAAAGTCCAGCAAAGGGAAAGAGTAAAGTTTGCGAATTTCTGCTATTTCTCTTTGGATATCTCTCATCTGCTCTGAATCATAGGCACAGTTTTGAGCAAATCTGTTGAGAAGTTTCTTGGCTTTTGAAGGTTTCTTCATTGATTTATAGCATGCTACGAGATTTTTGCACACACCGTAATCATTCGGATCAAATCTCAAAGCGTAATGAAGTTCATTTACTGCTTCATCAAACTTTTTAACCTGAATATAAGCTTCTCCTAAAGCTTTATAATAATCCTTTTGCATATTATCAAGAGAAACGGCTTCTTTTAGATATTTGATTGAATTATCAAAATCATTGTTCAACTTGAAAATCTGACCTATTTCATAATGCAATTTTGCACTGTCAGGTTTGAGCTGTAGCGCATTCATATAATATTTGAACGCTTCAGAGTATTCTTCTTTTTCTTTTTTAATATTAGCAATTTCAGTGAATATCTCCGGCATATTCTGGCTTTTTGAAACAAGATAGCTGAAATATTCAAGCGCTTTTTCTTTGTTTCCGAGATGTTTGTAGCAATAAGCAAGACCGATATAAGAGTTGATATATTTCGGATTTTTTTCAACAACCTTTTGATAATACTCTATAGCCATATCATACATTTTTTTATCTTCATAAATTTTGGCTATTTCGATATAATTTTCGATATGCCCGCTATCTTTGCTCACAGCTGAGAGATAATATTCAAGCGCCTTATCTTTCATATCGAGAGTATTGTAGATGTTTGCAATTGCATTGTATATTTTTTCATCTTCTTTATTTACTTTGAGCGCCTGATCCAGATAATATAATGCCTCTTTGTAATTTTTCTTTTCAGTCAGAATTTTTGACTTCAACCAGAAAACAGAGTCTTCTTCATCTCCTGAGTCAATCAGTTTATTCAAAAATTCTTCTGAACGATCATATAATCCCTCTTGATAATATAAATAAGCAAGAGCGTATTTAGCCTCAGTATCCTGAGGATGAATTTGCAAAACAGTATGATAAGCATATGCAGCTTCCTGCTGCCAGCCAATGAGAGAATAGCACAATCCTAAATTCATATATGAATTTATATCGGTGGCGTCTATAGCTTCAACAACAAATTTGAACTCAGCAATAGCCTCCTCATAATTTTCAAGCGCAGAATAAATCAACCCCATATAATAATGCGGTTCTTTGAGATTGAAGTTCAAAGACAGGACATACTGGAATATATTTTTTGCATCTTCAAATCTGTTTTCACAATAGAAAAGTTTTCCTAATGCAATTCTTACATCAAGATTGTCAGGATTCAATTCAAGCGCTTTATAAAAATTTTCTGAAGCGTCTTCGTATCTTTCTTCTTTTGCATCACAAACCCCGAGAAGATAATAACATTCATCAGAATTCGGGAATTTTTCAAGCATTACATTTTTGATAAAACACCGTGCTTCCTTAACTTTTGAAGAACTAAAATAACTCTCAACAAGCTCTTTATGATAAGAAAAATCTTTCTCTACTTTCAGAAGTTCTTTCAAATACTCTTCTGTTTTCGGGAGGTCTTTTTGTAGTCTATATACATTAATCAATCCAAGAAGAGTTTCTTTATGAGATTTATCTATCTCAAGAGCCGTATCATAATAGTTCTTTGCTCTGTCAATATCACCAAGACCTATATAACAATCTCCTATCATTGAGAGAATATCTGGATTATCAGGACTGAGCGAAAGACTTTTGTAATAATGTTCTATCGCTGTTTTAAAATCCCGATTTTTCTTGTATTGATCAGCTAAAACTAAGAAATCATTCAAATCTTGATTCACAAAAATTCTATCCTCAAAAAATAGGTTTATTTATACATTATAAGCATAAATAAACCTATACACAAATCATTTACAATAAATGACTTATTTATTTGACTTTTACTGACTCGAGTGCTTTTTTCAGCGTATCAACTACCTGTTTTTGCTGTTCCAAAGTAATTTCAGGGAACATTGGCAATGACATAACTTTTGTTGTTTTATCTTCCGTAACAGGCAAATCTCCGAGTTTACCGCCGAGATAAGCATGTACCTTCTGCAGATGAAGCGGTACAGGATAATAAATCATCGCACCTATTCCGTTTTCCTGCAAGAATTTATGCACTTCATCCCGATGAGGAACCTGAATTGTATACTGGTGATAAACACAGTATGTATCCGCTCCTTCTTTAGGAGTTACAACACCTTCTACATCTTTCAACAATTCGTTGTATCTATAAGCAACCTCACGTCTTTTTTTGTTCCATTCATCAATATAAGGCAGTTTCACTCTCAAAATAGCAGCCTGTATTTCATCCATACGGCTGTTCAAACCGATTTCATCATGATAATAACGAACAGCGCTGCCATGGTTTCTCAAAGAAACAACTCTTTTTGCGAGATATTCGCTGTTTGTCGTAATCATACCTGCATCACCGAACGCACCGAGGTTCTTTGTCGGGAAGAAACTGAAGCATCCGATATCACCGAATGTACCGACTTTTTGACCTTTAAATGTTGAACCGATTGCCTGAGCGCAATCTTCTATTACATAGAGATTGTATCTTTTTGCAATATCCATAATCACATCCATCTGAGCAGGCTGTCCATAGAGATGAACAGGGATGATTGCCTTTGTTTTCGGCGTAATTTTTGACTCAAGTTTGGAGGCATCAAGGAGGAATGTATCAGGGTCAATATCAACAAAAACATGTTTTGCACCGACAACACCGATAGCCTCTGTTGTTGCAACAAATGTGAATGCAACTGTTATAACTTCATCGCCTTGCCCGATTTCTAAAGCTCTCAAAGCAAGCTGCAGGGCATCCGTTCCGTTTGCACAGGTAACTGCGTGTTTTGCACCGCAATATTCAGCTATCTCTGCTTCAAACGCCTTTACATTCGGACCGAGAATATAACTTCCAGAGCGCAAAACTTCTATAACGTTTTTTTCAAGTTTTTCTTGTATTTGTTTGTATTGACCTTTCAAATCTAAAATAGGAATCATAGAACAATCCTCTTCTTTCCAACTATTCTCTACGTTTACTAGTTTAGCATAATATTCTTATGCCTTTATAAAATCTTTACCTGAAAAAGACTTATCAAATAAAAGAAAGAATAAGACTGTTCAAAGGTTTTACGAGTTCTTCAATTTTATCCTGCTCATAAAACTTTTCAAAAACAAGTTTGTCTTCAACAAAAACCATGACTGATGGAATTTTTCGGGGAATATTTATTCTGTGTTTTTTCACATACCTGCAAGAATCAGGGTCTTCGATGTTGCATAAAACATAATCAACTTTCCCATCATAAGAGTCTATCAGCTTTTGCATAACAGTTTGAATCCCATGTGTATCAGAATGCCAGCTTGCATAAAGCAGCAAAACTGTCACATTCTCTCTTGCTAAACATTGCAAAGGGAAAAAAATAAAAATAATCAAAATAAATAAAACATGTTTAAAAAATTTTCTCAAAACAAAACTCCTGTTGTTATAAAGAAATATCACAAACTTTTTATATACTCTCTCATTCTGTATAATAATAATTGAATATCGGAGGAGATATGCGAATAATTGGAATAGACCCAGGAATAGCCATCAGCGGTTATGGAATACTTGATTTTGATGAATATAAAAACACTTTTGAACTTATAACAAGCGGTTCGGTGCAAACGGATAAAAATAACTCAACAGAGCAAAGACTGCTTGAACTGCATAATGACATAAGCGAGCTCATCAAAATGTATTCTCCTGATTGTGCTGTTATCGAGAAGTTATTTTATTTCAAAAATGCAAAAACTATTATTCCCGTATCGGAAGCAAGAGGAGTAATTTGTATGACTTTTGCAAAATACGGTATAGATATAGCAGAATATACGCCGCAGCAGGCAAAACAGGTTATAACAGGCTATGGGAGAGCAGACAAACCGGAAGTAGCCGATATGGTCAAAATTATTCTCAACACAGATAATATCCCGAAACTTGATGATACTGTTGACGCAATTGCTCTAGGTATCTGTCATATCAGAAACATAAGACTTACAGCAGAGGTAGTATAGATGAAATATTATATAAAACAGGTTTTATACATAAGCGCAATCATAGGAGGAGTCCTAGGAATATTCTCTCTTATTCCGTATTTTATGTGTCTTGGCTCGTTAATATTCTGCATTATCAGCGTCATAACAATAATATTCCTTAAACGAAACGGTTATGCAGGTGTTATATCACTCAACGACGGAACTGTTATCGGAGCAATATCAGGATTCATCGGAGCAGCCGCAGCCTGTTTGGTTTATATGCCGCTTGCTTTCATAGGAGCAATCATTTTCAAACAGCCTTTGTTGTTCAAATTCAATGACCTTATATTCATCGTTCCCATCACAATAGTTGTCTTCGGAATGTTAGGGGCGATTATGAATGCATTCTGCGGTATGGTTACAGCTTACTTATACGAAAAACTCGAAAAAGACCGCCCGGAAGAAGAACAGGTTGACTTTATTATAGATGAGGAATAACCCGACCCCTTTAAGCAGTTTATGCAAAAAAATTCCACAGACCTACTTCCGATAAATAACAATGGCGTTCGAAACTTTTCTTGAGGGTTTCTCGCTAGGGCAGTTTATGAGATGACCGTTGACAACCATCTGAGTAGAACCGCCGCCGTCCAAATTCATCGCATGATAAGCGCCGAAAGAGAGCATCAAATCAGCAAGTTCAGAAAGAGTAGCACCCTCTGATACACCCTTTTGCCGTCCGTCAACAGTCAGAATAATCAGCTTGTTATCTTTCGAAAAACCTATTGCTGTTCTTGGCGCTTTACCTCTGAATATATCCTTTTGGAATCGTTGATTCTGTATAAATTTTCTGCCGTTTCTTACAAGCACGGGACCTGCAGCAACAGCATATTCCATATCATTCCATATATCTGGAGTAAGAGTATATTTATATCTCACTCTATCATTGCACTCAGGAGTTTTTTTGAGCTGTTTTTTGTTGAAAACAACGACATAAGATTTTGCCGGTATTCTAACTCTTTCTGTTGCAATTTCTTTTATTTTTCCACGTTTAACCACAACATGATAATACTCACTCGATGTTCTAGGGGTATATCTTCCCCAGAGATTAT
This sequence comes from Candidatus Adamsella avium, assembly GCA_904420445.1. GTDB lineage: Bacteria > Cyanobacteriota > Vampirovibrionia > Gastranaerophilales > CAJFVJ01 > Adamsella > Adamsella avium. Next base: position 30,420 of record CAJFVJ010000003.1, on the reverse strand, counting down.
TATAGATATAAGCTCCTTTTGAAGACATAACAGGCTGATTTATGTTTGTCAAAGGGAGAGTATTTCCTGAAAGAGTTACTCTTCCGCTTAGACTGACTTCGCCGATTTTGTACTCTTCATCCTCCGTAACGCCAAATGCAGTCCTTGAGAATAGAGGTCCGGTCAAAAGTTTTCCATTCACGATGGATAACCCTAAAGGCGTTCCATCTCCTTTGAAATATTGTGCATTCACACCGGCATAAGCATATCTTGCAATATATCTGACAGTGTGACGGGCTCGCATTTTTCTGCTGCCAAAAGCCAATCTAACTTCATAGGGACTTTCTTCTTCTATTGTTATGACATTTACTACGGCAGGGCGCCCACCGAGAGTGTATCTATAGCGGGCATGAGGAAAAGAATTTTGCAAATCAGGAATAAGAGGAAGCACTGTTGTTTCCTCAGCAAACGCCTGAGAAGCAGTCATAACCACTAAACACAGCAAAAGAACATATTTCAAACATAATCTGAACATACAACAAATTCCCCGATAAAAACTTATTTTTTCAGAGCTTCCTTCAAAGCAGCTTCAAGAGTTTCTACCTTTGCTTCAAGCATTTTTATCTTATCCTGTGAGGCTTCTGCACTGACAAGATTTTTTTCGGCATTTCTCGACTCTTTTTTCAGCTTATTTGATATTGCAGAAAAAGTTGAATAAGACAGACAAAGAGTAAAAATTATGCCGCCCAAGAACGCCCCAAAAAGGATAACAGCTTCGCTCATGCGAAATGTCTTTCTGAACAGAGGGTCTATAACATCAACACTGACACCAAAATTCAAATAACTCAAAGCTGCAAGTTTCACAACTATCAATAATGCTATCAACTTCAAAAATATATTCATCTAATTTTTACCTCTCAATATTTTTAAAACTTTTTTCAACTCATCATCGGGTTCAAGCTCGATTACCTTTTGAATATTAGCGCCAGGCGGAAGAAAAGTCAATTTATAAGCCTGCAAAACCTGTTCATTCAACCTCATATTTGCAGAACCGCCTCCATATATGGTATCGCCCAAAATAGGATGTTTTATATAAGACATATGAACCCTGATTTGATGAGTACGCCCTGTTTCCAGAGTCATCTCAACATAAGTAAAATTTTTGAATCGTTCAAGAACTTTGTAATGAGAAACGGCCCTTTTGCCATCTTCAACAACGCCCATTTTTTCACGATGAATAGGATGGCGTCCTATCGGAGCATTGATGGTTCCTTCATCATCTTTTAAAACACCGTGCACAACTGTCAGATATTGTCTTATGGCTGATTTTTCTTTTATCTGCTGCGCAAGAAAATTGTGAGCATAATCATTCTTCGCTATCATCAAAAGCCCTGATGTATTCTTATCAAGACGGTGAAGAATCCCCGGACGCATAATCCCGTTTATACCCGAGAGATTGTCTTTGCAATAATACAAAAGCGCATTCACAAGGGTATCTTCCTTTTGCACAGAAGTCGGATGAGTCAACATGCCTGATGGTTTGTTCACAACGAGCATATTATCATCTTCATATCTTATATCAAGAGGAATGTTTTGAGCTTTAAGTTCAAGAGGCTGGGCATCAGGGATTTCAACTTCTACAGAGTCCGCTGTTTTGAGTTTATATGATGATTTCTGTTCTTTTTCATTTATTTTCACACAGCCTTTTTTGATTAAATTCTGAATATAAGAACGGGAAAAACCTTCAAGGGCATCAGAGAGATAAACATCCAGCCGTCTCTCAGATTCCTGTGGTTCGACAATCAAAATTATTTTTTGAGACGGCATAATATATCCTCTGCTCCCAGAAGAGAAATTATCACCATAACTACACCGGCAGTGATGGCTATATCAGCCAGGTTGAATACGGCAAAATTGATAAAATCAAGAGAAATAAAATCAGTCACAGCCCCTGTTCCAGAGAATGCCCTGTCAAAGAAATTACCGGCACTGCCTCCAAGAATCAAACCCCATGATATTTTTTGATAAAGGGAAAAATCTCTGTTTGAAAAAAGGAAATAAACACTTATCGCTAAAATTGTAATAAAAGAAAACACGCTCAAAAAAACAATATTATCTTTCAGAATACCAAAAGCTGCACCTGTATTTTCTATGTAATAGATGCTAAAAATATTTTTCAAAATAACAATCTTTGTTTCAGGAATAAATATACAAGATACAGCCGACTTCAGCGCTCTATCGACCATCATAACAATAAAAGCAGTTAAAAATACCTGATGATTTCCAAACATCTTAAAGCCTGCTCAAATCATCAGGAACAAAAGATTTTTCACCGGTAACATTTACTCTCTGCATAACAAGAGCAAGCCCTGTCACTTTGAGTCTTGAATTTTGATAGATATCAAAAACAGTTTCCGTAAACCCTAAAGATGCAATAGCCATCTCATTGTTATTATTTGAGTTTGCTTTTACTATTCTCTCAAGAAGACCTTTTTCGTTAATCTGTCTGAAAACTTCTTTTGAATGAATTTCAGGGTAAACTATCGGTTCTGCGCTGATAGAACTGACTACAACAGCATTAGGAGCCTTATTCACACGAAGCGAAATAGTATATTCTTCATTGGGTTTTACAATTTTCGGAGCAGAAATTTCCATGGAAATTTTCTTTGAGCTGCCGTATTTCAAAACAGTCTTCTCTGATATAACTTTCTCAGCAAAAATTTTCCAATCTCTGCCTACTTTTTTGAAATACAAAAGATTTTCTGAAGAGCTGAATAATTCTCCATAATCATTTGTTACATCAGACTTTTTGGCAGTTGTTGCAACAGCTTTATCAGAAGTCAGAACAACTGTATATTTATCACCGACTCTGATATCCTTAATCTGAGAAGAATATTTTATATCAGGATATCCCTTCCAGGTTTCGTTTATGAGAGAAAAGAGTTTTTCTTTCCCGAAACCATCAGCGTTCATATAATCCTCTGTATACATATCGCTGAGTTTATCTATTTTAAACTCGTTAGAATATTTTGTATGCTGGGATACAGCCTGCTTTACTTCTTTGAAAGTTTTGGGATCCCCCTGTATAAAAGATGATTTTACCGGATGCCCGCTGATTAAAGTCTTCTGAAGACTTGCAGCATAAGATATTAGCGATGTATTTAACAATATGATGCCAATGATAGCTATCAATTTTATATTCATATTTTTGTTGTTCCCAAATTAGTTATCTCATTTAATTTTATTTAATTTAAATTAAATAATCAATAAATTATTTTCCAGCTGTTCTTGATGATGAGAACTTGTAGTTATTCAGTTTTTGATAATCTGAGCCGAGCATATATTTATCAGCTTCTTCAATTATCTTAATAACTTCATAACCGTTTGTTCCGTCGCTTCTTGGTTTTGTTCTGTTTATTATACAGTTGATAAAATGCTGGCATTCAAGTTTCAGCGGTTCTATCTCCATATACTCCGGAGTCAGTATATCTTCTTTCTTATTTGAATTATTTTCAAAAATCAAAATTTTATGCTCGCAAACAGTATCATCTAACATAGCGCTTGCTTTTGTCCCTCTAATCAAGAGCATAACTCTTTTCTGCGGATGTATCCAGCTTGTTGATATATGCCCGTAGACATCATCTTCGAAGTTCAAATCAAGATGGACTATATCCATAATATCATTTCCGGAGGTTGAAAATCCTACTGCTGATTTCACGCTAACAGGTTTTTTCCCGATGATATAACTAATCATTGATATATCATGCGGAGCAAGATCCCACATTACGCTCTTGTCATTTTTGAAGTAGTTTATGTTCAATCTGTCGCTCTGCGCATAAACTATATCACCGAGAACTCCTTCCGCAACAAGTTCTCTGAGTCTTGAAACAGCAGGGTGATACAAAAGAAGATGACCGACCATCAAAACTCTTCCGAGTTCTTCTGAGAGGTCTTTCAGCTCTTTTGCCTGATCGGCTGTCGTTGCAATAGGTTTTTCGACATAGACATCTTTTCCTGATAACAGAGCCTTTTTCACAACATCGTAGTGAGTGTGACTCGGTGTTGCAACAACAACTCCTGTTATATCTTTTGATGAGATAACTTCATCTATGTTATTTATAAATTTCACACCCTGATAGTTATCTTTTATTGCATCGATATTCTCCTGACGCATATCACACACGGTGTCGAGGACTTCAAGGTTATAAAAATTTCTTACTAAATTTTTCCCCCACACTCCGCAACCGATTACAGCTATTCTTGGTTTCAACTTTTTTCTCCCTATATATATCTTTATAATTTTATTTAACAATTATGAAAGATTAGAGTCAACCGAATTGTTACCGTATTTATATTAATTTTTTATAAAGACATATTCTAGTCAAACAGAGTTATCATAGAAGAATTTTTAAAAAACTCAAAACACATCTTTATCTGCTCAGGATTATTTTTTTCTTCTGCAAGGGTAGGAAGGTTGTCTTCATCAAAAAAGCCGCTTGCAAGCGTTTCGGTGTTCTTTTTAAACTCACCGCCTATCAACCTGCAAAGCACAAATATCTTGATTATGTCATAAGCATACACCGGAAGATTATGCCTTTTTCTGTCCTGAATTGCAATAATCCTCTCAGCTTCGACATCAACACCTGCTTCTTCTCTGGCTTCTTTTTCTGTATTTGATTTCACTGACTCACAAGCATCGCACCAGCCTCCCGGGAGCGACCATTTTCCGTTATTTTCCTGAACAAGAAGAATTTTCCCGTCTTTGAAGATTGCTGCACGTGTATCAATCTTCGGAGTTTGAAAGCCTGTTTCAGAGCAGAACAAATCTTTGACTTTTTCTTTTGATATTCCGCTTTTGTAAGAAATCATCTCGGAAGATATTTCTCTTATGCGTTCAAAACGTTCTATATCAAACTTATTTTGAGAATAAGCCAATCCGCATTGAGCAAGAAACTGCAGTTCTTTTGCCCACCCGAGCCAGGGTTCGTACAAATTATTGTGTTCGTTCATAGACTTATCTTTGTGCGGTCACAACGAGAAGATGCCAGCCGAATTGTGTTTTTATCGGCTGAGAAACTTCGTTCAGAGGAAGAGAAAAAGCAGCATCTTCAAATTCTTTGACCATCTGACCTTTTGTAAAAAATCCCAAATCACCGCCGTTTCTGCCAGATGGGCACATAGACACTTTTGAAGCAATCTCTGCAAAACTTGCACCGTTCAAAATTTCTTCTCTCAGTTTTTTTGCTTCTTCTTCCGTTCTTACTAAGATATGACTTGCTCTAACTTCTGTCGGCATAATATGTTCTCCTGTTTTCTTAAAGCAAAAAAGCTGCTTTAGTATGTGTAATATCCTGTTTTATAACCATCTTTCCGTTTTGATTTTTTCCGACAACAAACTCTACCGCAAATTTTTCATTGCTTGTTGATGGTTTTCTATATCCCTTAATTTTGATATCATTCCCATATGGGATAAATTGAAGATTTGTGTATAAATTCTTATACTTTGTAACAGCAGCCATTTTGCTGTAATATTTCAGTTTCATCTTATATGCTGAAGCTGAAATAACTTTTGTTTCAAAAGTTTCAGGTCCTTTGATGATAATTCTTTTTATTGATGCATTGTCATCATAAAAATTCAAAAGATTTGTATCATATGAACTTGCTGCTTTAACAAAACTGTTGAAAAAATCCATTCCTTCATCAATAGAAATTGCAAAAGATACAGGACAAATAAAGAAAGCAGCTATCAATCCCAAAAAGATACGTCTAACATAACCCATAACGATCTCAATTCCTATTTACTCTCTTATGGAAAATATATTAACCCAATTTTTTTTGTTCTGCAAGTCTGTTTGCTTTTCCTTCTACAGCCTTGATTCCGGGCTGTTCTTTTGAACCCGTGTATTTCTGTCTGAATGCATACATAATCTTTGGAATAATTACTGAAACAAACAGAACACTTGTTGCAATATTGCCTATAATCCCCGCTCTTTTTACCATTTTGGCTTTATTCAGGAACTTCTCCGGATCAGCCGATTTTTCTGCTGTTTCTGCAAACTGAATCATATTTTTATTGAGTTCTTTAATTTTATCTACATCAACAAATTTGAAGAGGTTTCTCTCCCCGTTTTTGGTTGAAATAAGTTTTGTTTTTTCTGCATATTTGAGTGTAATATCGCTGAATTTTCCATCTTTCAAATTGTTGTCTATGAAGTTCAGCATCTCTTCTTCTCCCATATCTGCAAGAGATTTTATGGGAGTTTTGCTCTTGATTGTTTCTGCAAAACTATTACCCTCGAGTACTTTAGGATCGAGATTGATAGGTGTTTTGAGTAGTTTTTCAGAAGCTTTTTCTATCAATTTTGCAAGATGATTTCCTCCGACATACATAAAGTACATAATCCCGCCTTCTCTGATAGCGGTTTCTAAAGCAGCTGCATGAGGATGGTCGTTTTTCTTGCCTTCGTTTGCTTTTCTTTCTCTCAACTCTTCGTTGACAATTCTGCTTCCTGAAATGCCTGCATCAAGAATAACCATATTGCTAAGCGGGCTGTGTTGAGCAGCCTGCGCAGCAGCAAGCGGATTCAATATGTCCTTGATACCTTTGAATGATACCTCTGAATTTTGTGCATCTTTTCTTGTGAAGGCTCTAAAGTTCAAATCTTCCTGTGTTTTCTTTCTTATTAAATCATTTGAGCCTTTGAAATTTTTATCAAAATATTCTTTTCTGATGAATGTATCAGAGTCAAACTCGGGATTTTTTGCCTTTTTGTTGATTACATTATTCGTAATTGAATAAATCCACTTCGGCAAAAATTTTGTCAGTACAATCAAAGGGATAGCCGTTGATACGACTGTTTTTGAAATATGAAGAGCTTTATAAGTTTTTGGATTGTCTAAAACTTTTTTGAAAGCTTCCTTATCTGCACCTTTGGCTTTTTCTGCCACTTTTTCTAGAGATTGAGCACCCTTGTTTGTAAGATACTTCAAATCAATCTTCGGGTCATACCCTGCCATTTTGAAAACTGTTTTGTCGAAAACTTTTCTCAGAAGCGGTATTCCGCCTAACCAAACTGCAGAAGTTGCACTTCCTTCTATAAATCTTTCTCTTGCCTCAAGAGTTCTTGTTTCGCCGCCGTTTTTGTAAGCCATTGCCGTTCTTCCGGCATTCTCGACTCCGTCTTTTATAGCGACTGGTAATAGTGATGTTGAATTATTTCCAAGTGATGAAAAAATATTAGTAACTGTTAGTGACATTAAATTTGCTTTTCAGCCTCCGTACTCAAACAGGGTATTATAGACCCCAACTCAAATTCATTAACCTTTTTTGTTTGGCATTTGCCCTTATTTGAGTATTTCGTCGATTTATAAACATAGTTTTCATTATCTCCTTTTTTATTTTTTTAATATTGCTGAATGTTAAAAAGTGCCAGTTTTTTTCTTTTTTTTGACAAAATGTAATAATTTTTTTTGATATAAAAAACCTTCCTAGCGAAAGGAAGGTCAAAACAAGCTAAAAATCATACCGAACGAATTCGGACTGTATCTTAGATGCAGCCTTCCGAGTTTGTATAAAAACAACGTCGTTGATATGATCTTATTCTCATTTTAACCTCGCAAAATTTTCGTATAATTTATTTAAACACAAACACCATGCCCTGTCCAGTGGTTATCTTACTTTATTTTCTTCTCCTTTTATAAGCCTCAAAATGTTTGACCTGTGCAGCCATACAATATACAATGCGCCTAACGCACAATAAATTATATAACTTTTCGGCTGTTTGCACACCCACATAGCTACAGGCGCAAGCAAAAGAGCAATAATTGACGCAAGCGAAATATACCTTGAAAAATAGGCAATAACTGACCATATTACAGCAATCGCCATGCCAGCAATCCAATTCAACCCCAAAATTGTTCCGACTCCAGAAGCAACTGATTTTCCCCCTGAAAAGCCAAGGAACAACGACTTGCTATGCCCGATAATAACAGCAACCGATACAGCAACAGGCAGAATATGCCATGAAAGAAGAATATTAAATCTCACTTCAAGATATTTTGAAATAAGAACGGGAATAAGCCCTTTCATTGCATCAAGAAAAAGAACAATAAAAAACCATTTTGTTCCCATTACCCTTTTAACATTCGTCGCCCCTGTGCTTCCTGAGCCTGTTTCTCTGATATCTATACCTTTGAAGTGCTTAACAATAAGATACCCTGTAGGAATTGACCCTATAACATAGGCAGCTGCCACAACCAGTAAAAAATAAATATATTGCATTATATTCTCCTTTGATTGATTATTTCTTTTTTGCCTTTTCGCTCTTTTCTCGGGGAATTATACGAATAGGCGTGCCCAAAAAGCCGAATGCCTCACGCATTTTTCTCTCGAGATATCTTTTATAGCTGTCTTTCAGAAGTTTTGAGTTGTTGACAAATATCACAAAACTAGGCGGTGCAGCTGAAGTCTGTGTTGAATAATAAATTTTTGCCCTCTTACCTTTTTCAGACAGAGGAGGATTAAGGTCAAACGCTTCATTGACAACCTTATTCAACAAGCTTGTTGATACTCTTTTATTGCAGCTTGCATAGACATCAACCGCAGTTGAAAAAATCTTGTTCAGCCTCAGTTTCGTTTTTGCGCTTATGAAAATTATCGGAGCATAATCTAAAAACGGTGCCTCGGAGCGTATTTCTTTTTTGAACTTATCAGCAGTATTCGAGTCTTTATCTTCGACAATATCCCATTTATTCACGGCGATAATCAGCCCCCGACCTGCCTCTATAGTCAGCTCGGCAATTTTTTTGTCCTGCTCCGTCAACCCTTCAAGCGCATCAACAACAAGAACAGAAATATCACTGCGGCTAATCGCCTTGATGGCCCTGTCAACAGCAAATTTTTCAACGCCGTAGTCAACTTTTGATTTTTTCCTTATGCCTGCCGTATCAACAATTACAAATTCTTTATCATCAACAACAAGTGTTGAGTCAATCGTATCTCTTGTTGTGCCTGATACATCACTTACGATAACTCTATCCTTACCGAGAACAGCATTCACAATAGAAGACTTACCGGCGTTAGGTTTCCCGATTATGGCAAGTTTTATCGGCGGAGCTTTTTTCTCCTCGACAAAATCTGGTAAAAACTCGGTGATAATATCAAGCAAATCACCGACGCCTCCTGTGCCATGCAGAGCAGATATCGGATATGGCTCACCTAGAGAGAGCTTATAAAACTCATGAATATACGCTTCTTTTTCAGGGACATCAATTTTATTAACAGCGAGAAAGACTTTTTTCCCGCTTTTTCTCAAAACATTTGCAATATCTTCATCAACAGGAGTAATTCCCTCTACCCCGTCGACAAGAAAGATTACCGCATCAGCTTCTTCACAGGCTATTTTTGCCTGATCAAAAATAGAAAGCATTATTTCATCTTCATCCCCGGGGATAATACCGCCAGTATCAATCACCGAAAAAGATTTTCTGTTCCACTCTACATCAAAATAGAGTCTATCACGTGTTACACCGGGCATATCATCAACGATTGACTGTCTTTTTCCCAACAATCTGTTGACGAATGTTGATTTACCGACATTCGGACGTCCGACTATTGCGACTGTTGGTTTCTTCTTCATACAATTTTCCCTTTCAGACACCATGTTGATGCTTCTTCTATTTTGACATTAACAATCGTTCCAATCATTGAGTCATCACCTTGAGCATGAACAACTTTGTTGCTTCTTGTGCGTCCTGAAACAACAACTTTCCCGTCTTCAATTTTTGAACTTTCAACAAGAATATCCATAACTTTGCCCACGCATTTTTGGTTTGAATAAAACGAGTAGTCTTTCACCTTCTGATTCAAGATTGCAAGGCGTTCTTTTTTTGTTTTTTCATCAATGAACCTATCTCTCCAGGTAGCTGCTGGAGTTTGTCTTCTTGGAGAGTAAGCAGCCGTATTTGAATAATCCAAACCAGCCTCATCAATTATTGAAAGAGTATCTTCAAACTGTTCCTGAGTTTCGCCCGGGAACCCTACAATAAAATCAGATGTAATGCTCACATCAGGCATGGCTGAGCGGAGTTTCTTGCAAATTTCGAGATACTGCGCCCGTGTATAGCGGCGGCGCATATTTTTCAACACCTCATCATTGCCTGATTGCATAGGAATATGAAAATACTCGCAGACTTTATCAAGTTCTTTCACCGTTTGTATCAGTTCATCAGAAATATCGGTAGGATAAGACGTAACAAATCTTATTCTCAAAAGCCCATCTAAAGAATGCAAAGAGCGCAAAAGATTTGATAAGTTAACAGAATCATCATCGATATCTCTACCGTAAGAATCAACAGTCTGCCCCAAAAGAGTAATCTCTTTATACCCCTGAGCGACAATGCGTTTTGCTTCCTCGAGAATTTCTTCAGGCATGCGGCTTCTCTGGCGCCCTCTGACATATGGAACAACGCAATAGGTGCAGAAATAGTCACATCCTTCAATAATAGGAAGCCATGCATTCACTCCCTCTGCTCTTTCAATCGGATAATCAAGGGCATTTGCCTTATATGGTTCTTTTCTGATAGCACAAACCTTTTCTCCATCATTAACTCTTTTGATTAAGTCAGGAAGTTCATAGATATTGTGAGTACCGAAGACTAAATCAACACCCCGAAGACGTTTGAAGACCAGTTCTTTATCCTGTTGTGCAACACATCCGCAGATAGCTATTTTGATATCAGGATGTTCTTTTTTTCTCTGGCACCATTTTCCTAAAAGACTATAAGCCTTATCTGCCGAAAGCTGGCGGATATTGCAGGTGTTGACTATCAACAAATCGGCATTCTTCGAATCATCGCATTTTGAATAACCGCATTGAGATAAAATCCCGAAAATACGTTCCGAGTCAGACTTATTCATCTGGCATCCGAGAGTTTCTATATAGACATTTTTATTCATATTATTATAATTTCAAATATATCTGATACACTAAAGATGTTTATAACATAAATGTATAAAAAAATCACAAAACCTGTCTGTTTGTAAACTACTACCCGGGTTTATTATTGTAGATTTTTGAAAGTTCATATAACATATAAAATAACTGACAAAGAAAGAATTCTATGAGATTATTTATCGCAGTATTATTTCTAATTATGAATGTATTTATACCGTCCTTATGTTTTGGAGAAGTTCTCAAAGGCGGTATTTCGGCAGTTGATATGATACCTGATGAATTCTACGGAACATGGTCTGTCATATCAACAAGAGTTGAAACAAACAACGAAAGTTTCTTCAAAGAAAGAACTTCTGATATATGGATATTGCAGAGAGCAGGGAATGCAATTACACTCACAAATCCTGCGACTCTTGCAACTTCGACAATCTCTGTTGACGAAGTTGAAAACAACACGGCAAAATTCTCTCGGGCATCAAAAAACAAATACGAAGACGAAACAGAACACGTCACAATCACATTAAATGACAATACATTTATCGGAGAAGATAGACTTGAAATGAAAAAGTTCTCGATAGATAATAAACTTATAGAGCATAATGTTGTAAAATACAGACTTGAAGGTAAGAAAATTTCAGGCAGAAATGCCATTTTGTATAAGATGATAAGGGAATAAACATGAGCGAGAAAGAAATTTTGAACTATGATTTATTAATACTCGGGGGAGGACCTGCAGGTCTAAGCGCAGGAATCTACGGAGCAAGAGGGAATGTGTCGACCGCTATAGTTGATATCAGTATGTTCGGCGGGCAGCCGTCACTGTATCTCGAAGTTGAGAATTATCCCGGATTCAAACTCGTAGGCGGTTTTGACCTGATGAACGAATTTGAAGAACACGCAGACAAATTTGCAATAAATAAATACCCGAACGAAGAAATCATCTCGGTAAATCTCAAAGAGAACGATAACACCATTGAAACATCAAAAAAAATATTCAAAGCGAAAACACTTATCATAGCAGCAGGCGCACAGGCAAAAAAATTGGACATCCCCGGAGAAAAAGAATTTGCAGGCAGAGGCGTCAGCTACTGCGCTATATGCGACGGAGCATTCTTCAAAGATAAAGTTGTAACAGTTGTCGGTGGCGGCAATGCCGCTGTTGAAGAAGCGATTTATCTCACAAAATTTGCATCAAAAGTAAACATTATGCACAGAAGGGACGCTCTTCGTGCTGATAAAATTGTTCAGGAAAGAGCTTTCAAAAATCCGAAAATCAACTTCATCTGGAATGCCGTTCCGATTGAAATCAAAGGCGAAAACACCGTATCAGAAGTTATAATAAAAAATACCAAAACGGATGAAGTATCATCTCTCAAAACAGACGGAGTGTTCCCATATATCGGATTTGCTCCGAACTCTCAGTTGTTTGCTTCTCAGCTGAATATGGATTCAGCAGGATTTATTGTTACTGATGAATATATGCAGACAAATATCCCCGGGGTATATGCAGCAGGAGATATAAGAACAACACCTCTACGCCAGATAATCACAGCAGCAGCAGACGGTGCCGTTGCAGCGACATCTGCAATAAAATATTTGGAAAAATTACACGAAGAAGTTGTCGTGTAAGAATTTAGCTTATCAGAGTGAATATAGGAGAAAAACAAAATGTTAAGCGAAAAAATGGTAAAAGAACTGAACAATCAAATAAACGAAGAATTGTTCTCTTCATATCTTTATCTTTCTATGTCATCTTATTGCAATGCACAGGGTCTTGCAGGATTCTCAAACTGGATGAGAGTGCAGGCTCAAGAAGAATTATCTCATGCAACAAAAATCTTTGATTACCTGCTTGAAAGAAATGCTCAGGTTACACTAGGTTCAATCGAGCAGCCAAAACATGAATGGAAAGATTTGCTGAATGTGTTTGAAGAAACACTTGCGCATGAAAAACATATCACAGGCAGATTCAATCTTCTTATGTCAGTTGCCGTAGAAGAAAAAGATTATGCAACACAATCCTTCCTGAAATGGTTTATTGATGAGCAGGTTGAAGAAGAGTCAAATGTTGACACTATGCTCAGCAAGCTAAAACTCATAGGCGATAATACAAGTGCTGTTTTCTATCTTGATCAGGAAGCATCAACACGTGTTTATGTCGCACCTACTGCAGAATAATATCAAGATAATTCATTTAGAGTAGAAAAAATATAAAAAAAACTCTTTACAATAAATTTTGACGTTGATATAATACACACATAAACTAAAGAGACGTTCCTCAGTAGCTCAATGGCGGAGCAACCGGCTGTTAACCGGTAGGTTGTTGGTTCGAGTCCAACCTGGGGAGGTCTTTTTTTATGAGAAAAAATTTTTATACCCTATCGTTCAAAATATATTTAAACAATCCTGCTATACATTTCGGATATTTGAAAATATTCATCCCGAAATTGAAGAGCATAAGACTTTTTATCCAGAAAATATTTTTCCTGTTGCCATAACACAGACGTAAAAACAAATACTGGCTCTTTCTGTATTCATAGACTTTTCTTTCGTTTTCTTTTGGCGATTTGCCATGAAGATGTATAATCTGTGCCTCGGGATTTATAAAAATATCATAACCTGATTTTCTTATTCTATATTGCAGCTCGTTTTCTTCAAAATAAAGAAAAAATCTTTCATCAAAAAGCCCAGCTTCATCAAGAACGGATTTTCGAACCATCATATCAGCGCCTGTGATATAATCAACTGATTTGAGTTCGTTCTGCTGATTATATCCCTTATCAAACATCAGCTTCATCTCGTTTGGAAAGAATATTCTGAACATAAAAAACGTCTTCAACATCTGTCTTTTCAGGGTCAAAAAGACACCATAGGAATGAATATGATTCATATTTTCATCGTAAAGATTTGCACCGCAAACACCCACATGCCTGTTATTTTCGAGAAAATCATGAAGAATTTTGACAGCATTATTCACAAGCAGAGTATCAGTGTTCAAAAGGAAAACATATTCTGCATCAGATTCTTTGATTGCCAGATTATTTGCCGCACCAAATCCGATGTTTTGAGAATTTTCTATCAATTTCACAAAAGGGAATTCTTCTTTCAACATCTCGCAGGTGCCGTCTTGAGAGTTGTTATCGACAACAAAGATGTCATAAGATATATTTTTTGTCTTTTCGACTATTGATTTGATGCAATTTCTTGTCAAATCTTTTGTTTTGTAGCTGACAAGAATAATTGAAACATCTTTCCTGACCATAATATCCAAATACCTGAGCTGTTTTAATTTATTTAATATAAATTCTATATACAAAAAAAAAAAAAAAGTAAATATATACATGTTAAAACGCATACATACATATTTACATTAAAAACTTTCTTCTTTATAGTAACTGTTCTCATTACCTGATGCTCTTTAAAATTACCATGCATCTTCACCATGTATTTTGGATAAAGCTCTCTGTGATAATAATTCATTTATTATTTCTTTTTTTTCTGTATAATAAATTTTACAAAGCTGGTAAATGTTGCTAGTTAACCCTAAAGGTTCAAATTAATGGAAGAAATTTTATTCCCTTTTGTAGCAAAATTTAATGAATATCTATCCAATTATATTCTTGTATTTCTGCTTGTTGGCGTAGGACTCTGGTATACAATCAAAACAAAATTTGTCCAGATAAGATGTTTCAATGAAGGTCTAAAAAATTTATTTGGAGAAATAAATATATTTTATAAAACAAAAGATCAGGGAATGACATCCTTTCAAGCTCTTGCAACAGCAGTTGCCGCTCAGGTGGGAACAGGAAATATAGTAGGCGCTTCAGGAGCTATTTTAATCGGCGGTCCCGGTGCTATTTTTTGGATGTGGATAATAGCATTCTTAGGAATGGCAACTATATATGCGGAGGCTACTCTTGCTATAAAAACAAGAATTATAGAAGAAGACGGGAATATAAAAGGAGGTCCTGTTTATTATATAACAACAGCTTTTAAAGGACTTTTCGGAAAAATATTGGCTGCATTTTTTGCCGTTGCAATTATTCTGGCACTAGGTTTTATGGGCTGCATGGTTCAGTCTAATTCAATTGCTTACTGCATGGAAACAGCTTTTGGCATAAAACCCTGGATAATGGGGATTTTCCTTGTTATAACCTGTGCAATAATTTTTATAGGAGGCATAAAAAGACTCGCTCTTGTTGTAGAAAAACTGGTTCCTTTCATGGCTGCACTGTTTATAATCGGAGGACTTGCTATCTTAGCTGTAAGGATTAAATATATTCCTGAAACATTTTTTATGATTTTTAAATATGCATTTATGCCTCAGGCTATTTTAGGAGGCAGTTTCGGATATGCAATTATGCAGGCGATAAGTCAGGGTGCGAAAAGAGGATTATTTTCAAATGAGGCGGGGATGGGTTCTACTCCTCATGCTCATGCTCTTGCAAATGTAAAAAATCCTCATACTCAAGGAACAGTCGCTATGCTCGGTGTTTTTATTGATACATTTGTGATACTTACCCTGAATGCTCTTATTGTAATCTCTACTCTTTATACACATGATGGAATCTTATCGAATGGATATACAGAAGAAGTAATGGGAATATTAAACAAAACAAATCTGGTACAAACCGCTTTTGGGAGTGTCTTTGGAAATTCCATCGGTGCAATCTTTGTTGCTGTATGTCTGTTTTTCTTTGCTTTCTCTACTATTTTAAGCTGGAATTTATTTGGGAAAATAAATGTACTATATCTGTTTGGAAAAAGAAATCAAAAAATTACAGAATTAGTCTATATGATAACAGCGCTCGGATTCATCATGCTAGGAAGCCTAATTTCAAGTGATTTTGTCTGGGAGCTTACAGATATGTTCAACAATTTGATGGTTATTCCGAACGCCATAGCTCTCTTTGCACTAACAGGAGTTGTTGTCCCATTAGCTGAAAAAAAAGAATAAGTACTGTTCAGTTAAGAACAATTTTAGTAATTACCTGATGCTTTTTATCTCAACTTCTGCAGAGTCCTGGTTCAAATTACCCTGCATCTTCACCCTGAAATATTTTTCGTTCTTCTCTGATGCGTCAACTGATGGTATCTGCTTGAGCTTATCAGAATAAAACTCACGTGTATCTTCAGGTTTCAGGACAAAGTTCAAAATCCAGTTCAGCGGAATGAAAATAACCTTTACTCCACGGGGAACCTCTTTGTTGTATTTGCCATACAGGTTCAAGAAAGCATACTGTTTATCCATATCATATTTTCCTTCGATAAACAAAGATAAATACTGCTGCTGCGTGGTCAGTTTTATATCTTTCAACAAGTTGTTATCAACTCTGAAAAAGCCTTTGATATCTGATTCAAGAGTTTTTTTATTTTTCAATTCCGAGTCTATTGTAATAATATCCATGAGTTTTACTCTTTTCTCATTCTTCAGCATAAACTCAGTGCTGCCGATTTTCGGGAGAAAACCGTTATCAACGGAAAATTGGACGACAGCCTGTACATCCTCAAGCTGATTTTTTGTATAAAGTTGCAGAGTTGCATTTGCAATCCCCTCAATTTGATTATGCAGCCCGAAAATTGTATCAGCTGCAATATTTGAATCGATGTTTTTTGCAACAAAATCAACACTCGATGAGTCATCCTCAAAGTTGTATTTTCCGCTCGCCTCAAGAATGCCTTTTGCAAAAGAAAGTTTATCTATAGTAAATTCAAATATCTTATTTTGCAGGCTTCCATACAAAAATATATCCCTGAGAATAATCCGCCCGCTCCTAAGTTCATTCAGCCTGATGTTCCAGTTATCAATTGTTACATCAAAATCTCTTGACCTTGAATAAAATTTCTTTCTCATATCATCAAAATTTCTGTTTTTTCGACGTTTTTTATTCCCGCTTTT
The DNA here is from genome assembly GCA_904420445.1 of Candidatus Adamsella avium. Classification (GTDB taxonomy): domain Bacteria; phylum Cyanobacteriota; class Vampirovibrionia; order Gastranaerophilales; family CAJFVJ01; genus Adamsella; species Adamsella avium. Next base: position 13,587 of record CAJFVJ010000003.1, on the reverse strand, counting down.
TATAATGTATTTATCCAAAAATAAATCAAGGTCATAAACATGAACAGTATTTGCGCCAAATTGATTTTCTGCTTCAAGCTCACAGCCGAATTTTTGCCTGTGAAACAATCCTCCTGCAAGTATTTTCACTCTATCAGAGGCAATAACTTTTGCAGATTTAACATGAAAATTTTTGAACCTTGTATCCTTCAATTCAAAATCACCAAGCAGTTTATCTCCAAGCAAATCAAGCTTCAGATTGCCCCTGAAGGCACCGCCACGGATATATCTGCCGAGGGCGCCTATCGCAGAAACAGGAGCATAACCGTTTGTTTTACAGTTGAAATACGCAGGTTTCAGTTTCCCATCCTGTTTGATAAACAGCCCGTCGCCCATTATCAGCGGGATATAGCCATTTTCTTCGGATATAGAATAGTTATAGTTTTTTACAAACAAATTATCTCCATCTTTGAGCGTTTCAAAATAAAATTTTCGTTTTTTATCTCTCAATCCTAAGAATGCATTTTTATAAAACAAATCAGAATTCTCTGCAAAATCAAGAGAATATTTCACATCAATTTTTTTGTTTCTGATGAAATAGCTGACTCTTGCATCAGCATTATTCAAGACTCTCAAGCCTTTTATATACCGGAAATTTTTTGTCAGAGTTGTCCTGACATCACCATGAAATTCTTTTTGAGGAGTTCCAAGATTGACTATCTCCAAATCATGCAAAACAGGCTCTCCTCCGAGCTTTCCTGTTGCATGAGAGGTTATGCGGTTTTTATCAAAAACAAACGGAACTTCCCTGAACTCAACAGGAATATCAAACCATACCATAACTGCACTCAAATCTTTCACAAGACAGCGCCCGAAAATCCCATCCTCTTTCACTCTCAAATCAACATCAGCTCTCCCCTGATAATTCCTGAAATTTTCAAGAAACTTTTTCGCGGGATCCTGTTGTTTTTGATAATACAAAAGTGTCTTCTCAAGGTCTGATACAGGTAAATCAAATCCTTTCACAAAAAAATCTTTCTTGCCAAAGATATCTCCGCTTATCTCAATTTTTGATTTACCGAGGCTAATTTCTACTTCATCAGCAAAAATCTTATTCCCAAGAATATCAAATGAGGCGTCCTGAACAAAAACATCATGGTTTAGAAAATGAGAGTCAACCTCTCCATCAAAAGTAAGCTTTTTACCCTGATAAGCAACATCCATCAGCTCTAAAGTAAAATCATCCGATTTATAAACAAAATTTTTTATCCCAAGCTCAGGCAGCTTGTTGAAGTTATATTTGACAGGCTTAGTCTTTCTTTTTCCGAATAACTTTCTAAATTCATCACCGTCAACAAAAATATCATCTGCATATAAATTCTCAAATTTCAAATATTTTATATCAACAGTACAGCTGATTTTTTCAATAAGTATTGCCTGATTATTTTCTTTATCTCTTGCATCAATTCTATCAGCATCAAATTTATAGACAAGCATAGGTGATACTTGCAGTCTTGGATTTTCAAAATTTATCACCATACCTGTTTTTTGAGAAATACTTTTTTCTAAATTATGCCTTATCTTATCAGAATTAATAACAAAAGGAGGAATTAAGAGAAAACAAGAGTATATCAAGCAGAACAGCGCTGTCAGAAAGAAAAATAAATAAAAACCTAATCTAATTTTTTTCATAGCATTTTTCTATAACTTGCCGCATTGCTCCGTTTAGTTTCTTCAACAAACGCTCCAAATCCTTCATGTTTTTATCAGTATTTTTCTCAAGGAACTCAATTCTTTTCAACTCGGGAAGACTACAGAGCAAACGTTTTGTTTCCATAACCTCATTATACAGTGAAATAATATCTCTCGTCATCATAATCTTTACTCCACTACTGTCTTACTGTTTACTTACATCCGTTTTCCTATCTTTTTTGAGCGCAAAAATTAAAAATAAAATTATAATGCCTGCAACAGCAAAAATTCTGAATGAATCAACATAAGCCCACAACCTCGCCTGTGCTTGCAGCTGATTATAAATCAACGTCTGCCCCATATAAGTTGCCGTCGATAAATCGGTCATTGACATAAACTGCGAAGAATACGCCTGCAATCTCTCAACATAAACAGAGTTTGTCTCGGTAAGATGTTTTACCATCATATTCTGATGTATCTGAGAAAACCTCGAAACAAAAGTTGCAACAAGAGAAGTTCCTATCGCCCCGCCTATTGTCTTTATAAAATTCTGTATCCCGCTTGCATTTGACATCCTGTCTGCGGCAATTGTTTTGCAGGAAAGAGTAATAATAGGTATCATACCGACTGTCATACCAATACCGTACATAATATTCGGTACAACAACAGACATAGATGATATCTCAAGGTTAATAAAACCCAAAGACCAGCTGCCCAAACAGAGAATAGCCACCCCGACAGCAGCCAGAATTCTCCCATCCATCCTCGGCTGTAAATATCCGCTCAAAACACAGCCGATAAGACACCCGACACCTCTCGGCATCATGGTTAATCCGCTCGTAAAAGCATCATATCCCATCATATTCTGCATAAACTGCGGCAGCATTGCCATTGATGCGAGCAAAATAGCATTCATAATCGTCAGACAAATGGTACCGACAACAAAGTTATAATCCCTGAATGCATCAAATTTAACAAGAGAATCCTTTTGCTTTATCTGAGATATTATCAGCAAAATCAAAGCTACAACCCAGACAACAGTTAACTTGCAGATGAATGGAGACCCGAACCAGTCCAAATCGTTGCCTTTATCCATCATAATCTCAAAAGCAACGGCAAAAGTGCACAAAAACAGTATTCCCCAGTAATCTGTTTTTACATTCTTCTGCTTCTGCGCATAAGGCGGGTCAACAATCATTGTTTTTGCAAGAATTAAAATAATTATCCCTATCGGCACATTGATGAAGAAAATCCAGTGCCAGGAATAATTTTCGGTAATCCATCCCCCGATTACAGGGCCGATAATCGGAGCAATAATTACGACCATACCAAAAATTGTACCGGCTAAAGATAACTCATCCCCCTCAAATGCCTCCATCATAATCGCCTGTGCTATAGGTATGAGAACGCCGCCTCCTAAGCCCTGCAAAAATCTTGAAACAACCATCATCCCCATAGAATCTGATATGCCGCATAAGAACGATGCTACGGTGAATACAAACACACATAGCATAAACATATTCTTGCGCCCGAGCAAACGGCTCAACCAGTCAATCATCGGTATTGTCAAACAGCTTGCAACAAGATAACTCGTCAAAATCCAAATGGACTCTTGAGAACTGACCGAGAAAGACCCTGCTATATGAGGCAGTGCTATATTGGCAATCGTTTCGTCCAACGCAAACATAAATGCAGCAAGCATAGTGGGAACAAGCAGCAGCCAGCGTTTTATTCTCTCTGTATCTGCATTTGAAAATTCCATAAATTGCCTTCTTTATATGTGGATTATTCCACATGTTTAACACAAAAAAAATTATGCTGTCAACAAGTTTGCAAAAATTCACACCTACAACTTGACATCATATTCTTCACGCAAATAGGTAACTATCTCGAACATATGTTTTATCATCTCTTTTGTTTGCCTGCGGGATTCTTCAGATATGCTGTTTTTGTTTATTTCTTCAAGTATCCAATCTTTAACTTCATTATAAGCCTCAATCCCTGAGTCTGTAATATATGATTTCATCACAACTTTTTTCTTGCCTTTTATTGATTGAGTTCTTTTGATATACCCTGACTCCTCAAGCTTTGCAAGCAGTTTGCCGACATAAGAACGCTGCATGAATATTTTCTTTGCTATATCTATTTGAATAATCCCCGGATTCAAACAGACGGTTTCAAGAATAATATACTCTTCATGACTCACTTTAAAGTTCATTTCCTTATCGACTTTGCGCATAGTTTCTTTGATTGCTTTCGTAAGAAGCTCTGCAGCAAATTCAAGAGATTGAGTATATGTTGTATAGTTTTCATCAAATTTTTTCATAACAATTATTGTACCTCAACTTATAGCATTTTTTGAAGTACAAAAACAATTTGAAACAAACAAAACGCACTCAAAAGTTGACAATAATTGTTATTTCGTTATAGAATTTGCTAGTAATAAAAAAACTCATTCCCGGATCGTCTAGCGGCAGGACAGGAGACTCTGGATCTTCTAACGGTGGTTCGAATCCATCTCCGGGAGTTTTTTATTGCACCTAATCCATAACACCCATATCAACCAGTTTTTGACGTTTTTCTTCAATATTCATTGAACGCAGATAAAAACTCATCGGCAAACTATTCATCAGCTGGAAAAATTCATATCCGTCAGGAGAATATTTTTCGCCGTTGTTTTTCATTGCCTGCGTATATTTATCAATAACAGTCATTGTATTCTCAAATGCCTTGTTTGATTCTTCTTCAGGCATAGGAGAGTTATCATGTTTAGACATAAATGTGGTCAGATATGAAATATTGCTCAAAGCCCAGAGAGCGTTTCCAAGGTCATTTTTACTGCCTTTTTGAGTTTTTTCAAGATCAATTATATTAATCTTTCCGCCTTCTTCATCAAGAAGAAAATTATTCGGATTATAATAGTCAAATCTATAGCCCGCTTCGCCGAGGTCAGAGAGATTATGAACAAGCTCATCATAACTTTCCTGAGGCATATCTGCTAATATCTGGAGGCATTTTGCATAATGTTCTTTTCTTTCAAAAGCTTCATAGGGCAGCTCTCCTGGTCTGAGGGTTCCGTTTTCAAAATATATAACACTCGATGGAGGATTGCCGTTGGTTATCCCTTTTTGTTTTTTGAGAATAAAAATCTCTGGTTTTCGAAAATCAGAACTTTTTATTTTTGCAACACACTGCCCATAGTTGCCTTTGAGATTTTTATCTTCGGCGTCTTCAAGAGAATAATCCCCAAAGTCACTGAAGTTTATATCACTCGAATTTGACACTCTCAAAACATATTCTTCATTCCCGGGGATTTTATAGACGGTGTTCGAAAAACCTTTCCCGAGAATATTCTCCTCATCCTGCATAACTTCCGAGAGTTTTTGAGGAAAGAAATTTGTCTTCTCAGCCCATTGTATAAAATCATTTTGAGAAGAATTTTGTGCTCCGGTTGTTCTAATAAAACAATCATTCTCCATCGGTTTTGTTTTGTTTCCGAATGATGTTTGTCTGTTTATGTTATAAGTAATATTTCCTAAAAAATTAACTGCATTAATCATATAATACCTTTCATATATAACCTTACTTACTACTAAGTCAAAAAGTACGTAAAATTGATGAAAATATTAGTTCTGTTACAATAAATTAACAAAAAGTGCCTGATAAGAAATTTAGCCTAAAATATTTCTAAAAGATTCAAAAAAGGACTTCGCATGAAAAAACTGTTTGTCTTATTCTTTCTTATTCTGATATGCCTGCAGCTTCCTGCCTCAGCTGAGCTTAAGACATCTCAAAATAATACAACACCACGATATGAGGGAATGATTAAAAACATAAAAATCCCGCCCTCATCTTTTATTTACTATATCGTCGAGGGAGATAAAGCGACAGTCGAAAAGCTAATTGAAGAAGGAGCTGATCCGAACTTTACATATATGAGAATTCCTGCCACTTTTTTTGCTTCTTATTACAAACAATATGAAATAATGAACCTCCTCCTCGCACATGGCGCAGACATAAACAAAAAATGCCTCGGTATAACGCTTCTTGATTTTTCAGTTTACAATCTCAATGCAGAGAGTACCCGAATAGCAATAGACCATAAGGCTGATTTCAACATAGATAAAGAAGGTGTAGAATATCTTGGATATGCAATCAAAAAGAATAATCATGAGTTAATAAAACTCTTTCTTGACGCAGGAGTTATTCCTGATAGATATTGCATAAAAAAAGCAAAAAAACTGGACGATGATAATCTCAAAAATTTGATAATACAAAAAGGAGAACAAAAATGAACGTACAAAAAATCAGCATGACCACTCCTCATCACAAATCAACGCTAAATTTCAAAAACAATGTGCAGCCGCAAACAACACAGCCTGAGCAAACAAACGAGTTTGAACTCCCTTCAGCTCAACAAGCACTTGCTCAATCAGGAGTAATGATTGTATCCTCAACAAAAACAATCGCTCATCCTGATGATGGTACAACTGAAAAACAAAACTACACTGCTCTCATCAAAGACGGCAAAGTGCAAGAAGCAGAAACGACCATACAATATTTCACCCAAAACGGTGAAAACTACGGTACTGTAGTAGAAAAAGAAGACCTCGAAGACGATATGTCTTATGATGACGAAGAATAGACATAATATAAAATAAAAAAGAGAGGAAGTCATAAAGACTTCCTCTCTTTTTGCAATCTATGCTTCAATTTTTGAACCAAGCAGCTTCAAAAACTCTCTCATCCATTCAGGATGCCCGGGCCACGCAGGAGAGGTTACAAGATTGCCGTCAACCACCGCATTTGAAGCAGAATCGTTTGGTTCAACAAAAACTCCTCCTGCCATCTCAACATCAGGTTTGAGAGCGATATAAGCCGTACACTTTTTCCCTTTCAAAACATCTGCACTTACCAAAATCTGAGGACCATGGCATATTGCAGCAATCGGCTTGTTTTCTTGTGCAAAATATTTCACAATATCAAGAACTTTTTTGTTCAATCTGAGATACTCAGGCGCTCTTCCTCCAGGGATAACAAGCCCGTCATAATCTTCAGGTTTTACCTGAGAGAAATCTGCAGTAATCGCAAAGTTATGCCCTCTTTTCTCGCTGTAAGTCTGATCTCCTTCAAAATCATGGACAGCTGTCTTCACACAATCACCTGATTGTTTCCCGGGGGAAACAACATCAACACTGTGACCGACCATCAGCATCATCTGATATGGCACCATAGCTTCATAATCTTCGACATAATCTCCGACTATCATAAGAATTTTTTTTGAACTCATCTGTTTTTCCTCAAAAATAACTACCTGTTTTTTAGAAATTATAACACATGAATTTAGCAGAAAATAAGATTGACCGGCAGGCTGACTTCTGTCTTAATCATCAAATAGCCCTGCTTACCTATAAGTCTTATTCATCCTGTATGCTAAACTCTAAAACGTAATTTAGTTGAGGATAAGAAAATGAACAAAACCCTGAAATTATCTTTCATTGCACTGCTTGCAGGATTATGCATTATGACAAAGACCTGCGCAGAAGAACTTTCTCCCTGCAAAATAGGCATCGTTGATATCAAAAAAGTAGTAGCAAACTCATCAGAAGCAAAATCAATACAAACAGAGCAAAAAAAGAAAATAGACGAACTCACAAGATTTATCGAAAAAGCACGCCTGAGCGTTGATAAGGAAAAAGACCCCGAAAAACAAAAAGAACTCGAGGAAAAATTCACAAAAGAACTGAACGAAAAAAGAACGGCAATAGACAGCGAATATGCAAAAAAACTCTCTCTTGCGGAACAGGATATCAGAAACATAATCGAAACAACCGCAAAAGATAAAGGCTACACCATGGTTATTATGAAAAGCGTTGTGCTTTACGGCGGAGAGGATATCACTGATGAAGTTGCAAAAGCCGTAAAATAATTTTTTATTTGTATCAAGAAGTCTGTTCATCTAAAAATAAACGAACAGACTTCTTTTCAGCATATTCTATTTTGCAACCAGCACTCTCAAAACAGCCATCCTTTGAATGGAAGATAAATTTTCTATCTTCTTCAATATTTCTTCTACACGCCTGTCTTTCAACAATACACAGTTTGAAGAAGCAATGGTCTCAATTCCAAGAAATTTCATGGATAACTCTGCTATTTTGAACTTGAAATCAGCAACATCCTCATCACTCCAATCCTTTGGAACACGGGATTTGTTTACAACTGTTGCAATACGCTCCATCCACTGTTGATTTGAGGAAGCAGCCTCCTGAATATTTTTATGCAAAATTTTCAACTCTCTATCTCCCAAAAAATCTTCTACTTTTTCAAAACGCCTTTTCAATCTTTCTCTCTCTATTTCATAAAATGCAGAAAAGAAAAATAATTTAATTTCTGAAATAAATTTATCATAACACCATCTCAATTCATCGCAGACTTCGGCAAACGCTTCAACAATAGAATTATCACACTCTTTCAGCAGCTTGCCGCATAAAACCTTCGGAATATCCCGATAAAAAAGACTGACAGGATCTTTCGCATTCAAAACAGCATTTCTGAATCTTATTGTTCTCTTCGATAAGCGCTCTGTTTTCAGAGTATATTTTTCAAGACTTCTTACAAAATATATAAGCCCTTTTGTCAAATCAAGAATATTTGACGACGGTTCAAAGAGCAAAATCTTCGAAATTTCTTTCAAAACAGGGCAATCCTCCACCACTGTTTTTTGAATTTCAAAGTTCTGAGGACAAAACATCATCCTATCAAAAATAAGAACATCAAACTTAAGCTGAAACTGATGCCGCTCATATATAGCAAAAATGTTCTTATTGCGCACAAGAATATCAAGCAGCAGAACAGAAACCAATGACCTTGTCAGCCCGTAAGGCGAAGTCATGAATTTTTCAAAGAAATCTTGCAGAAATACCCTGCCAGAGTTTAACAAATAATTCTCCATCTCAAAACGAACAGACCGGCAGCTTGCCCCATCAGCAAGAATCTCTCTATACAAGAACTCCTCGGCAGAATTTTTTCTCAACTCATCTCCTTCAACAAGATGTTTTGCAAGCAGTCTGATAACACGGGTAAGAGAAGCAGGCGCTTTCTCCTTGGTCAGCGCATCACATATAATAACAGGTGTTTTCTCATAAACCTTCCTGAACCCGAATTTTATTTCATTCGTTGTTTCTTCATCAAAAACTCGGTTCAGAAACTCCTCTCCTTTTTCTGTAAGAAAATATTCCCTTTTTCGTTCTTCCAAAAAATTCTCATAAATAAGATACTTCCTCAGCTCTTGCATCTTTGTCTTTGCAAGCCCGCAGAAATAAGGCGCATCCTCTCTCAAAAAAAACTTCGCATCATCTCTAACACAGGATAACATCCTGTACACATTCTTCGTTGATAAACAATAATTCATAGACAACAGTCCTTTCTTAAAAACACAAAAAACACGCACCTGCGTGTTTTCACTGATAAATCACTAAATTGTCAAAAACGGCATAAATATTCCCCGTTTTATTCTGCAAACGCCTTACCATCAAAGGGTGTGGGAGATTGCAAAACAAGTTTATTATAACCTGACAATAACTCCATATCAAAAAATTTTTATTTTTTTTTAATAATTCCCTTCCCAAATTTTTTCTAACAATGCCTTTTTCATATGTTTGTAATACAATAAACTCATAAATAAAAGGAGCTTCGGGGATTTGAAACAATTTTTTATAATAATATTCATAATTTTCTGCATATCGCATCCAACCGCTCAAGCAAACCCAAAGAGCACCTTCTTCTATGAAAAAGATTACCAGAACGCCTGGTGCAGCACCCATCACGGTCAACAGGAGGTAGTCTTATCGGATAAAGCAAGGATAGACTGCCTCACTCAAACTCATGCAATCGAATTTGACTTTGCAAAAAAATGGGCAGAATCTATCGGACAGGCTCTTTATTACGCACAGGCAACGCATAAAAAAGCAGGCATAGTCCTGATAGTTGAAAACGCAACAAAAGACCAGAAATATCTCGACAGAGTGAAAGCTGTCGCAGCTTTATACAACATAACCCTCTGGACAATATCACCTCAAGACGTCGAAAACTTTGCAAAACAGATAACAACAAATAAATAAGGTACCTAAAATGACAAAAACAATACTCCTGACAGGCGCCTCTTCAGGCATCGGACGAGCAACAGCAGACCTGCTCTCACAAAACGGCTTCAAAATCATTGCAACAGTCAGAAAAGAAGAGGATAAAACCTCTCTTGAGTCCATCAACAAAAACATAAAATGCCTCCTCCTCGACGTCACAAACTCAGAAGACATAAAACACGCCCTATCTCTCGTAAAGGAGGAAACTGAAGAACTCTACGCAATCATCAATAACGCAGGACAAGCCTACACAGGCATCGTTGAATATGCAAACATCGAAGAGATTAAACAACAATTTGCCATAAACACCCTCGCCCCGCTCGAAATCACAAAGACCTTCCTCCCGATGATTAAACACGGCAAAATCATCAACATAAGCTCTGTATCCTCAAATGTTGTATACCAGTTTATCTCGCCCTACTGCGCCTCAAAAAAAGCCCTCGACATCTTCTTTCAGGCGCTTGCTCTCGAAATGGACAACCCGAACATAAAAATAATTTCCATAAAACCCGGCATAGTCAAAACCCCTATATGGGAAAAATCCCTCGATGCCGCCTATAAAAGAATGAACGCCCTTCCTGATGAAGCAAAAGAAAAATATCAAAAAAAACTCAACATCCTGCTTGAAAAAGTCAGAAAAAGCATAAAATACGGCAAAGAACCTCAGGACGTCGCAAATCTCATCCTCAAAGTCCTCAACAAAAAAAATCCGAAACTCTCTTACAACCTAGGACTCGGCGCTCACATCGGAGAACTCCTGAGCAAATTTTCGCCTGATTTCCAGTGTTTTATACTCAAATGCGGGGAAAAATATGTCGAAAAATAGTTTATTAAGTTTTGTATCAATCTGAATTTTTACACAATAACACTATCAAATTTTTTTATTTTTGTTTATTAAATAATTGTATTATTTTAGTTTTTACATAAAAAAGGGGAAAAAAATGAAAACTGATGCTATTCAAGGCGCAACACTCTACTCAGGAATAGTCAACGGCAAATCTGTCAAAGTCCAGAAAGAAACTAGATTTGCTTCTGTCGGCGACCCGAACGGACACAAAGTACCTGTTGAAGGTGTTAAAATAACAACAAAAGACAACGGCATTGTCACTGCAGAAACCTTCCTCACTTACGCAGGTCTCAGCAATGATGCAGAAGCAAGAAGAGAGAAAATTGCTGAAACTATTTCCAGCTTGACAGAAACCCCGGAAGTCGAAGAAGCAAAAGAAGACAGAAATCCTGACTATCAATGCGGAAGAGATTCTCACGAAGCTTATCTTTACTAATCAAAAATCAACGCAAAAGAAACAGCTCTCAGGGCTGTTTCTTTTTTTTATAAACACGACCCTTATCCGAGTTCTCACAAATGAGAACTCAGAAAAAAATCTGTCAAAAACGGCTTAACCTGAGGGAGAACAAAAATCCGTACAGATGGATATTTTGTCTTCCCGGTTAAAACTATGCTAACTCATACCACATAAGGGGCCAGGGAGCTCCATTCTGAGCGCTGACTGCATCATGAGCAAACTCTGAAGCAACAAAGTTCAAAACGTCATCATCATCTTTGTTCAACTCTGAATAAACTCCTGCTGCAGCAGAACCGATTTCTTCCCTCAGCGAATCATTCAAAGACAAACTGCTCAGAGGAATAAATCTCTCTGCAGTAATCATCTCATCTGCGCTGAGTTGTTTTTCTCCCACAACACTGATTCCTTCAACAGGCTCGCTGTTGAGGTCATCCTTTTGGGTTTTGAAGGCAACAGAAATAGCCGTCGGATTTCCGATCATAGTGACTCTATCAAGACTCATTTCGTCCTCCTTTTTTTCTTAACTAAACCAAAAAACAGAACACATCAGTTTATGTGCAAGATAATATTCTATCACATTTTTTTGAATATGTCATCAGTTTTCTTGAAAAAACTCATATATCCGCACAACAAAAGAAAAAGCCCTCTTTGAAAGAGGGCTTTTCCGGTTTTGATACTGAATACAAATACAACTATCTATTTTTATATTCGCATCCATCCATTATGATTTTAACACTCTTCACACCGAAGTCATCATAGTCAGAACCATCAGACAATGTTCCTGCTGTAAGCTTAATTGTAACTTTCTTATGGTCTGAACTTACTTCACACCTGGCAGTACTAAGTGTATTAAAACCATTTCCGGCATTACTTACACCATACGAACCGTTCCAGGTTTGACCACCACCTCCGGTATAAGCATTACAGTATCTTCCTGTTATAGCATCATTTCTGTCACAATAGTCCATACCTACAGGAACTGGTGTGCAGGAAACTATCTTATAGTCATTATTATCTGTGATTCCAAAATCACTAAGGCTAAGTGTTTCTTGATAAGAACATCCGCCTGCTGTTGCTCCGCTTCCGGCACCACCGCAGTTACCTATTCTGTGGGTATCTATAAAGGCCTCATCAGATGATGTACCATAATTATTACCTATAACAATAGCACCTGTTGTAATTGGCTTCTCACCGCAAGCTGGAGGATCTGGACATGGTTTCCCGTTATCATATGATTCATTACATGAAGAATTTGTGCAAACCTTCAATATTCTTGGAGGATCATTTGCTGTACATGGAGCATTCTGGAAAGTACAAGTTCCGCACTCGGTACAAGTATCAGCATTTCCTGTCTGCATACATTGACATGATGAGCAGAATCCAGGAGGACTTTGATACTTGCGTGAACACAGAGGATCTGCATATGTATAATACAGAGTTACCTTGCTCAGAGTATCATTCACCGCTTCTTTTCTCATGCAGCGTCCGTTGCTCTTCCACTCAACACATTTTTTACATGTTTTAGGTGACAAAGTAGTACCGCATGAATAAGATTCATATCTGGCACATGTTTTGCATGCAGCATATGTCTGCCAGTCATTGCCTGAACATGTCCTTGTACATTTTGTCTGCATATGAACCCTTATTGTAAATGTTTGGGCAGAATAGTTATAACCTGTCACCTCGCATTTAAAACCGTTGTTTGTTTCGCATTTTTCAGGAAGGAAATATGGACTCAACTTTCCTTCTTTGGTTGAAAGATTTCCTGCTACAGGGTTATATGGTTCATATTCAAGAATCTGGTCTTCGTTTCTGTAGTTATTCGAATTATCTTTTACTCTTCTCAGGTTATAAACTTCTTTATTCACATGAGAAGAAGGAATTTTTATCGTATAGTCTTTCGTTGTAGTTGTGCTATTTGATTTGCTTGATGGACAAGTATTTCCAATCAAATTTCTACAATACTTAAAGTTATACGGTAACCCGGGAACATTTGTCGACAACTGCTCGCAGGCACATGAATATTCTACATTGCCGGTATCAAAGCCTTTATATCTGCTATAGGCATTATCAGTTTTTCCTGTTCCGTTCTGGTCAGCCTGTGAGCAGTATCTTCTAACCTGACACCGCGCATCTGATGTTCTATTTTTTATTTTATTTTCCGAATAGCACGCACTGCATCCAAGAAGGTTTTTAGACTTATCTGACTTAAAGCCCTGATTGAATGTTGTATCTTCGCATTCTCTGCGAACCTGCGTGCACGCCGTCATATATTTGAAGGTGTGTTTGTTTAGTTCCGTTGAATTTGAAGAGGTTGCCGTTTGTTGATTTTTATCCGTTTTGAGGAAATAACTATTGAACAAATTACACGGTTTGCAGCCTTTTTTACCTCCGTCGTAGTCATACGGTTCACTTCCGAGGTTCATATTTCCATCTCCCCCCTTGCTTCCTCCGGGGAAGTTTGACGAGAA